>NZ_JAMYMW010000015.1:0-162174 GCF_040318745.1 Mesorhizobium sp. M1027 | reverse complement strand
TTGTTGAAACGATCGAGGCAACCGAATGCAACAACTACTTCGCAAACGCCGGCTACGCTTCCGTCAAAACGTGAAAGACTCTAGAGGATCATTTCCATGATGGATGGGTCAGGGGGCATGTGGTTGATGAGTGGGATGGGCCTCATCTGGATCCTGGTGTTGGTCGCCCTCGTGCTCGCGATCGCAGCGCTCGTCAAATATCTACAACGCTGACCGATTGAAGCGCCGAGACGTTGGCCGCCGCGGCGGGCTTCGGCCGAGATCAGCAACGACATGCGGATCAGGGGCTTGCCGTCACGACCCACGTCGACGACCCTGCCGCGAGTCGGCAAGGCCGGCGCTCAGTTCGCACGACCCGCCAGACTGCAATGCCTTCGAGTCCCGGGCTCCATGTCGCGTGACTTTTCGGGGCGACGCTTAGTTCTGGCGGCTATCGCATGCCTCGGTCACGCTGATCGGACCTTGTCCGTCGTCGCGCGAACATAGTTCAGGTTCTTGGTTCCGACGGCGCCGACCTTGAATCCGCTCTCGGTCAACAACGAGGCGATCCCATTCATGTCCACGTGACCATGTCGATGAAGTCTCGGCAATCTGGACTTGCGTACCGGCCTGCCGAAATCGATAAGCAACAGCCGGCCAGTGGGCTTCAAGACGCATGCTGCCTCGCGGACGAAGGCCGATCGAACGGGCTTCGACAGATGATGCAGCATCAGCGTGCCGATCACAATGTCGAACTGCGCGTCCTTGAAGGGAAGCTTCTGCGCCGTCCCGTTGACGAAAGTCAGATCGAGGCCAGACCTTTTGGCCTTGGCGCGCGCCCTCTCGATCATTTCAGCCGAAGCATCGACGCCCGTGACGCCTCCATCAGAACCCACTAGCCGCTTCGCGGCAATCGCAAGGGTTCCCGTCCCGCAGGCGACATCAAGCACCGCTTCGCCGGGCCGGAGCTTCGCCAAGCGAAGCATGTGCTCGCGAAACCGCCCCTCGCGGCCGAGGGTCAGAACGCGCGCAAGCCAGTCATAGCCCGCCGCCCGGTGCAGGACGATGCCGATCCCCCTGTCGCTCGCGCCGTGCGTGCCTTTTCCGCCGAGGCCTATGCGAGAAAGGAAGCCCCAGAGCAATACGATCGCGATTGCCGCTAGGATAAGGCCGTGGAACGCCGCCACCCAGGCGCCGGCGCCGATGTAGCCCATGCCAAAATTGCCCAGAAAGAGGAAGCCGGCGACGAGCGACAGTTTGGCAAGCAGGGCCATCGCGATCACGCCCTTGCGCGAATGCCGTCCGTTGCCGGCGCGGTGACCAGATAAGTGCATGTCGGCGACCTTCCGTTGCGGCCTGTCCAATATACGATTTGAGCTTCTGGACTTGGCGTATCATACTGGACACAATGTCCAGCATGAGATTCCGGACACCAGACCTTTGAATGTCCAGAAGCAGGCGCCGAACGTGGCGATGACCATAAAAAATCGACCGAACGAGCGACTCAAACACCATCGATCGCCGCGTCGCGCGGACGCGCGCGCTGCTGCAGGATGCGCTTATTGCCCTGATCCCGGAGCACGCATATGCGGCCATCACGGTCGACGACATTTGTCAGAGAGCAAATGTCGGCAGGTCGACCTTCTATACCCACTACGCAGACAAGGATGCTCTACGCAGCGCGACCATCGAGGCGCATCTGGGGTCGCTAAGCCGTGGGCGCATGTCGGCAAGTCAGGAGATTGGTGCTCGCCTGTTTGCGTTTAGCCTTCCCATGTTCGAACACGCACTTGCGTTCCGGTCGCTTCACCACGCGCTGCTTGCGAGCAGCGGCGACACGATCCATGACGAATTGCGCGAGCGTATCCGGCGCGCCGTCCGAGCAGAACTTGTCGGAAAGCGGGTCGGTGGAGGTGGAGTGCCCGTCGAATTCGCCGTCCAGTTCATCGCCGGCGCATTTCTTGCGGTCCTCACCTGGTGGGTCGCCACCGACACGAACCTTTCACCGGCGCAAGCGGATGATCTGTTCCAGGGAATGGCGGGAAACGGTGTCGGCGCCTGGGATATATCAGGCTCCGATTCGTAAAACGGGATTGGCCTTGGCGGCGGCAGACGTGGCGCCTGATAGCGGTCGCCAGGAGGACTTATCGGGCTGGACTTGCCGAAGTGCCGATGGCGAGAAAGCTCCACTCCAGCGGCTCGCGCCAGAGACGATCCGCGTGAAGGTCGGCGAGACCCTGAAAGTGCGTTTCATCGGCACCAACAACGGCTTCATCCCACGCCATGCACATCCATGGCGGGCTCTTCGAGGTGGTCACCCGCGACGGAGAGACGATTTTCCCTTCGGCCCGCTTCCTTGCCGACACCGTTAATGTCGGGTCGAGCCGTCGTCGGCGCTACCCTGCCATCCATGGCATCGCCACCGCGCCGCTCGCCACCGCGATGCCGAGTGCGAGCAACGCGATCCCCACCGTCGCCTCGAAGCGGCGGCCGCGCGGCAACAGCTTCTCGACGAAGACGACCAGCGTCAAAAGCAGCATCCAGGCGAGGCTCATGACACCGGCCGCGACCAGAACGGCAAACAACGCCCAGCAGCAGCCGAGGCAGTACAGGCCGTGCCGCAGCCCCATGCGAAGGGCGCCGATCCGCCCGTCGCGCCAGTGCTCGGCAATGAAGGCCAGTGGCGAGCGGCAGTGCCCGAGGCAGATGTGCTTGGCCGCCGTGAACTGGTAGAGCCCAGCCGCTGCGAGCGTGGCGCCGAGCGCGAGCTGCGCCCAACGCGAACGCTGAGGCGGATCGAAGCTCATCGCGATATCGCTGCCGAGCTGGACCAGCGCATACACTAGAAAGCCGGCTCCAGCCCAGACGAGGATATAGCCGGCGACGAAGATCCAGGTCGGAACTGCAACGCGGCGTTCGCGCCTTGACTGTGCCGACGCGAACATGAAGATCATCGGCGCAGCAGCAGGCAGCATCATCGCCGCCATCATCACGGTCCATACCGCGAGAAACACGGCGGCGTTGCCGATCGACCAAGGCTCGGCGGCGATGCCGCCCATCGCCATGCCGGCCATACCCTCCACGCCTCCCATCCGGCCGCGCACGGCAATGCCCATCGGCATGTTCATGCTGAGGGTTTGGTAGAGCGTCACCGCCCAGGCTGCCGCCGTCAGCAGCGCGAGGGAAGCAAGCAGGCCGAGTGGCACGCCGCCCAGCCTTCTGACAAGCGGCGGCAAGGAGAACCGGCCGATGGCGCGTGGGTCTGCCACCGCCTTAGCTCGGGCCGGTCCACTCGAACGGTATGTGCTTGCTCGAGCGGGCAGTGCCCGTCCAGTCCAGGCCGAAGCCCTTGGTGCTGACCTCGACGGAACGGCCCCAGGCGGCAACCTGGCCGGGACCGACCTCGGAGCCCGGTGGGTTGATCGTCTGCACGCGTTTGCCGGGTGGGGTAGTCGGCCCCGAAAGCGCTTCCGCACGCCCGACGACGCGGCCAGGGATCTCGACCCGCCAGGTGGCGAGGTCGCCCGCCACCTCGAAGGCGATCGGCACAAACTCCATGCCGCGCATTTCGCCAATGTTGGCGGCAAAGCCCGCCGGCCAGCCGCCGGCCTGCCCGCCGAAGATGGTCTGCAGCGCCTCGCGCTGCTTCTCGTTGGCCTTCTCATCAAGGTACATGCCCATGACGGCCTTTGCCTCGCCGGCCCAGAGATTGCCTTCGAACTCTCCAAGCGCCACCAGCGTCAGGCCGTCGAGCTTCACGTCGCCGTATTGGCCCTCACGCACGTGCCAGGCGAGCACGCCCTGGCAGTGATTGCCGGTCGGCCGCTGTGCAAATTCGCAAGGACAAGGGATGTCGCAGCTGCAGATGTCGAACCAGTCGCCTGCGAGCCGCCATCGAGGAACTGCGTTCATGGCTCTTACTCCCGAGAACTGATGGGGCAAGATTACTCCATCGGCGCTCGCGGCGCCACGTCTTACCTAGGCGGGGTAATGGGCGGCTAAGCGGGCGGCTCACTTTGCTACGGCGCTTGAGTGGCGCGCTCCGCTCGCGGCCTGCTTGGCGGTCCGTTACCCCATCTAGTCAGCGAAGCCATCGAAGGCGCGGTGACACGCACGCTTTGCCGTTTCGTAGATCACGCCTCGCCGATGCTTCGGCCATTCGTCGAGAAAATCGAAAGCATCCTCAAGACAGGCGATCTCTTGAATGAGACCTTCCGCGGCTCTCACGAACACGGGACTCTCAAATGCTCTCTCGCTCATCGAAACCTCCAATCTTTGAACGATTTCAGGTGGTTGAGGATGGTCGCCCCAGCAATCGGCAGCGACCTGCGGGAAATATGTGAAGGCCGATTTTCGACGTCAAGACCGCATGAAGCCAGTGCGCTATCCGACAAAAGTCCTCGGTTACGACGGACACGGTGAGTGCTACTCAGGCGACGGCCCGCTCGGTCCAGCCGGTGGGTTGAACGAACGTCACTCGCTTGGTCTATGGCACACGCTCACCCTCTGCGCAGAACGCGGACGAGATCGGCCTCTTCTCCTGTCCTATTTTCACGCCGCAGCCGCCCTTTTGCCGCACTGGGCAGTCCGACCCGTGGAGAAGTGGATCCGGATCAAGCCGTGCAAGACAGACAAAAGCAAGGTGCGCAGCCAGCCGGTGGTCGTCGAATTGCCGTTGCTGCCGGAGCTCGCGGCCGAGCTTTCGTGCGCACTGGCGGGCAATGGCAGCAGGTGAGCCAATGGTGGGCCCGGAGGGTGTTCAGAAAGCGATAAAAATCAATTTCTTAGAGATCAGTGGGACTTCAGAGTATTCAAATCTTTTCCAATGTTTTTCGATGTTGTTGTCCCACTCAGAAGTGCCTCAGTCCACCAAGCCGACGCACTGAACGCCTCACTCGGAAAGGTTTGCGCAAGGCGAAAGGAGGATCGCGTCGGTGTGCAGCCTTCCTGATAAAGGTCGCGGTTGCGCCAGGAGCGGTCATCGCTGAGGCAACCATCGAATGGCGTGTGTTGGGGCCGTGTATGGACGGCTCTCCGTTGGCAAGGGATTTGTGAGCTTTTGCAGTTGCTGGTTGGTGCGGCCATGTATCCGACCTGTAGGTGCGGCCTTTCATGTGCCGCTGGCCATAATGCCATTCGCGCGTCTCAGGTCCCGATCGAAAGCTCGCACTTATAGTGCACGGCCCCAGTGGGTTTTTCCGATCCGGCGGTTTCAACCGGCTTTGTGCATTAGCTCCTGTCCGCCCTTTCCAACCTCGTCGGCGACCGCTCGCCTTGTCTGAGTTATGCGATTACCGGTTCCCTGTAGCGCTCGCCGCCGGTCATCAATGCCCAGACCATGCGGGCTGTCTTGTTAGCCAGCGCAACCGCCGCGACCTTGGTCGTTCGTCGTGCCATCAACTGCACGAGCCATGGGCGCCTGGTCCCGTTCCGCTCGGCATAGCGGATGACTGCCATCGCCCCGACGACGAGCAGCTGGCGCAGGTAGCGATTACCTGCCTTGGAGATGCTGCCGAGCTTCTCCTTACCCTCGCTCGAGTTTTGCTTCGGCACGAGCCCGATCCAAGCCGAGAGGCATCGCCCCGACTTGAATGCGTGCGGATCGGCGACGGTCGCAACGAACGCACTCGCCAGCAGCGGGCCAACGCCCGGAATCTCCCATCAACCTGCGACCCAGTTCGGTCTCTCGCGCACTCGCACGGACCCGGCGATCGTTTTCGAGGATCTGTTCCTTCACGACACGAAGCTGTGCTTCAAGCATCCTCAGGCAAAGCCGTGCGTCGGCCGGTATCCTGGCATCGTTCTCGTCGTTGATGACCACGAGAAGTTGCTCAATTCCATTACGCCCGATCGGCGCCACGACCCCGAACTCGGATAGGTGCGCCCGCAACGCGTTCGATATCTGTGTGCGCTGGCGGTTGAGCATCAATCGAACCCGGTGCAGCATCATCACACTCTGTTGCTCAGGCGACTTCACCGGCACGAAGCGCATCGTCGGTCGTGTCACGGCCTCGCAGATCGCCTCTGCATCTGCAGCATCATTCTTCTGCCGCTTCAGATACGGCTTCACATACTGTGCCGGCAGCAGCCGCACATCGTGGCCACGCGCGATTAGCTCGCGAGCCCAATAATGCGACGAACTGCACGCCTCGATCCCGACAAGGCATCGCTGCAAACTCTCAAAGAACGGCAGCACACGCCCACGCGTCAACTTCCTGCGAACTTGCAACCTCACCAGCCGCATCCACGCCGTGGACTTGAAACACGGACTTCGCAATATCCAGACCGATTGTCGTAACGTTGCTTATCATAGCGCTCCTCCAGCTCTAATCCCGCGATCATACCGCAGGAAGGGAGGAGAGCCGTCCACCGCATCAGAAGCAGACTGGCGGTTCCGGGCATCCAACTCGCGATTAGCGGACGTAGAAAACTGGTAGGGCTATGGCGTTGAAAGTCCCAACGGAATTCTCGAGATTACTGGGAGTCTCGAGCGACTAGCAAGAGAGTGGAGACATGCGCGAGCCGCCTCTTCGAACTAACGGCTCACCAAAGTGGTTCATTGCCTTACCTACGCGATGCGCTTACGGCGCAGGCGCTCCTGCGTTGGGTGCAGGCGTCGCGGATGTCGGGGCGGTAAGCGTGGCTCCCGGCGTGTTCTTCTGCGTTGGCGGGCCGAAGTCGATCATCATCAGTATGATCACACCAATGACCATCGCCACGGAGATTCCGCCGGCAATCCATGAAACGATCACGAATCCTTTCTTGGCGGCGGTCAGGGGATCGGTTACCAGCTTCCTGTAGTCTTCGGTTCCAAGGAAGCTGAAAAACCGCTGCTTCCAGTCGGACCTCAGGTCTTCCTGCAGGCCCATGTAGTGGGCGCTGGTGAAGATGATGGCTCCAACATAGGCTCCGAGGACGACCGAAAGAGCTATCAATATCGTTGGTGGCGCGCTCGATGTAACCCTTGCTGCCACTACGCCAAGTCCGAGGAAAACCGCGCCGGCCACGGCAGTGGCAAGCTGTCTGGCGATGTCGGCAGTCTTGTTGATTTCCTCGGTCACCGCCTTACGCACATCGGCGATCGCCTTAAGAGAGTCCTTGCTGATGTCAGAGAGCGACAATTGGTAGGCGATTTTGGCGCCCTCGATGGCCGCCTCCAGCGTCGCAGGTGTGATGTCGCCGTCGATAGAGTGTCGCGACAGCTCCGCTCCCATAAGCCCGTGGCGGATCTCGGACTGATGATCGGTCTCGTAAACCCACCGTAACGCACGTTGAAACTGAAACAGCAGTTCCTTAGACACCTGCATGTCGACCTTGCCGTTGACCTTCAGTTTTGGCGGGCCGGAATAGACGATCATACCGTCCGCCAAAATCTCGTTAGCCAGGCAGCGTCGCGCCATTCGAATGCTGTAATGCGCCCACTCGTCGAACACCGGATCGCCAAACGGCATGAGCGGCAACGGCATGTCCAGCAGCCACGGCTCTACTCTGGCAGGCACGCTCGGATCACCAGATTCGCGGACTAGATCGCGCGGCGCAGGCCGTCGAACACTCTGCGCGTCCGGCTGCAATCGTTCGTCCCATGCGAGGAAGCGTCTGGCCAGTGTAGTGAACGGCTTGTCCGTTTGAGCGTGCTTCCAAGCCGGTGATGAGGCATCTCTCTCCAGCCATTGCCGAAGTCCGGCCAGCGTGAACAGAACTACCGCCGGCTCCATCGCTGGCTTCTCCACCGTCAACCTGAACGGTTCAAGCGCTGGGTCGAAGTCCGCGCTGGAATCAAGGGCCCCATCGGCTGCATGCTCGGCGCTCCAGACCAAGCCAGCATCACCGACAAGAGCCGCCACCTCGGTCGCGTCCGCGGCTGACAGCCCGGACAGCACGGCAGAGTCGGCGCCCTCATTAACGAGAACCCGATTCTCCGTGCTCAGTGCATCCAGCCTACGCCCGAACTTTTTCAGCGATAGGGACATCGAGGACCAGATCCTTGGCAGTTTCGATGATGAAGCGCGTGCCGCCACCAGCAATAGCCTGCCGGGTGACGCCGTTGTTCTCGAGCGAGCCAGGATAGTCGAGATTGACGCCCTCGGCAGTCTGCACTTTCTGTCGCTTAGAGACGGCGAAGACCGTTCGATCCGGCTTGAAATTCACTCCGTCCAGTTTGTTCGTCTTCAGCACGCGCCTGACGGTCTTGTCGAGTCGGGTCCTAATATGCTCGTCCTCCGGGCTGCCGGCCGCGACGAGGACCGCCTCGACGACGGCCTCATTGTCAAGGTTGTCGCGCTGCCTGAGGGCTTCTCGAGCGATCCTGTACGCGGCTGTGACGTTTTTATTCGGTAGTACGTCCTTGCAATCCTTCAAGACTTTGAGCACGGCTGCGTCTAGCGCCTTGGTCAACTCGTTGTCGGAACGTGAGCGCGAGACGTCAAGGAATCCGGCGAAGTACTCGGTCAAGTCCGGCGCCTGCTTGGTTCTGTCGCGGGCGGATACCCCAAGCCTCGCGACACCGTCGACAACTCGAATGAAGCAGGACTTCTGGATCGCCTTCCGATCGGCGATGAAAGCTTGAACGATCTGGCGCAGCCCGCTCTTGCCATGATTGTCAAATCTCTCGATGGCCTGGCTGTAGTCGTATTTGGCCAAGGCATAGACTCGGTCGTCCTCGACCCCGCCCACCAGCTCGAATACGAAGAAGGCGCCGTCGCTGCTGTTGCCTCGGTGCTGTTTGGCAAAGAGGCGAGAAAGGCGCTGCGCGCCCTTCTCAAAGGCGATGTCGCCCTTCGCGATGCTCTCAATGAGCTGTTTGGTTTCGGAAGCCTCGGCGAACTCATGGACCGGTGCGACATCAACATCCTGAAGCCGCGCCAAAAAGAACTCGGAGTGCTCCACCACTTCGAACTCGGGCTGCTCTTTGAATTCGGCATCCGGATCGCCGACGACGTGCAGAATCATCCTACTTATCCATCGCGTTGTCAGCTCGTCATCGCCTAGTATTCCCACAGTCATCCCCTACATTCGACGTGGAGGCGTTGTGCACTACCTCAGGACGAAATGCCAATAGTTCTAATTACTAATCTGCTGGTAGGAACAAATCAAGAACATTATGATCAAGCCTATCCCGATTGCGGAATGCCGAGGGCGTTGTCATGGGAGATCGTCCATTCCGCCACCTGAGGTTTGTCGGCACTTTTGCCGAAGAACCGCCGTTCGGTAGTTCCAGCCTATCGCGGAGTTCCTCCTCCACCCAAAGCGTCAGAAGTTTTTCCGAGCTCCGGAGTAGCAGTTGTGAGCGTAAGCGGACTTCTCGGATCGAGTTCCTCTTGCTCGTGCACGAGACCACTAGCGGCGAGGAGATCCGCCAAGCCAGCGATCACGCTCGCGTGCATGTCGCCGATAGGACCGGCCACGCCCCGCGTGGGTCTCCCGAAGCGGCGGAGCAGATCGGCGTCCATCATATGAGGGCGCAACGGAATGTTGACGTCGGCAAGATGTCTTTCGAGGTGCCGGAATATGCGGACGCCTCCGGCGTCCATATCTCCCCAGTGAAACGTCGGCGCTTGCGCCTGGGCCGCCAGCCTTGTGATTGTAGCGAGCGTCGGCCGCGAGGGGAAGCCACCGGAATAGATGACGAGGGCCCGTTCGGACCGTGCGACCTCCCGGATGTGCCGGACGAATGACGTGAAGTTCTCGATCGTCAGGACGTAGTCGGGCTTCGTCAGGAGACTGATCCCGCCAACGCAGTCGGTCGGTATTCCGACATAGGGAATCGCCGGAAACGACCGCCCGTCCAGCGATACGTCACCGTGCATGAGGATTGGTTGCGGCAGGCGCCTGATACCGGCGCTGGCAAGCAGTTCCTCCGGATCGAGGCGAGTCTGCTCGTCCATGCTCGCGAAGATCTTCGCCATTGCTGCGGCGACTTGCCGGACATTCTTCTCCAGCGCCTTACTGTCGCCGACCGTCAGCCGCGAGAACGTCCGGAAGTCCTGCTCCTCCTGCGGATCGCCCAACATGCGACTGCGTACTGCGATGGCGAGGCCGATCACGTTTGCAAGCGTTCGCCCGTCCCCATTCCGGACTCCGATGTGGGACACGCCCCGCGTCCAGGCCGCGACGGCGTCGTCGATCAAGCTGGCGGCGCCGACCGGTAGCCCCGGTTGCGACCGGAGTTCTGCAGCGGCTTGGTATGCTAGCTCGCCAGCCGGCCGCCGTTGGAGCTTCCGGTAGAGTACCCCGGCATCCTTCAGCCTTGCACCTGTTACCCGACGTTCCGTCTTTGGACCGGTTTGGACCAGCTCGATCCCGCCTGCTCGCTCCAGCGCTGCGAGTTCCTCGTCGAAGGTGTCCCGCCGGTCCATGTTGGCGAACCCGTCATTATCGATCGAGGCAATCAGGTTTCGCGCGGCCGGACTGCGTTCGTGCCGCGTCAGCAGATCGTCGACGAGTGAACTGATGGTGGAATACCCGTGCCGGCTCATTCGGCGGCGCTCGCCTTGAGGCCGAGGCGTTCCGCGAGTTCTTCATCCGTCGCGTGCTGCGGATTGGCAGCGCGCATCTCCTCGCGGACACGATCCTTGATTTGGATGGATTCGGCCAGGGAAATGTCCCCGCTGCGGAATACGTCGATGATATAGTCTAGATTCTCGTAGACGACCGCACGTTTCTCGGTCGGCGCGGCGATGACTACCTGGAGGCCGATCGCGCGGTAGAAGTCGAGCAGTGTCCGCTGGTTGGGGCCATCCATCTTGCTGAAGGCCTCGTCGAATACGGCGAGGCCCATTCCGAGATCACTTGGAGAAGTCGCCTGGCGGACGCCATGATAGGAGCTGGCGAGGGCCGCTCCTATGACGACGTAGAATGGCACCTGGCGTTCAGCACCGCTGGCCACGCCGCGTCGGCGGTCGAAGCTGGTCGTCCGTCCGGTCGCGACGTCGCGCATCCTGAGATCATAGGTGAAATAGCTGCGGTAATCTTGAAAGACTGTAAAGTCGAAGGATTCGTCGGCGAGGAGCTGCTCTATCTGTCTCAGCGCTCGCGCGTGCCGCTCGTCGCGAGGCGCGGCCCGGCCGAACAGGGCATCCAGCACGCGCTCGTCGGTCTCGCTGTCCTTGGCGAGATGATAGAGGTCGTCGAACTCCGGTTTGACGAGCTCCGCCAGACGATAGATCTCGCCGTGAAGGGGACGTGTACGGAGCGCCGCGGATAGCTTCTCCATCTCTGAACGAAGCTGCCCGAAACGGCTGTTCAGCTCATGAATGAAGGTCGTCTTGAAGAGACGCGAAATCCGATCTGCCGCCTCGTCCGCGTGCTCGCGGTACCGAATGAGCTCGTTTTCTTCGAGCATCGCAATGCCAGTCGACACCCATGGCTTCACCGTGCCGATGATCGGCACGTCCGCGTAGCCCTCGAGTGCGTCGGGGAAGTCGATCGCATACCTTCCTAGAGCCGCCCTGATCTCGTGACCGAGCTCCCGATATCCCTCCTTCGCGTCGTCCGCTGCCTTCTCCATATCGGAAGCAATCCGAGCCGGGATTCTAGCGGGATGGCCTTTATATCGCTCGCGGAGCGATCGAATTTGTGCTGCGGAGGTCACGACACTACGGAATTGTCGACGGCGATGGCCGAGGCACAGATAAGAGCCGACACTCTGCTCGCCCGCGCCTAGTCTTGTCTTGACCTCCTCAATCTTCGATCTGAGCGACGCGCGATTGTCGATTAGTTCATCGCGATCTGCCCTGAGACTGCTCAATAAGGTCTGCGACCGCTTCTCTGCGTCGAGTAGTTCAGGGTCGACCTGGGCCGATATCCGATCAAGTCGTCGCCGCGCATCGGCCAGCCTGTCGGCCAAATCCCCCTGCGCGAATGCGAGCGCTTCCAACTTTTCCTTTTCGCCCACCGGTCTACTGCAATCTTCGAGGCGTCGGATCGCGTCCTCAAAGAAGCGCTTCTTCTCAAGATGAATCCTCAAAAGCTGCGCCCGCTGTTCTATCCGCTCCCGTAGTGTGGCCTCCATTAGTGGTGCCGCAGCCCGCCCAATCTTGAGGCCATCCGGCCGGCGTATCTCAGTAATCAGGCCGTCGTAATATGCACCGTCAGCCATAACGGCGCGGCCGCTGGATAGAAGCTCATCTTGGTTCTCCGCAAGCCGTACATTGCCTATTCTGAAGACTACGAACGCCATGGCCAGCTTGTCGTCACTGCCGATCATCGAAGCTAGCGTGCCGCCCTCGGCCACGGTCGGCCTCGACTGGAGCTTGCGGGTATTTGCTACGCGGCATCCCGGATAGGTGTCCCGTCCATGCCGCAGGATTTCGGTTGCACGGTAGGCGTGCTCCGGATCGACAATAATGGCCTCGCGGTCGCGGGTGAGTAGCGCCTCAAGTGCATTGCGCCAACGTTCGTCGATTACGTCGGCGACCTCGCAGAGTGTGCGCGGCGTCATGCCTTCGCGGCGCAGAGCCTCCATAAGTTTCGAGGTTGCGGTACTAAGGGTAATCTGTCCCCGTTTGGCGTTGGCGAGCTGTTTGTTGTCCTCGGCTGTCTCGGCCTCAAGCTGCTTGACCCATACGATGGCGTCGTCTCGTTGGTCGGTCGCCTTTTCTGTCCGGGCGATCGCCGCTTCAGAAACCGCGTCCAGCAGCTCATCCATCTTCGCCGGATCGCGTGGCCAATCGGGCGGTGCGAGCCCGCGGCTGTCCTCCTCGACGCGTTCGAGCGCGCGGAGCAGTTCGCCCGGGTTTATGATGCTCAGCTTGTCGCGCAGCCCCAGGAGCTGGATCGCGCGCGCAGCGCGGAGGTGTCGAGCTGACAGACGCTCCATGACGTCAGCACGGTCTCGCTCCAGCCCCCTAATCTCCTGCTCGACGATGGCGCGCTGTCCCTGCGCGCCGGTCGCGGCAAGCTGTCGCTGAACGGACGCGAGCGCCTCGGTCTCGCGCTCAATCTCCTCCTCCACCCGCGCGAACTCCTCCATGACTACATGCAACTCGTGCGACTTCGACCTTTGTTCACGAATGTTCGTCAACAGCCTGGCGAATCCTTCAATCAGCATGGCGGTCTTCTCGATCGCGCGGCAGGTGAGCTCCTCGGCGAGAAGTCTGTCGAACTCCACTATTTGGGCGCGGATTGCGCGAAGTGCTTCTAGTCTTCGGTTGAGGTCGGCAATGGTTTTTTGGATCTCACGGTAGCGGCGGATAGAATCGCGTAGCTCGGCGATGTCGATCGGCTTGGGCTCGAGCAGGTAGCGGTGCACGAACTGTTCGACAGACGAGATGTCTGTGAAGGAGAGCGCGGCCACGAAAGTGCGAACGAACCGCTCGGGATCTGACGCCCGGCGCCCCGTGAACAATGCGCGCATGTACTCACGGATGAATGTCTTGGCGTCGTCCGGCGTGAGCAACTGACCGCCCGCTTCGTCGCAGGCCTGATCGAGTCGACGGCGCACTACGGGCCAGACGGTTGGCCGGGATCCGTCTTGGCCGATATCCAGCAGCATTGAGGTGTCGACGCTGATCCCCTCGGCTACAAACCGTCCCACTACCTCTGTCTGTTGTCCGCGTGCGGCCTCAACAGACAGCCCGAGGCTCACAGGCATCCGCCGCCTTTC
Source organism: Mesorhizobium sp. M1027 (assembly GCF_040318745.1). Classification (NCBI taxonomy): domain Bacteria; kingdom Pseudomonadati; phylum Pseudomonadota; class Alphaproteobacteria; order Hyphomicrobiales; family Phyllobacteriaceae; genus Mesorhizobium; species Mesorhizobium sp. M1027. The sequence continues at coordinate 148,592 of NZ_JAMYMW010000015.1, read as the reverse complement.
CGAATCCTCGAAGACAAGCGCGATGTAGCTCCTTGCCTGATTCCTGAGGAACGTGTCCTCGTTGAGTTGGCCGAGGCAGTAGCCCCCGAGGGTGCGGTCTGAACGGCCACTGCTCTCGCCCGCCGATCGGTTGAACCGGTACAGACGAGACGAACCGCCCGCCATGATCGCCTGTATCAGATCGATGATCGTAGACTTGCCGGATCGGTTCTGGCCGAGGATGGCCGCATCGCCGGCCAGATCGAGGTCGGCCCTTACCATCATGTGCCAGTTAACGAGGACGATGCGCCGCAGTTCTATCATGCCTCGCCCCTCACCGTGGCCTGATCGTCCGCGTCGGGGTTCGGGGCAGTCGGGCGCGACAGGATCTGCTCGAGCGACGCGACGAAGTCGTCGCCGGCGATGCTCGTAACGAGCGCGCGAATGTCGAGATTCATATCCTGCGCGTCTGGGTCGAACTCACCGAGGCAAACAATCGCCTTCCGTTCGAGCATCCGAAGCACATCCCGGAACTCGTTTGGCGCAAGGGCCGCGCGCCGACTTCCGGCGACTATGCCCTGATAGGCCACATACGCCTCGTTAAGCGTCGTGCGGACGGTGCCGTTGGTGTAGATTTCGCCGAGTTGGAGCGCCTCTTCCCAGAGCCGTCGCATGAGGAGTAGGGCAATCGTCTCATCAATGCGCATCCTCGGCAGCGACGTGCGCTCCGGATCGGGTAGGATCCCCGCCCAGCCTTCAGTCTCCCGGTGGACGAGACGATAGCCGGCGACGTCAAAATAAGCCTCGACGAGCTTCGCGAGCTCTGGACGGTAAAGCGTTTCGAGCAACGTTGCGGCCCCACGGTCCTCCACGTGGACGAACTGGTTCCGCATTAGATGAGCAATGAACTGCGTGACCCTTAGGAAGGCACGGGGGTTCGAATTTTCGAGGGCGTTGAACTCAAGCAGCATACCCGACCTCGAAAGTGATGCTGTCATCGAGGCGCTTCACATGAAAGCCGCCGCAGTCTAGCCACTCGTTTGACACCCCCTCGTCGAACGCCGCGAGCTCGAACCTGCCCTCGAGCACTTTCGCGAGTCGCGAGTCGGCGTCGGCACCGAGGCCACCTGCAACCATCATTCGGATGGCTTCGAAGGCGAGGAAGTCGTCTACGGTCTCGATCCACATGGCGGCGGCCGTAGTTTCGCCAAAGGGCGGGACCCGCCTTTCGAGGAAACGGCTAACCTTTGCCGGCGTGATGGTCAGGCGATCCAAGTATGCCCGCTCGAGTTGACGTCTGAATTCGCGTATCGGATCGGGCGCCGGAAGAGCTAGGTCTGCGTCGGCGATCTCTGGCCGCGCCCCGCGCGGCTTCGCGAGGAGCTCGGGAGCGACCACAGTCAACCGAGGCTCAATCAATCCTCGGACCGTAAGATCGTCAACGCCCCGCGAAAGAGCGTCATCGAGGCCCTGGATCACATGCTCGCTGCGCTGAACGAAGTTGGTTCGGCGCCCGGCATATCTGACCACGTTGCGCAGCCGCGTCTCGAGCCTGGACCGGTGTTGCTGGATCGCCTCGAAGGATTCCTCGATGCGCTCGAACACGCGGCGGATCTGGAACACGTCCTCCTGCACGAGGTCGCGCGCCGCTTGCCCATCAGGAACCAGCCTGGCCTCAAGGTACGCGTCTGCGATTGCTGCCAGATCAATCTCGGAATCCTCCAACTCGTCGAGGGAGGCGATAATGGTCCGCCGATGCCGGTAGGGATGAGCCGTGGTCGAGATGGACGTGTAGTCGCGCAGTAGCACCCGCTCGACGAAGTCCTCGAAGTAGTGCCGCAGCCGCTCGGCAAGCGTGTCCGAGGAGAGCACCCGCCGGTCAACTTCCCGCAGGGCCGCGAGCACGCTTCTTAGGTACCGTCCGAAACGTGCCGAGTCTTGGGCGGCCTTGTTGAGGCCCAGAGCGTTCTCGGCTGGCTTCTCGCGTACCGCGCGGATCGCGTTCCTCACCTCCACCACTAGGCCGCCGAGTTGCTCGGCGGCGCCCTCCTTCAGGGAGCACAGGAATTCGGCGAGACGCATCGCGCCGGACGGCATCTCTACGGTCGTCTTAAGCCCATAGCTCGCCTCGTCCAGCCAGCCCGTCTGCAACATGCGGTTATAGATATGCCGGGAGCGGCTAATCGCGCTCCCGGTGGCCTCATCATCAACGCCTGCGACGCGGCGACGTCTAACCCGTCGGCCGGTTCGCGTGATGAGACGGTCTAGGTCGACGGCAGCTTCGTCCTCAGCCCAAAGGCCGGGCTCCCGCGTGACACAGTCGTAGATCACGCCGACCACCTCCGCCTCGGTCGGGAACAGCAGGTCCGACCGGTAGAGGCCGTCGTAGACGGCAAGGATCGCCCGCTCATAGAGCAGCCGGTTCCCGCCAGAGAACACCGTAAAGACGTCCGGGCCGAGTTGGCCGAAGAGTTGCGGACGCGATGCATCCGATACTGAAGATACTGCAGACTTTGCCAAGAATCCCACCCCTGAAGACGAAGTTGACGGGAGCCCGTCTGAAGGTCAAGTGCTTAAGGATGATGCCTACCGGTAAGACACAAAAAATGGTTCAAACCGGCTTCGGGCAATGATGAACAAACGGCTGTTTTTGTGATATTGGACATCAGCGTTGGCTCCAGAATGCGGCGCTTTGCGGTCCGGCAGCTTTGGCGCGCGAGCGGAGGCTGAAGTCATCAGCAAGCGGACCTTCCGCTGACGACCTACTCAGGTCGACGCGAGCCTTGGACCGGCACCGGTGCGTATTTTGCGCAGCAAGCTCGCACGCCACCAGCCAAGGCAAAGAAGAAAGGAGCGCCGCATGAATATTGACGAATACGAGAATGGCGGCCGCGCGCTCTACGCCGACTTCGCGGAGGCGGTGGCGGCGATCCTCCAGGCGGCGGCCGCCGAGCACAAGGACCTGCGGCTGCAGAACATCCAGCATCGCACCAAGGAGGTGGACTAGCTGCGCGCCAAGCTCGTCAAGGCCGACGCGGCAGCGGATGCGGCAATCGGTGATATCGCCAAGGACGTCTCGGGCTGCCGTCTCATCTTCTACACCAATGGCGATGTACACCGCTTTGGGCAGAGCGGCATCCTGCGGGAGAATTTCACAGTGGATTATGATCGCTCGAAAATCCACTACCCCGACAGCAAGGAAGACGGCGCCGAGTTCTTCATCTCCGAAAACTGGGTGGTGACACTCAGCGATGCTCGCTGTGCGCTTCCCGAATATCGCCGGTTCGCCGGGCTGCGCTGCGAGATCCAGGTCCAGACGGTCCTGGACCAGGCCTGGGCGGAGATGGCGCACGACACAATCTACAAGCCGATGGCCGATGTCGGGTTCGGCGCCGCCAAGGTCGAGGCGATGCGCAAGCGGCTGCGCAAGGTGATGCAGGAGTTTCTCCTGCCGGCGGGTTATGCGTTCGATAAGATTGCGAGTGATTATGCGCAATTGCGCGACGGCAAGGCGATGTTCGACAGCGACGCGCTTGGCGTGATCCGCGCCTGCACTGATCGCAATTCTCTCGACGATGCCGTCGAGAAATTTTCTAACTATGTGCTGCCCAACTATGACGACTATATCGCGGCCGCTCCCGAGATTATCGAACACGCTGTCGGATGCAGTAATCCGCGCACCGGCGATGCCCGACGTGCCGCACAAAAGGTATTTCGGCGAATATCCCGGGATCAAGAGCGCGCGGTGATCACCAAGATTTGCCGCATTCTCGAGACTGGCTGTCTCCTTTATGCGAGCCCCGAGCGAATGCTCGATGCGCTGATAGCGATGCGCTGGACGACGGCCACCGAGGACGAGCGCAAGCCGATCGACGATTTCACCCGGCATTTCGCGAAGCACGGACCGGCGGGGACTTGGCAGCAGGTCGGACCGGGGCTCCAGCGACTGCTGGTCGACCGCATCGCATGCTTTGACGATGCGGCGTTCGTCGCAGCGGCGCCCAGCGCTGCCATCATGCTGCGCGAGGCGCTGTCGAGTACGGTGACCGGCACTAGCTGGCAGGCTGAATCCGTGACGTTGCATACCAGGTCGGTCGCGGTGACCGAGGACCTCAAGGCGATGCGGCGCGACGCACTGCACCAGCTCGAGCGCCTGCACGGCCTGCTGGGCAAGGACGCCGCGCGCGAGGACGTCCGCCACGCCATGCTCGCTGCAGGCAATACGCCGAACAACGCCGGCTATACCGACCTGCTTGGCGAGGTCATCATGGAGGATCTGGCGCATGTCGTCCGGTTTTTCACTGCGGTGGTGCCCGATCTCGGCCTAGAAGCAAAGAGACAGCTCGAGGTCGATCTACACCATAAATTCTACGCGTATCACGCACTGCCGCCGGGGATGGCGGACAAGCCCGGACTGGTCGCCGCACAGGGCCGGTTGGTTGACGCGATCACGGCGTGCCGCGCAGCGCTGGAAGGCGATCCCGATTTCGACCGCTACCGGTTGCTCGTCGGGCACGACAGCGTGACCCCATTCATGTGGGCGAAGCCCGGGTTCGATTATGAGGTGCGGCGAAGGAGCGCTCCGCCGGGATCGACACCTTGGTGGCGAGCGTCGATGCGGCGAGCGCCGACGAGTGGCTCGCGCGGCTCGAGCGGTTCGTCGAAACCGTAGCGAGGATATGGCGACGTTCCTCGGGTTGCAGGAGTTCATCAAAAAGCTCGCCGCAGCTCAGCCGGACATATTGCTTGACTGGATGCCGCGACTGAACGACCGACTCGCCAACTGGCTGCCCGGCATGCTGCAAGGCCTGTCGGACGCGGGTCATGGTGCTGCGGTCAATCCGCGGATCGAAACTTGGGGGCGAAGACAGGCATCTCTCGTCGATCACCTGGATCTTCAGTTCGCCGAGGCGTTCCGGTTCGACCTGCTCGCGACCATCACCGCCAAAGGCCTGGCGGCGAAAGACGATCAGGTCCTCCAAAATGTAGCGGTGGCCGCTGCGCGGCAGTCCACCAAGCATCCGGACGGACTGTTCGACGCGATCTTCCTGCCGGCGGTTCAGTCGCTGTCGTCCCGCGGATTGTTCGGCTGGGTCGGCGGCATGTTCAACTGGGATCAGCTGGGGCTGCTCAAGGGGTTGTCGGCTGAACAGGTCGAGCCGCTGCTCGCGCTCATAATCGACATGCCCCGCCTCGGCGCACCAATGGCGAAGCGCTACTGGCTGTGATTGCGCACGAGCACGTCCAGGCCGTGATCGATCTAATTGGCCAGCGCTTCTTGCGTGAGCGCGAGACCGGCGATTTCCGGTACGAGGACCTGCCGCATGCGCTCAACTATCTGAGGGCACCGCTCGCCGCTGCGCCGGTCGAGATGCCGACTTTGTCGAAGTGGCGTCCCCGTTCTCCGGCCAATCTGTCTTATTCGGCTGCTTTCAATGGGCCACCGACGACATGGCTCCGCCAACCGAGGCGGGAGGCTCGCCGATACGCAAGCCAGCCAATAAATTGTTTTTGCAACCAGAATACTGCCAAGCCTGACGCGAGACCAATCGAAATGGCCGCTGCCGGCCCGGAAGGCTGCTGCGTGCCCAGGTCGAGTTGGGGAAGCAGCCAGTCGGGGATTACGCGGTGAAAAAGATAGATGTGATAGCTGGCGGCAGAGACCGGCAGGATGAGGGGCGCCGCCCAACCGGGCAATGTAATGCGCGGAATGAAAAGCAGGACGAAGACCGCGCCGAGCACCAGCATGAACTTGACCCAGGAACCTGTCCAATTGCCGCCCCACCAGGCCAGCACCAGGCAAAGAACAGTGGCGACGGCAAAGAACGCCTTCCGTTTCGGCGGCGTGTCGAGGAAGTACAGGCACCAGCCTAGGATGGCCAAATAAAGGATGTCAGGCAGTGTGAATATTTGCGGCCCGCCGATGTACCAGACGAGTGGCGTGAGGAACTTGGCTGCTACAGCAATTGCCAGCACGAAAATGCCAGAAGCGAGCGGCATTGCATGTGCGATGCGCCGCGCCTGCGGAATGGAAAACAGGATCACCCATAGAAGAATGGTCTGCGCATACGCCTCAACGAACCAGTATAGATACGGCATCATGTGCGGCGGTGCGGCAAAGCCGAGATTGCCACTCAGGAAGACCGATGGCCATAGCACCTCGCCACGCGCCAGGGAGAAACCCGCGACGATGGGCGCATAGAGCGCGAGGTTGGCTGCCAGCGGCCGCAACACCGCCAGACCATCGCCGGCGAACAGCCGATGGCGCTGAAAGCGAGCCAGGCTGAACCCGACCAGTATCACGAGTGTGGCGGCTCCGCCCGGAATGGGCCAGAGCGTTGCGTGATGGATAACAACCAGCAGGATCGCGGCAGCACGCAGGACCAGTTGACTATCGATGGACCGATTATGGTTGCTGGGTTCGGCGGTTCGGGTAAGGTCGCCAAGGGGCATGGTTTCCCATCCCTCCGGCAGGCTCCCGAGTTCACGTTCCAAGGTCAGCGAGAGCTGCACATAGAGCAGCGAGTCGCCGCCGAGCTTTTCGAAAGTGTCGCTGGGACCAACTTGACGCGGATAGAAGGCATTCCTGAAGGCGTCCAGGACATTCATGGCCATCTCCTGACGCGGGGCTCGCAGGCGAGCCTGGAGTGAAGCATAGTCGATCTTCCCCGAGGCGAGTTTCCGCAACGACGTCGCCCTGCCGACTTCAAGGTGCGGCCTTGGCAGTCCGCTTGCAGCCATCATGACCTGGAGCACCTCGTTGTCGTCGACGTTGGGTGTCGTCACCATCGCCAGAATGCGCTCATCGTCTCCGACGACTGCTGCGGCGATCCCAGCTTTCTCAAGCGCCGTTTCGATCGCGTCGTGGCTCAGGCGTAGGCCCGCGATCTTCGACATCCGTTTGCGGCGACCGACTATCGAATAGAACCCGCGATCATCACGCTTTGCGATGTCGCCTGTACGCAAATCGGCGACTTCGTGCGCCATTGCCAGATCCGCCCGTCGATGGGCATAGCCCATCATCACATTGGGACCGCTGTAGATGAGTTCGCCCGGCTCGCCATTTTGTTCGATTGGCCGGCCGTCTTCATCAGCCAACCGGATTTTGCCGCCCGGGATGGCAATGCCGATGCTGCCCAGATTGCCCTTGAGCTCGCCGGGGGGAACATAGGCGATGCGAGCGGTTGCCTCGGTCTGCCCATACATCATGAAGAAGCAGCCAGAGTTGTCCGCGAGATGACGCCGAAAGGTCTCGGCCAGAGCTTGTTGCATGCGTCCGCCGGCTACCGTCATGAAACGCAACTCAGGCAAGTTGTGCCTCCGGAAGCCGGCGTGGTCCATCATTTCGAATGAGTAGGGAACGCCACTGATATTGGTGCAGCGCGCTTCGCGCATCTCTTGAGCAAAGGCGGCGTGGGAGGCACCGTGTTTCGGGAAATAAATGCTGGCACCTGCCTCTAGATGAGAGTTCAGGACCGAGAGGCCGTAAGAATAGTGGAATGGCAGGATAAGCGCCGCCCGGTCCCGATGGCCGAGTTCCAGATAGCTGACTATGGCTCCCGCATTGGCCTCGATTGCGGCGGCTGACAGGCGAACATACCGGCTCTTGCCGGTGCTGCCGGAAGTACCGAGCAGCAAGGCGAGATCGGGATGCAGTGCGCCATTGGACTTCCCGGCTTCCGCGCGGCAGCGCCAGCGGGCGTCTACTCGTCTGCAGATGATTTCGGGCGAATAGTCGGCGACGAAGTCGTCCAGAGCCGATGCGTTGCAGGGCGGGATCAATCCGACGGCCTGCTTGCCGTGCACGGCTGCCAGATAGGAGATGACCGCGTGTTCCCTCGGCTCGGCTGCTACCGCGACCAGCTTTTTCTCCGGTCCGAACTCGGCTGCCAACGCTGTGACACGCAGCGCAAGATCGCGGTAGGTGATCGGAGTGCGGCCGGGAAAGATCAGCGCCGGACGATCGCCGTATTCTTCCAAGCGCCGGGTTAACCCCATTCCCCTGATCTCCGTCAATTTGAAGAGGCTTATTGCAGCCATCAGTGCAGTCGGGGACGGCGGCTATCACGTTTGTTGAGTGATTGCATCAACTTTTACCGGATGTGTTCGCGCGCGAGCGGAGGGCGAAACTACGATGTCCAGCGTGGTCGCCGGCAACGTCTGCTATCGGGCAACAGCAAAGATCACCTCAATGACCGACTTGCTGAAGGGTTTAGGGTGACGTCAGGCGTACGAAAGTCTCTCATGCAGGAACCCGCGGGCCGCAGACGATTGCCTTGGGGATTTGTGCCTCGGGGTGTGCCAGCGCCTGTCGCGAACTTCCGCATAGGATGGGATGGGCATGTCGGGAAGCGGCTTCCGGGCCAGGTCGCAGAGGCTGTAGCGTTGATTCCGACGGGATTGGTGTGCGTGACGACCGGCGCCACGGCGCCGCGCACATGACATCCCGTTGACCGGCGCCGGCGTGGCGCGGTCGTACGAGCAACTTGGCCATGCCGGCTCATGGGCGTTCTCCCGGTTCGGCGCTCTTGAGGCAGGCGGTGCACGAGGCTGGCACCACCGTTCGAACCTCTCGATGACGACCATGCGTCCGCCGCAGTAAGGGCAAGGCGGGCGGACGTCAGCCGGTTCTTCTGGAATGTCGGCTTCGAGCGGCGGAGCAACGCTCAGCAGTTTGCGCGCGAGTGCGAGGCTGGCCTTGCGGGCGGAGCCGGCGAGCAGCCCATAGTGACGGATGCGGTGGAACCCACGCGGCAGGACATGGAGCAGGAAACGGCGGATGAACTCGTCGGCGGCAAGCGTCATGGCGCGCTGGCGCTCGGCACCGTCGCGGCGATAGTCCTTGTAGCGGAAGGTGACTCCAGCCTAATCGAAGGCGATCAGGCGGCGGTTCGAGATGGCGACCCGGTGCGTGTAGCGCGACAGGTAGGCGAGCACCGCTTGGGGTCCGGCTAAGGGCGGCTTGGCATACACCACCCAGCGCTTGCTGCGAACAGGCTTCAGATGACGCAGGAAGGCCGACGGTCGGCCAGGTGTGCCGCCGATCCGAAGAAGGCGAGCCGACCGGCGTCGTGCAGCGCGACAATTGGCGACACGCGGAACATAGGTCCGCTGCGGGTCATGAATACCGGTTCCGGCGAACGTCCGCTATTCGGGAGCAAAATCAGGCTGGGAATGTTTGCCTAGGTGGGTCAGGAACGCTGGTTGCGGTGAACGTCGGCTATCCGGCGGCGAAATGGGCTGATGAAGAGCGGCTTCGGGTCATGATTTCCGGTTTATCGCCGCTGCAATGACCGATGGGTCAGAGACGCTGCATTTCGCGCTAGACCGCAGCTGCGGTATTCTCGATCATACGCTCAGCCATCCTATTCGCAGGACGTTGCCGCCGGTCGCCGCACCTATCGATCGGAGGCCTTCCAGCCTCGCGATAGCCGCGCTATGTGTGACTGCACACAACCTGACGACGAACAGGAGCAAGATTAGACATAGAAGCCAGCACAAGATCGCCCTCCCCCTGTCCTTGGGTCGTTTTCATGCGAAAACAATCAAACTGAGTGCTGCGGGATAGCGAGGCCGATTTGGCCCACTTCAGAGCGAAGTCGGCCATAACCCATTGGTTTGAGATTTTGGTGGGCCCGGAGGGTATTCAGAAAGCCATAAAAATCAATTGGTGAGAGATCAGTGGGACTTCAACCGACGCACTGAACGCCTCACTCGGAAGGGAGGTTTGCGCAAGGCGAAAGGAAGATCGCGTCGGTGTGCAGCCTTCCTGAGAAAGGTCGCGGTAGCGCCAACTGCTGACGCTCAGCGCGAAGACATTCCTGTTATGGGGACGTCAGAGGACCGGCCGCTTCTCGCGCCCAGAAAGCGATAGCAGACATGCAACCAGGCGGTACAAAGTCTCTAGCGTGACCCTTTCGAGACATTTGCGTGCGGCATTTGCGTCTCGAAAGCGGTTCTTCAGTGGTACCAGCACCAACGACCGTCTGCGGTCGTTCAGAACACGGGTTACCGTCTCTAAACCGGATATTGGACCGGGCAGCCGCCGGAAATTGATCGAATGGAGGTGATCGCCTGTCAGGAGGCGTTCAAAAACGACCTACGACCGCGATCTTCATCGCGGCCGTTTTCATGGTGTCATTCCCGGCTATGCTGACAAGTTCTTTATGATCGGCAGCTTGCGGATCGTCTTGCCCGTCGCCGCCCGTAGCGCGTTGGCGACGGCCGGGCCGATCGGCGGCACACCCGGCTCGCCAACGCCCGTGGGCGGCTCGTCGGACGGCACAATGTGCACCTCGACGCGCGGCATCTGCTCGATCCTGAGCGGTGTATAGGTGTCGTAGTTCTCTTGGTCTACGACACCGCCCGTCAGGGTCAGCTCCTCCTGGAGGATCGCGCCTAGGCCGAAGCCGATACCGCCCTCCATCTGAGCGCGGATCTGGTCAGGATTTATCGCGGTGCCGCAATCTACCGCGCAGACGACGCGGTCGACTTTGAAATCATTTCCATCGTTGAAGGTGATCTCCACCACCTCGGCGACATAGGTCGAGAGGCTTTCATGCAGGGCCACGCCGCGGAAACGGCCTTCCGGCAGAGGCTTGTCCCAGCCTGCCTTCTCAGCAGCCAATTTCAGCACGCCGGCATGCCGTGGATGGTGACCGAGCATCGACAAGCGGAAGTCGACCGGATCACGGTTCGCAGCGGCGGCGAGCTCATCGATCAGGGTTTCCATTGCGTAAGCGGTGTGGGTGGAGCCTACCGAACGCCACCACAGCACTGGGATGTTCACGTCCGTGGTGGTCAGCTCGACCTTCAGGTTCGGGATCGCATAGGCCAGGTTGGTGGCGCCCTCCACGGAGGTCGGATCGATGCCGTTCTCGATCATCGCCGCAAAGGGGGAACCGCCCGCGATCGATTGGCCCACGATGTGGTCATGGAGAGCGACGACGTTGCCTTCCTTGTCGAGCCCCGCCTTGACTGCGTGCACATAGGCCGGCCGGTACCGCCCACCCCGCATGTCGTTCTCGCGGGTCCACTGCACCTTCACAGGCTTGCCGGGTCCCAGTGCACGCGCTGTGGAAACAGCTTCGATAATGAGATCTGCGTCCGAGACCGCTCGGCGGCCGAAGCTGCCGCCGGTCTTCATCACGTGCAGCCTCACCTTGTCCGGCGTGGTGCCGCCTACTTGAGCGGCAGCCGCCTGATAAAGGTCGGGCATCTGGTGTCCGCCCCAGACGTCGATGGTGCCGTCTTCGTTGATTCGGGCGGCCGCGTTGAGTGGCTCGATCGAAGCATGGACAAGATAGGGGAATTCGTAGTGCCCTTGGATGACTTTCTCAGCACTGGCCAACGCTGCGGGAGTGTTACCGTCGTCGCGCGCGGTGGCCGCGCCCGGATCGTCTGCTGCCTTAGTGTATTCGGCCATGATCTCGGCCGTGCCGCGCCTTTCGGCCTTCTCTTCGTTCCAGGTCACCTCCACGAGATCGCGGCCCTTGAGCGCCGTCCACATGTCCCTGCCGACCACGGCAATGCCGCGCGGCGTCTGGACGACATCGACAATGCCGTCGAGTGCCTTGGCCTTGGAGGCGTCGAAGCTCTCGATCTCAGCGCCGAACTTCGGCGGATGGATCATAACGGCCGTATTGAATCCATCCATCTTGAGGTCGATCGTGTAGGTCTGCGCGCCATTGGTCTTGCCGGCGGAATCGTAGCGCTTGAGGCTGTCCGATCCGATCTGGGCCCACTTGTCGCGCGGCTTTAGCGGCACGTCGTCGGGAACCGGCATTCCCGCTGCGGCTTCAGCCAGGTCACCGAAGCGCGCCTGCATCCCTGAGGCGTGCGACACGATCCCGGAAGCGACTGTGATCTCGCCGGCTGGCACGTCCCACCGCTGCGCCGCGGCCGCCACCAGCATGGCCCGTGCGGCAGCACCCGCCTTGCGGTAGCGCTCCCACGACGAGCTCATCGAAGTGGAGCCACCGGTTCCCTGCGCGGCCCCGCCCCAGGCGAGATTGCCGTAGAGCGCGGTATTGCCATATCCGCCGACCACGTCCACATGCGCCCAGGCCCCGTCGAGCTCTTCCATAACCAGGGTGGCGATGCCGAAATAGGAGCCTTGTCCCATCTCGAACTGCGAGGAGTGGATGACGATTCGGTTCTCCGGTGTGATCTCGACATAGGTATGGAAGGGGTTCGCCTGGACCGTTGCAGGCGTCGTTTGTGCGTTGGCGGGCGCGGCCATCATTAGCCGGTAGCCCACGGCGAGGCCCGCGGTGGTGACGGCCGTGCCGAGGAGGAACTGGCGGCGCGTGGGCCGCACGGCATTGTGCTTCGGGAGAAACTGCAACTGCCTCAAGTCTCCAGCCGGTTGGCGGTCTCGTGGATGGCCGCGCGGATGCGATGATAGGTGGCGCAGCGGCAGAGATTGCCGCTCATCGCCGAATCAATATCATCGTCCGTCGGCTTCGGCGTCTCTGTCAGGAGGGCCACGGCCGACATGATCTGGCCAGACTGGCAATAGCCGCATTGAGGTACGTCGAACTCGGTCCACACGGCCTGGACCGTTTCGCCGATCTTGCCCGACAGGCCCTCAATGGTGGTGATCGAGGCTCCTTCGATGTCGCCGACTGCGGTCTGGCACGAGCGCGTCGGCATGCCGTTAACGTGAACCGTGCAAGCGCCGCACTGGGCAAGGCCGCAACCGAATTTCGTTCCTGTGAGTCCGATGCCGTCACGGATCGCCCAGAGCAGCGGGATCTCTGGATCGACGTCGAGTGTTCGCGCCTCGCCATTGAGGGTAAAAGCGACCATGGCTTGCTCTCCTTGTCCTGAGCTGGCTATCTCGTTGCGCCTCCGCCCGGCTGGGAACCGGGCTCTTCTTGCTGAGGCATAGCGACCACACACTAGGATCGCGCAGCTCGAGCCACAAGCCGCTAGCTGGCAATCGCGAGATCGTGAAGTGGCTCGTGTCGAAAGGCTGGAGGCAACTGAATGTCATTTTTGGGCCGACCGGCCGGTCAGTTTCCGGCTCGATGACCTGGTTGCAGTCATTCCGCTTCTAAGCCTAAAGCCCAGCCATGAACTGTAGCAGCATCATAAAAGACGACATCAAGCGGCGATTTTTCGTTGCGCTGCACCGCTAGCTCGTTCGCGTGCTTCATGATCCGCTGGTTATCCGCGGATGCTGGTTCACCATAGATGCCAACACAGAGCTCGCGAAACTTGCCACGCGCTATGCGGTTAAGGATGTGGTCGTCATTCGTAGCGAGCGAATGGCCGAAAATGAAGAAGCAATGGCTGGCGGTCTTCACATTCGCGGTGAACTGCTTGAAGCCTTGGTACAGGTAGGCATTGTGACGGATCTTCGCCTTCTTCTGGGCGCTGGTGGGCTGATGAAGGGCGGCTTAGGGTCATGATTTCCGGTTCATCGCCGCTGCAATGACCGATGAGTCACAGACGCTGCATTTCGCGCTAGACCGCAGCTGCGGTATTCTCGATCATACGCTCAGCCATCCTATTCGCACGTCGTTGCCGCCGTTCGCCGCACCTATCGATCGGAGGCCTTCCAGCCTCGCGATAGCCGCGCTATGTGTGGCTGCACACAACCTGACGACGAACAGGAGCAAGATTGGACATAGAAGCCAGCACAAGATCGCCCTCCCCCTGTCCTTGCTCGTTTTCATGCGAAAACAATCAAACTGAGTGCTGCGGGGATAGCGAGGTCGATTTGGCCCACTTCAGAGCGAAGTCGGCCATAAGCCATTGATATAATTTTGGTGGGCCCTGAGCGTGCTTGGAAAGTCAGAAATATCAAAGGCTTATTCGACAGTGGTACTGTGTTGCGTTACTATGCTCTCCGGTCTTTTCCGGTTGATTTGTTCCACCCTGATGCCGATTGCGGTCATTCGCCGCTGCCTTGGTCAATTCCCGATTCCACAAGCATCCGGTCCTGAGTGGGCAGACGGCCTTCCTAGCTGTAATTAGCCAGCGACACGTTGACCGTTCTCGTCATGCGCGGGTGAAATCTACGTTCGACCATATACGTCGTCGAAGCGAACGATATCATCCTCGGCGAGATAATCGCCGCTCTGCACTTCAATGATCACCAGGTCAATTCTGCCTGGGTTCTCCAGCCGATGCTTATGGCCGCAGGGGATGTAGGCTGATTCGTTTGTCGCCAGGAACAACTCCTGCTCGCCATTGACGATTTTCGCGGAGCCGCTGACCACGACCCAGTGCTCCGAACGATGATAGTGCATCTGCAGGCTCAGCCTGCGACCGGGCTTCACCTCGATGCGTTTGATCTTGAAGCGCTCGCCTTCCTCAAGAACCGTGTAGGTACCCCACGGCCGGTGTACCGTGCTATGGACCAGGTGAGCTTCATGTCCTGAAGCCTTGAGGCCCTCGAACAGCTTCTTGACGTCCTGAACGCGGTCGCGGGATGCGACAAGCAAAGCGTCCGGGGAATCGACGATCACCAGATCGCTGACACCGACCGTGCCGATGACGCGCTTGTCGGAGCTCACATAGCTGCCGGTCGTGTCGACCATATGCACATCGCCGCGTATCCTGTTCCCGCTTTCGTCGGGGGCGATCAAATCGGCCATTGCGTTCCAGGATCCGATGTCGTTCCAATCCATGTCGCAGGCAACCACGGCAAGTTTGTTCGTCTTCTCCATGACAGCGTGGTCGAGGGAGATTCGCGGGGCGGAGCCGAAATGCTCAGGCGCGAGTTCGATTTTGGCAAAGCCTTCGCCTTGACTGAAGCGGCCGTTCTCGTAGCTGTCGGAGACGGCCTGGATCACCGCGGGGCAATGCGATGCCATCTCGTCGAGCATGGTTTGTGCGCTAAAGCAGAAAATGCCGGCGTTCCAGAAGAAGCGCTTGGACGCGACATAGGCTTTGGCTGTGTCCAGATCCGGTTTTTCAACGAAACGGACGACTTTCTCACCATCCGCTTCGATATAGCCGAATGCCGTGTCCGGTCTGGTTGGGGTGATGCCCAATGTGGCGATCCGCCCGAGCTTCGCATGTTCGATGGCCCGGCACATGACGTCTAAAAATGCAGGCAGGTTGCCAACCATGTGATCGGCTGGGAAGACGCATAGAATCGCGTCAGGGCCTTGCGTTGCCTTGGCATGGATGGCGGCTGCCGCAACGGCTGCGGCCGTATCCCGGCCTTCAGGCTCGAGCAGAAAGGTGCGTGGCAGGACCACGGAATCTAGTTCGTCGAACTCGTCCTTAGTAAGGAAGAGGTGTTCCCCAGATGTCACGGCGACGAGTTCCACTACGCCCTTTATCGAACCGACGCGCAACACAGTGTGCTGCATCAGTGAATGCCCGTCTGCCACTTTGAGGAAAGGTTTAGGGTGCGATTGCCTTGAGGCGGGCCATAGCCGCGATCCGGCTCCGCCGCTGATGATGACGGGAACCACTTTCATATAACAACCTCGATTTCGTCTCTGGAGTGATTGCCCGCGCCCTTTCGAGCGTTAGCGTCACGATCGCCGTCGCTCTGGCTTGGTCTGCGGGCTCCGAGTAACAGCGAAGTTCTGGCGCGTTGCCGAACGGCCTCAGATGACGACGCTATCGGTATCGTACGACGCTTCCATGGCCTCGATGAGAAATGGACATTCAACTATGCCTGTTGGTTGCATCCGCCGAATTGTGCAGGTGGCGGGTCTTAACTGAGACCAGAGATTCTTTGGCTGTCTTCTATCAAAATCAAACGACTTGGCTCCTTCAGATCGAACTCAATTACGCGTGGTACGAAAAGGCGTGCATATCGTGTAAAGGCGCTCGTCGGAGGAAACCGAATTACGGTATCGCAGCGCCCGAGAAGATACATCTCAACGAGGGCGGAAATTGCGCCGTCAATCCCAAGTGCTGCAGTGTGTAAGGGGCCGTCTTGATCGGATCGGAAATGCTTGGGGACGGTGAGAAGATCGGGAAACCTGGCCGACAGGTGATCCAGGATTTGCGCGCTGTCCGTGCACAAGAACAGCCGCACAGGCTTGGGGTGCGGTAACGCTTTAGCCTTATCAACCGCAGTGCACACTTGTCGAACGGCGAACTCCGGATCGGCCCAGTAGGGCGCATGGTCCATGATGTCTTCACCGTTACCATGTCGAACATGAACCCCGATGATGCTGTGCCCCTCAAAACATTCTTGGTAAATGGCATCTATGCGTGTTTGAATTTCAGACCGAGGCTTGACACTCTGGAAGACCTGCCGCTCGGCATCCTCATCGCAGCGCCACATCAAACAGGCGTCACACACTACTGTGTTCGCTTCGACATCGTGTTCGGCCTGAAAGAGCTCGCCCAACTCGTCGCGCTCTTGGAAAATCTGCTCATCTGGGCGGTAAAGGCAGTCGATCGCTGGCCTATTCCACCACTCCGGGAAGAATGGACCCGGGAAGGAAAAGTCGTTGATCCGGTCGTCGCAAATAGCCGGTACGCCAGCGATGTCATTGATCGGTTGGAAGAACACCGGAAAGGCATTTGTGAAGGGTTGGTCGAGATAGCAGGACCCGCGCCAGTCGACGGCTAGCGTTCGTCCCGACCGCTGAGCGTAGCGCCAAGCGGCCGCCAGCGACCACAGACAATCACCGAACCCCGTACGCCTCTGAGAGACGACGAACCTGCGCTTTACCAATCCACTGACCTGCATTTTCGGAAATCTCGTTTCAGAGACGAGGTTGCATCTGGCTTGGGATCCCTTAATCGACACTAGTCGACCGTGACGCCGGACGATTTGGTAGAGGCTGCGCCGTGGGGCAGAAGAGCTCCCTCAGCACTGCCCATCCTTATCTCTGTGACGCTCGCAAATCTTGACGCCGGGTGCACTCGCTTCCGGTTTAAATTCAGCGTTCTCTAATGCGCGCGGCGACATGTGTAAAATTGATTGCGTGGATGTGGCCCATCCATGTGATGGATACTCAGGCGTTCCTTGACCATGAGCCTCTGCTGACGTGGGGCCGCGCTTTGCTAAGCGAAACAGCCGGTCGAGGCAGTCCACAAAGTCCCTGTTTCAAGTCCAATTCTTAACTGCCTCAACGCAACATGTCATTTGCGGTCGTTTCCTGAAGGACGGATGTGCAGGACCCGCCAGCCGTCGAATGTCAGGCGCAGGCCATCCACGTCATTTATGGCCATCATGGCGTCCGGTCCCATCGAAAGATGCGACACGGCGCCCTCTGACGCTTTCAGGTGCGCCAACATGGCGCAACTCCTGCCGGATAGCTTTCGAGCCGGCTGGACTGAGCGACTGGCACGCGATGCTGTGCGACGATGGCCGAGAGAGGAATTTTGGCGTCTGTAGTCATGTGGAGGATCGTTCCGACGGTTCTGCGGATTCTCGGTGTCGGAGCCGACACCTGTGCGAACCCGCTTTCGTCCGTTTTCGAAAGGCCGTTGAGGTTCATGACCCTGTTGTTCGCCGAGATCACCCGCCAGCTCAGCGATCCAGGTGAAGACCGGCACGCTTGTCGATGCGGCGATCATCGCCTCGGCCAGCGAAGACGATGAAAGCGCCATTGGGTCAAGCACAAGGGCCGACCAGCGTTTCCCTTCAAAGCCCATGTCGGTGCCTACGCCGATACGGCCCTTGTCGAGGAGATCGCCGTCACCGCGCCCACACCGAGGACGGCAAGGCCGTTCCTGATGCTCTGCCCGACAATCCCGGCGAAGTGCTTGCCGACAGCGCCTACCGAGTCATCTCGGCGGCGCGGTACGCGCCAAGGGTGGAAGTCCGCGCATCGTCGCAACCGCTATGTGGGGGTGGGACGAGGCCGAAAGCTCGACGCCTAGAACCAACCGATCCACAGAATTGTAGTCGGATCGAGAAGATCTTCGGTACCTGTAAACGAAGCTACGACCTTCGCCGGATGCGATGGCGAGGGCTGGCAAAGGCGGCCGTTCAAATTCGCCGCACTGCGATCGCCTACAGTATGAAACACAGTTTGATGGTCGCTTCGTCCCGCCCATCGTTGAAGCCCAGCCACCGTTTTCGGGATAGCGCGCCCGAAATTCCATGGAGGTCAATACGTAATGCCCTCCCCGCGCTTTTCGCCGCCGTCTCAGATGTGCAGCCGCCGACTGACACGAACTTTGTCTTCGCGCGGAGCGAAACCTCGCACCCACGACTTTGTGCCGCCGATGGGGCCGCGCTGCCCAAACAATCCATTTTGTGGATGCACCTCATCCAAACAATCGATTTCACTGATCAAAACAATTTCCATTAGAAGACGCTGAAGCAGGCAATGATTAAGATTACTTGGTTAGCGCAAAAGAGCGGTAAGGTGGAGTTGTCGGCTTGGACCCACATGCCCGCCACTTTATCTGGGAACGGCTACGTGCCCTGTTGGCGCAGGGCAAGACGATTCTACTGGCTACCCACTTCGTGGAAGAAGCGGAGCGGCTATGCAACCGACGTGCGTGCTTGAGAACGGACGTAGAATCCCAGGAGGGCGTCCTCACTCGCTGATTGATGAGCAAATCGGGTGCGACGTGATTGAAATCTATGTCGCTCACCCCGTGAGCTGAGTTCGGCACTCAGGCCGCATGTGCGACTTAGGCAGGTTAGCGGCGAGACTCTGTTTTGCTATGCCTCGAAGCAGGAGCAGGTGTGCTCGCTGGCTGACACTGTCAATGACGAGCTCCGCGCCGCATCTGTCGAAATCCTACCATAGGGTATGAGGCGGGCCGCAGTTTGCTGGCGGTGTGGCGAGCCAGATTCGAAACTTCAACTATAATAGAGCAGGAAGAAAATGGGCGAGAACAGGACAGTTGCTCTGGTTACGGGCATAACGGGACAGGATGGTGCCTATCTCACGCGTCTTCTGCTGGAAAAAGGCTACATCGTTCATGGGATTAAGCGACGTTCCTCTTCCTTCAACACGGGTCGCATCGAAGACATCTACCAAGACCCGCACGATCCCGATCCGCGCCTAATTTTGCATTACGGTGACCTCACTGATGCGACCAATCTCATCCGAGTAGTTCAGGAATCCCAGCCAGACGAGATTTACAACTTGGCCGCTCAGAGCCATGTCCAGGTCTCGTTCGAAACGCCGGAATACACAGCAAACGCCGACGGTATCGGAACATTGCGGCTTCTTGAGGCGATCCGCCTCCTCGGTCTGAAGGACAAGACCCGCTTCTATCAAGCCTCGACTTCAGAGCTCTACGGCCTCGTGCAATCCGTACCGCAGAACGAAACAACGCCCTTTTATCCGCGCAGCCCTTACGCGGCCGCCAAGCTCTACGCCTACTGGATCGTGGTCAACTATCGCGAGGCCTATGGTATCCACGCTTCCAACGGCATTCTCTTTAATCATGAAAGCCCACTGCGCGGCGAAACTTTTGTGACGCGCAAGATCACCCGCGCCGCCGCTGCTATCTACCTCGGCAAGCAGGACAAGCTTTATCTCGGCAACCTCGATGCTCAACGCGATTGGGGCCATGCGCGTGAGTACGTGCGTGGTATGTGGATGATGATGCAGCAGGATCAACCGGATGATTACGTGCTGGCGACGGGCAAGACGACCCCTGTCCGCCAATTCGTCGAATGGGTTTTCGAAGATGTCGGCGTCGAGCTCGAATGGCGTGGTGAGGGAGTCGACGAAAAGGGCTATGATGTCGAGACCGGCAGATGCCTAGTCCAGGTAGACCCACGCTACTTCCGCCCCACGGAAGTCGATCTTCTCCTGGGCGACGCCACCAAGGCGAAGGAGAAGCTCGGCTGGGTGCATGACACATCCGTGCGCGAGCTTGCCGCGGAAATGGTGCGGGAAGACCTCAAGGTCATGCAGACATCGGTAATAATGAAGGAAGCATAACGTGCGATCTGAAGGGAAAAGCGGTGTGTGGGTCGCGGGCCACAAGCATGGTGGGCAGCGCTGTTGTACGCCGCCTCGCTTCTGAAGACTGCAAAGTTATGGCCGCCCTGACGTTTCCCCCAAGTTTTATCCAGACGTGAGTTCGTTTCCGGGGGTGGATTTGCCCTGATGCGCGATGGACGCGACGGGTGCTGGTGCGGAGCGTTTCACGTTGCGCAGCGCGAGCGACCGTCGCGGGTTGAAGGTCGATGCAAATTCGTTGGGTGTCTGCCATCCGATGTGCGAGTGCGGACGCGCGCCGTTGTAATCGGCGCGCCATACATTGAGCCTCGCGCGGGCCTGGGCCAGGGACGTGAACCGCGTCTCGTTGAGGAGTTCATCGCGAAGGCGGCCGTTGAGCTCTCGATGAAGCCGTTCTGCATCGGTTTGCCCGGCGCAATGTAGTGCCATGCGACGCGGCTCTGATCGGCCCATGCCAGGATGGCATTGCTGGTGAACTCGCTGCCATTTTCACTGACGATCATCTTCGGCCGGCGGCGCTCGATCATGAGTTGATCCAACTCCCGCGCCACCCGCACCCCAAGACCGAGGAATCCGCGACCAGTGCCAGGCACTCGCGCGTGCAGTCGTCGACGGCGGCGAAGATGCGGAAGCGGCGGCCGTCGGTGAGTTGAATCGACACGAAGTCGAGCGACCACCGTTCGTTGGGACGCTGCGGCACCAGCATGGGTGCCCTGGTCCCGATGGCCCGCTTGCGCCCGCCACGGCGAAAGGGCCAGCTTCTCCTCGCGATAGAGCCGGAAGAGCTTCTTGTGGTTAATGACATAGCCCTCGCGCCTCAGCATCACGAGCAAACGCCGGTATCCGAAGCGGCGTCGTTCCTGCGCGATCGGACGAGTTGGGAATGCCAAAGTGGAACGGTGAACTCAACCCATCCAGTCCGCGTGCTACGAGAGCTTTACGGACATATCGCGGGTGTCCCAGTTTGCGCCATGGGCAGACGCTTGGCATCAATGCCTTGAACGTCTCGTAGGGGCCGGAGAACGAACCCTCGGATTTCGGTTCGGCGGCCGGCCATAGCTGTCATTGGCACTGCTGAGACCGGCCGGCGGCTTCCGACCCGACTACAGTCGTTCAGGACAGGAGAGCGGCGATGTAAAACGGACCTTGCACTTCGCGGGCAGCACGAATCATATCTGTCTCAAAAGTGAGGTGCAGGACAGATCGGATTTTATTGGAAATCCATTGACTAAGTGGAGCCCGGCACCATGCAGGCGAAAACAATTTCTCCCTTTAGTTGTAATCCACGCCTACGATCCCTAAATTCCCGGGGGCTGAGCAATGGGGAGGGGTTATAATGATTTACCACAACATGGTCGCGGGATGGATGGGGTTTCCGTACCTGAGTATTTCGAACGGCCTGACGTATTCCTACGCAATTGGTTATAAGCTAAAAGATAAGACGAACGAGCATTGGACCGCCCGCTTTATACGATTCAAAGACAAGAACAATAAGGCTGAATGGGGTGGAGCAACGGTATTCTATGAAGCTGTCCCGGCCCTCATAAATAATTTAGGCGTTAGTCCGAAGCGGACAGCATTTATTCCCGCTCTGTCATCCAGCGAAACTAAGGCTGACTCAAACAGGTCTTTGCCATGGATCGCCAAGGAATGTGCTCGCCTGTGCGGAGCGCAGTATATTGACACAGCCCTTTTGAAGAATGTGCATCAGAGGATCCATACGATCTTCTCCGGCGATGGCCGAACTGCAGAACTCGACAAAGCAAAATATCAGTCAATTAAAATAGATGCGGATCATGTCTTCGTTTTTGATGATATTATCACTCGTGGTGATACACTGTCACGCATCGCTCAAGCGGTCCTTGCCACGAATCCAAAGTGCAAGGTCTACGGTGTGGCGTTTGCAAAGGCTGAAAGTGTGGCCTACTGCCCCAATCCTGATAACGATCAAGTTCCTGCCAGGTGGGACGTTCTCTGGAAGCAAGGCGAACAGGAGCACGAAGCGAAATTCAAGAAGGGCTAGACCATGGCTGCATCGCCCATATCATCAACTTCTGTGGCCCTCACCGCCTTGATGAAACTCAAGGGAGTAGGGCGTCGCGGCGCCTTACGCATTGTCCATGGTCCCATTCCAGATGGCGATGCGAGGGAAATCATCGCTGACAGAGCGATGCGCGCAAAGCTTCCAGAAAGCGAGCTATTCAACGCGTGGGACCGCGCTGAAGTCGAACTGGAAAACACGAAAGCTGGCGGCATCAAGTTCTACTCCTTCCATGATGAAGGGTATCCGGAGCGGCTGCGAAATATCCCCGATCCTCCGGCCGTCCTCTATGTGAAGGGTGAGCTATCGGGTCTGCACGCAGCTAAATGCCTTGCTGTCGTGGGAACGCGAGAGCCTACCTCCTATGGAGAGGCCGTTGCCAGAAAATCGGCCGCAACTGCCGCCGAAGCAGGTTTCACCATCGTCAGCGGTCTTGCGCATGGCTGCGACACTATGGGGCATGAAGGCTGCTTAGACGCTCACGGCGTAGGGATCGCGGTTATGGCGCACGGCCTTGATAAGGTTTACCCCGCCGCTAATCGCGGATTGGCTACGCGTCTGCTGGAAAACGGCGGTTGTCTGGTCAGCGAGTACCCGCTCGGCGTCACGCCGATGAGAACAGCCTTTGCAGAGCGCGACCGCATCCAGAGTGGATTATCAGATGCTGTGCTTGTCGTAGAAACGGACGTTAAAGGCGGAACCATGCATACGGTTCGCTTTTCACGCGAGCAAAGGCGAATGCTGGCTTGCATAGATCATCCAGCAAAGTGGAAGCACGAGGATAAGACAAAGGGAAATCAGATGATGATCGCGGAACGATGGGCGCGAGGCATTGCTGACGGCCCTGCTCTTACTCAATTCCTTAAGGAGATCGAAAAGGTAGAGCCTTCTATCGAGCCTGCACCAGAAAAACCAAAAAATGATGATCCTCAAACTTCGATGGCTTTCTAGATGATTATATTTGATTTCGACCAGACCCTTGTCGATACATCTTCAGTCGAGCATCTGCGCGCTGCGGGCAATTGGAAAGCCGTCATGGCGCAAGCGGCGAAACTCCCTGTGTACGATGGGATCAACGAACTGATCCAAGAACTGCATGAGGCTGGACAGACCATCGCTATCGTTACAAAAAGCCCGGACATGGTACCAAGGGCATTCATAAAAGCCCACGGCTGGCCGATAGATATTGTCGTTGGCTATCACCATGTGAAGAACCGCAAACCCCATCCAGAAGGCTTGCTGCTCGCCATGTCAAAGGCGGCGGCAGCCTCGGACGTCTCTTACCATGTCGGTGACCAGGCACACGATACCGAAGCTTCTCGCGGCGCAAAGGTGGTCGCAGTCGGTTCCGCATGGGGATGCTCCGATATGTCAGAACTGGAAGCTTCGAAGCCAGACGTTCTGTTCTCGTCGGTTGCCGCGTTGCGAAAATACTTTAAGTCCGAGTTAGGCATATAGGCAGCGGGGCCCGAAGGGCGGCACTCATTGCAAATGTCAGGATTTTTGGGACAACTGATTGGCCGCATTTTCGCAAGCCAGCCTAAGAACTGCCATTCCGCTTTCCACCACCATCAGATGTTAAACGTCGCCAGTACGGACGGCAGCTTTCAGGATCGTTGGCAATACCGCTGAATGGCGAACTTTCAGCGCAGAGCCGGCATTGGTTCGGGGCAGATCAGCTCGTCTATTGTGCCCTGTGTTTTCGGCTTGCCGCCGGCAAGTTGCTTCAATGCATTCGCCCGCCTAATAAGGTGCCCCCTCGGACTCACTGGTCGCTGTCACTTATTCGGACCCTGAAATTGGCTGCCGTTGCGATTTCTCTGACTTGTCGACGACAGGGAGCCCTTCCTTTCTGGCCTTGGCAAACGCTCGATCGCTCTCCAGGAACTCCGCCAGCATGAATGGGATGAGTTCCGCTACCGATTCGGACTCGCCATAGGTCTGACGATAAAGCGCTGCATAGTCCTTCAGTGCTTGGTTCAGGTCTGCACTTACGCTTATGGTGATCTTCGAAGGAGTCCGGTCCGGAAGTTTGGCGAGTTTCAGATTGGTCATGATGACTCCGGTCAATTCGGGTACGGCCGCAGCACAAGATCCTTGTGCACGATGACGCGCAGTGGCCAACCGGGCCGGACAGTGATGGTGGGTTGGATATTGAGGTTCTTCTCGGTGATGCGCTGGCCAGCTCGACTGACGTTCTGCTGAGCGGATTCGCGGATTGCTTTGACCAGGTCGCTTTCGTCTTCCCCGAGGCTCAGCTCGGTGCCGACCCCTACCAACGTGGCCAGCGCAACGCCTTTGATCAGCTGCCAGGTGTGGAAATCCACCTTGTCCTCAAGCCCGGCATAGCCGGCGGTGTCCGTCGCCGGCAGATTGTCGATTTCGATCGAAGAGCCGTCGGGCAGCAGTATCCGATGCCAGACCAGCAGCGCGCGCCTTTGTCCAAAAGCAACGACGCTGTCATAGGTGCCAATCAGGCGAGAGCCTTGCGGAATGAGCAAGGTGCTGCCGGTGACTGTGTCGTGCACATTCTCGGTGACCTGTGCGACGACGAGGCCGGGCAAGTCGGAATTGATGCCAGTGATCAGGCTCGCTGCGATGACGCTGCCGGCCATCAGCTGATACGGCGAAGCCGGCGTCTGCAGTGCATGCAGATTGTAGATTCCACTTGTGTTCCGCTGGCTGACAAAATCGAGCTTGCGCTGTTGGTTGTTTTGGTCGCCCTCGGCCGGTGCTACGGAAGCTGAATCGCGTGCGGCATCGGATTGTGGAGCCGTTCCATCAAAGGGTGGACGCCCGCCCTGCCCGCTGCCGGCGGCATCCGCTTGCCGGGGTCGATTTTCGATCCGGAAGAAGACTTGCGATTCGCGCGCCTCGATCGCCTGCTGTGCAAGGCGCTGCTCCTCCGCCGAAACCTCCTGGCCCGGCGCGATGCCCAGCTGGCGTTGGTGCTCAAGGATGGGGCGGCCGAGGTCGCCGGGCAGCGGTGGTCCAAGCACCGGAGGCTTGGGCTTGATCCCGGAATAGTCCTTAGGCAGCCTTTCAATTGCCTCCGCGGTTGGCTTCCGCTCAGTGTTGTAAAGCTCTTCAGCCTGCTCTTTGATGCGCAGCGCCGGTCCCTGCAGCGCCATCATGGTGACGCCTAGAACGGTCCCGGAACCAACAGCAGCAATGGCGACAATAATGCCGCGCTTGAAGCGCACAGCGCGGCGAGGCGAGGCCCGCAGCTGCAGCTGTTCTGGATCGAGTTTCGGTGAAGCATCGGAGCGGGAAGTATCCGTCATGGGCCGTCCCTCACCTGCTGGAACGCGAAAAGAGCAATTTCCGCAGCGGCGCTTGCCTGCCGTCGGTCCTCGTGATGCGCACCACCTGTTGCTGCTTGGCGCCGAGGCGCAGTTCGGCCGCGGCGAAGAGGCGATCGACAATGTAATAGTTGCCGCGTATGCGGTAGTTGACGAGCTGGTTGTCCCCGTCAGCACCGACGATGAAGAGCGGCGGGGCCTCGCCCTGATCGATGCGGCGCGGAAACTCGATGTAGACCTTGCTGCCATCATCGAACGCGCGCGTCGGCCTCCAGGGCGGCATGTCGCCGGTAATAGAATAGCGGAAGCGAATATTTTCGAGAGCCACATTCGACGCCACTGGGATAGCAGCCTCGGCCTGCGCATTGCGCCGGCTTAGCGCGATGATCTGGTCCTCGCTGTAGGTCCAGGAGATGGCCGCCATGGCGGTCTTATCCGTGCTTTGAAGCTGCAGGTGATAGCTTCGCCGGTCCGTGGTGATCACCAGATTGGTGGCAAGTCCTGGCGCGAAGGGCTTCACCAGCACATGGGTGCGCTGGTCATCGCCGGAGCCACTGACGGTGTCGCCAATCACCCAGCGCACTGTATCGCCGGCCGACACGGATTGGAGTTTCTCCCCTGATTGCAGAGCGATATCGCTGACGCGCTCCGGTGCGGCATAGAGCTGGTAGAGCGCGCCTTCGGCAAAGGGGTAAACCTGCACCGCATTCACATAGCCATATTTGGTGGGTTGCTGCGTCGCCGCCTTGTTGGCATCGGCGACACGTTCTTCAGGCGAGCGCTTGTCTTCAGCAGCCTTGCCCGGCTCGGGCTGCAACTGGCCGGGCAGCGGCAGCGGTTTCGGCACTTCCACGACCTTGACGGGCTTCTCCGGCGCCTTCTCGATTGCCGCCGGTTGGAACTTGGCAGCATCATAGGAAATCTGCGGCGGCGGCACCGGCTTCGAGGCACAGGCGGAGATGACTGCAGCCAACGCCGAGAGGATCAGCGCAATGCGGAGCGACGAGAGTCTATTTATCATTGGCGGGCTCCTTTGGGGGAACGGAAGTCTGCGCGGCACTGTCGAGCTCGCGCGACCAGTCGATGGCATTGATGAAGACGCCGAGCGGGTTTTTGCGCAGCTGATCGGTATTGTTCGGCGGCCGGATCACAATGGTGAGGATCCCGGTCCAACGCGTTGTGCTGGCGAGGCTGCCGCGCTCAAAGACCTGCTCGGTCCATTTGACTTGAAAGGAGCTGTCGGACGCTCGAACCACGCTCGTCACCTGCACCGAGACGCTGCGCGTGCCGATCTTGCCGAACGGGTCGTTGGCCTTAGCGTACTCGTTGAGAAAGAGGGCTCCACGGTCGGTGGCAAAGTCGTAGGCCGACAGCCAATTCTGCCGTACTAGCACCGCATCGGTGGAAACAGAGCGGACATTCTGGATAAAGCGGCCGAGATGCCAGGCGATCTGGGCATCGGTGGGCTCGTAGGTTTGGATTGCCGGCGCGACGGCGCGCGCCTCGCCGAAACGATCGACCTCGACAACATAAGGCACAACGCGGCCCTGCATCGACTGCCACAAGAGTCCACCAGAGAGCCCGGTGGCCAGAGCGAGGCAGCCAAAGGCCATCAGGCGCCAGTTCCTTGCCTGCACGCGCGCAGTGCCGATGCGCTCGTCCCAAAGTTGGGCGGCCTTCTGGTATGGTGTGACGGGCTGGGGCGTCTTCCCGTAACGTTGAACAGGTCGCTTGAAGAGCATCTAGTCTTCCTTATCGTTGAGAGAGGGGTTGGCGCCGCTTCCACCCCGATCGCCATCGCGGACGGCCTGCGTGGCGGCGTGGCGATGGGCGCGCGCGGTCTGTTCGGAACGCAAGCGCCTCGCCCACGCCGGCGCGGCATTGGCACCTGACGCGGCAGGGTTTCCGGTCATTGATGCCGTCGGCGTGCCGCCCGTCGCGGTCCAGGCGGCATCGCGGCCGGCATCGGCGCTGCGCCGGAATGGTTCTGTTGCAGATCGCATTCCCCGCATCGCGGCGCCGCCAGCTGCGCCGGCAACGCCCTGCAGTCCAGCCGCTACGCCGGAGAGGCCGGACTCGGGCGATGTTGCACGCCCCATCTGCCAAGCTGTGGAAGCAGCCGATCCCATGGCCGTGCCGGCTCGAACGGCGGCGAGACCGCCGCCGGTTGCCATGCGCGCGCCGGCAAGCGCCGCACCTCCGGCAACGAGCGTTGATCCGGCGGCCGCCGCGGTGGTTCCGAGTGCGGCTCCCGCGCCAAGCTGCGGCGCGCCCGAGACAAGACCCGAGGCAATTCCCGGCCCGAAAATGCCGAGCCCAAGCAGCGCCAACGCGCCCAGTACCTGTGACATGGCTGCGGCCAAGTCCGGCTCCTTGCCTTGCAGCGCGGAAGCGAATTCGCCGAAGAGCGTGGAGCCGATGCCGACGATGACAGCAAGCACCATGACCTTAATGCCCGACGAGATCACATTGCCGAGCACGCGCTCGGCCAGAAACGCCGAGCGGTTCCAGAGCGCGAAGGGCACCAGAACAAAACCGGCCAATGTGGTGAGTTTGAACTCCAGGATAGTGATGAAGAGCTGAATTGAAAGAATGAAGAAGGCGATGAGGACCAGAAACCAGGCGAGAAGCAGCACGAAGATGGTCAGCGCGTTGCCAAAGATCTCGGGGAAGCCGACTAGCTGGCTCGCTTGATTGAGCAGCGGCCAGGCGCCCTCGAAGCCGGCCGCGGCAATGCGGCCTGGCCGCAGGAGACTGTCGGCGGACAGATTGCCGGCCGATGCGTTGATGCCGAGCCCGGCAAAGGAATGGTAGATGATGTCGGCGAGGTTCTTAAAATTGTTCAGGATGAAGGCGAAGGCGCCGACATAGAGCACTTTTCGGACAAGCCGGCCAAGAACATTGGGCTCGCCGCCGAACGCCCAGACCAGGCCTGCCAGCGTGATGTCGATGCCGATCAGGATGGTGGTGAGAAAGGCGACGTCGCCCGAAAGCAGACCGAACCCGCTATCAATATAGCGGGTAAAAGTCTCCATGAAGCGATCAATGACGCCGAGGTCGTTCATGTCGCCGCCTTCCTCGTTGTCTTAAGAACTGTTGATCAGTTGCCGGGATAGGCCGTTCCGGTGCCCAGGAAACGCTTCGTCGTCTCGCGGGCGGCTTCCTCGGACTGCGCCTTGCGGGCAGCATCTTCGGCTTCAGCCCGGAACTGGGTCGCGAGCAGCGTCTGGATCTGAATCTGCTGCTTGGTCGAAAGCGCGATCAGCTGATTGGTGGCCTGGCTTGCCTCAAGGGCACCTGCCGCGCCCTGACTG
Source organism: Mesorhizobium sp. M1027 (assembly GCF_040318745.1). Lineage (NCBI taxonomy): Bacteria > Pseudomonadati > Pseudomonadota > Alphaproteobacteria > Hyphomicrobiales > Phyllobacteriaceae > Mesorhizobium > Mesorhizobium sp. M1027. The sequence goes on along the minus strand of NZ_JAMYMW010000015.1, from coordinate 120,094 downwards.
CGGTTGACGAGATCGGTAAGCAGGTCGCCGTCGGCCCGCACGTTCTCCACGATCTGCGACTGCGCGCTCATGGTTTGGCGGAACGCCTGCATGGCGTTTTGCCAGCGCTCGCGCGCGGCGCTCGCCACATCGCTGACCTTGATTGTGGCGTCGTAGCTTTCCGGATATTGCACACGCCACTGGTTCTGAAGCTTGTCGAGATCGAAGCTCAGGCCGCTGGCCTGGGTCATCAGGCCGTCGATCCGTTGGAGCGAACCTGTGAGCTGGCCCACGGAAGAAAAATCCAGGCGCTGAAGGTTGCGCGCCATGTTCTGCAGCATGGTCGCCTGGTTCTGAAGCGACTGGATCTGGTTGTTTATCTGCTCCAGGGAACGTGCCGCTGTCAGCACGTTCTGCGCATAATTCGACGGATCGAACACGATTAGGGCGTGGGCCGGCTGGACGTAGTCGGCCATCGGTTTTGCGATTAGGGAAACGGTGATCAGGCTGGTGAGAAGGCGGCGCCGCATCATGACGATTGCTCCTTGTCTGGTTGAGGGAATTGCTGGAGAAGCTCGGCAGCCCAATCGAGGCCGCGCGCACTCAGGAACCGGGAGGCAAAGCTGTCCTGCCCGTGCTCTGACAGGACGCTGTCGATCAAAGCTTGCGTGGCCGGATCAGAGGCGCCGCAGAGCGCAAGAGCGATCGGGCCGAGCCCGAGCTCGAAGAGGCGGTTGCCGCGGCGCGACTGCAGATAATACTGGCGCTTCGGTGTGGCACGGGCGACCAATTCGATTTGCCGCTCGTTCAGGCCGAAGCGCTCATAGGCTGCCCGCGCCTGCGGTTCCACGGCACGGTCATTGGGAAGAAAAATGCGCTGTGGGCAGCTCTCGATGATCGCCGGCGCGATGGAAGAGCCAGCGATGTCGGCAAGCGACTGCGTGGCAAAGATCACCGACACGTTCTTCTTTCGCAGCACCTTCAGCCATTCACGGATGCGGGCGGCAAAGAGAGGGTTGTCGAGATAGACCCACGCCTCGTCGAGCATCAGCAGCGTCGGCCGTCCGTCGAACCGCTCCTCGAGGCGATAGAACAGATAGGTGAGCACCGGGAGCACAGCGCCTTGGCTGTGCATCAGCTCTTCGGTCTCGAAACACTGCACATCCGACAAAGCCAGCCGATCTTCATCGGCATCGAGCAGCCGGCCGAAGGGACCGTCGAGCGTGTAGGGCATCAACGCGGCCTTGAGCCCATTGGACTGAAGCAGAACCGACAGGCCCGTCAGCGTGCGTTCCTGCACCGGCGCAGTGGCAAGGCTGATGAGTGCCGACCAGATCGCCTCCTTTACCTCCGGCGTAACGGTGACATTCTCATGGGCAACGAGGCCGGCGATCCATTCCGCCGCCCAGCTGCGAGTAGCCTGGTCGCCGATATTGCTCAGTGGCTGGAAGGCAAGCGCACCATCCGCGCCCAGCGCGTGGTGTTCTCCGCCCATGGCCAGTGTTGCCGCACGAGCCGAATTGCCCTTGTCGAAGACATAGACCTGCGCCCCGGCATAGCGTCGAAACTGCAGACCGACTAGCGCAAGCAGAACCGACTTGCCGGCACCGGTCGGCCCAACGACCAGCATGTGGCCGACATCGCCAACGTGGGTGGAAAGCCGAAACGGTGTCGACCCGTTGGTCTCTGCGAAGAGAAGCGGCGGGGATTCGGTCCCAGTCACGTTGGTGAGATGCTCGTTATCCACCGGACCGGCCCACGCCGACGACAGCGGCATGACATGGGCAAGATTCAGCGTGTGAACGAGCGGCTGGCGAACGTTAGCGTAGACATGACCGGGCAACGAGCCAAGCCACGCCTCGACCGCATTGATGCTTTCACGGATCGTGGTGAAGCCGAGCCCATTGACTATGCGCTCAATCGCTCGGAGCTTTTCCGCGGCGGCCTGTCGGTCCTGGTCCCATACCGTCACCGTTGTGGTGAGATAGCCGAAGCCGACGTGATCGCCGCCCAATGCCTGAAGGGCGGCATCCGCATCGAGCGCCTTGTTGTCGGCGTCACTATCGACGAGAGGGACGGGTTCGTTGGTCACGACCTCGCGCAGGATGGCTGCGACCGATTTGCGCTTGGCAAACCACTGACGGCGCAACCGGGTCAGTGTCTTTGTGGCTTCCGTCTTGTCGAGCGGGATGAAGCGCGTCATCCAGCGGTAGGCGAAATCCTGATGGTTGAGCGCGTCGAGGATCCCTGGCCGGGTGACGTTCGGGAAACCAAGGATGGTGAGGGTGCACAGATGCTGCTCACCCAGCATCGGCTCCAGGCCGCCGGTAAGCGGCGCGTCAACCAGAACACCGTCGAGATACATTGGCGTTTCCGGCACGGCGACCGGATGGCGGTAGGTCGAGATTGTGCCGTGCAGATAGGTTAGCGTCTCGGCATCATCGAGGGCGCGCACTTCCGGCATGAAGCCGGACAGCAAATCCAGGACGCGGTCGGTCTCGTCGCAAAACCACGCCAGCTCCTGGCGCCAGTCTCTAGCCCCTCCCGAGTGATGCGAGTCGACCAGTGCGCTTTCCGCCCGCGCCTGGCCATCTGGCGCCGGCATGAAGACCAAGGTCAGATGATAGCGACTCTCGAAGTGCGCGACCTTGCCCTCGAAGGCCGCGCGCCGTTCCTCATCGACCAGCCATGAGGCAGCATCGGGAAAAGCCGAGCTCGGATAGCCCAGCGCTTCAACGCGCTCGGCCTCGAAAAACAACCCCCATCCGGAGCCCAACCTTCGTAGCGCATTGTTGGCTCGTGCGCAGATGCCGACCAACTCGGCTTCGGTCGCGCTTTCAAGGTCGGGGCCACGGAACCGGAAGGTTCGCTGGAAGCTACTGTCTTTATTGAGCACGATGCCGGGCGCGACCAAAGCGGCCCAGGGCAGATGGTCGGCAAGCCGATCGGCTTTGCCGCGATACTCCGAAAGGTTCAGCATGCAAGCCACCCCTTCAGGCGAAGATGACGGACAAGCACGCTGGCGAAGTCCGGATCGCGGCGAGCGGCAAAGACCGCGAGGGTGTGGCCGGCGATCCAGAGCGCCAGTCCGGCGATCCACTGCTGCAGGCCAAGGCCTATTGCCGCGGCCACCGTGCCGTTGAGGATCGCCACCGCTCGCGGCGCGCCTCCCAGCAGGATCGGCTCAGTCAATGCCCTGTGAACGGGGACTTCGAAACCCTCGACATGCTGCTCTCCGGTGGCCATCAGACGAGTGCCCCGCCGCCGAAGGAGAAGAAGGAGAGAAAGAAGCTCGATGCCGCGAAGGCGATCGACAGGCCGAAGACAATCTGGATCAGCCGGCGAAAACCGCCTGCCGTGTCACCGAAAGCAAGGGTCAGGCCGGTGGTGATGATGATGATCACCGCGACGATCTTGGCGACCGGTCCCTGCACCGACTCAAGGATCTGCTGCAGCGGCTGTTCCCAAGGCATGCCGGAGCCCGCTGCGTGGGCCGGGACGGTGAGAAGAAACGCGAGCGCGGTGGACGAAAGGAAGCGAAGCTTCTTGAGCATGAGGTGACCTTTCAAAACTGCTGGAGTTGCGGAAGCGTGAGCGGGGTGACGGCGTAATCACCGCTGCTGTCGAGACCGGTGACCTCAGCGATCGCGTCAATGCGGCGCGAGGATCCGCGCCCAGCGATGAAGACGATCAGATCTACCGCATCAGCGATGAGGCGGCGGGGAACGGTGACGACAGCTTCCTGGGCGAGCTGCTCGATACGGTAGAGAGCGGAGCGCGCCGAATTGGCGTGAACCGTCGCGATGCCGCCGGGATGCCCGGTGTTCCATGCCTTCAGCATGTCCAGGGCTTCCGCGCCCCTGACTTCGCCCACGATGATGCGGTCGGGTCTGAGCCGCAGGGTCGAGCGCACGAGATCGGCGAGCGTGACCGACCCCCGCCTCGTCCTCAAGGCAACGCAATCCTTCGCCGCGCATTGCAGTTCGCGCGTGTCCTCGATCAGGATCACCCGCTCGTCGCAATCGGCGACTTGTGCCAGCAGCGCATTGGCAAGTGTTGTCTTGCCCGACGACGTGCCGCCGGCGACCAGGATGTTGCGCCGCTCGCGGACCGCCTTCTTCAGCGCATCGGCCTGCAGCGGCAGCATGACCCGGTCGGCGACATAGTCGGCCAACGTGTAGCGTTTCGCCGCAGGCTTTCGGATGGCGAAGCATGGCCCCAGCACGACAGGCGGCAGCAGACCCTCGAAGCGCTCGCCCGATGGCAATTCGGCGCTGACAATCGGATTGTCAGCATGCGCCTCGGCGCGCACGTGGGAGGCGACCAGGCGGATGATGCGTTCGGCCTCAGAAGGATGCATGTGCACGCCGGTGTCGACCCGGCCTTCACCCAACCGATCGAGCCGCAGCGCACCGTCGGGATTGACCATCACCTCAATGACGGTCGGATCGGCAAGGGCTTCGGTGATCGCCGGACCCATGGCGGTGCGCAGCATGACGCGGCGGCGATGGTCGGCTTCCGGATGAGAACTCATCCTTCCCCTCCCCTGCGATCGTCGGTGCCAAGTGACCGTTTCCCGGAAGCGATTTGGCGGCCTACCTGTTCAACGAATTTGTCGAAGCGCTCCTGGGCAATCGCTTGCGTGGCCCTGTCCGGCACCGGCGTGTGAGCATGAAGCGTGACCGAAAAGCGGATGAAGAGCGCCAGGCTCTCCAGGATCATCTCGACATCGCGCCTGACATGTCCGAGGTCACGGGAAAGACGGTCGAGCCTCTTGCCGTAGCGGTGGTCGAGTTCATTCTCCCCACGCCGCTCGATAAAGGCCTCGACCGCGTGCGCCACAATGGCCGATTTGGTGGTCGATGGATTGCGGCTGAGGTTCTCCAGCTTCTCGCTCAACTCGGGTCCAAGCAAAAACTGGTGACGAATGCGGTGGGGCTTCATGCTGCTTGTTCCCTCTGACCGGCGCTGATGCACCGGCGACGGGAACGAGCATCGTCGAGATCCTCGAAATCGCTTACGGCCGTTATCTACGCTGAGATGCGCCCGCGTATGGCGCGCCGTTCAGAAGCCGGGCACGATGTCCTTGTCGTCGCCCATTCCCTCATTGAGGCCGTACGCACGTGCTGCGGTGGAAATCCGATCCATGACGCGCTTGTCGGCGAGCGTCTCGCAGTCCTCGTCTGCGGGCGTGAACAGATCGCCATGATCAGGCTCCTGGGCGACGAGGGTCCGTTCTTCGGGCAGGCCCGGATGGCGCTGCTGCTGGACACCTCCGTCTTCGATTGCCGCGCCGGCACTGTCGTCGTCGCCAGCAAGACGCCGATCCACGCCGCGCACCTGTCCGCTCCAATCGTCCGGGCGCGACGTGGGCCGATCCGCGTAGGCACCGTCGCGCAGCACCGGCGAAGGCAGCACTCGCTCCGTGAAATTCGGATCCTGGTAATAACGCAACTTCTTGGCGCGAATCGGCGGCAATCCCGAAACCAGGATTAGTTCGTCAGCCTGCGGCAACTGCATCACCTCACCCGGCGTCAGCAGGGGGCGAGCGGTCTCTTGGCGGCTTACCATGACGTGGGACAACCAGGGCGCCAACCGATGGCCGGCATAGTTACGCATCGATCTGAGTTCCGTCGCGGTACCGAGCGCGTCCGAGATGCGTTTGGCCGTGCGCTCGTCATTTGAGGAAAAGGCAATCCGCACATGGCAATTGTCGAGAATGGCGTTGTTCTCGCCATAGGCCTTGGAGATTTGGTTCAACGATTGCGCTATCAGATAAGCGCGGATGCCGTAGCCTGCCATGAAGGCGAGCGCAGTCTCGAAGAAGTCGAGCCGACCGAGCGCCGGGAATTCATCCAGCATCATCAGGAGCTGATGCTTGCGGCTCTTCTTTGGATCGCCCTCCAGGCGCTCGGTCAGCCGCCGGCCGATTTGATTGAGCACCAATCGCACCAGGGGCTTAGTGCGCGAGATATCCGACGGCGGCACGACCAGATACAGCGACATCGGTCGCTCGGCATCCACAAGGTCGGCAATGCGCCAGTCGCAGGCCGATGTTGCCGCGGCCACCGTTGGATCACGATAGAGCCCGAGAAACGACATGGCGGTCGAGAGAACGCCTGAGCGCTCGTTCTCTGACTTGTTCAGCACCTCACGAGCCGCCGAGGCCACGACCGGATGGACCTGGGGCTTGTCCACCGTGCCGAGGTGGTTGGTGGTCATCATCCGCTGCAGTGTCGCAGCGAATGAGCGTTGCGGGTCCGACAGGAAGGTGGCGACACGGGCGAGTGTCTTTTCCTCTTCGGCGTAGAGCACGTGCAAGATGGCGCCAACTAGAAGTGAATGACTGGTCTTCTCCCAATGGTTCCGCCGCTCCAGCGCGCCTTCCGGATCGACGAGAATGTCGGCGATGTTCTGAACGTCGCGGACCTCATCTGGACCTTTGCGCACTTCCAGCAGCGGGTTGTACCGCGCCGATCTCGGATCGGTCGGATTGAACAAGAGACAGTGCGAGAACTTCGACCTCCAGCCAGAGGTCAGCTGCCAGTTCTCGCCTTTGATGTCGTGAATGACGGCCGAGCCGGTCCAGGAAAGAAGGGTTGGAACAACGAGTCCGACGCCCTTGCCCGAACGTGTCGGCGCAAAGGCCATGACGTGTTCCGGTCCGTCATGGCGCAGATAGCGATAATTCAGTCCGCCAAGGAAAACGCCGGCCGGCTGAAACAGCCCCGCCTTCTCGATTTCCAGCTTCATGGCCCATCGTGAGGACCCATAGGTGGTGACCAACCCCCGCTGCCGTGCGCGCCAGAGGGACCCAGCTATCGCGGCGGCACAGCCCAGGAACCCACTGGCTCCGGCCAGTATGCCAGCCTTGTCAAAGACCGCAGGCGCATAGGCGTCAAATTGGAACCACCATTCGAACAGCTTCCACGGCTGGTAGATCGGCCAGCCGACTGTCACAAACCATGGTGCGCCGAGTGACGGCTGATAGGAGAGCATGTGGGCGCACCATTGGGTTGCAGTCCACACGCCAAGAATGACAATTGCGAATACGACAGCGATCTGCCCAATCAGCAACTTCGTGGGTGTCAATGGCTTGCTCCGCTCTTCTGGCCCGACGGACCAAACATCGCGCCGAGCGATGAGAATTCGAACGGCCGCTACATGCGACTAGGTGCGATGACAAGGTTGATAGGCATTGTTCAGCTGCGAACAGCGAAAATCCGCCGCAGCAACCGATCGGCGGTGCCAGGTACGCGGTTTGGTCGCAGAAGATGTTGGGGCTTTAGGCGCGGGCACATTGAAGATGTGCTGACAGACAAACCTTTGGAGCCGACGCGTTTGTGCGAGTAGCGAGCTGAAAGGCTCGGCGAGAAGTCGTCGTTCTCAATCGGGCGACGGGGGATACATCGGCGAAGACGGCATAAGGCAGGATGGGCCAGACCGAGCCGACGGCAACGTCGTAGCCAAGGCCTTGGAGCGCATAGCGCCTGGCCAGGAGGCCGCCGCCAGTCAGGCTTACGCGGCGCGTCGTTGAGCGAGGTGAAGACCCGAACGGGCTCGACGAGGGTCCACGGCGGTCACAATGTGGTGGTGGTGATCGCAGTAGACGCGATCCGGCGAAGTTGGCCCAGCACAAAAACGATAACCGCCAGGTACAGAAGCGTCTTCGCTCACCGGGAAGCGGCACTGATAGAGGCCTAGCTGAATGAGGGGGACGTCTCTCGAAGTTGGTCTGATATTTTCAGGCATGATGGTTTCCTAGTTCGTAGCAGTTACCAGCTGACGGCCGCAGTGCGACCCGTCGGGACGAGCTTCTCTCGTTTTGGAGGGCTATGGGTCACCATATGGTGTTGGTAGCACCATCAATGAAGCCCTACGCCCTGCTTCTGAAGCCAATAGTTTGCGACTTAAGGCCACACGCGCGAACGCATTAGCAATCTAACATCGTGTCCCCGAGGCACTCGCCCGCCGCGGTTTGCCGGCGGCGGGGTCGCACTGGCCTGTGGGGCCCTAGGCCCACTCGCGGCGCTCGCACTGGATCTCGGTGCGGGTTTCCCTTGTCTCATCGCCCTGTCAGCGCCTTGCAAATGAGCGAAACCAAGCTGTCGCGCGCTCGCTCGTGGAGTGCGCCTTTCGGCCGCCATGCAAGGAAATCATCAACGCTCATCCAATCAGCCGGGTTTGTGTCGGCGTCTGGCTGGCTGAATTCCACATACAGATGCAGTTCGTCCGGCACGAAGACGACCCTCCACAATCCTTTGATGTCATTGGCAAGGTTGTAGGCGAGGACGGTCATGGCGGGGCACTCCTTTCGCCGTGGAGCGTGCCTATCTCACGGGAAAATTCCATCACCAGAAGTTAGTATTGACGCTCGCGCTTTCTCAGAAATCCAACGTCCGCGTGATGCCGAAAGGTGCAGCCAGCTTTTTGTGTATCTCGATTGGGAACACGGGACCGCCGCGAAAGTTCGGTGCACGCAGCGAATCCTCCCCCTCCAGGTATTGCTGCAGATCGGTATCCCGATCGGCCCGCGCTCCCCGCAAGGGCGCGGGCCTCGGCCTGTGGTGCTCATGCCATCTACTTCGATCCGCAAGATGGAATATGATCTGGATAGAAGGACCCTCTCGGTGTGGTTCGTCGCCAGCGGTAAACGGTACGAGTTTGAGGGGGTACCGCCGGAAACCTTTGCCGCGTTCCGGGCCGCGTTCGCCAAGGGCCGCTATTTCAAAACCATATCCGCAACAAATTTCCGCTACCGTCTGGTTGCGAGCGATGACCCGGGATGACCTGACCTGCCGGCGGCTTAATCGGTCCTGTCGCTCCAACCGGCGGTTAGTAGACGCGTTGCCGCTGTGGCGCTTAGGGTTGGTTACGGTCCGCGCTCACTTGGCAAGCACAACCCCCCGCATCCCCCCGCCTGGTGCAAAGCGTTTGATCGGTCCCGCCGTTCTGGCAGTGCGGCGGGACTTTTTTGCGGTCCAGGTGGAGCATCGGCGCGCGGGGAAGGCGCGGTGCACGCAGCACCCTTTTCTCATCCAACGTACGTCGGTGGCGCGCTGAAGGGTCTCAAACGTCGGTCTACCGCCGGAGCTCAACTAGCTGAACTATTGCTCGACCGGAAGCGGCTGGTGCTGCGGCTCAGCGTGGTGGAAGACCTGTCCAAGATCGCGCGCGTCGAACGTTTGGCCGCAGACTGGGCAGTAGACCAAGTGCTTCGACTCGTCCTCTAGCGGCCCGTCATGCGGCCTGCCCTCATAGCCTGTCGCGATGTTGTCGGTTCTAATCCGGGGCAACGACAAGTGCCTTTCGTCGTTTTGGCGGCCGATATTTCTCCATTAGCCGGACCTTGTCACGGTCGACCGTGACCAGCGGCCCGAGGTCGATCGTCACGGTGTCCTCGTCGATGCGCGTGACCTCGCCTCTCAGGTCGATTTGCTGGCCTCGGTTCACCTTGGTGTGGTCGATGATGGAATGTGGGAAGTCGTAACCTGGGATAGAGACGCTTACGCGGTCCTCTGTTATCCGCCTTCGAACCGTGGCAGTAATCGCCACCTGGTCACCAATGCCTATTTCGCGAGCCATGCCATGGATTCTGGTGCGGGCAGCGTCTTCTTCAAGAGGTTTCTAATATACGCCCGCCATCCTAAGGCTGACCGTACGACCAGGGTTACAAAAGTTGAACTTCATCGGGGAACACTCCTTCTGTCTGCCTGTTCAATTTGCCAGGCGCATCCCGCGCATTCAGACAGGAGAAAGAAGATGAAACGCATCCTTTTGGCTTCGGCCGTGCTGGCGGTGTCGGCGGGGCTTTCCTTTGCCCAGACGACGAGCGGAACTTCGAGCGGAACTTCGAGCGGAACCTCGATGACCGGCACCTCGACCACGACAACCATGCCCAGTACGACGGATCAGGGCACCGGCACGACGAGCAGCGGGACCAACATGTCCGGCGATCAGGGCACCGACACGAACACCACCAGCGGCATCACAAATCCGAACTCGGCCAGAGACTGCGCGCCCGGCCAGCAGCGCTCAGCAGGCTGCGCCAGGTCAGCAGGACACGACAGCCAACACCGCCGCGCCAGGCCAGGTGAAAAAGACCGACGAAGGTTGCTGATTGGCACATCGGCACAGGTTGGAATCACCAGCGTGTGGCTGGCCAGTCTCCCCCGACCATCGCCTGAACTCAACTCGGCTGGCGAGCAAGTTCCCGCCAGCTCAACGCTCTGATGCTGAAAATACTGGACCAGATCTATTCGGTCTCACCGTTAGCGCCAGCGAAGCGATGACACCGGGGCGGGACAGGCGAGGCCGCTACAGCTCCAGGCTTGCGCACGGCGTCGACGACTTCGCGCATCGAGTCGAGGACGAGCTGCCGACGATCCGCATGCGGATCAGCAACTCAGGGTCGATCGAGGGACGGCCGATCGGGCAGGCCGCACCATAATACCCAAGCGGAAAGGCCACGCCCACGCCTGGACACTGCCAGTGTATATCGGCGGGCTGCTTGCCAATGAGCTCTAGTGATGTCGAGCGCCCGCTGCGCCGATATGAGCGTGGAGGCCATGAACAGGCGTATCAAAGGCGGGGGTCCGTCGCCTCTCCTTGCTGGCGGCGGGCTCCGCAAAGCGCGGTGTTGGTCGGAGACAATAGAACCTTATACCGCAATCCAACTTAGCTAGTTGTAATGTCCCCTCCTCTTTTGCAGCAGCCAGGAATGCCCTGCAGGCCTCCTCCGGCTCCATCTGACGCTGCCCCCAGTTTCTATCCATTTTTGAGTTCCTCAGCCCTCCAGGAACGCCAGAAGCGCCGCATTCACCGCGTTGCTCTCTTCGCGTTGAACCCAATGCGTCCCTTTCTCGAAAGTCTGCACGCGGCCATCGTCGCAAAGGGCGAGACTGCGCTTGGCCAGCCCGGATTCCAGAGCCTGGTCCTGCATCCCCCACATAACAAGAGTGGGCGTCGTGATCCGCTCCTTCAAGCTCGGGCGAAAGGGCAAGGCGCGATACCAGTTGAGCATGTTGGTCAGCGCCCCCGGCCGCTCCCAAGTCTGCCGATATTCTGCAATCTCCTCTTCTTCGAAGGCGCCTTCCCGGCTGGATGTCCTAAGTGCTCGTGCGAGCAAGGCGGAGCGCCGCGCACCCAAAACGGCTTCGGGCAGCAATGGGATCTGGAAGAAAACCACGTAACTGCTCCGCAGAAACTGCGTCGGAGATCGCAGGGCATGGGTAAACACAACGTCGGGATGGGGCGCATTCAGGATGACGAGCTTGTCCAGGCGATGAGGCAACTTTGCCCCGGCGGCCCAAGCGACGATGCCGCCCCAGTCATGTCCGACGAGGTGAAACCTTCCGATGCCGAGCGCGTCGGCCAGGGCGAATACATCGCCGAGCAGCTTGGGGAGCGTGTACTCGCTGATACCCTCTGGCTTGTCGCTGGTGTTGTAGCCCCTCTGGTCGGGAACGATGACCCGATATCCGGCGGAAGCGAGCGTACCGATCTGCCGTCTCCACCCGATCCAGAAGTCCGGGAAGCCGTGCAGGAGCATGACCGGCTTACCCAGAGCAGGCCCGGCCTGAACGACGTGAAGCCGAATGCTTCCGGCGTTGACGAACTGATGTTCAGGCGCCAGCGAGATCATGGCTGGTAACGTGGGTGTCGTTAAAGTGATCCAGCGCAATGAGGATTTAGATCAGGCTGCGTCGTCCCGACAACATGCACGCTCAGCCGTCGCATCCCCCGCCAGATGAGCATGGGAGCCGAAGGGCCAAGTGGGGATGGCGCAGGTGTTGCTGCAGGCGGCGGATGTTTATTTGTAAGCGCAGGTCTGCACCTGCATCCTTTGGCGCTATTATACGTTTGCCCCGCGAAGAAGATGCTCCGGACCGGCGGCCATGTCGAAGAAAACAACCGAGGACGCTTACGAAGGTCAAGTGCAACTTGAGCGGCGGGCCGAACGGGAGAGCCGCGGACGCAATGCCGAATGGCCGTCAGAGATTCCCAGCCGCGGCTGGAAGGACGTGCTGTGGCGGGTCTTTGCTGAGGTAACCGAGGACCGTGTTATGCTGATCGCGGCGGGGGCTGCATTCTATCTGCTTCTTGCCCTCTTTCCAGCGCTTGCCGCGTTCGTGTCCATCTATGGTTTCGTCGCCGATCCTCAGACCATCGCTGAGCACATTGCGTTCCTTGGCGGCGTACTGCCTTCGGGAGGTCTGGATATTATCAGATCTCAGCTTGCGTCCTTGGCCGCTCAGAAGGCTGGCGCGCTCAGCTTCGGCTTCATCTTCGGCCTTGCCGTCGCACTGTGGAGCGCCAGTAACGGCATAAAGACGCTATTCGAAGCCATGAACATCGCCTACGAGGAGAGTGAAAAGCGCGGCTTCATCCACCTGAATCTCCTGGCCTTGGGCTTCACACTTGGCGCCATCCTCATTGGTATCGGCTTTATCATCTCGGTGGGGATTGTGCCGGCCGTGCTTGCGCTGCTGAACCTCGGCGGCTGGACCGAAGCCCTTGTGCGGATCTTTCGGTGGCCGATGATGCTGATCATGGTGGGCGTCGGGATCACGCTGATTTACCGCTACGGACCCAGCCGGGAAAGGGCAAAGTGGCAATGGGCGACATGGGGCGCCTTCCTCGCCGCTGTGGTCTGGATCGCAGTCTCGATAGGCTTCTCCTATTATCTTGAAAACTTCGCCAACTACAACGCCACGTATGGAGCTCTTGGGGCAGTCATCGGCTTGATGATGTGGACTTGGATTTCTGTGATTATCCTGGTTGTAGGTGCGGAGCTGAATTCCGAGATGGAGCATCAGACAGCGAAGGACACCACCACAGGTGCACAGCAGCCGATGGGTGCGCGAGGTGCCACGGTCGCCGACACGCTGGGCGAATCGGCCGATGCGGCCGACCAGCAGTCGCGTTCGAGCGAGCGCAACACTTAGCGCGCAGATCACTTTGCACGCCATCGTCAAGCGGCTGCAGCCGAGCGTGGCCCAGCAACGGCTCAAGTCGCTGGTCGCCGGCTTGCCCAATGACTGGCGATCTCACCATCCAGAAGCAACGCACAAGCACCGTCGCCGATGCCGAAACCTCGCCAGCCTCGACGAGGTCATTCTTCTGCTCAAACGTCAGAGCCGCCGACTTGAAGGGCGAGATCGCCTCGCTAATCGACGACGATCCGCTGTGGGCCTGTCTCGATCAGGTCTTCCGTTCGGTCAAGGGCCCCGCGTACTCCTGACGCCGAGTTGTCCGAGATTGACACCTTTCCAATAAGGCCATCGCAAACTCGTGGGCTTGGCGCCGATCGCCAATGACAGCGGCAGGCGCAGCGGTCGAAGACCGGTGCGCGGCGGCCGTAAAGGTACGCGCTCCAGCCTCTTCCTCATCGCGCTCACCGTCGCCAGATATGATCCCCCCGGCGCCTTCAGGCAGGAAAGGGAAAGATGATTATTCGCATTGCGCCCGCCCGCAAGCTACCCGTCATTCCCAATGCAAAAGCACGCGATGCGCGCCACGAGTTCGCAAACGCAACTTGACACCCCAGATAGTCACTCCTTGGGAACCAACGGGCCTTACCTCCGTTTGCTCCTCGAATGGAGGAAACCATGAACAACCGGAATTCTGAACGGCGTCCCCCGACTGCGGCAAGAGCTGGTGACGGTACCTCGGAAGACATAGGAGCGACCGTAAGCGGCACGTTATCCAAAGCGTCCGACATAGCGCAGGGGGCAGCGGAAACCGCCAAACGGGCGGCCGTTGGTGGCGCGTCCACCGTGACCAATCAGGTGAAGGAGATGTTGGACCGTCAGGTCGGCAGCGGCGCCGAGGTGATGGGCCAACTGGCGAGTTCGACCAAGCGTGCGGCCGAAGACCTCGACGCAAACGCACCGATAGTCGCTGGGGTCGTGCGCACCTTCGCGAATAGGCTTGATGGATACGCAGACGACCTGCGAGACAGGTCCGTCGATCAGCTGGTTCTTGCAGCGTCCGATTTGGCCAGGCGCAAGCCGGGTTTGGTGTTTGGGCTGGCCGCAGTAGCGGGCTTTTTGACGTTCCGCACACTGAAGAGCGCGCCTCCCGCACCAGAGTCCATCAAGGGAAGGCGGCAGGGAGCGAACTGATCTGATGGCACAGGAACAACTGAAGAATTCGCCTCTCCCTCAAGCACTGTCGGCAGTGTTGGCGGACGTCGCGGACCTCTTTCAAAAAGAGTTGCGCCTGGCGCATGCGGAGCTGTCCGCCAACGTCTCAACGAAGCTCCAAGCAGGTGTGTGGATGTCTGCTGCTGGCGTGCTGGGAGTGGTCGCCGCTCTGCTTCTAGTGCAAGCCCTCGTACTTGGAATAGCCAGCTTAGGGATGGCCCTGCACTGGTCGTGTCTGATCGTCGCGGCCGCAACGGCCCTCGCCGCTGCTTTCGCCTACTATCGTGGCCGCGCTGATGCGCAAAAAGAACTTCTGCCGACACACTCCATAAGCCAAATAAAGCAGGATATTGCGACAACCAAGGAGCAATTAACATGAGCCGCAATTCACAGGTCCAGGATTTTGGAACGAAAGAATGGCTTCTCAGCTCCGCTAGGAACAATCCCGAAGGCCTTCTGCTCGTCGCAGCAGGGTGCGCGCTGCTAATGCGCAGCCGCAGTTCAAGTGCCGGGCATCGCGAGCAATCCCGTGCAACCGACGGGCGCCAAAATGCTCCGCACGTACGCACCGCCAGCGGCGGGGCGTCCAAAGCGCAGGAAGAGGCTAGCGAGACAGCAGAGGCCATGCGCGACAATTTAGCCGGCATTGGGGAGAAGGTGAGTGAAACCGCAAGTCAGTACGCATCATCCGCCGCGTCATACGCAGAACAGGCCGGTCGCTCCGTATCCGAGAAGTCAGGGCGCGTGGTGCAGCAAGCCCAATCAACGTTGCAAGACACGATTGGCCGCATGGTGGAAGAACAGCCATTGGCTTTTGTTCTGGCCGGCTTCGCAGCTGGTGCCGCTATAGCTGCTGCTTTGCCGGCCAGCGATGTCGAGAGGCGCACGCTCGGCCCAGCAGGAGAGCGATTGACGGATGCTGCTGAAAAAGCTGGGGAACGCTTGAAGTCCTCGACAGCAAAGGCGGGCGAACGGCTCAAAAGCGCCGCCGAGGAACATGGGCTGAATTCGGACGGCCTGAAGGAGGTCGCAAGGGACGTTGCGGGCGCCTTTGGAAGCGCCTTGTCAGAAGAGCAATCAAGTGAACCCGTGCAGCCGCCTTCGCCAAGCCCAAGTGGATCGAGCGGTTCATCCACTCCGGCCGCCAAGCTGCAACCGGGCAGCGCCACCCCTTCGGAAGGAATAACGGCCAAATCGCAGCGGTCGGGCAACGCTCGGTCGAGCAAACCTGCCCGCCCCGGTGGCAAGAGAGATTTATGATGGCCGATCCGCAACTTGAGCATCTTGAATACGAAGTTGAGGCTGCCCGGGCTAAGCTCGCCGAGGACTTGTCGACACTTCGGTCGCCAAACACGCTCTCCGAATTTACCGATGATTTGAAACACGAAGCGCTTGAGGCAAAGGATGCGCTGGTGGAGAAAGCAAGAGCCTCAATGCAATCGGTGGCGCAGGCGATTATTGACGATCTCAAGGCCAAGGCGGCTGCCAATCCGAGCGCTGCTTTGGCGATTGGGGCCGGTTTGGGGTGGCGTTTCCTCCGCCATCCGCCGATCGCAACCGCACTCGTCGGAGCGGGATTGATCAGCTTGTTGCGGACCAATTCAGCCCGGCCACCCAGCGAGCAGCAGGTTGATCACCTATCGTACGCCAAGGAGCGCCTGAAGGAGCAATCTAGCGATTTGGCGGAAAGCGTCAGTGATTTCGCTCTTGAAACGGCTGGCAAAATAAAACGCGAAGCTGCCGAGTTGACCGGCGTGGCCAAGGAAACTGTTAAAGAGAAGACAGAACGTCTGGCTGCGGGTATCCGCCATAGCGGCGTTGGGCCGCACCCGGGCGAGACTGTCGCAAAAGCATCCGCACCCTTCGATGAAGCTTCGTTAGCTGTTCAAGACGCATCGGGCAATGAGCATACCGAGGACAAACTCCTTCTGGCGGCGGCGGGTTTGGCAGTCACCGCGGCTGTCGGCTTTGCCTATCAACGACGTCTGAATGAGCAGATGGACACCGACCGAACTGGATGAGCGTAGACAGAGGTCATTGCAGAGAAACAGTCGTCCTGAAGGCAAAGTATGATGCCGCGCTCACATTTATCGAGTCCCGACGAGTTCAGCCATCGGATTGCATATTCTGGAACCACGGACGGCGCGATGACGATGCGCACGGCGGAGAAGATCGGACAAAGCGGTCAGACCCCTTCGAGCATGATGATCGTCGGCCGGTCGGTCACGGCCTTCAGCGAAACCGCCAGCGACCGGCTGAAGCGGAATTCACCCCGAAAACCGTGCAAGTGCTGCCGACCCCATAACGTGAGCGCAACGGCGCGCTCTGTCCGCTGTCAGGACGAACTTTCTCCGATCCGGCTTGGCGCTGCCGGTGCCCGCGCACGCAACTGCTCAGTCATCTGGGGCGTTCTCGGGCATTCCGCTATCGCGACCGCGTTTCGAACGTTTTAACACGCCCCCTCAAGCTTGATCTCGCCGAGCGCTGCACTAGCCCTTCCGATCTTGGCTATTGCCAATGCGTATTCGACCAGGCTTGCGCAGACGAACACTTCAACTCTCAAAGTCACGACGCCGGAATGTTAGCATCACTCGTCGTAGCAATTTCTGGAAATGCGCAACTCGACAACCGCCTGCTACAGCCAGGCGTGTTCGTCGTCCAGCCTTCACGAAGGGGACGCGCTGGCGGACGAATCCCCATCACCCAGTTCACGATGACTGCGTCCCACCCGCTCACCGCTTGGCGCTGTCACTGTCGGCTTCGGCTCGGACAAGGAACTGCTCGGTCGTGGAGGGAAGACGGGATTTCAGCCAATCGGCCATCGCGACTTCCTCTTGCAGATTCTCTTCGCAAGCCCGAAGAACCTCGGTTTCGCCGAGCGATCGAGCGGCGGCAATCAGGATCGTGTAGGAGGCGATTTCCATGTGCTCGAACGTGTAGCTCGCGAGCGATCCTTTCATCACCTCGTCTCCAGCGAAGACGCCGCTCAGCGATTGCGCCATCGCCGTCAGCTTACCGCCAGCATCCTTCATCATGGATGAACCCTCGTCCATCTGATCTAGACAAGTCTTCAGCCGGGCAGCCTGCTGCTTGGTCTCGTCGAGGTGCTGTCGGATCCGGTCGCTCAGTTCGGGATAATTCTCGATACGGCTCAACTGCCCGTTCAACATCGTTTCTGCCTGCTCTTCCATGGCATGAGCGTCTCTAAGCCATTGGACAAACCATTCCCGGCTTTCTGACATTTCGAATCTCCTTTGCTATTTAAGGAAAAACTTTCAGAAGAAGACATTGTTCCGGAGCAAAGCCGCGGAACAGGCTTGATCCTGCCAGAGGATCGGCGCCGTCGGCGGATCTCAATTCACCTCACGAAATCCTCAGCAACGCGGGTGAGGGCCAAGATCGAGGAAGATCGGCGCCAGGAAAACGGGCCATGGACGCTCGCCGCTGCGCCGCTCCATCACAAAGTCCAACTGGCACTGGCCGCTTCCTGGCCATCCGACGCGGCGACATACGGCGACATATTGAAGGTCCCGCATGGCATACTGCGACCGCTGCATGTCGTTCCTGGCAAGTAAGAACGGCAAGCAGATGAAGCTACCAGGCTCGGCGAAGCTGAAGTGGATTCTCGACGAGGCGCTGATCGCGGCCGCTGGCGCTCCGCATTGAGCCTTGTGCCTCACCGCGCCACCGCAGTCACAAGGAACGCGACGGCCTCTCCGCTCGTTGATTGCTTTTCGACTCGAGCCGCCGTCATGAGGTTCTAATATACGCCGGCCATCCTAAGGCTGACCTACGACCAGAGTTACAAAAGTTGAACTTCATCGGGGAACACTCCTTCTGTCTGCCTGTTCAATTTGCCAGGCGCATCCGGCGCATTCAGACAGGAGAAAGGAGATGAAACGCATCCTTTTGGCTTCGGCCGTGCTGGCGGTGTCGGCCGGGCTTTCCTTTGCCCAGACGACCAGCGGAACTTCGAGCGGAACCTCGACCAGCGGAACCTCGACCACCACAACCATGCCCAGTACGACCGATCAGGGCACCGGCACGACGAGCAGCGGCACCAACATGTCCGGCGATCAGGGCACCGACACGACGACCACCAGCGGCACCACGAATCCGAACTCGGCCAGGGACTGTGCGCCCGGCCAGCAGACTGGCAGCGCTCAGCAGGCGGCGCCTGGTCAGCAGGACACGGCAGCCAACACCGCCGCGCCGGGCCAGGTGAAAAAGACCGACGAAGGTTGCTGATTGGCACATCGGCTCAGGTTGGAATCACCAGCGTGTGGCTGGCTGATCTCCCCCGACCACCGCCTGAACTCAACTCGGCTGGCGAGCAAGTTCCCGCCAGCCGAGCATCAGTTCAGGAACCTTTGCGCTTGCTTGTGCTTTCAGTGGGGCACGCGTGGTTTCTTTTGCTTTCGGTCAGATAGATATCCGTCTTCTCGCGCATCTTGCCTGAAGGGAGCTGCGGTCGCGCTCAGAGGAGAGCCGCGCTGTATTGCCGATAGCGCTAGAGCGATTCGAAGCCCTACGGCAACCGGCAGTTGGACTGACACCAAGTTGGCTCCGAGAGCGTTGGGAACAGCCTTGCACGGCACGTTGCTCAGTTTGGACCTTCGCAAAGGATGCATGGAATGGCGAAAGACGTTTCTCGCGAGGAAGAGCAACGCGGCACCGGAAAGGTCCTCATCTGGGGCGCCGCGATCGCCCTCGTTCTCTTTGTTGCCCTGCTGGCCATATTCGTTCTGGAGTAGTCCTGATTGCTGCAGCAGGATCAAACTTGGGTGCACGACGTTCTGAGCCTAGAGAGCTGCAGAGCCTACTTGGATCTTGAGCACCGTGGGGTTGAATGCAAGCTCCCGTGTGGTGCAAGTGACTGCTAGGCTTTCGTGGTTTTTGGTGTCCTCTTCGGTTTAGATGCCACGGCCGACGTCACAGCAAGTGCGGCCTTCAGGCGCTGCTCCCGAAGCCGCGGTCTTTGCGTCTCGTGCCGCACGCTCAATGTCGGTCAATCCTCGTGCAGCATCCGAGGTGCGCTCGTCTCTGGCTTGTCTTTCTTTCTCGGTAGGCAAATTCCTACACTCCGATGTGCCAGCACAGTCGGCTGTCGGCATCCAACCACGGTCGCCATATCGTATTCCAACAGAAAAAACCCGCCTCGACTGCCGCTGAGCGCGCGCATCCCCGCCTCTGGAACGCTTCAAATACTTTGCCGTTGTTAAAGGCACCTGCAGGAGCCAGGCATGAGAGTATTCCAACGAATTTTGCCGCTCGCCGTGTTCGCCTTGCAGCTTTTTGCCGTGCAGTCATTTGCTCAGACCGAGGAGCAAGATCTGCCGGGGCAAGGCGCATCATCGACAACCGAAGATGCCCAGGATGTCGGCGTCGACGTTTCGCTTGGCAGGCACGAAGTGAAACAGCAGATCGCAAGGGAGCTTGAATCTCCGAGGTGGAAGTGCCTCTGGCAGTTCATGTGCCTATCGAGCTCGCTAAGCGGGTCTGCGAGAAAGAGGTATTCGACGCACGCGCCAATGTGAACCAAAGCTGCACCGCGACGAAATACATCCCGGAAATTGCCGAAGCAGCACGAAATCGTCCGCAAACCTCTGCCGTTCCGGAGCAATAGGCGAAGACGAATACTATGGGATACAGAAGGCGTGCTTGGCTACTCTGGTCGATCGACAAAGCGCCCCCCGAAAGTGTGGAGCGCTTGCGCGTAAGTTTTCAGGCAGCGTCGATACCGCTTGGCTTCCCCAGAGGATGAATCAGTTTGGGGCCGTATGCTTCGACAAAAGGCGCACACCAGATTGCGAAGGCAACCTTCGACCGGTAGAGGCGGACACTGCTTGTTAGCAGCATCTTGATGATCGCCAGACTGACGAGCTTCTCTGGTCAGCATAGTAGCTTTTTGAGACTCCCCGCCCTTTTAGGTATACTTTCCCCTGACTGTCGACAATTGTTAGGGCGTCGTCAGCTGTGAGCGACCATCGCCCTTCCGCCCCGATCGGGAGACAGCGCAGATGGAAACCTCGTTCAAGAACGAACTGTTGCGGCGCCTGAGCGCACCGGATCTGACGTTGCTGCAGCCTCACCTCGAAGCCCGTCACTTGGGACTGAGGACGCACCTGGAGCAGACCTCGGTCCCGATTGACACCGTCGATTTCTTCGAGAGCGGTCTCGGGTTAATGGTGGCGAAGCTTCGGGCTGAGGTCGAGGCCGAGGTTGGCCTTATTGGCTTTGACGGTATGACCGGGGCAGCCCTGGTCATGGGTGAGGACCGGTCCCCACACGATTGCTTTGTTCAATTGAAGGCTGAAGCTATTGCTATAGACGCGCGTTGGCGGATCGTTCTTATGGGCAGCCCGAGGCGGAATACATCCGACTGATCGGGATGCCCCCGTTGCTCATGATGTCACCCGTGCTGCCCTCTCTCCCGTCGCTGACCACATTCGGGAGGTGGCGATTGGCACCTGTCAGGACGTTCTGGCAAGGGTTGTCCAACGGTATGAAACCGCAGTGTCGATCCAGGACAGGATCGTTGAACATTGCAAGGAGGTCGGATTAACACCGCAAGCAGATGAAGCTTTTTTGCAGGCCTTGTGGTTGTCGCTGGCGAAGGCCAGGACGGCCTTGGAGCGTGAGGTCCCCCCGGCACCGCTGCACCTGGCCGGCCGCTCTAGTCCTGGACAATTGCCGACCTCGTCGCTGGTCAGCATGCCAGAATGTCGATGGCGGAAGCCATGAGGACCCCGATTGAATGTTCTCATTCGTTTGTAATCGGGGGTGCAAGTCAATCCGGCTCCAGCGCATGTTGGCCTCAGGAACAAACCGCCGTCGCATCCGTTCAGCATCGCGAAGGACGACACGGCTGTCCACGGCCTTTCCGGTACTGCAAAGGAGACATGACATGCTCGGTCCGCAGAGGGGGTTTTCGAAGACCATCTGAGGCTTCGCGCCGCTGGCGACATCGAGGAGGATCTTAGGTGCAACTATGCTGTGGACGTGGTCCTCTTGACCTCGAATTCGAATTTAGAGGCCATGATGCCGTCCGCCTGTCGTCCAAACGCCTGCGCGAGCAGCTGCCTCAAGGTGAGTTCAACTACATCGCAAAACAGGTCCGCGGCCCCTATACACTGCTGATCTGGTCGGCAACTTCGTCCAGGTTCGACGCCATTGGGGGCCCGAGAAGAGATCGGGAACCTTGATCAGGTGCGGGCAAAGGTCCGTTGCGAAAAATGCGGCCGCAAGGACTCGATGACAGCGGAAACCCTTCAGGCAGACGATCCTCATTCCGGAATTTCCGCAATGGAGCGCAGCCGAGATGCTCAAGCCGCTGCTGGCGCGGCGGACTGAAATCAGCGGTCAACCCGACCGTCGCTCGCTGTTGGCTGCCGGTGTGCCGTCGCCGAAGGAACAACAAGAGACTGGTCCAGTTAGAGCCATGCATGCGTCGATAGAAATGAAAGAGGAGATGACAATGGCGACGAAAAAAAGCTCTCAGGGCAGCTCCAAGGGCTTGGAAGACCTTTTCTATGATGGTCTGAAAGACATCTACTACGCCGAACGCAAGATTCTGACGGCGCTCCGGAAAATGGCAAAGGGCGCGGAGTCCGAAGAGTTGAAGGCGGCGTTCGAAAAACATCGTGACGAGACGGAAGGTCAGATCGAGCGTCTGCAGCAAGTTTTCGACGCCTTTGGCAAGAGAGCCCAAGGGAAAACGTGCCCGGCGATCGACGGCATCATCGAAGAAGGACAAGAGATTTTGGAGGAATTCGAGGAGGCTCCGGCATTGGACGCGGGTCTCGTGGCTGCAGCCCAGTCCGTCGAACATTATGAAATAGCGCGCTACGGGACTCTTGTCACATGGGCCGGGTTACTTGGCTTGAAAGACGCCGTCCCGCTACTCGAACAGACGCTCAAGGAAGAAAAAGCAACCGATGAGGCGCTCACCCGACTAGGCGAAACAGGCGTCAACGAACGGGCGATGCAACAGGCCGCATAACTTCGGATCGAATCGACGCGACCGCGGCCCCCGGCAGACGGGATTGGAGCGTGGTTGTATTCGCCAATCCAGGCACACGTGTACACCGCAGCCGCCGAGCCGTCGACGTGGTGGTGGCCGACCGGTTTCGACTAGGCCACCGGAACTGACAATGGGGGACTGCGAATGCGATTACTTGCCCACGCCTTGGGCGACAGGATGTTGGTATGAACGAGGATACCGCTCGTCGGCCCACGGCAGGCTCTTCCGGGTTCGACAGCTTTTTCATGGCTGGTTTCGAGTGTTCCTCCCACAGGCGCGCCGACGGGGCCCGTCTTGATCTGATCCGCGCGACCTCACATGACATCCATGCACATGCCGACTATCGCCGTTGTGCCGAGCTTGGGCTTCGCACGATCCGCGACGGCTTGCGCTGGCACCTGATTGAAACAGCGCCCGGAGTCTTCGACTGGTCGAGTTGGACGTCGGCGATCGAAGCAGCCCAGGCGGCCGGGGTGCAGATTATCTGGGATATCTTCCACTATGGCTCGCCAGACCATATCGACCAAGGTGGCCCGGGGTTTATCAAGGCCTACGTCCGTTTCGCCGCGGAAGCTGTTCGGGTTCATCGCTCCGCTACCGGGGTGGCTCCCCTGGTGTGCCCGATCAACGAGATTTCGTTTTTTGCATGGGCTGTGGAGGTCGGCTATTTCCCCCGCGTCGGGCCGAACAAGCGTGGATGGTTCAAACGACACCTTGTCAGGGCAGCGGTCGCCGGCGTGAGGGCCATGCGGGAGGCCGAACCCGGCTGCAGGTTCATCTGGGCTGAACCGCTGATCCATATTGCTCCTCGTGACCGTACTCACCCCGAGCGGCGGCGCGCCGAAAATGCTCGCCAGGGCCAATTCGAGGCGTATGACATGCTGATCGGGCGCGTGGAACCGGAGTTGGGCGGCAGCGAGGACGTTGTGGACGTCATCGGCCTCAACTTCTATCCGCACAACCAATGGTACTTGAATGGCCCAACGATACCGATGGGGCACCACGAATACCGTGCACTTTCGGAAATGCTGGTCGAGGTCGCCGAACGATATAAGAAGCCGATGTTCATCGCCGAGACCGGCGCCGAAGGTTCAGGCCGGCCAGCCTGGCTTCACTACGTTTGCGACGAAGTGCGCGATGCGACGAGCCTCGGAGCACCTGTTCAGGGTATATGCCTGTACCCGGTGACGGCCTACCCAGGTTGGGACAATTCGCGCCACGCCGAAGTCGGCTTGTTCTCCACCATTCATGCGGACGGCTCGCGCACTGTTCGCAAGCCACTTGCGGACGAGTTGGAGCGCCAGCGCCAATCGTTCTTGGCGTTTGAGGAACAACAAGCAAGCGCGCTATAGCCTCGCTGATACGAACAGTGCGCGCTTTTCAGCTGCATCAACAGCACAGCATATCTAGAGCTGTTCGCCGAGAAGCCGAGAAACATGGGCCCCTTTGGCCGTGGGTCGCCCGACGCCGGTCAGGCCGGCGCATCATTCACTCGGCCGCCTCGCGCTGCGTCGGCGTGACGAGCATCCCGTTTGCTGGCAGGCGTGTCTGAATGCGCCCGAACGTAGCCAATGCCTGGCCGACCACCTGATCCATATTGTAATAGCGATATGTTGCAAGACGTCCGACGAACCAGACCTCCGGGCACGCCGCGGCCAAAGCTTCGTATCGTTTGTACAAAGCCTCGTTTTCGGCCCGCGGCACCGGGTAATAAGGATCTCCGACGTCGGTGGGGTATTCGTAGGTGAGGCTGGTCTTCGGACTCTGCTGACCGGTCAGATGCTTGTACTCGGTGATCCGTGTGTATTTTTCCGTCTGCGGATAGTTGACGACGGCGACCGGTTGAAACTGCTCGCAATCAAGCGTCGTGTGCTCAAAGCGCAGCGAACGGTAGGGCAAGCGACCAAGCTTCCAGTCGAAATACTCGTCGATCGGACCGGTATAGATCATCTGCTGGAAGGGGATCTTGTCGCGAATTTCGCGGTAGTCGGTCTGCAGCATGATCTTGATCTTGGGACTATCCAGCATGCGCTGAAACATGCGCGTATACCCGCCTGCCGGCATGTTCTGGAAGCTGTCGCCAAAATACCGATCGTCGCGATCGGTCCGGGTCGGGACTCGCGCCGTCACTGACTTGCTCAACTGGGAAGGGTCGACACCCCACTGCTTCCTCGTGTAGCCGCGGAAGAATTTCTCGTAGAGCTCTCTGCCTACTGTGCTCACCACGACGTCCTCGGCGGTGCGGACTTCTTTGACCGTTTCGCGTCGGAAAGCGAAGAAGTCCTGCAGCTGCTCGGACGTCAATTCAAGGCCGTAGAGGCGGTTTATGGTGTCGAGATTAATCGGTATCGGCAGCAGCTTTCCATCGACAAGCGACAGCACACGATGTTCGTAAGGCCGCCATTGCGTGAATTGCGACAGATAGTCGACGATCGATTGGGCGTTGGTGTGAAAGATGTGAGGCCCGTAACGGTGAATTAGTATTCCCGCCTCGTCGTAGCAGTCATAGGCATTGCCGCCGACGTGATTTCGTCGGTCTATGATCAGGACGCTTTCCTGCCGTTGCGATGCGATACGCTCGGCCAGCACACTGCCGGCGAAACCGGCCCCTACGATCAACCAGTCGAACACGCTCACGCCCTCCTCAGGAATGGGACGACGCTCTTCATCGCATGGGCGCGCTCGATGTGGGCAGCCATCGCGCTCCAGGTCTTCTCCCAGGACATGTCGGCGAGGTAGGCGTCGGCCTTCTTCACCAGGAAATCGCGGGGGTGGGCCAGGATCGAGCGAAGCTTGGCCTCGATGTCCTCCGCCTCGACAATCTCGACAAGGCCTTCGACGCCGTAGGTACGCACAACGTCGACGATCGCCGTGGACAACACCGGCAGTCCTGCCGCAAGAAACTCGGGAGTCTTGGTCGGGCTGATGTAGCGGGTCGCATCGTTGAGCGCGAACGGCATCCAGCCGGCACTCCAATGCCTGAGATAGTTCGGCAGGTCTGCATAGGACTTGCCGCCCAGCCAATGCAGGTTGCCTGCCGTGGGAAGGCTCGCCCGATCGATCTTGACGACAGGGCCGAGCATGACAAAATGCACGTCTGGCATTGCCGCAGCCGCATGCGCGATAAGTTCAAGGTCGAGCCGTTCGTCGATGACCCCGAAGTACCCCACCCTCGGGTGAGGTATGTCGGCCTGATCGAACGGGTCTTCACCTGGCGCCCTAGCCTGATGGAAATGGGTAACGTCGATGCTGCTCGGGAAGGGAAAGATCGCCCGATGCAAGCTGCGCTTGGCCTCGTAGAGGCTCTGCCCGCCCGTGAAGACGACATCGGCACGTTGCAACAGCGCCTTTTCCAACTGCGTCAACTCTGCGGGAGCGTCTTTGAACGCGGAGAGTTCATCCATGCAGTCGTAGACGCAGACGTCACAGGCGAGATGATCGCTGAAGCGTAGCGCCATGGGCGTGTAATACCAGGTCGTCAATCGGTCATGCGGCGTGGAGGCGAGGATCTGATCGACGAACCTGCGCTGGATTGCGTCCGCCCTGGTCGCGGAAGTACCAACTGGGATCAGCGGCGTCACTATTCTGATCTTGGGGGTAATATTGTGCACCCGCATCGAAGGGTGGCGCCTCTCATCGAAGATCGGCTCTTCGAAGTAA
Organism: Mesorhizobium sp. M1027; assembly: GCF_040318745.1. Taxonomy (NCBI): domain Bacteria; kingdom Pseudomonadati; phylum Pseudomonadota; class Alphaproteobacteria; order Hyphomicrobiales; family Phyllobacteriaceae; genus Mesorhizobium; species Mesorhizobium sp. M1027. The sequence goes on along the minus strand of NZ_JAMYMW010000015.1, from coordinate 94,285 downwards.
ATTAGCTGTTGCTGTTTTGACGCCAGGGTCAGAATGTGTTGTGGTCTCTGATATACGAAGTTCCATCGGAGGTGTGAAAAGCAAATTAAAATAGACGGTTGTACAGGGTTTTTTGGTGTTTTGGCCCGGCCCGCCGCCATTTCCATGTAGATTATCCTTCGATATAGTTACAAAATGCCTCGACTAACAAAAGTCAATCGAGGCAGCTTTGACATGAAGTTCGCAGCCTTCTATATAACTTCCATCCCGATAAGTTGTTCCATAGCTCCAAACTGTCTCGGGCGAGACCAGCCGTCCGCTCCACTTGCGACGGCTCGACAGAGAAGGGGCGAGCCGGCCGCCCCCATTCGATCCACATGATGAAGCCCCTCGCGTCAGGTCGGGCTCCCCAAATGTGGCCCTTTGCCACAGAGCGGTTCAAATCCTTCAATCGTTCAACAACCGTTCATCAGCGGAGCTATAAATACGCTTGGAATCGATTCATCTGAGTCGCGCCGGTGGTTCATTTGAATGGAGACCGAGACGAATCGAGGGATGGCTGGCGAATGAAGATCGACTTTGAAACCAACGTCTTTCCATTGTTTCACCCGCAGGTTGTGGATGATCTGAAGGACCCTTGTCCGGTGTTCGACGGCACGCTCTGGCACGTCTTCGGCTCCAGCGGCACCGTCACAACAGAGAGCTGGAAAATCCTCCACGCCACAGCGCCGGATCTTTATGGACCCTGGACAGAGCACGAGGCGATCGTTTTGCCGGTAACCGGATCTGGCATTGCGGCGCCCGGCGTCATTCATGAGTGCGGCGTCTTCCACATGTTTATCCAGACCGAATTCATGAAGTCCGGCGGACGTTGCGAGCACGCGGTGTCCAATGACGGCTTTCATTGGGTGGTGCTCAATCCGGCGATATTGTCGCTGCTCGACACCGATGAGGACGGCATCTACGATCCCCACCCCGCAATCGTCGGAGGCAAGCGCTATATCGTCTATTCAGGCATGCCCAAATTCACCAGGGTGCCCCAGCCTGATGTCTATCTGGCGCGCAGCCAATCCGATTCCTGGTTCGGGCCATGGAAACGTCTCGGCAAGATACTCGATCATCTCGACGTGCCACATCACAATGCGCGCGAGCACCCCGATTACGAATGGGGGATCGAAGGCGCGCAGCTCGTCGAGCTGCCGGACGGTCGTGTGCTTCTCAACGCCACCTGCTTCCTCCCCGAAGGTCCGCGCGGCAGCCGGCAGCGCGTCTTCTTCGCCATCGCCGATGACGTCAAGGGTCCCTACGTTTCCGTTGGCCCCGTTCTCGACCCTGGTGAGCCCGGCGAGAATGGCCATTCGACGGTGATGATCGACGGCCGGCAACTGACCTTGTTCTACCAGAGCAGGCGTGAGGCTACGAACCATCGCTGGCGGTTCGGGTTGGCTAAGTGTGACCTGGATCGGCATATACTTTCGAGAGTTGCCTAGATGGTAAGTTCCGGCATTTTGCCGGAACGGAGGATGCTCTGGCTGTTGGTTGGTGGGACGGATCCCTTTGTACTGGCGATTGAGGGTAGCAGGGGATTCGCAGCCAGTGGGCAAAGCTTGCGACGAGGGATCTATACACGTCAGGCAAGCCGGTCGCCTCATGGACGGCGGTGCCAGCTGCAAGCCTAGCCTAGCAATGAACTGTAACTGAGCGCAGCAACGCGGCCAGTCGATTCACGCGGTTTTGATCCTGAGCAGGATGTCCTGATCGTAGTTTCCAAAGCCCTTGCCGAAAATGTTGATCCCGCCGGGGCGCTCGGCGTCGTCCTTGACGCCGATACGGACGCGGATTGAATGATGGCTCTTCAGATCGAGTGCGGCGAGGCCGGTTTCGGAAATCCTGAGACCGTCGACATAGGTGCCGTCATTGGCAATTCGCCAGTTCTTCAGCTTGCCGTATTGCGAGCCCTTGAGCTTCCACCAGGAGGGCGTGAAGACGCCGCGCTTGTCGCCGAAATCCCCCGGCGACGTCCAGGTGCCGACATCGACACCATTGATCGTCAGCGTGATGTCCGAGGGCCAATCGGCGCTAGTGCCCGGCACTTCCGAAGACAGCTCTATCGCCACTTCGAGTCCGGTGATCTCGGCATTGGCAAGCTTGGCATTGTTGGGGAACTGGTATTCGACAAAGCCGCGCGTGAACCACAGCAAACCGGCTTTCATGCGATCCGGATCAAGGAAAGTGTTCGGCACATCGAGCAAGCCGATGATGCCGTCCGGCGAACAAAGGCCGCAGGGCGCGGTAACCTCGAAGCCGGTGTAAAGCCCGATCGGCATCGACACTTCGATCGCATCGTTCTTGACGGCACGGTATTCGCTCTTGAACACGACGAGCACTTTTTCGGCGGTCGGATAGCAGATTTTCCGGTTGCCTTTCTTCGCTCTCTCGGTGCGGATCAGCCCCGCATCCTCCAGCACCTGGATGTTGGTCGAGACGGTCGACTGCGGTAGCGACAGCACGGCGGCGATTTCGTTGACATTCATCGGCCCCTTCTCATGCAGCAGTTTCAGCATCGAGATCCGCGCCGAGGAGGCAAGCCCCTTGAGCACGGCAATGCCTTCCTCAGGTTCAATCACCAGAAAATTGCGACTCATGAAATCGCCAGTCTATGCTCGTGACAGAGGTTATGGCTTCGCTCATTGCAACGGCGCTGACCGAAACGCCGAGCCGTTGATTTGGTTACATTAAGCCCTCGACCGTCAGTATGCATCGCAAGCCGTACCCGCAAGGATGGTGCGACATGTCTACATTTGTTCTCCGACCGCCAGCTCCTTGTAGTGCGGGGGTGCTTGTCAGTCCGTGGCCTCGATTTGCAGACGACTAGATACTGGCAGCCACAAAGAGAGGCAGAAGCCGAACACGGAATTGGGGCCGTTCCCCTGGCCAAATCCCCAAGATACGGGACCTCGACGTCGATGTTAGCCGAACCGGCGCGGATGGATGCACAGGATGCGGTTCGCTGAAGTGCGTGCCGCCGTGAAGTAAATCATCGGATTCGCCACCCGATAGAGTCGGGACGGGGTTCTACCTATTGCTTTTGAGCATGATCTTTTCCGAAAATCGCGATTCCACTTCTTCGGGATCGCGCCAGTGCCGGCCTACTTCACTGCTGGCCGCGGCAGCGACCCTGTCCACCATGGCGAGAACAGCTAGCGGTGCGGTGTGGTGGACCATGTGGCCGGCCTGCGGGATGATATCGACAAAGGAACCAGGAATCTCCGATTGTAGTCTAAGAGCCTCGGCTTTCGCATCGAACAACCGGTCGCCGGCCCCGGCAATAATGCCGGCAGGCATCAACAGATCATTGTAGCGGGTGAAGCGGCCGCCGGCCAGCGCGTCGGCCAGCATCAATCCCGATTCGGCCGCGATCGACCGCAGCTGTGAGGCCAGCTGGCGATGTCCTTTGCCGACGAAGCAAACCCCGCCGAGACGATGCCGGGGCGAAATACTTGCCCATGGCGAGCGGCCAGGTGAGCAGCACAAGCAGCGGCAGCAAAATGTGGGGGAAAACACCACCGGCGACAGGCAAGGGTGGCAGCCCGCCAGTGCAAGGCCCAGGCGCGGCGGCACCGATGAAGACTTCCGATCGAATCGTCGTCCGATCGAGCTCATCGACTCGCCCGCCTGCCATCGAACCCAAACTCAGGCCGCTGAGCGGCCGAGTAGTAGATGCGACTTCGCTGCTTCATGGCTCACACTCCACTTTCAGAAAAGAGCGTGTGTTGCTGCGATCCGTTGAATCCGCCACCCAAAGCGGACGCGCCGCGAACGCGGCTGCTAGGCAGGCCGAAGCCTGTGCAAGTACAGCTGTGCGTCACAAGCCAAGTGAACCAAGAAGCTGCACGAACCGCGGGTGATCGCGAATGGCGTCGAAATCGACTTCGTGACGGATTCGTTCCAATACGTTCTGACTCATGCTTCCTCCGACGGCTCTTTCCAGGTACCGCACCGCTGCTCCACTTCCCCGAGCACGGAATACATGCAAGCGGCGTTGTACTGCGTCACGAAGTCGTCCGGATCGATCGCCAGCGCTCTGGCCAGCCAGGAACGCGCCCTTCTTCCGCTCACCGATATACGCGAGCGCGAGGGCGCCGCGATGCAGCGGTGCCGCATTTTCAGGATGGCGGCCAGTTGCGCGTTCGGCGCGCTCGAACCAGATCCTTGGTTCCCGAGCGGATGAAGGCGATCGCGCAGGAGCGTCCCCGAGTGTAGAGTTGCCACCCCGGATCTCGCCTTGGCCGGCTGCATTCCTGGCTGTGTCTCCTAGGATACATTGTCGAGCAGGGTCGACTCATCCAAGCCTTGTCTCGGCTCAGGCGGCCATTCACCATTCGGCGTCATCTCGTTGACTGCCTCGGGTAGATCCCGCGCAATCCTTCTGATTAGCTCCTCGCGCGAAAGGCCCGTCTGCATCGAAATGGACGTGAGTGTACCTTCGTCCATTGCCGCTTCGACGTCCCTTGGCTCGATCGGTTCGTTTGGCCCGCTGCCAACCCACGAGTCGACCTTCGATCCTGCCCCCACCTCCCTGAACCGGTCGAGGATCTCACCAAGGTCAGCCCTCGACACGCCATTCGTTATCTGAGCCAGAATTCTGCGTTGCGGGTCGTTTGGGTTAAGATACCCCGCTCCCGGAATCAATTCACAGAGCTTGTCGCGATTTTGGTATGCCAGAACGCCAAGCATCGCGATCGCCAATCTTCCCAGATTTGCCATTTGGTCTCCTCCACGGTTTGGCCGATGAGCGAAACGAAGCCAAGTCTTGGCGGATGACGACCCGTGTGGGCTCGAACAACTTCTTGCCGGTCGGCTCACCGGCGGAGAGGACGCGTCCTTCGGGGTACTCGTTTTCCATCTGACGTCTTCTCCTGACGCAGAACTTCGGGGCGCTTGGCCGCAGTCGCCCTGCACCGATCGAGCGACCCTAACCCGGCGCCTCCCGGGTTTGTTCCGCTTGTCAGAGTTTGTCGGCGACGATGGAGAGCGCGACCCGACGGGTAACTCTACCGGCTCGAGAGATAGAGTCTGCCCAACTTGATCATACTTCAGAACGACGGCGGCTCAGTTAGCCTCAGCTACCTAGGACTGCCGCCGGCTCGCGCACGAATTTCAATTTCGGCGGGACGGCGAACACCGTGAACCGCTCAGCCAGGCTATCAAGAGCTTGACGCATGCCCACTCCCGCAGCAGCCGCACCGTGTCCACTGATGACCATCTGCGGGTTCAGGGCTGCCAGGTGCTTCACGGATCTTTCCGCCGCATCCCAGTCCGGCGTGAAGTAGCGCGGCGGACCGTGCATCTCAAGATCCTGAACGGCGACCTCGTAGACTGACTCCTGACCGGTGGTGATGAAAGCGTCCCCTACGATCAGCGAGCGGTCCTCCTCGCGCCAGAGCGAGATATGCCCAGGAGCGTGCCCGGGTGTGTGTACCCATCGCCATCCGGGCATTCCGGGGATCGATCCGTCGGCAGGTAAGAGTTCCAAACGGTTGCCAAGATCAATTGGCCCCCGTGGAAAAAGCGGCGAAAGCAGCGCCATCAGTCCACCCCCGACCCAGGGATCCGGTGGCGGATAGGACGCGGTTCCGTCCAGATAGGGGCGCTCGAGTGCATGCGCGAAGACAGGCACGTCCCACCTATTCGCGAGGTCTAGAACCGTTCCCACATGGTCGAAATGGCCGTGGGTCAGGATGATCGCGGCCGGCCGTGCGTTCGTGCCAAACCGCTTTTCCGCGACCGCAAGAATGCTGCCGCGGGACGTCGGCAACCCGGTATCGATCAGCATCCAGTTCCGATCTCCGCTGCCCGGTGCGCCGAAGAACACGACATTGACGATTGCTAGGCGCAAATAGCCCAAGTCCGGTGCGATGCTCCAAGCGCCGTCGCCACGATCCTCGCGCCTGGCGTGGTCGATCTCGGAAAGTCGAATCTGAACGGTCATGTGATCCCGTGCCTCTCTTGTTGCTGAGCAGCCGCTCGAGTCGATCGGCGGCGGTGGTATATCGCCCCGAACTTGGCACGGCCCTCCTTGTTCCTCCTTCGCCACCCAGCTCCGGACAGTCCACCACAGGAACAAAGGCTCGACCAAATCGGTTCGGCATTACCCGGTCGCGCCAGGACGAGCTGGACTGAGCAACGAAGATGGCGCGCCCATTGGATGCGGTATTTCGCCAACGCGGTTCCGGGTCCTAACAAGGCGGCCGAGTTCGAAGCCGACTGCTGAAAGAAGACTTCGAATGAGCGAAGTGGGGCGTATGGACGAGCACCAGGTGGAGGCTCCGGTTCCGCAAGCTTCGCCTATGACTGGTCAAGTTGGGCGCCAATGGTCGAGGCGGCCCGATCGGCAGGTGTCCAGGTTATCTGGGACATCTTCCATTACGGATCTCCAGACCATGTCGATCAGGGATCGCTGCATTTCATCGATGCCTATGCCTCGTTCGCGGCAGAAGCCGTGAGGGTACAGCGTTCGATCGCCGGAACACCGCCTCTGTTGTGTCCCATCAACTAGATCTCCTTTTTCGCATGGGCTGTTGAGGTCGGCTATTTCCCGCGTGGGGCCGAACAAACGTGGATGGTTCAAGCGGCATCTCGTGAAGGCTGCCATCGCGGGTGTTCGTGCAATGCGGGAGATCGACCCCGCCTGCAGATTTGTCTGGGCCGAGCCCCTTATCCAAATCGCTCCTCGTGACCGGACCCGCAGCGAACGGGGTCGGGCCGAAAACGCCCGTCAGGGGCAGTTCGAAGCTTACGACATGTTGCTGGGCCGCGTCGAACCTGAGTTGGGCGGGAGCGAAGATGTTGTCGATGTCGTGGGCCTGAATTTCTAGCCGCACAATCAATGGTAAATAAACGGGCCGACGATATCGATGGGACACCATGAGTACCGCGCTTTGTCGGAAATGTTGCTCGAGGTTGCTCATCGGTACGGTAAGCCGATGTTCATTGCCGAGACCGGCTCAGAGGGATCCGGCGGGCCGGCTTGGCTCCACTATGTATGCCGCGACGAGGTGCGTGCCGCTATGGGTGTCGGAGCATCGATTCGAGGGTATTTGCCTGTACCCGATAACGGCCTACCCGGGCTGGGACAATTCGCGTCATGCAGAGGTGGGGTTATTTTCGGCCATCCACCCGAATGGCACACGCCGCCTCCGTCAGCCCGTCGCGGACGAACTGGTGCATCAGCAAGATCTGTTCACGGCAAACCGGACGCGCTGATTGTGTTGCGACACACCGCAAGGGCGAGCACCGAAGACCAGGGCAAATTACGGTGTATTCCTCAGCCAAAATCGGCGCCACGCGATGCCAAGTGGCATGGGTGCGAGGATGACCGTGCAGCATCAGGAAGCGGTGGCCCCTTCCACCAACCCGCACTCTGAGCGTCGCTTCCGGAAGTTTGATCTGCTCCAGCGAGAAACCTTCAAACATGCAACTCCCTCCATTCGCAACATTTGCCAAACGTGTAAACGGAGAGGCAGTTCAATGTCGGCTTCCGCGGGATCTGAACTTGCCTTGTATTCCGCGAAGAGGTCGTGAGCCGAACGGCGGCTTTAACTGGTCCCTCGGCAATAACCGGACGGACAGCAAACGGCCCCCAAAAAGCCGCCAGGCGGCGACGCGCCTGATATCGCACTTCGAGATCAACTCTGCCGTTTCCTGTTAGCCGAAGTTGCAAACGGCCCCGCTCACAATCGTGGTTGCGCCTTTGGGCATCGTGGTTCAGACCGCTGGCGGATTAGAACTCTGTTGGCTTTGCGATCGGCTCATCGCTGCCGACTATCGGGGACCTATATAAAGGGGCATGTCCACGCGCCGAAAAATCAATGCAACAGCGAAGCTGATTGGAGAGTGGCCTTTAACCCCGGCTGCAACGCTTGGATCGCCCGTCAGAGCGAGGGGTATTTTTCTCGAAATACGCGCCCGCCTTCCAATGGAGTTCAGGAAACTGCTCAATATCGAGTCCCGCGTGCTTACCCTGCGCCTGCCTGAGGGCGCCGAGAATGATGTGCAGGTGGTATTCGGGATCGTATCCAAAGCACTGCAGAATATCGAGGGCCTGCGCGTAATCCCCCGTGAAATCGAGGACATTCTGACGATCTCGACGGCCGAACGGCACCGCTGGTTGAAAGATGGTCGCTTGCAGAGCGCCGGGACGAAAACGGTGAAACTCCGCGGGCGGGCAAGGAACATCACCTTTCACGTGTTCGACCCGCAGCACGTGGAGGATGTGCTTGACCGCGACCTGGTTACGGTCTGGCGCGAACAGGACGCAGCGACAGCTGCAGAGAATAGGCGGCGAGCCGCAGGGAAGGCCGCTATGAAACGCGCTCAAAGAAGCGGTCGCGGAACTGCAGCTTCAGCTGGCTACGGCCCCGATGAGAACGCGCACTCCAGTTTGCGCGGCTGGGAAGATTTTGAGAAGGACGGACTCCTGCGCTGATAGGCCGGGCGCACAAGCAGGTTAGGACGTTTGCCTGCGCCGTGCGAGATGCGCAAGGAGGGCCGTCAAACGCATCGCGTTCAGGACCCGCTTCGCAGGGACACCGCCCTTGCGCGCCATCTCGACACCCCAATGCATGTGGTCGAGCTCGCGGATCGAATGAGCGTCCGGATTGATGCTGAAGATGCAGCCCTGATCGAGTGCCTTTTGATGCCAGCGCCAGTCGAGGTCGAGTCGCCACGGATGTGCGTTGATTTCGACAGCGACGCCGTGTTTCGCACACGCTTTGAGGACTTTGTCGACGTCGAGATCATAACCGGGCCGGCGCAACAGCTGGCGACCGGTCATGTGCCCGATGATTGTCGTCCGAGGATTTCCGATCGCCTCAATGATACGCTCCGTCTGTTCCTTCTTGGGCAACTTGAAGCGGCTGTGCACGCTCGCGACGACGAAATCGAACGTCTCCAAGATATCATTCGGGTAATCGAGCGAGCCATCCGCCAGGATGTCCGCCTCGATGCCCTTCAGTATGCGAAATTTTCCATTGTATGCCTTGTTCAGCCGGTCAGCTTCGCGGTGCTGTTCAGCAATCTCCTGCAACGAAAGGCCGCCTGCGTAGTGAGCGGACTGCGAATGATCGGCGACACCATAGTATTCGAAACCGCGCCTACGCGTGGCTTCAGCCATTGCCTCAAGCGTTTCGGTGCCATCGGATGCGGTCGTGTGAGAATGCAGGATGCCATGCAGATCTTCATCCCGAATGAGGGCGGGTAGCTTCTGCTTTGCCGCTCGCTCAATCTCGTCCCTGCCTTCGCGCAATTCAGGCTCGATAAACTGCAAGTCTAGAGCTTGGTAGATTTCTTCTTCTGTCGCTGACGCGATCAGCTTTCTCCCGCGATGAAGCCCGTCGGCGTTTAGGGTGAATCCCTTGTCGGCCGCGAACGTCTTCAGTTGCTCAAGGTGGTCTGCCGAACCGGTTGCCTCGAGCAGGCTCGCGCCAAAGTGCTTCCTGTCCGTGACAACAAGCCTGAGGGCCATATCCTCGATTCCAGTCGACTTTCTGGCCTGCGCTACCAGGGCGAAGTCGGAAACGAGCTCGCAACCGCGTCGGAAGTCACCTGCAATTTCCACGCGCGAAAACTCTGGATGCTGTTGCTTTACCGATATGACCGCATGGTGGAGAAGAGCGGCGGCCTTGTGCAGGTGAAGTTGCGTTTCGCCGCTTCGCACGATGGCCAGGTTCTGCAGCAGCTTTGTCTGAAGCGCGGCGCCGAGGCCTTTGACTGGGCGGATGCGGTCTTCTCTCGCTGCGGCCTCGAGCTCCGCCAGCGAGTTCACGCCGAGCGCCTGATGAAGCTTCAGTATCTTATCGGGACGAAGCCCGGGTATGGCAAACAGCTCCATCACGCCCGCTGGAACATCCTCGCGCAGCTTCTCAAGGCTTGGGTGCGTGCCGGTTTGGTAAAGCTTGGTCACGATGTCTGCGATCGCGTCACCGATCCCCGGGATCTTGGTGAGGGCGCCGGCGGCGATGATCCGATCAAGCGGCTGCGACAGCGCCATCAGACTGTCTGCCGCGCGCAAGTATGCCTTTGTGCGATAGGGATTGTCGCCGCGCATAGACGCCCGTTGCGCGTATTCCCTTAAAAGACTGGCGACGGTCCTAGGATCGATTTTTGCCATGGCTTCAGCCAAACGAGACCGATCTCCGCAGGTTCCAATGAGGCAAGGCCGTGAGCGCCGCGTTGCCCTTTGAATCCCGGCTTTACTGCCTCTTCCCGCGTCGGACGCTACAGATTGGGCAAGGATTGGTCAGCGCGACCCCATCCCGCCAGAGCTTTGGAGGCTGCGCGTTTCTTTAATTCAGGAGCATCGCCCACGTGGAAATGAGAGGGCGCGTCTATTGTCTTCATCTCCGCCCACGTGATCGGTGCCGCGACAGGAGCGCCCGGACGTGATCTTGCGCTGTAGGGCATGATCGCGGTCGCCCCGCGCTGATTGCGTAGATAGTCCACAAAGATGCGACCCTTGCGGCGCGCCTTTGACAACACGGCCGTGAAATGGGCCGGATCGCTCCGGGCGACCGCCTGCGCCAGGCGAGACGCGAAGTCCTTCACCTGTGGCCACTCGGCGCCAGGGGTGAGCGGCGCGATGACGTGCACTCCTTTGCCTCCCGTCAGCATCGGGAAAGTCGTAAGTCCCAGCGATTTAAGGATAGCGCGGAACTGAAAGGCAGCGGCGCGGACGGCCTCAAAATCGAGGCCTTCATCGGGGTCGAGGTCGAACACGAGGCGGTCGGCCTTTTCGACATCCTCGATCCGAGCCCCCCATCCATGCAGCTCAATCGTTCCCATCTGGACGCAAGTCATCAGTCCGTCGGCATCGTCGACATAGAGATATGGTTCCTCGTGCCCGTCTTTCTCTGTGATGCCGACGTGGTGGACTTTGTCGCCAAAGCTGCCGGCGTCGTGTTTCTGGAAGAAGCACTTCTTCGCGCGGCCCTGTGGGCATCGAACCAGACTGATCGGCCGGCTGCCAACCCAAGGAAGCATGATCGCCGCGACCGCTGCGTAATGGTCGGCAAGCTGTCCCTTGGTGATGTTGGACTCCGGATAGATGACGCGGTCACGGTTACTTATCGCGATGGCGGTTGTCGCAGACGCGGCGAGATCGGCTGCATGACGTTCCGTCTCGAGCACGACCGCCTCCGGCTTCTTGTCTTCGCGGAGACCAAGATAGCTCGGATGTCGTAACGTCCCTTCATTTGTCATTTCGGTGAAGGCGATCTCAGCGACCAGTTTCGGACGGAGCCAGTGTGCGCCGCGCACTTCGGCGCGTGGTGCGTCGACGGTTGCGGCCTTCTGCTCAAGCGGCGCCATGATCTTCAAGAGACGAAGAAGTTCAGCGGTGTCGAAGCCGGTGCCGACTTTCCCGGCGTAACGCAGCTTGCCGCCGTCATGAACGCCAAGGATCAGGGACCGAAACGCGCGGACCTTGTCGGACGGGGTCCAGCCGACAATCACAAATTCCTGCCGCCGGATGCATTTGATCTTCAGCCAGCTTGCGCCGCGGGCCGCCACATAACTCGAATCCGCGAGCTTTGAGATGACGCCCTCAAGGCCGGCTGCGCAGAAGCGATCGAGCAGCTCTTCTCCCCGGCCGAGGATATGGTCGGAGTAACGAAGGACCGGATTTTTCGCAGGCAAGATCGCCTCCAGCTTCGCCTTGCGCACAAGAAGAGGAAGCCTTGTCAGATCTTCGCCGTCGAGCTGCAGCAGATCGAACGCATAAAAGTCGATAGTCGCTGGGGCACCCTTCAATGCATTCTGAAGCGCCTGGAAGTTAGATCTTCCTTCCGCATCGACGACCACAGCCTCGCCGTCAATCAGGGCGGAGCGCACCTTGAGCTTGCAAGCCTCGGAGAGGACCGAGGGAAAACGGCTAGACCAGTCCAGACCAGATCGTGTGTAGGCTCGCGCCTCGCCTCCGCCGACGGCAACGAGAATACGATAGCCGTCGTATTTCATTTCATGGATCCAACGATCGCCGGCAGGGACCGTGTCCACGAGCGTTGCGAGCTGGACCGGCCGGAAAGCGGGCGGCGCTAAAGTGACCTCGTCACGAGCGGGCGACTTCGCTTGACTAGAGCGCTCGACGCATTGATTGCCTTACGCGACGTTGGCTTGACCACTCTGACCTAAACCATACTCGAGAGACGAAACAGCGTTATCCGCCGTCCAACGCGCGACTACTTCTTTAGTTTCGCTGCCGGCCGTGTTGAGCTTTTCGCGATCATTGCCGACCCGCTTGATTAGCGCCTCGGCCTGAGGCCGTGCTTCCTGCCTCCGGCCCTTCCATTCCCGATTTTCGCACACAGCTCACAGGCAATAATCAAGAGCAGGAACGTGCCCTCAAATGCCGCCACAGCGTATCTGGTTTCTGCCATCGGGTTTCGAAGCCTGACATTCCGGTTCCGGTCCCCCCACCTCAACGTGCCCCATTGACGCCAAGTACCTCGCCCAGAGCAGCTCCGATACCAGTTTCAAGAAGTGCAAAATGCCCATGAATGCGCCGACCAGAGTCAATGCTCTCGTATCCGGGTCTATTTCGAGCAGCACGGACTTGGTCAGCATTAGACAGCCTAACGGGTCCTTCCCAACATAGCCATGGGCACCGGCCTGCTACTCACGGAGCACCCCCTCCTCCTTGGCAGCAGCCTCGAAAGCCTGACGGACCTCTTCCGGAGTCACACGGTCCTGAAAGGCGTCGGCGCACAGTTGCACAGCCTTCCTCCACTTAGGTCCCATCTTGGTCCATTTCATGAGTTCCTCGGCGGCACCCTCGACATTGTTACACCCGTAGGTGACCCCAGGTCGGTCGGTCTTGACGTACACCGGAGGGGAGAACCAATGGGTTGCCACGACAACTCCTACTCAGGGGAGAGATACACGTTGGCCTCCTTAGCGGCAGCCTCAAAGGCCTTTCGTATTATGTGGGGGTCAATCGAATCGCCCTCCAAGGCTGACAGGCAGAGGGTCACCGCCTTATGCCAGCGAGGCCCTCGCCGGGTCCACATCTTGAGCTGCTCAAGGGCTTCCTTCGCATTGTTGCAGCCATGCCTGACACCGGTTTCAGTCTTCACGAACACCGGAGGGACGAACCAGATGGGCGCCATGATACCTCCTACTCAGGGGAGAGATACACGTTGGCCTCCTTGGCAGCCGCCTCAAAGGCTTCACGCACCTCTTGGGGGGAGGATTTGCCCTCGCATGCATCGACGCAGGATTGGACCGCCTTCGTCCACCTCGGGCCCTTTGTGTCCCATGCCAGGAGTTCCTCGGCGGCTCCCTCGACGTGGCTGACCCCATTGCGAATGCCCGGACGTTTCGTCTTCACGTAGACCGGGGGAGCGAACCAGAGGGGACCCATAAGAGGGAACTTAGAGCGGGAAGAGCCCGCCGACCAACCCCGCTTTAGCTGCAGCTAAGGGAACGATGTAGGCCCTCGCGGGTTTAGAGGCGGCAGCGGGATTACTTCGTGGATGTGCAGCCGCTGTGGGGGGGTCCGTCGCCTCTCATCTCCATGCTTGGCGGCGGGCTCCTTTCGCGAAGGCGGTGTTGGTCTGAGACACCTAGAACCTTATACCGCAATCCAATTTAGCTGGTTGTCATTGGGGGGAGTAATGTCCCCTCCTCTTTTGCAGCAGCCAGGAATGCCTTGCGGGCCTCCTCAGCTTCCATCTCGTCGAAAATCACGGCCATGCAAACACGCACCGCGAGGTCCCACCAAGGGCCACGCTTGGTCCACTTCATCAGCTCCTCGCCGGCTGCTTCGGCGTTGTTTACGCTGCGGATGATCCCGGGACGCTCGGTCTTGACCGGGACCGGAGGGTTGAACCAGTGGAGAGCCATGCGGTCACTCTTTGTCGGCCCGATCAAGTTCCTCCAGCAAATACTTTTGCTCAGCCCGGTTCCCGTTCTACAGGCAGAGTGAGCAGGTTGCGAAGGTAATTACGGATTACCTCTGACTATTGAAATGGCGCAGGACGGCGCGCTTCCGTTGCGATGCCACAGCGGCTGAAGTTGGCTGACAGCTACTCGCGACCGTCGATAGCCACGCAGAGGCCCATGGCAGTTGCTGCCTCGACGATCGCCTCGGTTAGTTCTTCGTTGGAGGCCACCAAATAAGGCGCAGTCTCCCGAGCTTCGCGTAGTGCCGCTTTGATCGAGACCGTGTCGCCACGGTCCGCCCTGTTGAGGAGGCGGTTATTCGCGAAGATCGAACCCGACGAACAGGCCAAAGGCTGGGGCAACATTGACGATAAGCTCCACCAGCTCGCAGTCAGTTTCCGCCAGATGTTGCCCGTCTCGGCTCACCGCTGCAATAGTCTCTTTGACGGAGATGATTTGGCCGCGACGGACTTGTAGGATCAGCTCGTGAACAAGGTGTTCGGCAGTCACTTTGTCGGGTCGGCAGTTCGTCCAAACGTTCATACAAGGCCTCCCACCTCAGCGAGAACCCAAGGGAACATTCATGACCCTCTGTCGAGAAAAATCAAGAAGAATGTTTGATAACTTCTGAGTGGGAATCAGGGGGACAAGCCACGAAGCGAGCCTCTATACTCTTTGACCTGACGCTCAGCCAGCCCGCTAAGGGACTTCTTCCGTCGGCCCCTGTTTGGCCCGATCAATAGCCGCAAGTAATGACTGTAGGGTTGGCGGCAGTTCTGGTTCGACATCCAGATTTAAGAACGTTTGTACGTGATGACGATAGCCTTCGGAACGGATCAGTTTCCGAAACGCTCCGGAGACAGACTGATGGTCTGCTTTGTTGCTCGTTGTCATGTTCGGGAAGTCCGTCCCCAATGAGCCGTAACTCGCCCGCAACGAACGGGTTCCATCAGGAGGTCGGAATATTTTGGCTGAAATTTCTGAGCGGGAGATCGGCTAACTCGCTCGCGCGAAGACCCCCGTGCAGAAGATCGTGTCGATCTAGCGTCGGTGTTGCACATAGCGACCGTTGAAATGCTTCTGTCCAATGTTTGCTCACGCTGTGATGCCAACAGGGCAGGCTCTTGCGGCAGGGTGCCGCAAGGTCGCGACGATGAAACGCCGGCCCAGTTCAACCCGCGCGACGTCCTTCAAAGCTGGGGGGATCGATCTTCACCAAGCGGTCTGCGGACTCGACCGCAGTTCGTATCCTGCTGCACAGCGCGAGATTTTCGGCCAGCATTTCTTCAGTGCGTTGAATCGCGAGCTCGGTCCGGTGGATGCGCTGCCTGGCATTGGCAACTTCCGATGTCAAAAGATCGGCCGCCATCCCGTGGCCGTGGGGTTCCATAGTGTCCATCAGTTTCTAATACATGGGGGCCGATATCGTTCCCTGATGTCGGGCGAAACGGCGGGCCGCAGAAAAGCGCGATGGGCCGAATGACCAATGCGCGCCCTGTCAAAACAGCGCCGGCAACAGGCGAACGGCTTCGGCCGCTCTACATCCCACGGGCAGAGGCGATCACGGTCCAGAGGGCCATTGATCTGTTCAGGTACGACTACAACCTAAGCGAAGACACACTCAGGCGGCTGGTGATCAAGCACCGTCTTCACAACCAGACAATGCCCGGTGCTCCGTGGAGAATAAGCGCTCCCGGTTTGGCTATGGCGCTCGCCGGCGATGATGACGCGGTTGCGCGGTTGAGGCGGGACGATCGCGAGCATCCGGACGTAACTCGGTATTTCAAGCGGCTCGGCATCCCGCGACCCTGACCTGTTACCAAAAGTTATGGTCGCGGCGACTGTCTAAAATAGACATTAAGTAGATGTCGCGGCCCGACAGGGCTCCACACAAGAGCGAACCGTTGCTGCCTTGCGCATCGCCCTCTAGGCCGCCGGCGTCGAGTTCATCCCGGAGAACGGCAGCCGCGCCGGCGTGAGGCTCCGCAAACCTTAGGCCGTAGACTCGTTACTGCGCAGCCACACACCTGCTTTTCGCCATCGGACGAAGCGGTTGCAACAGGTGGTGCGCGGGCCATAGCGCTGAGGCAGGTCGCGCCATGGAGCACCGGAGCGCAGCACCCAGAAGATGCCGTTCAGCACGCGCCGATCATCAACACGTGGCACACCTCTTGGCTTGTTGGGTAGACGCTTTATTCCATTGCTGACCATTGTCCAAAAGCGCTGTTAACCAAATTTTCTCACCCGCCAATGCTTATTCGCGCGACTGAAGGGGTGAGGTGATCGATGTGTGATTCAAACATAAGCGCGTTTCCGCTGCATCGGCGGCGGAAGTTGGTCGAAGGGATCGCCCGGGTCCTGGAATCCAAGAACGGGAAGGACGCGAACGCCTTCTGGCGCAACACCGCCAAGGCAATTCTCGTTCAACTGTCCGAATCAGGAATTGCACCCGGCGTCGCCGAACAGGAAGTTGGAACGCTTCTTCATGCTGTCTTGGCCGACATCGCCACCCGCAGTGCTGCGAAACTTGCACAATAGCATCGGCTCACGATGAAGGATTGCCGCATAGAGACGCCCCGGGGCTCCACAAGCGTAGCACCACTGCATCCGTCAAACGCAGGTTTCTCACTGCGGATGAAAAGATAGGCGCGTTCGTCGAAATCATGCGCGCGAATGTGCTCTCGGGCGAGATACGGCTCCGCCTCGCCATCGACCAAATCGAGGTAGGCGATGCGGAAACCCGCATTCACGAAAGGCCGACGGACCTTTTCCACGAGCTGAACCCGCAAAACCAATGAGCCGCCGTTGAGTTCCACACTGCCATTTATGCGACTTTCTAAGCAGATAACGCGAACATCGAGCCCGAAAGCACCGTCTTTGCTCTCTGCCCCATAAGTCATTCGCGCCGAAGGATCGCGATCAGTATTGCGGCACTGTCGGGCCATGTGTGGAAGGTCGGCGTTCGGCTCAGCAGCAAGAAGCCGCCATTCGTCTGACGACCCTATCGGAGTCATCACCCATTTGCGATTCCCGAAACCAGACTTTCGATGCCAGAACATGAGCGGCCACATCGCGGAGGAAGTCGATTAATGGGCTAGGCGCGGCGGGTACCGTTGACCCTACGATTATTCTGATTTAGAACAGATAGAGAACATCACTGATAGGACTTGATGCGCCAATTGGGTGGAGAGCCAATGATGGTTTGTGCTTGATCATTGTTAGCGTGGTTTTTCCAGCAACAAGGTTCTGCCAATTGACGAATCGTAGCACCGAGCCGATACCGGAGCGAAGATAGGGGCGACGGACATTGGCTGACCTAAATTGGGAAAAGTTACTCAATGCGCAACGGCGCAAGGATAAGGCCAAGGGCAAGGCCGCCGAGCGCTCCGCCAAAACCGCCGAACACCGGACCGAGCTGGAGCGCGATCATGACCGCATTCTGTTCTCGACACCTGTTCGACGTATGCAGGACAAAACGCAGGTTTTTCCACTGGACCCCCATGACAGCGTGCGGACGCGCCTGACCCATAGCCATGAAGTAGCTAACATGGCACGCAGCTTCGGTACCGCGCTGGTCCACGTCTATCCCGACAAGTTGAATTTGCCCGAAGCCGTAAATGCCGGGCGTAACGTCCCTGCCCTGCTAGAAGCGATCGGGCTGGCCCACGACCTGGGCAATCCGCCCTTTGGTCACCAAGGTGAGGATGCGATCCAATCTTGGATGAAGTCCAAGGGACCAGAGATCTTTGAAGGTCTGGATGGTGCCGCATTGCGCGAAGATTTCCTTCGTTTCGAAGGAAACGCTCAAGCATTCAGGCTGCTGACCCGGCTGCAAATCGTCAACGATGACTTCGGACTCAACATGAGCTACGCGTTCCTCGCAGCTCTAATGAAATACCCCAGTCCTTCAGATAAGGTGAACAAGTCGGTGCTGGCTCGCAAGAAGTTCAACTTCTTCCAGTCAGAAGCCAACATCGCTAAGGAAGTCTGGGCTGAAACCGGGCTTGCTGAAGGTATTCGGCACCCGCTTACCTTCGTCATGGAAGCCTGTGACGACATCGCCTACTCCGTCGTCGATGTTGAAGATGCCGCGAAGAAGGGGCTCGTCAATTTCGACCGTCTCGTCGGCTACCTGATGCACAAGGCAGAGGAGGACGAGTCCGTTCTCAAGGTAGTCGAGAAGGCCAAGGAGCAGCACCAAGAATTCCGTGAGAAATCCCTGTCGGCGGCAGAGCTTGACGACATCACAATGCAGATGTTTCGGGTCAACGCGATTGGTGTGATGATCGTCGCGGCGACAGATGCGTTCGTGACAAACCTGGACGCCATTATGGCCGGCACGTTCGACAAGGAACTGATGGCAGTGTCCAAAGCGGCACGCCTATGGCGTTTGCTCAAGGAATTCGCCGGCAAGCACATCTACCCGCACCGCCAGGTGCTTGAGGTTGAACTGACGGGCCATCAGACGATTCACGGACTCATGGACATCTTCTGGGCAGCCATCACCAACCGGAAAGATCCGCTGGATATCGCCTCGAAGCGAACATCGCCCCTTCACAGCTATGTCTATTCCCGAATTTCGGAGAATTACCGCCGCGTCGCTGAGGCTTCGGACAACCGCATGCCTATCCGCTATCGTGAACTGCAACTGATGACGGACATGGTGTCGGGCATGACGGACGGCTTCGCGATCTCGCTGCTGAAAGACCTGCGGGCACGGGGCGCGGCATGACCACATCCCAGCATATGCTGGACCACGGTCTCAGCTCGGACATTGCCGATTTCATCCGAGGGCCGCAAGGGCACGATATCGGCGATCTTATCGACCATCTGAGTCCGGTCGGGGATTGTGCGATCTTCGGCGGCCTGCCACGCGATTTCGCCCGCGACGGCCGCAATTCCTTCAGGTCGGATGTCGATGTCGTGGTTGACGCCGTCCCTGGAGCATTGGAGGCGCTGCTCGGGCAATTGGGCGGTGAGCGTAACCGGTTTGGCGGGTATCGCTTGAAGTACGGCCGCTTCGACTTTGACGTCTGGGCCTTGCAGACGACGTGGGCGGCCAGCAATGACTACGTCGCGGTCCACTCGCTGACTGACCTAGTCAAAACCACGTTCTTCGATTGTGATGCAGTCCTGTTCCACTGCCGCACGCTGGAGATCACCCGGTCCGAGCGGTTCTGGGCGAGCATCGAGCATGGCATCGTCGATATCAATCTCGAGGCCAACCCCCACTACATCGGCACGCTCGCGCGCACCTTGCGCATCCTGTTCGATTGGCGGCAGCAGCTCACACCGCGGCTTGCCAACTATCTGGCAGAGGGTATCGCGCGTAGCCGCAACGAGATTCTGGACTACGCCACGCGTAATGCCGCCGGTCTTGGCCTAGCGTCTGGAACGGACCTCGATGCGGCGATTTCGGCGCTCTACGAGCACGGTGTCGGAAAGACCCTCCTCGAGTGCAAGTCGGTATCGACCGCGCGTCTACCGACCCCGGGCGTTGGCGGGCCACCCCGAGGGTCCGCTTTGCAGGCGAGGACGGCCGGCTTGCGAGATTCCAGATACTAACCCTTGAAATTGGTTTTGAAAGAAGTCGAACCACAACCCTGCAGTCACAGCCTCAGCTTTGGGCCGAAGAGCTTGAAGATTCGGCGTTTTCTCGGCGATGGTCGAAGACGATCTCTTACTTCACTTCGCGATGCCCAACCGTCTGTCTGAGACCGCAAAGAGAGCAAACGGAAGCTGGGAAGCGATCAGGCCGGTGCTCGGCGCAGTGCCGCTGGCAAGCTCCGGCACTCGACAATCTGGTCACCAAGAAGGTCGGCAATCCAACCATGGTGTCGCTCCGGGATTGCCATCCGTGCATCCTTCAGGCCGCTTATCACGGCCTTTGCGAGACGTTCGTTTCCGAGCGCTAAAAGGACGCGATCAAGTCGCAAAAGGTCCACCGTGGCGAGCAGCTGGAGAGTTGGAAAGCGATGAGTGGCGATGCTAATTGCTTTGCGTTCATCAATGATTGCCAATCCCTGAGACGATACAGCGAGGGCCAATGTCGCCGCCTCACCATCATCCAGAGTCGTCTCCGCGGCGCCACTGACCAGGCTTTCAAATATCGCCCCGCTCTTTTCGTCAAACTCAGCAAACTGCAGCAATTCATCCTGTACCAGCTGTTGAGCGAGGTCGGCGTCATTGCGCCCGCTAACCCGATCATGGATGAGCTCATCTCTCACGACGGTACTTGCACTCAGCGTGACATTCAGTGACCGAATGATCTCATGCGCAGCGCCAGTGGCATTGAGATTAATAATGACGCTGGTGTCAGCAACTAGTTTCGGTGGAAGATCACCGTAGAATTGAGGTCGCCGCATTGGCCCCACTTTCCTCGGCATCAATATCACTTAGCAAAACGCGCACCTGGATCCGGTCGATATGAAGGAGCCTTGCAATTTGCCCCTCACTAAGGAGCCCCCGCTTTGCCGCCTCATATGCCATCAGGCCCATCTTCAGCGACACTGGTCTGGCCGCGTCGTCTTTCAGGCTATCACTCCTCGAAACGTCACCTAACACTTGCTGCGCTTGCTCATCCGTAATGTTTCCGTTCTGAACGAACCAATCCCAAGTTCCTCTTTTCGTAAGCTGGAGCTCTTCAAGGCGCCGGACAAGCGCTTCGCGCGAAACATGGAAATAGTGGGCAAGAACGATCACGTGCCGGCGAGTGAGGCTCGTAGCACCCGCCGTAACTTCAGCAAATTTCTGCCGAACAGCCTGCGCCGGCGTCAAGAAGCTCCTTGCGAAGGCATTGGCATATTTTTCCTCGCGCGAACTCTCCAGTTCATCGATCTCATAGACCTCTGCGTCTCCGCGCGTAGCTACTAAATGACCAAGCTCATGCGCGGCCGTTTGAGTGCGCCGATCGATTGGATGGTTCGCATTTAAAAGTATGCAGGCACCCACCTTTTCATCATAGGCGAACAAGCCTGAGATTTTCGCCGCTAGGCGTCGAGCGTGAACACGGACACCCATCTGCAGCTCGAGCAGAGTGACTATATCTGCGATCGGCGCAAGCCCAAGACCGAGCCAATGGCGAAGTTCCAAAGCGTGTTGTTCTGCCTGTTGGCGAACGTCGCCAACAAGGATGCGTCTTTCAGGCGGCAGGTTGCGCGCATATTCGACACCGAGCAGAGCCTCAAGCTCAACCTCAGCCCTTACGAGTTGCGCCAAAAGGTCGGCGGCTTTCGCAACCGATGGCTCTTCGTTTTCGGTCAGCTTCCTAAATCTCGGCGTTAGCTCGACGTGGACCGCTTCCTTGCGGAGCAACGCGTTGGTGTTCGTGTCTAGGAACCCTGCCAGCCTCTGCAACTCCCCAATCTTTGCGCGCCGCGTACCCTTTTCCATCGCAACTAAGGTAGTGCGTGCCACACCGATTGCCTCGGCAGCCTCCGCCTGGGTTTTGCCCGCACTTTCACGCGCGATGCGAATTCTCTCGCCTACTTCCACTAGTGAGAGCTGATTATTGGCCTCACTCATCGCTGTCAGGCCAGCCACTGAGCGACAAACGATTTGGGTCCGAGATCTTTCATAAATGCCTTCCATTCAAGTTCATGCCGTTCAAGCAGGCCCAAGAGCTCGCCTTCCGCATCCGCATGCGACATGTCCAATACTTCGGACAATTGCCACGCGTGACGGCTCATGCGTTTCCGATGGGCGGGTGAAGAGCCCAAATCAGCCAAATGATCAAGGTGCAGTGCGCCGGCGATGGCATACTGTTCCATCGCCCCTGTTATTTTGTTGAAATCCCTGGCAGCTCCCCGAGCAAACTTGGGAACTGACAAGTCCTCCCAGATGTAATTCTCTTTCGGCTCGTCAACACCGGCCGCATGAAAGCTGAGCCTGCGAAGCATACAGGCAGCGCAGATGCCGCAGTGGCGCCACTTGTGATCTACGGAGGAATTACGGTTTTGCTGCCAGCACGATCGCGTCTCGATCCACTCTTTCGGCTCGATGGGAAGAGCCGCGAACTCGCGAAGCGTCTCGCCCTTCGTTTTCCACAAGTGCGGAAGCCGATAGGCGACATCGTAGTCAAAAAGCGCAGCGAACAAACGCTCCATCTTGGTGAGAAAGCGTGGGTGGTTTCTGTAGTCCTCGTAGCCATGACTGGTTTGTACCAGCGAAGGCCCGAGCGCGCCCTGACCGCTTTCCGGCATGACTATGTCATGAGTTCCGAGCAGATAGGCTGCGATCGCGCTCAAAAGAGTGAATTTGAAGCCGCGGCTCCGAGCGGAGGACTCGTTGAAGCCGTCCGGTCCAGGTTTGACCCTGAAGGGAATGTTCAGGAATGGAAGCTTTCGAGCGTCGCGACGGGGGCGATCATCTTTTTTCGAGCCCACCCTGATACGGATCAACCGATCCGGGCGCCCTCCTGCCGAAAGCAAAGCGCTCACCGCCCGCGAATCCAAACCATCGCTGAACGGCGTCACTATGCGCGTGGCATCACCAAATTCCAAACGGCTCTGCTGACCGACCTCTTCCTCGGGCGCCCGCTGGCGCTGGTAGAAAGAGAGGCTCCACTCATCGCCAGTTAGAAATTTCAAAACGGAAACGAGCGCCGCGATGACCTCGGGTTCTTGCCAGCGAGCCAAATCATGGACAGGGACAGCTAACTCGAACTTCCGCATCCAGCCCCATGCCGAGCGCTTGCACGTCTTGTCGCAATATTCAACTGCAGCGCTCAGGACCAAGGTGTCGAAGATACGAGTGTCCCAATTCTTCGTACGGTAGTCGTCCAAATCCTTCATGTTGAAAATGATGGATTTGCCAATCTCGACCGGTTGCCAACTTTCCTTGGTTTTCCCGCCGGCCTCAATAACGGCAACCTTGAGTGCGGGGCATTCCCCATGAAGAACCTTCATAGGGAAACCCCATCGTCAAGACCGTTGCGCGCCGCGGGAGTTCTCGTGATGGCGACCGTGCTGTCACCGAAAAGCGAACGAGCGATACGGGTGAACGAGCCGTTCTCGTTCATTCTAGCGCTGACTTCGCCCATGCGATTGCGGATGGTGCGGCTTGCACCTGGCCCGCGCTCGACGAGGTAGTGCTCCTCAGTAGTTCGCGCGTTCGCATGCAGACGCTCGCTCAAGGCCGTGACAATCCCGTCCTGGACCGCATCACGTCCTTGCAAGCCTTGCTGGACGGCCATTTGGGTGCACTCGATCGCGTTTGCGGCCAGTGGATGCACCGCCGGATCATCGCGCAGCTCTTGCAGCTGCCGCTGCAATTCATCCGGCCGCGTGCTGAAAAGATCGCCACCGTCAACAATGTCAATCAGCTGCCTGATCACACCGCGCACTTCCATATTGGCGTCCTGAACCAGCGCGGATTCGGTCGCTTCGCAGACCTCGGAGATAGAAAATGCCGGCTTGTACGCCCATTCAGCGACACGCCGATATTTAGGACGCAATGGCAGGCTTTTATGCGGACCGTCACTCATTGGAATCTCCCCAATGTCAGATATGTTGATATTTTTTTCTGACATTGTCAATGCGGCGACGTGCGTTTAATCAGGATGACCGCTAGAGGTGGATTTCTCACGACACCCGCGCCACACATCACAGGGGTAAGCTGGCAGTCTCTCTGGAGGCTCGCCATCACCGATCCGATCGCCCGCAACGAAAAGCAACTCGGCGCTATCGTGTGCCGCGCCCGCAAGCAGACCAGCCTCACACAGGGCGCGCTGGGCAGCAAAAGTCATCTGCGCCAGGGCGCCGCATCCCGGCTCGAAGCCGCGGAGCCCGCGCTCCAGCTGCGCACGCTGATGGCGCACTTTGCGTTCTTGGCCTTGAACTCGGCGCGCGGCCGCGCAGCTAGGGCAGTGAAAGCGACATCGAGGACCTTTTCTGATGTCTCGGCCCCCGCCATAAACAAGATAGCGCTCATCCCATCATTTCGCGAATTCCGAGCGACGTCGTTGCGACAGCCAAAGACAAGTCGCCTCCATACGATCTGGACAATTCGGACGATCCGGACTATGTATGTGTGACAGAAATGGAGGCCGCCATGGTCGCAACAGTTCGAAAATCTGGAACAGGCGTGCACGTTAATGTGAGCAGCGCGGCCGTCGCCGACATTCTTGAAGTGTTGGCACGGCACAACCCAGGAATCTCCCGATCGGCACTAAAGGGCAAGAGCAAAATGGTAGCTGCGGTCACTGCGGCAGCTGTCCGGCTTTCGGAGGAGAACCAGCGTCAGATTCTGGTCCATGAAAAGGATCTTGCCCAGGCAATGGAGACGGTGGTCGCGGATCTCGCTGGTCGAGGCGACAGCAGGCTGATCAAGCTCGACGTCGAAAGGCCTGTTGAGGTCAGTCACGGCGCGGGACTCGGCGACGTAGTAGATCTCGAGGAAGGTCGGCGACGGGTCGCGGAATATGCAACAGCGGTTCGCCTCGAAGACTGGGCCGGGCCGGTTGCAGGGCCGAGCGATATTGAGAAGGCCTTTGGAACAAGAAGATCCACACTCCATGATTGGCAAAAACGGGGAGCCGTCATCGGCTTGCTGAAGGGTGAACGAAAGCATGTCTTTCCCTTGGCACAGTTTGTGGACGGCCGGCCGGTCAAGGGGATGTCTGAAGTCACCAGGATCATCCGTAATTTTCGCGCGGCCTGGCAATGGCTGATTCAGCCGAAGCCCAGCATCGGGGGCGCTCCCCTCGACCTCCTCAAGGCTGGACAGGTAAGCGAGGTTGTTGCGGCCGCCGAACGTGACTTCAGCTGATCGTGAAGCTTGATCCCAAGACAGTCGCAGACCTCGCTCTCGGATTTCAGCCGCGTTCATACCTCCGCGTGATGCGCGCCGCGCATATGGCGACGCCGCTGGGGACGGGATTTGGACACACACGCTTCTCAAGTCCGGATAAGACGTTTCAACTCGTCTACATCGCGCGCGACCTTGCAACCGCAATTGCCGAGACCATCGTCCGGGACAGGTTCGAGGGGAGGATGAAGCGTGTCCTTGATCAAAGCGAGATCGAAGAGTGGGCTGTGGCGGAGATAACTGCGACTTCTCCCCTCGTGGTGCTCGACCTGCGGACCACGGGTCTCCTCAGGTTGGGGGTCAGCACCGACGCCGCTCGAGCCAAGAAGCACCGAGCGGGGCGACAACTCAGCGCAGCGGTTCATGGCGCCTTTGCGATCGACGGCCTGCTTTATGCATCCCGTCTCACATCCGCCGAGTGCGTGGCCGTTTACGATAGAGCCATTGAGGGAAAGCTGGACGCGACGCCAGCAATAAATCTAGTGCAGCACCCAGATCTGATAGGAGCCCTGCAGTCTATTGGTGTCTCCCTTCGGGGAGGTGCCTGACCATGGCCGGGAACGTTACGTCGGTGAATTTCTCGGGACGTTTCAAGAAGCTGAACGGAACCGTCGCACTGACCGCGACACGTGCGGACATTATCCGGTCATTGCTGACCGTGGGGGATCCGAGCCGAAAGGCGGCCGTGCGCGTCGTGGGTAGGTGGAGGCGACTGGCTATCTCGACAATGCGCTAAACACGACGCTTTACTTCCGCAAATCTCGAGCAGTCGGAGAAGGTCGGTGTTTCCTTCCTGCTCGGCGAGGCATTCACCCACTGGTACGCGCAGGACAGGATGAAGATTGAATATCTCGTCCATGTGGGTGGGCTGTCGAATTGCTCGTGGACTTCACCGGCCACTCCGCTTGCCCCGAAGACGGGCGCGTCCCCGCCAGCCGCAAAGAGTCGTCCCGATTTCATCGGCATACGCCGCACGGAGAGTCATGTCTTCGAAAGCAAGGGCCGGATTCGGCGGCCGGCGGTAAGTGCTGTGAGCAAGGCGCTCAGGCAAGTGTCCGCCCTTCATTCGGTCAATGGCGAGGCGCCAAAGACCCGGTGTGCAAAGTTTCTTCATGCTCAGGAGCGCCGGCACCGAGGGGTTCGTGTCCGACCCTCCCGGTGATGGAAAAGGCGGCGCTGTCAACTTCGACGTGCTGATGCGCTCGCCAAGGCATACTCCTTCTTCCTGGACGAACCTACGACGGATCTGCCGGCAGAAGTTGTTGACGGATATGTTGGTCGCGAAATTGAAGACGGTGTCTACTTCGGCCTTGACCAGAAAGTCTTTGCTGCCATCCTGGAACGCCCCGACAGTGAGCAAGAACGACGCCGTCGGACAGCTGAGATATTCGAAATTATAGCTGGCAGGTCGCAATCATATGAGGGTCGGAAAGAGCGGAACGTTTCGCCTGGTCCGGACGGAACCATACTCATCGACCGTCGATCACACCCCCGCAGCAGACAGCGGATAATTGCAAAATAGCGATTGCAAGGCTGGGCCCGAGTCGCCTTAATTGCATGGAGAACGGTCAACGATGCCATCTTACCCTGTCGGAATTGGTTGTTACTCTCCTGGCCGGACAATTTGATGAACGCGCTTTCTGGACAGTTCGATCTGTTCGACCTTGATCCCGGCTATAGGGAAACACCGCGACGCGTTGTTCCGGCTCGGCCTGCCCGGAAACAGCCTAATGTTGCACCGGAGACTGAGGATGGTCTGGTGCAGCTCCTAGAAGACACCGGGCGATTCAAGGTTTTGCGAAGGCTGGTGCCCCGTCCGATCATCGATCGCGCCAGCAGCAGATTTCCGAGGCTTGCTGTCCTGGTCGATGTCGAGACGACCGGTCTCAATCATGCCCGCGACGAGGTGATTGAAATCGGCGCGGTTGCTTTCACCTATGACGATGCAGGGATGATCGGTCACGTCGTCGGGGTATTCAGCGCACTACGTCAGCCGTCGGGTCCGATACCGGTAGAGATCACGCGCCTCACCGGTATCACCGACGAGATGGTAGCTGGACAGACGGTGGATCTCGGCGCACTCGACGCACTTATTGAGCCTTCCGATCTCATCATTGCTCACAATGCCGGTTTCGACAGGCCGTTTTGCGAGCGTCTATCGCCATCGTTCATCCCGAAACCATGGGCCTGCTCGGTGACGGAAATCCGCTGGGCGGATCACGGGTTTGAGGGCAACAAACTTGGTTATCTCGTCGGGCAATCAGGCCTGTTCCATGACGGACATCGCGCGACCGATGATTGCCATGCCCTCCTCGAAATTCTTGCAAGACCGATCGCCGGCAGCGACGCAACGCCATTCGCCGAGCTCTACGCTGCAAGCCAACGACTCCGCGTCCGCGTGTGGGCTGAGAACAGCCCCTTCGAGATGAAGGATCATCTGAAGGCGCGTGGATATCGATGGTCGGATGGCAGCGACGGTCGACCAAAGGCCTGGTGGGCCGAAATCGCTGAGGAGAATCTCGACGACGAACTTCGGTTTCTGCGCGGGGACATCTATCGTTGGCCCGAAGCGGAGCCGCTCATGCAACGGCTTTCAGCAGCGGATCGCTTCAAAGCAGCGTAGTTTGCAGGTGCTGACCTCCCGGTCGTTACAAATCATCTTTGCTTTAATTTGAACGGTGGGCCACTACTGCGGCATATTCTTGGTGCTCGCATATGGGGGAAGAAGGGGGATGGCTGACGAGGATGTGGCGCCGCGGCGCCAATTCCAGATTGTCCGCAACGGCGATTCGACACCGGCCAACATAGATTGGTCCCAAGGAGTCGAGACAGTTCAAAAAGGCATCGCCGATGCCCTGAACGCGCGCAACGTGGCGTTCCTGTTGGGCGCTGGCTGCTCCTCGTTGCGTGTCGACGGAGAGGAGCGAGGCATCTCAACCATGCAGCCCCTCGCTGAGATATTTTGCAACACTACCACCCAAGCGTTGGCAGCCGCACGGCAGGCTGCGGAAGACGAGGATCTATTGGGCGAAGGCAGCGCCGACGTTCCCCCTGTAGAGCCGCCTGACTGGCTTCTAACCAAAGAAGAAGTAGCCATTCTCCAAGAGGCGGGCGTCGAACTCGAAGATGAGTACGCGCGCAACCTTGAGCGCCTGATGGAGGTATTGCACAGTCTTCGTTTCGTCTCCCAACGCAGTGCGAAATCATCCCATTGGGCGCGAGCCAAAGAGCTGACGGAGGTAATCAACAAGGTCCAGGCATTCCTCTGGGGCGGTGCACTGACGGTGCTTTCGCGAAGGGGGATACAGCTGTCCGCGACCTCTATGAGAAGTTCTACCGAAAATTAGTGTTGGGCGACCGAAGCCTACCCCGGCCATGGGTGTTCACCACGAATTATGATCTGTTCAATGAAACTGCGATGGACCGCCTCGGCATTCCTTATGCCAATGGTTTCTCCGGCATCATAGAGCGGCGTTTCAATCCCTCCACATTTCGCTACGCCTTGGCTGAGCAGCTCGATCTTTCAAACCGCAAATGGTCGGCAGTCGATGCGTTTGTCTACCTGTGCAAGTTACACGGATCGATCAGCTGGACCGAAGACGATCACGGCCTGTTCCCAATCCGTGAGAAGTGGCCGGCCGACGGCAGCGCCAAGATGATGATCTTTCCCACGCCGGCAAAGCAGAACTCGAGTCTAGGGTCACCGTATGCCGACCTCTTTCGCGAATTCCAGTCGCGCATCGTCCGCGAGCAAAGCGTGCTTGTGACTTCGGGCTACGGGTTCGGGGATGAGCACCTGAACAACATCATTTACCAGGCGCTGACCATACCGACCTTTCGGTTGATTATCTTTGCGTCACCGGACGCACCCGGAGAGATTGCCAAACTGCGCGCCCTTGGTGATCCGCGGATCTGGATAATCGGTGGCGATGGTCCCGAGCCGGGTACAAGGGCACATTATTTCGACACGATGGTCGATCGGTTCATGCCTCAGCGGCCAAGCGAGCGTATCGACGACGCCGTTCGCAAAGTGATGAAGGAATTGGCTCCGGACAAGGACGATACCGAATGAGTCACGACGATCGCAAACGCGCCGTCGGCAAGGTCACATCAGTGGCAGCAGACAGGTTTGTGGTCGAGATGCACGCGGGAACCGACAACTTCACGGTCGTGGGCTTTGACGACGTGCATTACGTCGCACGTTTGGGCTCGTTCCTGATGATACCGACTCACGCGGAATATGTTGTCGCTGAAGTTGTGGGGCTGCGCGAACGTGATGTTGCTGCATCCTCGAGAGGCGACCTCGACAGGGCCGGATCGGCGAAATTCCTCGACGTGGTGCCCGTAGGTATGCTGCCTGCTTCAGGGGACGGAAAGTTCCGGTTCGGTGTGTCGGTTTTCCCTTCGCTCTATGCCGACGCATTGTATGCTCTCGATAGCGAACTCGACAGGATATTTGAGACGAAAACCGAGGCTGAGGCCGGTATCGGGCCTGACGGGCAAAACTGTGTGCCGGCGAACGCCACCCGCTTTCGTGTTTTAAGCATCGGTCAGTCCGTCGTGTTCGAGGACTATGCGGTGAAGGTCCGCCTCGACGATTTCTTCGGTGGCCACGTTGCAGTGCTTGGCAACACGGGAAGCGGAAAGTCGTGCACAGTCGCTTCGATTCTACAGGAGCTTTTTGAAAAACCGGACGAACATCATGCCCGAGGTGCCACGTTTGTGGTGTTCGACGTCAACGGCGAGTATCGGCAGGCGCTCGAACCACTGGCAAAGTCGGGCGGTATTGGGGTCGACCGAGTTATACTCGATGGAACAGCAACTGGTTTCCGCTTGCCCCATTGGTTTCTGGACCTCTCAGAATGGGAACTTCTGCTCCAGGCGAGCGAACGCACGCAGGTCCCCATACTGCGTATGGCGCTTGGCCTTTCAACGATGTTCTCAGAAGCTGGTGCGGACGATCTCGGCGGCGTGAAGAACCACATCCTCGCCAAGTGCATCACGCAGATCATGCGCGACGATTCCAGCAGCCCGTCCAAGCATGACCGGATAGTTGGCATCCTCCAGCGATTCAACACTGGTAAAATCAATCTGCAATCCATCCAACCTTTTATTACAATTAGCTACGGTCAGCTGGCTGATGCCCAAGGTTTGGACGATTTTCTCGTCGGCGAGAATGCCTTTGTTATCGACGAGTTGAAGCTGCCGGATTACGAAAACATCCCTTTCGATTCCGCTCACTAGGAGAGGCAATGGATCTCGCCATCCTTTACGAGGAGGCACACGGCAACCGCCAGATTCGTGACTACTGCTCGCAGATGGTCACCCGCCTCAAATCACTTGAGGAGCGTCGGGAGTATGAATTTCTGCGCCACTCACTGCCAGTCGGGGGGCAAGCCGGTGAAGGTCAGAATGAATTCCTCGCCCGAATCCTCGGGCTGACCGCGAAGGGCAGTGGCCTGACTAAGACCAATCAGATCGTGATCGTTGATATGAACGCCGTATCGGATGACGTCGTCGAGCTTTTTTGCTCGGTTCTGGCACGCATGACGTTTAGGCTGCTGCGGCAAGCCGATCCGCGCAACCGCTTCCCAGTTCACTTGCTGCTTGAAGAGGCTCATCGCTATATTGCCTCCACACCCTCCCGTTATGCGTTGGACGCAGCGAAGGTTTTTGAACGGATAGCCAAGGAGGGTCGGAAGTACGGTATGTTCCTGATGGTAGCATCACAGAGGCCAAGCGAGCTTTCAAAAACCGTGTTGTCTCAGTGCTCCAACTTTGTCGTTCACCGCATTCAGAACCCAGACGACCTGTCGCAAATCCGTCAGATGACTCCATTTATCTCCGACGCCGTTCTCAAACGATTGCCATCCCTCCCCAAGCAGCACGCGTTGGTGTTCGGAACATCCGTGAATTTGCCGACGACGTTCCGCGTCAGGGACGCATCTCCCCGGCCATCCAGCGACGACACCAAAATAGTTGATCTCTGGTTCCATGAGGAAGGTCGCCCAGCGAACATCCGACTCGCCCTGCTGGTACCCGATCCGGATGACATATTCTCAAATCTAGTGTGACACTAGCCGCAAATACTGAGGAGCTCTATGTCTTTGGCCAGCCTTTCATTTTCAAGAAGATCATCCCATCGAATGCGCCGAGTTTTGCCGCGGCTTCGGTAGCGTAGCGCTTTCGAGACTCCACGGATCGGCCGGATGAGCGCTCCAAGATCCGGCCGCCCCAACTGTCCGATCCTTTTCGGTATATCGAAATGTTCAGCCCGTCGGTATTCAGATAGCTGTTGCCAGCGTGCGAGACGCGCCACTTACGCTGGAGCCAATTGCGTCGGCGTTGTGCAGCACTGTGGAGCGCACGTTCGCGCATTCGCGGCGCCTCGTAGTCCTGCTCCATCTTCTCCGCACAGACACACCCCACGCCGAGCATTTCGGCATGGTCAGGATGAGTCATGTAATGGACGTATCTGATCTCTTGGGTTTCGCACATTTCGCAGATCTCAGACGGTTCATCGAGATCCTCCACATTGACGCAGGTCCAGCCCTTATGCGGAATTCCCGATCGCGACCATTTCCCAGTCATCGATCCCCTCCCCCTCCCGACGAACCTATTCCTCTATCTCGACGCCGACGTCCTGCTGGCTGCCGGGAAAGTCGGGCACAATGTCGCCCGCCAATAGCTTCTCCTTCGACAGCAGCCCGGCATCTTCAAGCGCCTCGAAATCCGGCAGGTCGCGCAGCGTGTCGAGACCGAACTCCAGCAGGAATTCTTTGGTGGTGACGTAGGTGTAGGGCGCGCCGGGCGTCGGGCTGCGCGGACCGGACGCAATCAGCTTCGCGCCGCGCAGATGACCGATGAGATCGCGGCTGATCTCCTTGCCGAAGAAGGAAGAAAGCTCGGCGCGGGTGATCGGCTGGAAGTACGCCACACACATCAGCACCAGCACTTCAGATTGTGTCAGATCCACGGCTCGCTCGTTTCCGCCGACCGCGGCACGGATGGCATCGGCATAGGCCGGCCGCGTCAGATGCTTCCAGCCGCCGGCGACGGCGACGAGGTCATAGGGCCGACCGCGCAGTTCTTCGCGGATGTCGTCGATGAGGAGATCAATGCTGCAGCTTTTGCCGACGATGCGGGCGAGCGTTTCGCGGTTGACCGGCTCGCTGGCCGCAAAAATCGTTGCCTCGACGCGATGCATCCATTCTCGCCAGCGCGCCTCCGGCGGCAGGTGATCCAGCTCCCGGTCAAACAGCTGGTCAGCCGATCGACGGTTATCTGACGGGCTCCCCCCTCGCCTGCGCACTGCCTCCACCATGGTCGTCAGAGCCCGTACATGCGGAACGCGGTGCGGCCGGACATCTCGCGGACGGCGCCGAACTCGACCAGCCGGTCGAACAGGCGGCGCAGCCCACGGTCGCTCATGCCTGCGATCTTTTCGGATCCCACGATCGCATCGTCGGACAGGAGCTTGTCGACAACAGCGTCCGCTGCTTTGGCTCTAAGCTTCGGCGTGACGGCAAGCAGCCGGTCCGCGCGTCGCCCGAGTTCGGCGTGAAGATCAATTGCGCGCAACGCAGCGCGTGCCTGCGCGGCAAGCAGGCCTTTCGCACGCTCGGGATGTGTCTCAATGCTTGTCGCGACAGAGCCAGCTGCCGATCGACGCGGGCGGGCGCTTGTGCCCAAGGCCGCATCGGCGCCCAGCAGCGGCACCGCATGCGCCCAACCCAGCCGTTGCGCCAGCAGGGCATCGGCGAGCCAGGCTCCGAGGACGCGGCCGAAGCCGTGTCGTTCGGCGGCCATGAAGGCACCGTTCAGGATCCCGACCACATCGGTGCCGGCGCCGAGTTGCCGTAGCGCCGTCGACAGATCGCTAACGGCCTCGTCGTCACGGGCGTGACCGAGATCTTCCAGCACCGCAGCGAGGTTTTTCGCCGTCAGCAATTCCTCAGCCGGCCGGGTCGCCAGCCGACGCCAGGCGAGGAGCAAAAGACCGGCGGGCCCGACATTGTCGCCCGGCCGCGTGAGCAGCACGGCATCGCGCAGCGAGCTTTCATCCTCGACGCGGCCGGCCTGCTTCGCAGTTGCCGCTGCCGCCGAAAGCGCCAGCCGCTGCCGCCAGGCGCCGGCCCATCGCTCCTGCCGGCGGACCACCGCATCGAGCGCGCCGATGGTGGCGCCGGCGGCGAGCGCGACGTTCCTCAACGCCTTTTCCCGCAAGGCTTTGCGCATCGGGAACCGCCCGACGTAGCCAGGCCGGCACCGTTGCCATCGGCGCGATCGAAGGGGCACCGGCAGGCGTGGCGTCGTGGCGCGGAGAGGGTTTAGGACGCAGAATCATCGACAGCACGATGAATCATGGCGGCGCTTTTGGCAATCGGATTGCGCAGAAAGCGCTGCGCTTGTCGTCCACTCAAAACGAATGATAATGTTGCCTTATCATTCGTTGTTTACGAGCCTACGGAGCCATGGTAGAATACGCCAGAATGGTAGACTTTTGGAGCCTTTCGTGTCCCTGAACATCAAAAATCCGGCCACCGTGGCTCTCGCCGATGAACTCGCGCGCCGCCAGGGCATCAGCAAGACGGCAGCCATTCACCAGGCCCTGAGCGAGCGCTTGCACCGCCTGGGCTTTGGAGAGACCGCTCAGGAGCGTTTGCTGGCAGAATTGCGCGCAATCCGAGAAAGAGTGGCACGATTGCCTGAACTGGATAGTCGCAGCGACGAGGAGATCATCGGGTATGACGAGCATGGAATCCCTAACTGATGGTGATCGATACCTCAGCTGTTGTAGCGATCCTTCGGAGCGAGCCTGAGGCAGCAAGGCTGGAACGAGCGCTGGTCTTGGACCCAATCCGTCTGGTCCCGGCAACCTGCGTGCTCGAGGCACGCATGGTGCTGGTCAGCAGGCGCGGCGAACACGCGTTGGCCGAGATCGATCTTTGGCTGCGCAAAATCGAGGCCGACATCATTCCTGTCGACTCCGAATTGGTTGATCTGGCGACCCAGGGTTGGCTGACCTACGGCAAGGGCCACCACCCGGCGGCGCTGAATTTTGCCGATTGCCTGTCCTATGCTTTGGCAAAGCGTGCAGATGAACCGCTGCTTTTCATCGGCAAAGACTTCTCCCAAACGGATATCGAAGCGGCATGAGCATGGCTGGCGACGCGCAACGATCATCCGCTGCTTCCGGCGAGGACGACATGCCCGACATCATCGATATCGTCATGCAGATGGGCGATGCCGACCTAGCCTCGTCCCCTCCCCTTCCAGCCATTGCCAATCCCAGCCTGCCTGCGCATCTTGAGGCGCTCGCCGGCCGCGCGCGCGATTATATCGAGGCGGCGAGTTCGGCCAACACGCGCCGCGCCTACGCAGCCGACTGGAAGCATTTTTCGAGCTGGTGCCGGCGCCAAGGCAGCGAGATGTTCCCGCCCGATCCTGAGGTCGTCGGGCTCTATATCGCCGCCTGCGCGTCAGGTACGGCCACTGGCGACAAAAAGCCCAACACCGTTTCAACCATCGAGCGCCGGCTTTCGTCGCTCTCCTGGAATTTTGCCCAGCGCGGCCAGCCGCTGGACCGCAAGGACCGGCATATCGCCACGGTGATGGCTGGCGTTCGCAACACCCACGCCTCCCCTCCCCGGCAGAAGGACGCGATCCTGCCCGAGGATCTGATCGCCATGCTGGAAACCCTCGACCGCGGCACGCTGCGCGGGCTGCGCGACCGCGCCATGCTGCTTCTGGGTTTTGCCGGTGGGCTGCGGCGCTCGGAAATCGTCGGGCTCGACGTTGGTCGCGACCAGACCGAGGATTCTTCTGGCTGGATTGAGTTTTTTCCTGACAAGGGCGTGCTGGTGACCCTGCGCGGCAAAACCGGTTGGCGCGAGGTCGAGGTCGGCCGCGGCTCCTCCGACGCTACCTGCCCGGTGGTCGCGCTGCAGACCTGGCTGAAGCTGGCGCGGATCGGCCATGGCCCTTTGTTCCGAAGGGTAATAGGGCAAGGCAAAAGAGTCGGCGCCGATCGGCTTAACGACCAGGAAGTTGCGCGGCTGGTCAAGCGCACGGCGCTCGCAGCCGGCGTGCGTGGCGATCTGTCGGAGGGCGAACGCGGTCAAAAGTTTGCTGGCCATTCGCTGCGCGCCGGCCTCGCGTCCTCGGCCGAGGTCGACGAGCGCTATGTGCAAAAGCAGCTCGGTCACGCCTCGGCCGAGATGACGCGAAAGTATCAGCGCCGGCGCGATCGTTTCCGCGTCAATCTCACCAAGGCGTCCGGGCTCTGAAAAGCCCCCTCCCTGCCCCGTTTTGTCCGCTGGGATGAGGCGGTCAGATCTCAGGCGATAACATACCTCATCCAGCACAGCGAGCGCTGTATCCAGACTATCGGCGGCCGACGCTTCGTAGTCAGGCATGAGGCACGGCCCACAAGAGGGCATCGCGATAAAAGTACGCCAAACAACGCTAAGGGAGAACAAGCAGTGATCTGATTTCGTTCGACGCTCGTTTTCGAGAGCCGTTCTGGGTCGTTCGCAATCAACTGTGTAGGCCAGCGGAGCGAGCAAGGAGCGCCAGATCCGGACAGGGCTGAGTGGGGTGTTTCTCCGAAAGGGGGGCCATGCCCTAAGGGACACGAGATGTACTGGACTCGTCGATCCGCGCGGTTTCGATTCGCGCACCCGGGCACGCGGCGCGGCAGTCTGACGCTGTGGTTGACAGAAGAAGCCTTGGCCAGGTGGCATGCGCCGCGAAGAACGACCCGCGGCGGCCAGCCCCGCTATTCCGATCTCGCCATCGAGGCGGTCTTGACACTGGGATGCGTCTTCGGGCTTCGTCTGCGCCAGAGCGAGGGATTGGCGACCTCGCTGCTCGATCTGATGGGGCTTGATCTACCGGTTCCCGATCACACGACGCTAAGCCGCCGGGCGCAGATATGGGAACCATCGGCCAAGCGGCAGCGGCATCCCGAGGACGGTCCGCTGCATGTGCTGATCGATAGCACCGGATTTGAAAGTCTACGGCGCCGGCCAATGGCTGGAAGACAAGCACGGTGCCAGATCACGCCGGACCTGGCGCAAGCTGCATTTGGTTCTCAATGCCGACAGCGGGGAGATCATCGCCCATTGTCTGACCGACCAGGACGGCGACGATCCCTCGCAGGTGAAGCCGCTGCTCGACCGGATCGACGCAGAGATCGACCAATTCACGGCCGACGGAGCATATGATGGCGGTCCCACCTACTGCGCGGTGCTGCAACACAGCGTCACCGCAAGGATAGTCATCCCGCCACGTTCAACGGCCGTGGAGAGTGATGACACCGGACCACCCGGTCAAAGGTACGGTCACATCACGGCGATCGCCAATGATGGAAGGCTGAATTGGCAGGCGTCCACCGGCTATGGCAAGCGCGCCCTGATCGAGACCGCCGTCGGGCGCTACAAGGGGCTGATCGGACGTCGCCTGCGAGCCCGCTCCTTTTCGGCTCAGCAGACCGAGGTCGCCATCGGCTGCGCCGTTCTCAACCGCATGACGGCGTGCGCACGCCCGGAGTCCGTTCGCTGCCCGGCAAGGCCGACATAGCAGGCGGCATCAAAGAGCTGATTGTGCCTAATGCCACATTTTGCACCAATGCCTTGTGGCGCGGGCAGCCACAGGCACAGGCTACGCGGAAAATGAAAAGCGGGGCCAACCCATTCGCTTGCACACAGCCTGGGTTTTGCCAGCTCCTCAACCGCAAGGTGCTGTCAATCTTCGTCTTGCCATGTCTGAACGTCGAACTGTTCACGCCATTGGCGCCGCTTTGTCATCCCGTGCCCCGAAATGAGGCCGTCGTTCGAACGATATGCGCAGTTGCTTATCCGCCAGAAACCGGCGAGCCAGATCGGT
The DNA here is from genome assembly GCF_040318745.1 of Mesorhizobium sp. M1027. Classification (NCBI taxonomy): domain Bacteria; kingdom Pseudomonadati; phylum Pseudomonadota; class Alphaproteobacteria; order Hyphomicrobiales; family Phyllobacteriaceae; genus Mesorhizobium; species Mesorhizobium sp. M1027. The sequence goes on along the minus strand of NZ_JAMYMW010000015.1, from coordinate 57,673 downwards.
GTCGCGCTTACCCACGCGTGACACCCAGTCCGAAAACAGGCGAACCGCGCGCCGGTTCATATGCCGCGAAGGACAGACCAGCCAGTATCCCGGAAACTCGATGACCTCGAACTCTATCGAGACCGGAACCAGAGAACCCGACACCAGGTCCTCGAATGCGATGGATGTGCTTTCCAGGACCACACCTGCACCGTCCTTCGCCAGTTGAACCGACATTGACGAACGGTCGAAACGATAGGGATACGTCATGCGGGCGCCCTGGATACCGTTGCACGGCAGCCAATAATCCCACCGGAAATAGGCCTTCACACTGTCGATCAACCGCGCATGGCGAAGCTGCTCGCGCGGATCCGGTGAGATCGCGCGCAGTTCGGCAAGATAGGAAGGCGAGCACATCGGCAGGATCAGATCGTTGACGACGCAATCCGAATAAAGGCCGGCCCAGCCGCCGTCGCCATAACGAAGATCGAGATCGATGACCTCCGTTTCGAAATCCGAGAAATTGGGCGTGGCGTCGACGCGCAAATTCCAGCTCGGATAGCCCTTGCTGAACTCGGCCAACCGCGGCGCCAGCCATTTCTCGCCGAAGGAAGGACTGACGCGCAGGCTAAGCTGGAAGCTTTCGCGCTGCCGCACAATGGCATTACGCACCTCGCGTATGAATTCGAAAGCCTGGGTCGTGGTCTGGAAGAGCCGCTCACCGTCGATCGTGAGCGAGAGATGGCGCTTTTCGCGCTGAAAAAGCCGCACCCCGAGTTGGTGTTCGAGCAGCCGCAGCTGCTGGCTAACCGCCGAAGGTGTCACCTGCAATTCCTGAGCGGCCTTTGCCACGCCGCCGAGCCGCGCGACTGCCTCGAAATGCGTCATCGAATTGAACTTGATGTCTGACCTCGTCCTCGTCAGTTAAGCTCAGCTACACAGAATGTTAAGAAACGAAAATTGAGCCGAATGTCAATCGGTCGCACAGTGGTTCCCGGAAGGAGATACAGGATGGAGCCGAGTTCAACCCAAAGCTTGGGTAGCGCCGGCAACGTGCCGGGAGTTGGACAGGTATTGACCAGGAAGCCCCTGATCGAAGCTGCCAATATCGAGAAGAGTTTCGACGCAACCCGTGTCATGCGGGGTGTGAGTTTTCAGGTCCGGGCCGACGAAATCCACGCGCTCCTGGGCGGCAACGGCGCCGGCAAAAGCGCTCTCATCCGCATCGTCACGGGGCTGACCTCACGCGAAGCCGGCGAGATTGGCTTCGCCTCGTCGAAGGCCGACCACAACAGCCCGATCATCCCGGTGGTGCATCAGGAGCTGGCGCTGTTGCCCGAGCTGTCCGGTCGCGGAAAACATCGGCATTGTGCATGCGAGGTCGGGCTGGTCGCAGATCAGCCGTCGCCGCACGCGCGAAACTGCGCTCGGAGCGCTCCAGCTGATCGACCCAGCGATCGGCGAAGCGATCATCGATAATGCCGGCACGCAAATTGTCCCTCCACGAAGGCCAGATCGTCCGGATCGCTCGTGCCCTTTCCACCGGAGCCGAAGTGCTGCTTCTCGATCCCGGCGATCCGGTTGGGGAAACGCGCTGGCTGCAGGAGATCGCCAACAAGCGAGGCTTTCCGCATGGCATCGTCGGCTATGCCGACCTGTCCCAACCCGACGTCGGCGACCTCCTCGACCGCCACATGGAATATCCGAACTTCCGCGGCATGCGGCAGCCGATGAATTATCATCCCGACCCCGCCAAGACCTATCTGGCGCGGCCGGAGGTCAGTCGTACGCCCGAATGGCGGCGCGGCTTCCGGGAGCTGGCGAAGCGCGGGCTGAGCTTCGACCCGCAGCTCTACTATCCGCAGATGAGCGAGTTCCTCGAACTGGCGCGCGACTTTCCCGACGTGCAGATCATTCTCAATCACACCGGCATGCAGGTCGACGGCGCCGAGCATCGAGGAGGCGATCGCAGCCTTCGGCGTCGGCCGCTCGATGTTCGCGACGAACTTCCCCGTCGACAAGCTGTTCTCGAGCTTCGACGCCATTTTGAACGCCTTCAAGGAAATTACGATCGCCCACCCGCACGAGGAGCGGCTCGCGCTGTTCCATGACAACGCCGCCCGGTTCTACCGACTTTAGATCACCGGCAAACAGAAATAGCAGGAGAGTTCGACTTGTTGCTGAAGGGCAAGGCCGTGGTGATTTCGGGGGCCGCGGGCCCCCGGGGAATTGGCCGCTCCACGGCAGCGCTGATGGTACAGCACGGGGCTCGCGTTGCAATACTCGACCTCGATGACGGGCAAGCGCTTGACGCCGCTGCGTCGCTTGGACCCGACCATATCGGCCTTGCGTGCAACGTCGCGGACCTCGACGCCTGCAAGAGGGCGGCGGCGCAAGTGACAGAAACCTTGGGCAGGATCGATGTGCTCTGCAACAATGCGGGCGTCACGCAGCCGGTCAAGACGCTGGAGATCAGCGCGGCTGACTGGGACCGCATCCTCGATGTCAACCTACGCGGCGTGCTCCATCTCAGCCAGGCATTCATCCCGAACATGCGCGAAAATGGCGGCGGCTCGATCATCTGCATGTCGTCAGTTTCGGCCCAGCGCGGCGGCGGCATCTTCGGTGGCCCGCACTATTCGGCTGCCAAGGCGGGTGTTCTGGGGCTTGCCAAGGCCATGGCGCGCGAATTCGGTCCCGAAGGCATCCGCGTCAACTGCATCACACCGGGCCTGATCCAGACCGACATCACCGGCGGCAAACTGACCAACGCCATGCGCGCCGACATCATCAAGGGAATCCCGCTCAGCCGGCTGGGCGAGGCGCGCGACGTAGCCGGCGCCTATCTCTTCCTGGCTTCCGATCTGGCCAGCTACATCACCGGCGCCGTGATCGATGTCAACGGTGGGATGCTAATCCATGGCTGAGTGGACAACGGAGCTTGAGATGCCTCGCGCTGGCAGCAATGTCAGCCTGGCCGAACGAGCCTATCGTATCCGCCGACACGCCGTGCGGATGGGTCAAGTCCAGGGCCAAGGTTATGTCGGACAGGCGCTGGGTGTCGCCGACGTGCTTGCCGTCGCCTATTTCCATGCGCTTCGTTACCGGCCGGAGGACACGTTGTGGGAGGGACGCGACCGCTTCCTGCTGTCGATCGGACACTATGCGATCGCGCTCTACGCGGCTCTGATCGAAGCGGGCGTGCTGCCGGAGGAAGAGCTCGAAACCTATGGCAGCGATGAAAGCCGTATGCCGATGTCCGGCATGGCGCCATACACGCCCGGCATGGAGATCACCGGCGGCTCGCTCGGTCACGGCCTTGGCATTGCCGTTGGCATGTGCATGGGGCTGACGCGCAAGCGAAGCGACAGTTTCGTCTACAATCTTTTGTCCGACGGCGAGCTCGGTGAGGGCTCGACCTGGGAAGCCGCGATGTCGGCCGCCCACCTCAAGCTCGACAATCTCATTGCCATTGTCGACTTCAACAATCAGCAGGCCGATGGTCCATCGACGGCCATGCTCTCCTCCGAACCGGTGACCGACAAGTTCGAGGCGTTCGGCTGGCATGCGCAGCGCGTCGACGGCAACGACATCGAGGCGGTCCGCAAGGCCTTCGACATGGCGCGCGGCCTGAAGGAACCTCGTCCGCGTGTGATCGTTTGCGATACGCGCATGGCCAAGGGTGTGCCATTCCTGGAAACCCGCGACATCACGCATTTCATCCGCGTCGAACCGCACGAATGGACGTTAGCGCTCGAAGCTTTGGAAAAGGGACGTCCGCGTTGAGGTTGTCAAAGTTCGCGCCGCGCCACGCCGCCAATGCCGGTGAGCGCAAGACCACATCGGCGATGATCGCGTCGATCGCGCCCGATGGCCTACCGACACGCAATGCGCCGTTCGGGCACACACTGGCCAGACTGGCGCACCAGCGGCCCGGGATAGTTGGCCTGACGGCGGACCTCGCGAAATACACCGATCTCCATGTCTTCGCACAGGAGCATCCGGACCGCTTCTATCAGATGGGCATGGCGGAGCAGGTGCTGATGAGCGCCGCCGCCGGCTTGGCGCGGGAGGGTTTTACGCCCTTCGCCACCACCTACGCCGTCTTCGCATCGCGACGTGCCTACGATTTCATCTGCATGGCGATCGCCGAGGAGAAACTCAATGTGAAGATCGTCTGCGCCTTACCGGGGCTGACGACCGGCTACGGCCCCAGCCACCAGGCGACGGAGGACATCGCGATTTTCCGCGGGATGCCGAACCTGACGATCATCGACCCTTGCGACGCGCTCGACATCGAACAGGCCACGGAGGCGATCGCGGACTACAACGGGCCGGTCTACATGCGGCTTTCGCGCGGTAAGATTCCTGTCGTGCTCGACGAAGACGACTATACATTTGAAATCGGCAAGGCGCGAATGCTGCGCGAGGGCGCGGACGTATTGTTCATTTCCAGCGGCCTGATGACCATGCGCGCGCTGGAGGCCGCGAAGGCGCTTGAAGCCGACAGGATCGGCTGCGCCGTTCTGCACGTTCCGACGATCAAACCTCTGGATACGGAGGCGATACTCGCTGCCGCGCGCCGTTCGGGACGGCTGGTGGTGGCGGCGGAGAACCACACCATCATTGGTGGCCTTGGCGAAGGCGTTGCCGCGCTGCTGATGCGCGAGAGAGTGACCCCAGTCTTTCGCCAGATCGCCCTGCCCGACGAGTTCCTCGACGCTGGCGCGCTGCCGACGCTTCACGATCGCTACGGGATCTCAACTTCCGAGCTCGTGCGCCGCGTCCGCATTTGGAGCGAATGAGAAGTAAGAGCTCTCCCCACACAACAGTTGAGTCATCGACCTTGACCTTGCCCCTCTTATCTAATCCGGTTTGAAGTTCGTTCTGCCCATCGAGAGGACCAGGACATGAAACGTAGCCGCTTCTCTGAAGAGCAGATCATCGGAATTTTGAAGGAACATGAGGCCGGGGTATCGGTTGCCGATCTGTGCCGCAAACACGGGGTCAGCGACGCCTCGATTTACAACTGGAAGGCCCGCTTCGGCGGGATGGATGTCTGCGAGGCTCGGCGACTGAAGGGTCTGGAGGACGAGAACACGCGGCTGAAGCGGCTTTTGGCCGACGCCATGCTCGACAATGCCGCGTTGAAGGATCTTGTGGGAAAGAAATGGTGACGCCCGCGGCCAAGCGGAAACCTTTCCAGCGACCAGATCGATCAACTTCAACGCCGACTGCAACGGACCAGGCGATCAAGGAAAGGTGCATCATGAAGCATTCGCGGAGCCGACAATAGCCGACGCCATTCTCGACCGGATCATCCACAACGCCCATCGCATCACCCTCGAAGGCGACAGCATGAGAAAGCAAAAAACACCGCCGCCCTTGACCGGCGCCGAAAACGGCGAAATCAATCGCAAATGACTTCAACCAGGCAACCGAGCGCCGACCCCATCCTGCTGTCCGCGAATTAGTGAAACTGCTGTCCGCGATTTAGCGGAACGACTGTCCCATTTTTGCGAAATACGCACGTCCGACGCAGCTTGCGTTGCAGAGGCGGTTTTACGCGCAGTTGCAATAGCACTTCCGCCGGCCTATTTTTGGGGAGTTCAATTGTGGTTCGGCCAAGGGCGCTTTGGGCGCCGGACCGGCCCCGTGTAAACCTCATTAAAGAGAGACGAACCCTGCCATGGAAGAATTCTTATCGCGCATCGCCACTGGTGCCGGCATCGGCCCGGCTCTCGCAGAGAAGGCCGTTGGGTTAATGCTGGGTTTCCTGCAACGCCACGCGGCCGACGGTCCCGTTGCGCGCATGATCGCGGCCATTCCCGGAGCTTCGGAATTAGTGGCGAAGTATCATGGCAACGACCAAGAGGGCGGAGGCGGCCTCATGGGGCTCGGCCAGCAATTGATGAGTGAGGGTCTCAGCATTCTAAAGATCGCCGCCATCGCCAACGAGACGATCGCCTTCGCCAAGGAACATGCCGGTGACGAACTCGTGGACGAGGTCCTCAATTCCGTTCCTGGCCTTCCCCAGTTCGTCTGATCAGCGGCAGCCGGGGGCGCATGACCTCGTGCGCCCGTGCCGGCCCGTCTGCGCAGGTAGGCATTCTCCGCCGAGCGCTCCGTACCGATCTCGCCAGACCACCAACCGCCGGGCACGCGAAGCGAGCGTTGGAGTACTTCATTCGTCTGTCCCAAAATCGACCGCAGGCGAACCGATGTGTATAACTTCCGGCGGTAAGGGTTTATCGTGAACGCTTTCGATGAAGCCCGCGAGATAAGCAAACGTATTGTATTTCTCAAGAACCAACCGCTTCGCCTCTTGTATTGCGCCGCGACGCTCCTTCCAGAGGTCCGAGTCGATGATTTCTTGAATTTTTTGGATCACGTTCTTGTCCTCTGGGTCAATCAGAACCATTGAGTCGGAAGGGAAGAACCTCGTAATTGCCGGGCTGCCGTAATAGATCGGCATTGTTTCAGCAACGAAGCAGTCCATAAGCTTCTCTGTAAAATAGTAATCAGCACGAGTATTCTCGAAAGCTATACTGTAACGGTACGGTGCGAGTGCGTCCCATTTATCTCCAATCAGCCGAAAACCTCGGCCGAACAGGTCAAAATCGAGCTCCTCTCTCAGCCGTTCCAGAAACGCCAGCCGATATCGATGCCCTTTAAGCAGGGCGATGTTACTGGTAATCCATGAGAGCCGAAGCGGCTTGTCCACGACTTCGCTGACCAGAAGTTGGTCATATGTCTTTGTTACAGACCAAGACCGAGTGATAGGTGGAGACAAAACGAATCGGCGCTCTGCATTCTGCCGAGCAGCCAGCTCTGCGTCAGACGTCAGGACGATGGTATTTTTCCCTTGCCCTTCATGAAATGCGCGATGAGCTTTCGTCGGCGGTTCGCCGATTGCAAAAATTGTCCTGTTTGGACTCGCCTCGATATCAACAGGGAGCCCAAAAATAGAAGCAGAGTTAAAGACAATATGCCAATCGGGCGCGAAGGATGTCCTGCGTACAAAAGCGACATTGTTCCAGATTCCACTGCCCTTTGGAGTGAGATGGTGGATTGCATCATCCAAAACGCCCCAAGAATCCAGACATGTAGCAACAATGGGCGCCGGACGTTCCGTCAACAATTTGGCCGACAAAGCAGTTCCACCCCATTCACTTCCGTTGGACCGGGAGCAACTCGTGCATCGGGCGCAAGACCTCTCTGCGCCTGAAATAGCTCGCGATCCTGATCGGTATCAAACACACGATTCTGTGCGACTTCGCGATTCTGTGCGACTTCGCGCCATTCGACAACTCATCTCTAAGACCGCGGGAATCCCTTCACTCGTGAAGGTACTCAATCGCCATTTCGGATTGCGGTAAGATTGGAGCAGCATAAACCTTCCGGGACCCGCTGTCGAGGCAATTGCCGCTTTGCACCTAACCAGGTTCTTCCTCACTTTGTGTGGTGATCAGGCCGGTTGAGTGGCAGCATGCGTGCCCTCTAAAATATGGAAGTTGACTACATTCTTATTATTAATCGGGATACACGACCAGTTTAGAGGCGGCTCGCCTCTCACAGGCGACGTTTGCAGCGGCGACGGCAGATCGAGATATTGGCGGGTTGATGCCGGGGCTTTGTCCGAAATCTGTGGTCCGATTTCGGACGAAGTGACGGTCAAGATGTCCAAAATATGCTACGAATTTCGGACAAGCTTCACACACAAAGCGCCGCGGCTTTGCCCGACATCATCGATATCGTCATGCAGATGGGCGATGCCGACCTAGCCTCGTCCCCCTCCCCTTCCAGCCATTGCCAATCCCAGCCTGCCTGCGCAGCTTGAGGCGCTCGCCGGCCGCGCGCGCGATTATATCGAGGCGGCGAGTTCGGCCAACACGCGCCGCGCCTACGCAGCCGACTGGAAGCATTTTTCGAGCTGGTGCCGGCGCCAAGGCATCGAGATGTTCCCGCCCGATCCTGAGGTCGTTGGGCTCTATATCGCCGCCTGCGCGTCAGGTACGGCCACTGGCGACAAAAAGCCCAACACCGTTTCAACCATCGAGCGCCGGCTTTCGTCGCTCTCTTGGAATTTTGCCCAGCGCGGCCAGCCGCTGGACCGCAAGGACCGGCATATCGCCACGGTGATGGCTGGCGTTCGCAACACCCACGCCTCCCCTCCCCGGCAGAAGGAAGCGATCCTGCCCGAGGATCTGATCGCATGTTCGAGACCCTCGACCGCGGCACGCTGCGCGGGCTGCGCGACCGCGCCATGCTGCTTTTGGGTTTCGCCGGCGGCCTTCGCCGATCCGAAATCGTCGGCCTCGACGTCGGCAGGGATCAGACCGAGGACGGGCGCGGCTGGGTCGAGATTTTTGCCGATAAGGGTCTGCTTGTCACATTGCGCGGCAAAACCGGCTGGCGCGAGGTCGAAATCGGCCGCGGCTCCTCCGACGCCACCTGCCCTGTGGTCGCTCTGCAGACCTGGCTAAGACTGGCGCGCATTGCGCACGGACCGCTGTTTCGGCGCGTTGCTGGTCAAGGCAGAGCCGTCGGTGCCGATCGCTTGAACGACCAGGAGGTCGCACGCCTGGTCAAGCGCACGGCGCTCGCCGCCGGCGTGCGCGGCGATCTGTCGGAGGGCGAACGGGCCAAGAAATTCGCCGGCCACTCACTGCGCGCCGGCCTCGCCTCGTCGGCCGAGGTCGACGAACGCTATGTGCAAAAACAGCTCGGCCATGCCTCCGCGGAGATGACGCGAAATTATCAGCGCCGGCGCGATCGTTTCCGCGTAAATCTCACCAAGGCGTCCGGGCTCTGATGCCCCCGTTTTGTCCGCTGGGATGAGGCGGTCAGATCTCAGGCGATAACAATTACCTCATCGAGCACAGCGAGCGCTGTGTCCAGACTATCGGCGGCCGACGCTTCGTAGTCAGGCATGATCATCAACTGCGTTATGGCACGGCCCACAAATTCCGGGTTTAGCTTTTCCAACCGATCCTTGGTCCGGGAGACCTGTTCCGGGAATGCGCGCAGATTGAAGCGAACAAATGACGAGGTCTCTTATCCCCGACACGAATAGCTCGCGATCTCATCGGGATTTCCCTTACCGCCATAGGCAGCTTGAGTGGGATAAGCGCAGATCGGCTGGTGCTTGCCGGGGAATGCCTTGCTGCCAGCCGCGAGAGAATCCGGAGCCTTGTCTTGGTTTATCCAGCCCTCGATGGCGGCCAAAGGATCAAAGTCGTCGAAGGCTTGGCCATCGCCGCAGTGGGTCATCCCCGGGATTATGAACATGCGCACGAAACGGCGAGTCGCTTCCAAATCGCCGCCGCTTGTGACCTCGACGACTTGCTTGTACCAGCGCACCAGATCGTTGGCTGAGAAGACCGGATCGGAAAGTCCCTGAAACAAGAGCAGCTTTCCACCGTGGGCACCGAAGCTGGCGAGATACGTGCCGGTCGCATCATTGAGCTTGGCCGTATCCGCAACGCGTGCCGGATCCTTGTCGAAGTCGAACTTCAGGGGGTCAAAATTCGGCGCCGGGGGCGTCATGAAGTAGTATTGAAGCGAGCGGGCTCCCAGAACGATGTTATTTGCATCCGACTGGGAAGTGGGGGAATTGCCCAGCTTCCACATTCTCCAGTCCGCGCCCGCAACGCCCGTATCATATGGCCAATCGCTGTAAAGCTTTTCGCCATCGGAGCTTTCCGGACCCGCGAACGCGCGGCTCATGGCCTGCACTTGACCAGCCGTGAGGCAGCTGTCCGTCTTATCGCCTTGGCAGGACAGGACCTTTGGGTCGAACCGGCACTGCTGCCAGGCGTTGATGACGCCATCCTCAATGCCATCGCGAGCATCACAGGCAGCGAGAACCGCCTTGGCGACGATGTTCAGATCCTGCTGGGAGAAGGCGCGGGATAGAATGGGATGGTCGGCCTCATCCTTGGGAGCGATGCTCATGTACTGGCGAGTATCCCAGGCTTCGGCAATGTTGGCGGCACTGAGACGAAAACCCGGGCTACCTGCAACAATGCCGTCGAACTCGAGCGGATATCGCTGAGCCGCTATCAACGCCTCACGACCGCCATTCGAGCATCCCATGAACACCGACTTTTTCGGAGCCGCCCCATAGAACTTTGCAATCACCTGCTTCGAGACCGAAGTGACTTTGCCAATGGAGGCGTACGCAAAATCAATGCGTGCGGCTTGATCGACCCCGAAAGCCGGATCGGGGCTTGGGTGCCCGCCATCCATGCTTACAACAGCGTAGCCGCGCAAGAGCCCGGGAGCCGCGGTCGAGTTCCGGCAAGGAATGGTCCCGACGGCCGGCGCCAGGAAGCCATCAACTGCGCCGCCGCCCTGGAAAAGGAACATGTCGTTCCAGGTCGTCGGAAGACGCACCTCAAACCGGGTGCCATATGATTGACCATCGACCCCCTGGCGTTTCCCGATAACACCTCGGACAAGGCAGTGCCCGCCCACTTTTACCGCCTGAGGCGAGGCGCCGGTGAATGCAGTGACGGGATCTGCGGGGATCTCCTGCGGCTTTTGAAGGCTAGCCTCGGTAAAGATCACGCTTGGAATTTTGAGCTTGGCGATGGACCGGCACGCCTGATCCGACGCGTTTGCCGCCAGTGCAGGCGCACATACACATATGATCGCCAACATCAGTGCCAGCGTGCACCCGCGGTCCCGCAGCTTGAGCCCGTTAGCCAAGAACATACCCATCCTCCCTGGATGCGCCCGATAGCCCGAAAGCTGATCGCATTGGTAGCTAGTTGTGAGCTTTCAGTAGCTTGTCCATCCGGTCCGAACCGGGAAAGCTGAGATTGTCGAAGCTTCAGTGACTCCAGGGGGACCGGATGAACATCCATAAGAATACCGGTCTGACGCCGCTCGGTCGAGAGCGGATTTTTTGCGCCTGGGCGCGCCGGCAGCACCTCGGAGGTGTTGCCGCCTGATCCGCAGACCGTCGGCCTCTACATCACGGCCTGTGCATCCAGAAAGGTTACAGGAGACAAGAAACCAAACTCTGTGGCGACGATCGAGCGCCGTCTCTCCTCCCTGGCGTGGAATTATACGCAGCGTGGCGAGCCGCTCGATCGAAAGGACCGCCATATCGCCACCGTGCCCGCCGGCATCCGTAACAGCCACGCAAAACCGTCTGTGCAGAATGAGGCCATACTTCCCGAAGACCTGATCGCCATGCTGGAGACGGTGCTCCGCAAGACCCATCAGGTCGCCCCAGGCCAGAGCAACCGGCTCGTCCCCGGGGAGGACGAAACGGTCGACCACTCCGCTTGTTCGACTTGTGTTCGGGCGACTATCCCGGCTTCTATGCATCGCGCTTCGGCGCGGCGAGCTTTGTCCAACGCGCCAAGCCTTTGAACCGAATCGCTGTAGACGGAAGTCGCGGCGAGCTTCGCGTTGTTGATCGGAGCATCGAACAAGGCGTCGTATCCGCGGTATCCACCCCATCGTCTGTCGCGCAATCTGTTGGCGAGCGCGTCCTCAGCCGTTCGATCGCGGCCGTCTTTGCCGCAAACTATTATATGGCGGCCGCCGATGCCATTCGGGCGCGCAATATCTCAGGGGTTGAAGGATCGTCGATCAGTTTTCCGATGTCTTGGCGGGCCGCGATGATCTGCACATGACCCTACAAAGATTGCGCGTAGTAGGAAATACGGGTGCAACTGGTCACCCCAGGCGTCAGGATAATCGTAGAACCAATCGAACGAATGCACGCATCGCGGTTTGCCTACAGCACTGCTCTCCTGTCCCGATAGCGCAAATTCGCGGTTACCTCCGGCCACGAACAGTCGGACCAATTTTATTTGTAGGTTAGACCTTCGTCCTCGGCAAGATTGGCCAAGCGATGACTCGCTGCTGAATTGCCGGCCCGCGCGTGATGAGCGCGAAGGCGTCAGGTGCCCCCGCCGTCAAGACTCAAGCCGCAACGTAATCAGGCGGGAGTGCCTTCCGCTAGGTGGGGATGGACTGGCCGCCGAAGTCAGAAGCAGCAAGCCTGGAGCATAATGGAAGACCTCGACCATGTGAAGCAGGCCGTGAAGGGCGACCTAGCCTATTTGCAGCCACCTGCTCAAAGCCGCGACATGAAGCCAGCCGCCAGCCTGCTAGTTCGACAGCAACCGTTCAGCTTGCTGCCGCCGACCGCTTGAAAACGATGGTCACCTTCGTCCCTTTGTTGGCGCTGGACTCGACGGCTAGCTGCGCCTTGGCGTTCTCGGTCAGCGATCGCGCGATCAGCGCTCCGAGCTTGCCTGGTTTGGGCCACACCTCGCCTTCCGGCAGGCCGATTCCGTCGTCCGCCACTATAACCCGGCAGCCGTCGCCATCGACGACGCTGTGCAGCATTATCGTGCCGCCATCGCGGCCCCGGAACGCATGCTTTAGTGAATTGGTCAGCAATTCGTTTACGACCAGCCCGGCCGGCATGGCGACGTTTATTGACACGGGATATGTATCCACCTTCATATCCAGCCGGATCCCCTCGACTGCATGCGAGCTCATCACCGCGGACGCGATCTGGCTGAGATAGACGCCAAGATCGACCTCCTCCTTCGGCTCGTCGGCCGTTAGCGTCTGGTAGAGGATCGCCAGAGCGTCGACGCGACCGGCGAGCCGCTCAAACCGTCTCCGGTCGGCTTCGGTCGCGTTGCGGCTTTCCAGCCGGATCAGCGCGGTGATCATCTGCAGGTTGTTCTTCACCCGGTGCTGCAGTTCGCGCAGCAGCGTGTCTTTCTCGCTGACACGCTCCTCGGCCGAGCGCTGATCTCCCGCCTCGCCGTGAGCCGATACGTCGACCAGGGCCACCAGTCGGAAGCAAACCTTGCCGTTGTCGTCTTCGATCACGTTGGAATAAACGTCGACGATCGCGGGTTTGTCCTCGCCGCGCTCAAGCCTGAAGGTGCCGACCAAATCGGTTCCCTCGACCACCGCCTCGGCTAGCGGCCTGTCCTTTTGCTGATGGAGGCCCGTGCCTAAAAGGGCCGCCCAGTTTTCTTGGGTGAGCCTGGCGGCCATCAGGCCTGAGAGTTTCTCGAATTCCGGATTGGCGTAGACCACGCGCTCTTCACCGGCAAGGTCCGAAACGGCTATGGCGATCGGCACCTGGTCGAGGAATTTCTTGAACTGTTCGCTTTCCAGTGCGGTTGCAAGGTCAGGTGTATCAAGTAACTGCTCGACCGCCTCAGCCTTCTCTGAATCCGATGTCATTTGCGCGCCTGTTCTGTGCGGATGATATCAACAATGCGGCGAGCCCGCCATCGCCAAAACTGGAGCTGCATCTCACGTTTCGCATCACGCATCTGACAACCAGCTCTGCATCGCGTAACGGCCGCACGTCCAGCATTGCGACCGGCCGAAGGAGAGCGGCAAGGATCGGCTAGAATCCAGGTGCCTGGAATGTCGAAGCGACCGGTCAAGTGGGTACGCTGCGGAAGATCGATAGAGCAGGCATTCAGGAAGAATGAGTTCGCGTGCCGGCCTCGGCGATACGTGCCGACACTGTCAACCTCATGACTGCATGCGGGCTGAAAGAGCAGCGCTTCGCTCCAGCGGTAATTCAGGCCGCTAGCTGCCTAACTGCGGCAAGCCCATCGATCGTGTATGTTAAGACGCTATTGCCGATGCCTAAATATCGAACCCGTCATGGCAATCGTTGTGACGGGAAGCGCTCGCTTATGGGCTGTGCTGGAATGCGCATGAAGTATACGCCTGTGCGCCGCTTCGTTGATCTCTTGGCCTTCGAGGAAGTCGTCAATCTCATCGTATGTGAGACCGGGACGAGGTTCTCCAGGTCGGCGGTCGGGATCTTTTCAACAAGATCAGACGGAGCGCCCAGATACACTGCCAAGGCGCGAACTCTGCGCTTGTTCAGCCCGGAAAGAGGAAGAATGTCTGCGGCACCATCGCCGAACTTGGTGAAGAAGCCCATCAAGGCCTCGGCTGCTTCGAAGCGACTTCTGAAAAAGAAGTGTGGGTTTGCTCTCATACCCTTTGCTGAAAAATGTTGTCATAGAGCGCATGGAATGCCACGCGCTTCGAATCGGAGTAGCCATCCGGGAAGCCTGAAGCCCCTTTGAAGCGCATGTCCGGCAGCTATTCATAGCGTGGATGACTTTGATCGAAACAAACGATTTCATAACTCTTCGGAAATCTTGCATGGACAAAAGCACGTCCGCACCGGTCACCCATCCAAAGGAGAAAATCTTCCATGCGCCCTGACGTGCAGTGGAGGTCGTGCCGAGAAGTGAGTTGCAACTGGCCGATCATGTCGGCGGTTCGACGCTAGTCGTCCCCAATGTTCCTGAGCTGCGAAGTCTTGCAGGCGAGCCAGCTGCCCAGCGCGATTCTGCTTGTGGCGGGCTTTTTGCCGCAGGCAGTCCGCTCGTTTGGGCAGCGGATTGGAGACCCGGCCGGCAGCGCTACCATACAACATCAGCGCACTTTACATCTACGCGGTATTGCCGGGCTTCCAGTCGGTGCCATGTTTGGCCGACGAATGACGCGATGCGGCCTCCTGCACAAGCGAAGGCGTTATCGGATGTGCGACCGGGAAGCAGGCGGACAGTGCAGCACATGTCAGTCGCCTGTGCGACGGTCTTTCGGGGAATGAAATCGGGCCAGTTCACGGCGCGGCATTATTCGTCAACAGCCGCCCCTTCGCAAGGATATAGGCAGCCCGCGTCACAAGTTCGTGCTGCAGATGAAAACGGCATCGCCGGCATGCAAGTCAGCAGCCGCTCAAGATTCGATGATCCAGCCAAGCTCTCGGCGTCATGGAATGGCAGGCGCCACGATCGAAGCATCTCATGTTGATTCAGGCGGACCCTTATGAGGCGTTCTTTGATGCCGGTGATGCCTGACAGGCGGTTGCAGCTGCAAGCGACAACGCGGCCTATTTAGTTGGAAACGGTCTGAGGCAGGCCAATTTGGCTTGCCCGTCACTATGTGGAGAAAGAAATGCTGTGTCTAGGAATTAGCGGCGGACTTGACCAAGTCCATGAAAACCGATTCGAGCTTCGGAACGCCTTTATGCACGATGGCGCCGCGGTGCTCGTCCGAGACGGACGGGTGATAGCAGCCGTCGAAGAGGAACGCCTCAATCGGATGAAACACTCCAACAAGCTCCCAATTCGTTCGATTCAATACTGTCTGTCAGCGGCGGGGGTTCAGCTCAACGATATTGATCGTGTCGCGCTCTACGCCAGCGAGCCCTATGCCAACGCCATGCTTGAAGGTATGTCCGCATCCCACCCGGACATTCTCTCCATTCCGTTGGATGCTAAAACGTTGGTGCAGGATCTGTTAACGCGTGAGTTCGGCACTAAGTTGGACAGTTCGCGTATTTCATTCGTAAGTCATCATCAGGCGCACGCCGTGAGCGCCTTTGCAATGTCGGGCTTCGAACAAAGTCTCATTCTAGCGATTGATGGCTCTGGTGATTTCCTATCGGGCCTCTTGGCGGTAGGGTCTGGCACAGAAATTACGCAACTCGAGGCTTTCCCCGAGAACAATTCTCTTGGGCTGTTTTATCTCGAGACGATCCGCTATCTCGGCTACGGCTTGTTCGACGAGTATAAGGTAATGGGACTCGCGCCCTACGGCGACCCCGCTCCCTATCGCGAGCTCTTCGAGCAGTTCTACGAGCTCTCCGCCAACGGCGGTGGCTACCGTGTTCACCTCGACCGCATCGGTCCGGCGTTGCTCCGCAATATCGAGGTCAGGCGAAAGGGAATGCCCTTCACCCAGCAGCATCGAGATGTGAGTGCGTCACTGCAGGAAGCGCTTGAGCGGATCGTGTTCCACATTCTCCGGCATCACCGTGAGGCCACCGGCATGAAGCGGTTGTGCCTGGCGGGGGGGGTGGCCCACAACTGCACGATGAACGGTAAGCTGCTGTATTCAGGGCTTTTCGAAGACATTTTCGTGCAACCCGCGTCTCACGACGCTGGCTGCGCATTGGGAGCTGCGCTGATAGTCTCCAACGAGATGGGCCGCCCCGCGCCGTGTGAGCGACTGCAGGGGGTCTATTGGGGTCCTGATCTCGGGAGCGAGCGCGCCGTGCAACAGGAACTGAATGCATGGGCCGGACATCTCGAGGTTGAACGCTCTGATGACGTGGCAAGCAGTGCAGCCGACTGGATCGCCAACGGCGCCGTGATCGGCTGGGTGCAGGGTCGTTCGGAGTTTGGGCCACGTGCGCTGGGCAACCGCAGCATTCTTGCCGACCCTCGGCCCGCCGCAAACAAGGACCGGATCAATGCGATGGTCAAGAAGCGCGAAGGCTATCGGCCCTTCGCGCCATCTGTGCTGGAGGAGGATGCGAGCGAATTTTTCGACCTCCCGGACGGTAGGCACGAATTTCCATTCATGAATTTCGTCGTTCGCGTGCGTGACTCAAAGCGCGCCTTGCTCGGTGCCATCACGCACGTCGACGGTACCGCTCGCCTGCAAACAGTATCGCGCAACGCCAATCCCGCGTACTGGGAGGTCATCAATGCGTTCAAGAAGCGCACAGGCACTCCAATTCTGCTCAATACGTCCTTTAACAACAATGCCGAACCGATCGTGGATTCGGTTGCAGACGCGATTGCCACCTTTCTGACGACAGAGCTGGATGGACTTGTGGTCGGGCCCTTCCTGGTAAAAAAGCGGGCTGCAACGCTGCAGGATTGGACTGCGCTTGCGGTTTCGTTGCCGCCCTATGTGTCCCTCCATCAAACCCGCGCTTACAAAGCGCCAGATCGTCGGGAGACTCACTGCGAGATCAGCACGACCCACTTCAGCAGTGACAGTGTACGAATTTCACCCGACTTGTTTAATCTGCTGATGCGGATTGAGGGCGAAGCCGTGTTGGGAGATCTCCTCAATACAATTGCGCCGGATCAGGCTAAGCGTGAAGCTCTGATGGAGGGCCTGCGACGGCTGTGGGAGCAGCGCCTCGTTCGATTGCATCCCTCACAAGCTGCTCGCATGGATCAAGACTGCGATCAAACGCTGGACCAGCATAACAGGCTCTCAGCGTGATAGAGGTGCCGCTATCCAAGCTCGGCGAATAATGGTGTTCATCGATGCCGCCTGCCACCTCACCGCTGGCAGGCAGTCGACTTCATCACAGGGTTGATTCGTCCACTTCACCTTGGACGACCGGACGCGCAGAAAAAAGCGGCTGCGGCGGGTCCTTGCTAGCGACCGTGATGCGGGACCACAGCGACAGGGCGTGCCCGAGACGGTCAATGCGGCCGGCGGTGTCGTCGCCGGCGGCGACGGTCGCATTCAGGATCAGCATCGACCAAAGAGCGAGGCCACTGCCGTTATGCTCCGAGATCTGGGGACGGCGGCTTGGCGATCACCGTCTACTCGGCGTTGCCGAACTCACTGCATGCGAGACCGTGACGAAGCCCTTCACATTGCGGGTCGGGACATAGCTGGCTTTCTTGGCGCGCTACCATCGCTAGAGATGCAGACTTCGCCCAACAGCTCCTGCTGGAGCGCGGCTTGGATCTGATGGCAGAATTCTTGCGGAGACGCGGACAAAGTGGGGAGCACTCCAACCTACACACGCGTCACTGGGCTATCAGTGTTGACCGTATAATTTTCGGAATGGCAATGGCATATTTTACAAAGCACGACGGCAATCAAATTATATACCGCAGCTGGGAAGAGCCGGAACAGTCAAGCGCAAGGATGAGAATTTTGGTCCTCAAGCTTGATCATGTCGGCGACTTTTGGATGTCTCTAGGGCCTCTAAAGGACCTTCGTCAGCGTTTTGCGCATGCCCACATTACGCTGGTGGTGGGAAGCTGGAACATCGCTACTGCAAAACAGTTCGACCTCGCCGACGATCACGTTGCTTTTGACTTTTTTCCTCGCAACCCAAAAGTCAAAACGCGCAAAGAAGCCGCGGACATAAGGCCGCTGCTGACCGGCGAGTTTGATCTTGCCATTGATATGCGTGTTCCGGAAGAAACAAGGCCGATCTTGCTTGAAGTTCCCGCCAGGCACCGTGCGGCGATAGTTGATCCGTACAGCATGCATCAGATCGATATTGCGATAGCGCCATTCAATCTGAAACTGCGCAGAACCATTTTCTACAAGCTGGTCCAAAAAATAGGGCTTGCTAACAAAATCCCCCGTAGATGGCTTGATTGGTTCATTGACCGTAAGCAGGTGCGTCTCCAGCATGTGTCAGAAATCCTCCTCTTTCTGGTCGCAAAGGCAGCTGCCTATTTCGAAAGCGGAGCGGGTCACCCACAGAATTCGACTACAGGCAATGCCCCGATTGTCGTGGCTCCGTTCTCCAATTCCAGCCTGCGAGATTGGCCGATTGAAAGTTTTGGCAAAGTTGTCGCTGCTCTTTCGACCCGTGGTGAGGTGGTCCTCGTTGGCCGTGGCGAATGCCTGGAAGCGCTTGAGGAGGTTGCGAAGATAGCTAGGGAACGTGGGGCCGCGAACATTCGGACGGCTGTCGACTTGTCAGAATTGGAATTCAATTGTCTCGTGAATTCGGCCGCCCTCGTCGTTTCGAACAATTCAGGCACCGGCCATGTCGCTGCCCAGCTTGGCCGCCCTACTATCGGCATTTTCACGGCGTCACATCTACCGGAGATTTGGGGGTTTCGAGGTCCCTTGGTCAGCATGCTTATGAGTGTTATTGAATGTCGCGGATGTGGTCTGGACCAAGTGCGGCATTGTCCGGTCAAAGTCCGATGCAAGTTCGACATCACGCCGGATCTCGTGATTGCCGAGGTAAACGCCTTGATGAATCATTGTAAGGGTACGGCACAAGCTTAGTGGCTCGCGGTCACCACAACCGCGATTGCCATAGAGCGGCGCCTGAGAATGAAAGTGCCGCCGCCCAGCCTTCATAGCCATTCCTCCTTTGTGGCGTGACGGCCCGAAAGTCGCCATCGCGTCAGATGTTCATCAGCTTCGGGATAGCCGGGGCTCGTCCGGCGACAGTCATGGCAGCGACTTCGCTTCTGGACCCGCTCATCCGGCCGCCAAAAACAAATGCGCCTTCTAAGCCGTAATTGATCCGCCGGAGCTGACCAAAGCCACCTTGCTCTGGGTTGCGGCAATGGCGACTGGGGCGAGAAGCCGAGAAGAACCGATGCGGCGAGAAATCCTGAGACCATCCGCCACGAGACGTCGCCAGGGAACGTAGTATTGCGTTCCGCGTTACACTAACGTATATACGTCCGCAGCACAGGAGCGCGCCATGGCAACCACACCCACCAGGAAGGAAGCACCCGTCTCGATGCGGTTTCGCGACGATGATCTCACCATCATCGACCGCGGCGCGGAGCTGCTCGGCCTGTCGCGCACGGAGTTCATGCGGCGCGCCGCGCTGCACGAGGCGCAGGCGGCCATCCTCAACGAAACCGTCATCCGCGTGTCCCCGGAAGCCTATGACGCCTTCATGCAGGCGATCTCAGCCCCGGCCGCTGCGCCCCCGGCGAAGGCGGCCGAGCGGCTGCGTCGGTCCTCGCCCTGGGACCGCTAGGTGGCGCTTTCAGGCATCGAACTCCTCGACCACGCACACCGCCTCGACAGCTTCGATTGCGGCAAGCCGGCGCTCAATGCTTGGCTGGCCGGCTTCGCGCGAACGAACCAGGCCCGCGGGTTTACCCGCGTCCTGGTCGTTCACGACGAGGGAACAGTCGTCGGGTATTACGGCCTCGCGCCGGGCGTGATCCAGCCAAATAGCGCACCGCGCGCCATCCGCACCGGACGCCCGCCCGATCCGATCCCCTGCCTGCTGATCGGACAACTCGCCGTCGACCACCGCTATGCCGGACAAGGCGTCGGTAGCGGCTTGGTCAAGGACGCGCTGTATCGCTGCGTCGCCGGCGCCGACATCGTCGGCGGCCGCGCGGTGGTGGTGCGGGCGATCGACGCCGAGGCAGAGCGCTACTGGCAGAGCTGGGGCTTCATTCCCGCGCGGGACAATCCGTCGGTGCTCATGCGCTCGATCCAGGACGTGAGCCTCTGGCTGGCCGACAAAGGCCACTAGCTCCGCGCGCGTAGCGCCTCCGGAAGCGGCAGGTCTGCGCGCCGGCCTGCCGCCGACCGGGCTCTAGTTGCGGCGTCCCGCCGCTCCCCGAGCCGGCTTCGCCGTCTCGGCGTTCGGGTGACCCCTCACGCAGGGCCAGAGGGAGACGGCGGTCAGAGCGAGGGAGCCCTGGAGAGAAGGGAAAGTCATGATGTCGATGATATTCATAGGGGGTTCACGCGAGATATTTGAGCTGACGGAACCTGCCATCGCTCGGATCCGCCCAATCGTTGTTGCCGTGCACGGCGTGCTGATTGGCGACGCGTCTGGAGCCGATGCCGAGGCGCAGGGCCTGCTCGCGGGCTACGGCTACAAACATGTCGGGGTCTTCCATGCGGCCAAGGAACCCCGCAATGATCTGGGCGACTGGGCTGTACGCCGCCAAAGACCGGGAGATGGCGCGCGCCGATTTTGGGATGATAGTCTGGGACGGCGCATCACCCGGCACGGCCGTCAACGTGCTTCGGCTCGCCATGGCGAACAAGCCGAGGTCATCTACGATCTGGCCAGGGGCAGCATGGCGACTACGCACCATGTCGTCCCGGCGAGAAAGTCGTCATTGTCCGTGAGGGTGACCGCCGCCTCTACGGTGAGAATATTGATCGCCGGCAACTTATGGCGCCTGCCGACCTCAAATTCGTTGAAGTCGTGCGCCGGCGTGATCTTGACCGCGCCGCTGCCTTTCTCCGGATCAGAATACTCGTCCGCCACCACCGCGATCCTGCGGCCGACGATCGGCAGAGGATGAGGTTCTTGCCGACAAGATGCCGGAAACGCTCGTCGTCGGGATGCACCGCCGACCGCCATATCGCCCAGCATCGTCTCCGGGCGGGTCGTCGCCACGGTGATGAAGGTTTTAGGATTTTCCGGATCCAAAACCTCGCCCTCGACGGGGTAGCGGAAATGCCAGAGGTTGCCGTTGACCTCCTGCTGTTCGACCTCAAGGTCGGACTCGCGATCAAGAGCTTCGGGTCCCAGTTGACAAGCGCTTGTCCTTGTAGATCAGGCCTTTCCTTGTAGAGCGTGACGAACACTTCGAGCACCGCCTTGGATAGGCCCTCGTCCATGGTGAAACGTTCTCGGCTCCAGTCGGCCGAGGCCCCCAGCCGCTTCAACTGGTTGAAGATCGCGCCGCCGGATTCGGCTTTCCACTCCCAGACTTTCTCAATGAACTCGTCGCGCGTCAGGTCACGGCGGTGGATCTGCTTCTCCATAAGCTGGCGCTCGACCACCATCTGCGTGGCGATGCCGGCGTGATCCATGCCGGGCTGCCACAGCACGTTCTTGCCGCGCATGCGCTCGAAGCGCACCAGAATGTCCTGCAGCGTGTTGTTGAGCGCATGGCCATGTGCAGCGAGCCGGTGACGTTCGGTGGCGGGATGACGATGCTCAAGGCTTCCGCGCCCTCCTCGGCGCCTGCGCCGACACGAAACGTCTTTTACAAGCGTATTATGTTTTTTTGCGCATAGACCAACGAGTTGAACGGCGGCCCCATGAATCGCCGATGTGTAGGTCGGGCAAAGGCGCCCACCAGCTCGTACTTGTCAAGACGATGCCACCCTTGATCTTGCACCCGCCTCCGATACCAGCGATGCACTGCGTCGTATGCTCATGCCTGTCAGGATGGGATGGGCGCTGCTAGCACCGTGGCAGTTTGACAACCCGGCCATCGGGGCGGTAGCACCGTCCAAGGCCAAGAGTCGCAGGGCAGACCGCACCCCATCGGGCTGCGCGACCCAGACCAGCTGACGCCCAACTGGCACACTCATCGCGCATCGGCACCGTGGATGCGACATCTACTTTGTTGCGAGCGCGATATCGGAACTTGGTTGTGACGCAGCTGTGCGTAAGCGCACCGCTGTCAGCGAGTGAGTGAGTGAAAGAACTACGTGGTGGAGGTGAGAAGTCATGCGGCGTCAAGATTCCCCGCCCTTTGCGGCAAACACACTGATCCCTCTTCAGAATCCGGTCTTTCGTTCGATCTGGACAGCCACGCAGATATCCAGCCTTGGCTGGCTGGTGCAGAGCGTGGCTATAAGCTGGCTTATGGCAACGATTTCAGCCTCCGATCTGATGGTTGCGCTCGTGCAGGCTGCATCGACACTGCCCGCCTTCTTCTTGTCGATCCTTGCTGGAGCGATTGCAGACAGCTTCAGCCGCCGCGGCGTGATGCTTGCCGGACATTGCCTGATCGCACTGGCATCCACGGCGCTGGCTCTCTCTGTTGGACTCGGCTTTGTCAGTCCATGGCTGATCTTGGGACTGAGTTTCTTGGCGGGATGCGGCTTCGCCTTGAATGATCCAGCCTGGCACGCCTCGGTCGGCGACATCCTGGAAAAGCGCGACATACCCGCTGCAGTGACGCTGATGTCGGTGGGGTACAACGTGGTTCGGAGCATAGGACCGGCGCTGGGCGGTGTAATTTTGGCTTTGCTGGGCCCCCTTACGGCTTTCGCCTTCGCTGCGCTGACCGACCTGGTCCCGTTGAGCGCTGTGCTGCGCTCCAAGTGGCAAGTTCGCTCTTCGCCTCTTCCGCGCGAGCGGATGACGACGGCCATTCATGATGGCATGCGCTTCACGGCAATCTCCTCGGAGATCAGAGTGGCGATCGTGCGCGCAACCCTGTTCGGGCTGTCAAGCATCTCGATCCTTGCTCTGCTCCCCCTCGTGGTTCGCGACCAACTGGCGGGGGGGCCAATTGTTTACGGCGTCCTGTTAGCCGGCTTCGGCACAGGCGCCTTCATCGCGGGCATTGGCAATAGCTACTTGCGACGCATCACGTCCCAAAATCGATTGATCACGCTCGCATCCGTTGCTTGCGCAACGTGTTGCCTTTTACTGGCTCTCACATCATCGGTGGCTGTAGCAGCGATCGCGCTTGCAATCGCTGGCGCAGGCTGGGTTGTCACCTGGACCGGAACCGACGTGTGTGTGCAGTTGGCAAGCCCAAGGTGGGTCGTTGGTCGCACCCTGTCGATCTATTACGCCCTGACCTACGGCGGCATGGCAGCGGGCAGCTGGATCTGGGGTGCTGTCGCGCAGTACTATTCCCTGACGTGGGCTTTGGAAGGTGCTGCAGCGGCGCTGTTGCTGGTTGCAGCCGTGGGAAAGCTATTGCCGGTACGGCTATGGGAGGAATCGGATCAAGGGGCCTTCGACTTCAGGCCACCAGAACTGGCCCTCGATTTGAAGCCCAGGAGCGGCCCGATCGTGATCAAGGTGGAGTACTCGATACCCGAGGAGAATATCGAGGAATTTCTGAGCTGCATGCGCGAAAGGCGGCGCGTTCAGAGCCGTGCCGGTGCGCGGGACTGGACCCTCCAGCGCGATCTTCAGAACTCGACTCTTTGGACCGAGACATTCCGCACGCCGACATGGACGGACTATCTTCGTCTAAACCATCGGCTAACGGTGACTGACAGGGAGGTAGGCGAGCGCCTTGCCGCTCTGCAGGTCGGTGATTCTCCTCCTCGTCTCTCACTTTCGATCGAGCGGTCGACAAGCCCCGCCCCCGGCAGCCAAGTCCAGCCCGTGCCCTTTGTATCGCGCCCGTAAGGAAACCAGTAACTTTTCTGGGTTCGGACACGTGAATGGCCGAGACCTACTCCATCTTTAGTCGGGACTGCCCGGATTGCCATACGTTGCGGTCGGTTAGGCGAGCATGAGGATTTGTGTGGCACGTACGTCCACCACGGGCCCATGTCCAGCCCCACCGCCTCTGCCATCAGATCGGCTTGGGCACGGGTTCAGGTCGCCTGTCCCCCTGCATCGTGGCGAGCAGCGCGAGCAAGGGGGCGGAGGGGTCTCCCCGGTCTGCACGGAGCGAAGCGGGCAGACGGAGGAATCCGCCAGCGGCGACTTGCAGGGAGAGGGCCGCGCGCCTCTTTCCCTCCCTCACAAAACGTGCCGCCAAGCACGTTCACGTCGGCGCAGCCGTGCCGCAGAGCCGGCCGCAACAAAGAAGGCCCGCAAGGCGGAAGCATCGAAATGTCCGCCAGCGGGACCAATTCAGTTCGGTGCTGGAGAAAGCGGTTCAACAGGGCGGCCGTAGGAGCACCAGCATAGCGCCGTCGCCAGGCGCGATGCGGACCGACAGCCCCGACGAAGGGCGCTGATTGATCGACTGAAATTGGATCGGGTCATTTTATCAGCTGACATAATCCATGAATTTTTCACGATGCTTCAGCGCGCGCCTGGATTTTCTGCATTTAGCTGCAGCGAAGGTCCCGGTGATGCGGTGGAAGCGTAAGACCGTATGTCCGCCTCTGCCGGTGAGGTGGCTCGCCCTACACTGCGCGTCCGAGGGTTGCTCGGGCGGGCCGAGCCGATCCTCACCACAGGAGGACGAGCCGTGGCAGATTATAGGGAAGATAGGGAAGCATTTGTCGGAATCGATGTCGCGAAGCTGAGGAACGCCATCGCGATTGCGGACGTGGGCCGGGAGGGAGAGGTTCGCTTCTTCGGCGAGGTCGACGCGTCGGCCGCCAGCATGCGGCGGGTCATAGGCCGGATCGCCAGCCGCTTTGATTACGCGCATTTCTGCTATGAGGCCGGGCCGACCGGGTACGGCCTTTATCGCCTGATCCGGTCGCTCGGGCACGACTGTACCGTGGTTGCACCATCATTGATACCGAGGAAGCCCGGCGATCGGGTGAAGACGAACCGCCGAGACGCCATTTCCCTTGCCCGGCTATTGCGCGCCGGCGAGCTGACCGCGGTGTGGGTTCCCGATGAAGGGCACGAGTCCATACGGGATCTTGTTCGCGCGCGGGCGGCCGCGGTCGAGACGCTGCGGGTTCATCGCCTGTCAAGCGAAGTGGGGATTTGACCCCCTGGGCGAACTGAAGATTTGACCCCCTCATTGTTTTGCGGTCTCGTTGGTGCCGAGCGTCGTTCCGGCCTTCTGCAATAGGCCGGAACGACGCTTTTCGCGAAGCCGGTAGCTGTCGCCACGGATGGTTATCACTGTCGAATGATGAAGCAGGCGATCAAGGATCGCCGTTGCCACCACGGGATCGCCAAACACGCTGCCCCATTCGCCCACCGAGCGGTTGGAGGTGATCAGGATCGATCCCCGCTCATAACGCCGCGACACCAGCTGGAAGAACAGATGTGCGGCATTGGCTTCGAACGGGAGATAGCCGAGCTCGTCGATGATCAGCAGTTTCGGCCGCGACAGGGTCGTCAGTTGCCTTTCGAGCGAACCGTCGTCATGGGCCTTGGCCAGCATCGCCACGAGCGTGGCCGCTGTGACGAACTGGACGCTATGGTTCTGCCGGATCGCCTCGCGCCCGAGAGCCACCGCCAGATGTGTTTTGCCCGTACCCGGAGGTCCAAGGAACAGGACCGTGTCGCCATGGGCAATCCAGCGGCAGGTCGCCAGTTCCCGGACTTGGCGCTGATCCAGCGACGGCTGCGCGTCGAAGTCGAAGCCATCGAGTTCGCGCACAAACGGGAACTGCGCGATCTTGCCTGCCATGGAGATGCGCCGCTCGTCGCGCCGCGCGATCTCGCGCGTCACGAGGAAGGCCAAAGCCTCGCGCAAGGTCATTTGCGAACGCGCCGCTTCGTCCAGCAGCGTGTCGAGCTGGTCCCGGATCGCGGTCAGCTTCAGCCGGTCGAGCTGAGCCACCAGCATCTCGTGATCGACCGCCGTCATCACCAGCTGCCTCCCACCAGTGCCTCATATTCGGCCAGTGGCCGCAACAGAGCGGAAGGCGCAACGATATCCGCCGGCGCCGATCGCACCGGCGCAGCAGCGCCGACCACGCCGGCAAGATGCGCGCGCTCGACAATCCGTTGGCGACGTCCGCGGCACAAAGCATGATCCGCCACCACCTCGCCCGCATGACGCACGATAACGCGACCGCCCAGCACCACGACCTGGACGCTCTCCCCGATCAGCCGCCAGGGGACTGAGTAACTGTTCGTGTCCAGGTCGATTGCGCAGTCGGCCTGGACCTTGCGCACGAGATCCCGCAGCTGCCCGAACGGTGCCCGTCCGCCCAGAGGGCGAAGCGCCATGGCTTCTTCGGCAAAGCGCTCCGCAGGAGCCACGCCGGTCGTGCCATGCACACGCTGATCGGCAATCTCGCGTGTCCACCGGTCCAGATGCGCCTCGAACGCCGCCCAGTTCTCGAACCGGCGGCCGGCAATCGCATTGCGCTTGACATAGCCGACCCCGCGTTCGTCCTTCCCCTTGGTACGTGCCCGATAAGGCGCACAAGCCCGTGGCGTAAATCCCCAATAGCGGGCAAAGGCGTGCAGCCGCACATTGAACCGCACCTCCCGCGTCGCCGCATCGTGATGTTCGACCAGCGCCTTCGGATTGTCGAACAGCACTTCCGTTGGAACCCCGCCGAAGCGAAGGAAGGCTCCTTCCATCCCCTCGAACCAGTCCGCCTGGCGCTCCCGAAGCGAGGGACGGATATGCAGCCGACGCGAGTAACCCAGCGTTGCCACAAACAGGTGCACCCGAACACGCTCGCCGCCGATCCACGCCCGCGTGTCGCCAAAGTCGATCTGCATCTGATGTCCCGGCGCCGTCTCAAACCGAACCGTCGCGCGCTTCTGGACCCTCAACTCCCGACGCCAACCCTGCACCCGAAGCTCCACCGACCGAAGCCCTATGACGATCCCATGTTCGCTCTCCAGTTCCTGGCGCACCACATCGGCGTTGCCATCATGGCGGAAGAAGCGCTCTCGCAGCCAATCGTCTAGCCCGTCAAACGCGCTCCGCCGCACAGGCTTGCGAAACGGAACAGTCCCGCCTTCGCGCAGATACCGACGCACCGTGTTGCGCGCGCACCCGAACTCCTTCGCCAGCCGCTTCGCTCCCCAGCCAAGCTCATGCAGCCGCACCATCGCTGCCACCTCTTCAGGCTGAAGCATCTCCTCTCCCTGCATCGTTCTCGACAATGCAGGAATCGCCGAAATCCCAATCGTCATCCATGCCTCCTCTCATAACCGAGAGGGTCAGTTCTTCATTTCGTCAGGGGGTCAGTTTCTCAATTCGCCCGACACCGGACGTCGTGATCGGGCCGACGGGTGCGGTCAAGGTCATGGTGGCGACGAAGCCGGTCGACTTCCGCAAGGGGCGGAGGGATTGGCTGCGCTGGTGCGAGAGACGACGGGAGCCGATCCGTTCAGCGGGGCCGTGTACGTCTTCCGGGCGAAGCGGACAGACCGGATCAAGCTGATCTTCTGGGACGGCACCGGCGTCTGCCTCTATGCCAAGCGTTTGGAGGATGGGGAGCTCCGCTGGCCGAAAGTACATGACGGCATGATGCGGCTGACGGCCGCGCAGCTCTCGGCGCTACTCGAAGGTCTCGACTGGCGGCGCGTCCATGAGGCGCGCCGGACCTTCTGCCAAATATTCGTCGGCGGGTTCGCAGCACCGCGGGCGCACGGGTGAGCTCGTGGGTAGGAGTGCGGATGGAAGTAGGCGATGCACATCGTCATCAGCACCTCAGATTGTGTGAGGTCCACGGCCCGCTCGTTTCCGCCGACGGCGGCGCGGCGGGCGTCGGTATACGCAGGGCGGGTCCGTCGCCTTGGCCTCAGTTTCGGGGCAATGGCAGGCCCCGGTCAGCGCGGCGCCGAGTTGGGCGGAAAGATCGACGGCGCGCAACGCGGGGCTCCTACGCGACTAGCAGTTTTTCCCCCGGTCTGACCCGGCCTCGACTCCAGATGCCGCAATGACCGTCGCGGCCCGGCGCGGTTGATCGGGTCTCATGCCCAAAGCTGCCTCGGTGCCCAGTAGCGGCACCGCATTGCCCCTCCCAGGCGCTGCGCCAGTAAAGCGTCGGCGAGCCAGCATCCGACGGTGCGTTCGAAGCGATCTCATTCGGCGGCCATGATCGCGCCGGTCACCATGCCGCAGCGGAAAGCTGCCGAGCTCGTCTGGCCAGGTCGCTGACCGCCTCGTCGTCGCGGGCGACGACCGAAATCTTCCCCACCGCAGCGAGGTTTCTCCCGTTAGAAGATCCTCAGCGGGATGGGCTGCCAGTTCACGCCCGGCCAACAAGCATCCGGCCCGCGGGACAGACCTCGTCTCCCGGTCGTGTGAGCAGAAGAACATCGCGAAGTGCGGCTTCATCCTCGACGCCGCGAGCCTGCTCGCTATACCGCGGCCGCCGAAAACCCTAGGCGCTGTCACCAGGCGCCAGCCCACCTTTCTAGCTGGCGGACCATCTCATCGAGCGCGCCGATGGCCGCACGGTCAGTGATTGCAATGTCCTCAATGCGCCGCAACTGTTTGGGTCGGGGGCAGCCCTGCGCAACCAGGCCGGCACCGCCGTCGTCGGCGCGGCTTCCGTGGCACCGGGAAGAGTGCCGTGGTGGCGCAGGAGGGTTTTGGCTCAGAATCATGGAACACGATGAATCATCGCGGCGCTTTTTGTAGAGCGAACGATAAGTCTTGCACGACCAGCCATTTATCCCTCGCCAAATCAATGCCGCGGGCGCAGGCGAACTCCGTCCGGACTAAGTTCAACGCGGGCAAAAGAAGTTGTGTAGGCCATGTCACGAAATGCTTGGTCCGCTTCTCTGCCGGCCGATGGTCCATGAAATCCCCTCCCCACCCACGACACCAGACACCTCCTTGCCAATATGCCGATCAAGTACTGGCCTCCATGGTACCAGCATGAACTCACGCGCCTTCTCGACTATCACGTACTTGCCGCTGGCAAGGTCGATCGAGCGGCGCAATCGACCCTCTATTCGATCACCAGGCTGCGCTTCGGAATACGAGAGTCCGAGTTCGTCAGACAGTTGACCGGCAACACGGTTCAGCTCACGTTGACGCAGGATCGAAAGCATGTTGGCGCGATAGACGATCCGGTCCTGCTCTTCCCGAGCAAGACCTTGCGCAATCAGCCACTGCCGTCGGCGGCCTTGCGCCTCTCGGACATCGCGGCCGAAACCAGAGCTGTGCAAGGCCTCCGGTGTGTCGGAAACCAGCTCTCGATCGAGCCAGGTGGCGCCGTCGAAGCTGACTTGTTGTTCCAGCGGCGTCGATGAGAGCTTGTCAACCGTGACAGGCTCGGCCCCGGCCCGCTGACGCTCGTAGTCAGACACACGGTCGAGATGATCCGGTGCGACGATCCAGGTGCCGTCCGGCTCGCGCTCGACACGACCGGTCGCCCGGCGGATCGCCTCCAGTCGCCGCACGTGCGTTTCGGCAAAGCGTTCGGTGGCCGACGGGTCATGCTTGAGATGGATATCGATGCTGTAGCGCCCGTCATGGGCCGTGGCGATCTCGGCAATTGTGCGGTCGACTTGCCTTGGCCCGGTGTCCCTCGGCGTGACCCGCACTATGCAGCCCTCTGGCGTCGGTTGGGTTGCCTCGCCTTTGCCCATATCAACATAGTGGCTTTTGCCGTCCACGGCGTCGACGACGAGGTAATGGCGGTCAGTGATTTCGTCGGCCAGGCCGCGCGCAACGATGCAGCCGACGACAGGCTGCATCTGCTCTGCAGATCGATCATGGATAACATAGTCGGCGGCACTGCGGGCGAGCCCCTTGCCGGTCAGTTCGCGGTGCATGGTCTTGATGATGTCGCCCCGCTCGCCGATGCGGCGCAGCGTCGCTTCAAGCTCGCCATCAAGGCGCCAGCGGCCCGAGCCGACTTCCTCAGCCAGACCCATCCGCTCGAGCTTGCGCAGGCGGCCCTGGTGCAGCGTCTGGCGAAACGTGTCTCGGCTGGCCGGTGAGACATGCCCATCATGGTCGCGCATGCGGAGCAGCTGCCGATCGATGCTGGTGAAGCGTTCCCGCTCCATTTCCTGGCGCAGGCGTTGCTCGATCTCGCGGTCCGTTCTCGGGCCAAGGTCGAGGCTGACCAGCTCGGCCGCCCGTTCACGGATTCCAGACGAGATGTAGTCTCGCGCGATGACAAGATTTTCGCCGCGGTCGTCCTTGCCGCGGACGATAATATGGGTATGCGGATGACCAGTGTTGAAATGATCGACAGCGACCCAGTCGAGCTTGGTGCCGAGGTCTTCTTCCATGTGCGCCATGAGGCGCCGCGTGAGCGGCTTGAGGTCGTCATACTCGATGCCGTCTTCAGGTGCGACGATGAAGCGGAACTGATGCCGGTCCCCATCGGCACGATCGATGAAGGCCTTGCCATCAACGCTGTCGCTGTCGGCGCTATAGAGCTCGCCAGGCTCGCCTTCGCGGGTGACGCCGTCGCGCTGGAGGTAGCGAAGGTGTGCACGTGCCCCGTCAACACCCTTGCCGGCCAGCTTGACGATACGCGCCTTGACGACGGCGCGCCGCTGCCGAAACGCCGCGTGGGGGTCGCGCGCTCTGAGAACGGCGGCAGCAGCCCCGCCGCGCCCCGCCCGGCTTCCGATGAAGCGGCCACGGCGACCGCTGCCGCCGCCGGCTCGGTTGATCGCGGCGCGGATCTGGCCGGCGAAACGCTTGCCTGCCTTCGAGCCGCGCGATCCGATTTTGCCCAGGCTCGGCTTGAACTCTTCATCCTGCATTGAGCCTCCTAGTAATCATAAGCAAAATCACATGTTTGTCGGCAGCAGCTCTCCTGACGCTGAAGGCAGCCTCCGTGAAAAACGATGTGCAGACAAAGACTTCGCCGCCTCCGGGAGGCGATGCCTTTATCTTGCCTTCCCGGACCTGCCTCCCTGCCCCGCCCGACCCACGGTACCCCTGCCCTCACCTGCGATCCGGCCGGCCTGACCTTGCTCGCTCCGATCCGAGCGGCACCACGATTTGGCCATTCGGATCGGTCGCGGAAACACCGTTTCGCAGGAAGAACAGCGACTGCCCGGACGGGATTTCCGGCGCTTTTCCGGAACGGGATTTGCCGGTGAACGCGTCCATGTCGGCGGCCGAGATCCCCGCCGCCTTGAGCTCTTCCAGATACGAAACCGTCTCGCTGGGCAGCGGTCGCCCACGCTGCAAATGCTGTTCGTAACGGTCCGGCCCAGCGTTATAGGCGGCAAACAGGCCGGGGAAGCCGAAGCGGTCATACATGGCGCGCAGATAGGCAGTGCCTGCCAGAATGTTGTCGCGAGGGTCGTGCGGATCGGCCCCCAGGCCAAGCTCTGCGCGCATCTCCTCGTAGGTGCCGGGCATCACCTGCATGAGGCCAATGGCGCCGGCGTGTGACGCGATCGGCCGTCCATTCAGCTTTGTCTGCCCTCGGCTTTCGGCATCCATGACGGCATAAATCCAGGGCTGTGGAATGCTGAAACGCCGGCTTGCCTCAGCTACGTAGTGCTGCCATCTTGCCAGCTGCGGACCACGGGAGATGGCGGCCGGCTGAGCGTCGGTCGCGGCGGAACAGGCGCATGGCGCTATCGCGACCATGCCGAGCATCAGGAGGGTTACTCGGTCCATAGCGGCACGAGCCTCCCGGCAATATTTTCGGCCGGCACCGGCCCGAAATAGCGGCTGTCGAAGGAGTGGTTTCTATCGTTGCCGAGCAGAAAAAACTCGTCGGCGGCGAGCTTGCGGCAGGCATTCCACCAAGGCAGCGGACGGTGCTGCGTGTCGGTTGCCAGCCGGCGCGCGACGATCTCGCCGCCGATGATGATGGCGTCGCCGAAGGCGCAGACATGCTCGCCAGGCAGCGCGGCAAGGCGCTTGACCAGCGGCACGTTGCTGGGCAGATAGAAGCGTTCGGCGGCGAGATCGGCGACCGGTTTTGGCGGGCGGACGAGCACCAGGTCGCCACGAGCCGGTGATCCGGACGCGACGCGATAGAGGCCGACCGGCGCACTGGCCGAGGCGTTCCAGACCAGCCAGGGCGATGGGTTGTCGAAAGCGGCGAAGCCGATCAGGCCGAGGCCTATTGTGGCCAGGGCGATCGTCTTGCGCGCCCGAATGCGCCGCAGATGGCTGCCGATCAGACGGATAGTGGGACGCCGGCTCATGAGCGGCCTCCCTCACCGGCCGAGCCGGAATTGTGCCCGCCATCCTCGGGCCTGGTCTCCTGCGCGCGTCCCTTCGACCAGTCGTCGAGCTCGTCGATGTGATAGCGGACATAGCGGCCGTGCTTGCGAAATTGCGGGCCACCGCCCTTGAGCCGCATCTTCTCCAGCGTGCGCTGGGATAGCCCGATATAGAAGGCGGCCTGCGCGGTGTTGAGAAACGGACTGCCCTTCTTGGCGCGGGCCGCGCGTTCGTTTTCGTCGTCCATGATGGTCCTCGTTTCGTTACGGACAAGCGAAGGCGAGGATCGGCGAGCGAGATCGTTTCGGGGACGGGCGAAGAGTGGGGGGCGAGTTTTCGCCGCCCCCTCCCGAAAGAGCCCCGCGCCGGTTGCGGCGCGGGGCTCGAGGCAGGCGGTTCAGTCGACCGGGTTCCAGATGATGGCGTATGTGTCGTCATCATCCTGGCCGGCGGCGCGGCCGAGATTGGCGTAGAGCTTGCGCGGGCCGAACTCCGGGGCGGCAATCGACAGGCTCACATAGTCCTTGCCGGAGGTCTCGCCGGTGCGGATCCAGCCGGCCCCTACTTCGACCCCTTGCGTCAGCACCCGAAAGTCGGGATGGGTGTCGGCGCTCTTTGCCTGATTGGGCACGATGTCGATGTCGGCGCGGACGCTGAGCGTCCTGAGCTGGCCCTTGTAGCCGCCGTTTTCCTGTTTGGTAACGTATCCGATCGCGGTCATTTTCAGTCTCCTTTTGGTGCTCGCCGGGGACCATTCCCCTGCGATGGCGGACCGTGATGGGCGCGTCCGGACCGCCGGAACCGGGACGGCCGCAGCGATAGCGGAGGACCCGAGCGGACAGCTTTTTTGAAGCGAAGCGGCGCGAGGAAGCCGCCGCAGGCGGCGGGGAAAAAAGCTGCTGGCGAGGGTTTCGGGCGGGCCGGATCCGCCCATAGGTCGTCAAGCCAGCCGCAGGGGAATGGTCCCTGAGACACATGGAGACAGGTGGCGCGATCGGTGGCACAAGAGGGGGCGGCAATGCAGGGGGCTGGCTGCGCGGGCTCTGTCGGCAACCCGATCGGACAATTGGCCCATGCGCGGAGCGCCTCGGCAAGCAACCCGGCGCGGTGCAGGGCTGCCGAAATGGGGGCGAGTTGGCGTCGGGATTTCTCGCGCAAGGCACTGGCTCGACAAGACGACCAATCGGCAGCCGGCGCGGCCCGGAGCGGCGCGCGCGATCTGAGCGGCGGCACTCGAGAGAACCGCCGCTCGGGCCCTGATCGATTCGCGGACGAACAGCGGCTGTACCTGTGTCCACTGATCGGCGGTGCGGAAGCCGCCGCGGCTGGTGTAGCTTTCGGCCGGGAATTTCATCCAGCGCGGCAGCCAGGTCTCGACCCTGAGGCGGCCATTCTCGCCCGCCAGGAAGTCGCGGATGATCTTCTTTTGCGTCTTGACCTTCTCGGCGACATTGCCGTCCGCGACCAGCTTGCCGCCGACATCGGCGAGCATCGAATTGGCGATTTCCTTGTCGCGCAAGAGGTCGAAGAAGGCATCGTCCGGTTGCCACCATGTCCCCATATCGACGTTCAGATGGTTGCCGAGCGCCTCGATGACGGTGCTGCCGGCTGCAAGCGTCTCGGCCATGACAAGGGTGAGAACGCGCATGACATCGTCGTCGCACAGCGCCAAGAGGCGGGCGAACACGCCGGCGATAGCAAAGGCGTCGCCATTGCTGCCGGCCACCACTCCATCCTCATCCGGTGATCCGACCAGGGCCAACACCTCGCGCCGCTTTTTGCCGAATGCAGCTTCAGCCTTGCAGCCGGCAAGGCTGGCAGTCACCGTCTCGTTGGCTGCGCGCTGTGGCT
This sequence comes from Mesorhizobium sp. M1027, assembly GCF_040318745.1. Taxonomy (NCBI): domain Bacteria; kingdom Pseudomonadati; phylum Pseudomonadota; class Alphaproteobacteria; order Hyphomicrobiales; family Phyllobacteriaceae; genus Mesorhizobium; species Mesorhizobium sp. M1027. The sequence goes on along the minus strand of NZ_JAMYMW010000015.1, from coordinate 23,846 downwards.
CACGGCGCACCTGCCACAGGCCGGAACCGGTGATGGCGTGCGCCACGACGAGGCGCAGCGCCACGGCGGGATGGTCGAGCATGGCCGCGCGCACGCCAGCATGGCGATGCAGATCGACATAGTTCTGCATCGGGCCGGTGAGTTCGGGGCGCTGCGGCTTGGCGGCTGTTTCTTCTTGCTCGCCGCCCTCGCGGGCGCGGCGGGCTTGCTTGCGTGACAGCCAGCCCTCGTGACACTCGACCTCGCCGCAATACGTGACCGCGATGAAGACCTTGCCGCCCTTCTTCTTCGGGGTCTTCTCGTGGTCCCCTGCGTGGAAATATTGGCCCGGCTCCAGCAGCACCACCTCGCTCCAGCCGTCGTTGAGATAGGTGTCGCGTCTGGCGGTAATCGCTTCGTTCTGCTTTTGCCAGAACAGGTCGGCATCGGCGAAATAGCTGTCCTCGCCGAACAGGTCCGAGGTGATCAGGCCGGGATATTCGTCGATGGCAAACAGCGCCACCTTGGTGGAAATCGACTGGCCGCCGAACAGCCATTGCTTCAATTGAAAGCCACGCGGCGCGTATTGATCGGGATCGGCAGACAGAGCCAGCCAGTCCTTCTGCTGCGCCTTGGACGCCATGGTGAGATGGCGCACCGTCTCGGTATCGATCTCCTCGCGCCGGTAGGCTTCGCGGATTTTGGGCAAGAGGTCGCCAAGCGCCAGAATGCGTTTGACCTTCAGGTCAGTGATGCCGAAGGTCGCAGCGATATCGGGAACGGTGCGGCCTTGCCTGACGAGCCGCGAAAACGTCTCCCATTGCGAGACTTCGTCAGGATCGAGGCGGGCGAGGTTTTCGATCAGCGAAGCTTCCAGCGCATCGGCGTCATCACCGTCCTCCATGATGGCGCAGGGCAAGGGATCGCCTTGGCCGCGCTCGTCGGCAAGCGATTTCGCGGCGAAATAGCGCCGCCTGCCGGCGACGATCTCGAAGGTTTCCGGCTGGCCGTTCGGCCGCACAAGGAGAGGCACCAGCACGCCGCGCGCACGCACGGATGGCAAGATGTCGGATATGTCGGGCGCGCGTTTTCCATGGCGCATGTTGGCGCGCAAATGTTGAGCTGATCCAAGGGAATGTGGGCAAGCTGCATGGTTACTCTCCTTTCGCTTTGGTTGAGGTTGTCCCCGCCGCAGAGGCCGACGGCCGGCGCGGCGGGACGGTTTTTGCGTCTATAGGCGCTGCTGTTCCGCCGTGTCGGGCGGAAGCTCGGAATGGGGCTTTGAAAGGGCGTCTGCTGCCTGCCGCAGAAGTCGCTCGGTCTCGGTGATGTGGCGGCAAATGCGGGCGGCTTCGGCATAGACGGAGAGCGGAAAGCGCGCCTGGAAATGCAGGTCGCGCTCTATGCCGAGGCCAAGCGGACCTTTTACGGATGCAAGCTCGGCCAGACTGACGCTGCCGAGTTCGGGGAAGCCGAAGCCGAGATCGCAAAGGCCGAACAGCGTGTCGCCATCGGCGTCGAGTTCGGTCAAAAGCCACGTGGCGGCACCTGAGGGATTAAACAGTTTCACAACGGGAAAATGGTCGATGTCGGCCTCGGCGGCGCCATTGGCGAGCAGTCGTGCGCGCAGTGGATCGGTGATCAGGATCATGGAAAGACTCCTTGTCAGAACAGGTCGAGTTGATTTCTGCTGGCTTCATCGAAGAGGCCGATATCGAGCGGCTTTTGCGCCGCGCGCGGACACATCGGCGTCCATCAGGAGGGTGAGCCGATCGCGCGTGGTGATCGGCCGGACACCGGGAATGAGCATCTGCTCGCCTTGCGGCGTCGGCTCGCTCGCGGTCAGTTGAGGATCGCGCATCGTCATGCCGCAATCCCTTCCTGCGCCTCGCCTTCGGCATCGGCCTGAAGGCCAAACAGGAAATCGGCGGCCTTGGAGGCAAGACTGGCGGCACGGAAGATGGCGCGGTTGTCCTCGCGCAGCACCTTCAGCCATGAGCCGATGTAATCGGCATGACGCACGGTCGGCTCGATGCCGAGATTGCTGCAGACGAAGGCGGCAGTGATTTCGGCGACCAATTCTTCACGCGCGTAAGCCTTGGAGCCGAACGAGCCGGAGAGGTCGCGAGCAAGCCGCGTCGGGTGGCCGGTCCAGTGGCCAAGCTCGTGAAAGCAGGTCCGGTAATAGTCGATCTGGTGATGGAACGCCGGCTGCGGCGGCACCTGAATGTGGTCGCTGCCCGGCATGTAGAAAGCGCGATCGCCGCCGATCCTGAAATCCGCACCGCTGGCGCGAATGAGCGTCTCGGGCTGCGGCACGATCTCGCACTGAGGCAGCGGCTCGGCGGCGGCATAGAGGTCTTCCGGAAGATTATCGCACTGCGCGACATTGAAGACGGTGAAGCGCTTCAAAAAAGGCACGGCCTGTGGTTCATCGCCCTCGTGGCGTGCGCGCTCCTTCTCGTCCTTGGGGACAAAGCGGTCGGCATGCACGATGGTCGTGCCGCGCTCGCCCTTCCTGACATTGCCGCCAAGGACGAGCGCCTGCCGGAAGGTGAGCCAGTTCTGGCTGGGATAGCTGCGCTCGATGACCGCGCCCCACAGGATGAGGATATTGATGCCGGAATAGGTGCGCCCAGAGGATGCATTCCTCGGCAGGCCAAGGCCTGCCTTTGCGCTGCCCCATGGCTTGACCCATGGCACGGTGCCGCGCTCCAGCTCGGCAATGATGCGATCGGTGATCTCCTGATAAAGGCTGGCGCTGGGGCGCCCGCCCTTGCCTGCGCCAGCCTCTCCGCTGGCGGAACGCTTGCTGTTTGCATGCATCGTCTCATCCTCCGCTCGCCAATCGCCGCGCCTTTCCCCGGAAGCGGGGTGGGCGGCGAGTCGCGACCGGAAAGGCCCGCCGTGGGAGGCGGACCGCATCCGAAGGACCGGAACGAAGAGGAGGACCCTGAGCGGCACGCGAAGGGTTGCGGGCTGCCGCGGCGGGCCTAGAAGGGAGTGCCGCCCACCCCGCGCCACCGGGAAAGGCCAACAGACAAACCGCGCCGCCCGCAAGGGCGGCGGCCGTCACAGCCCGAAGGGCTGCCCACGCCAAGGGGCGAAGCCGAATGGCCGAGACCGCCTGAGCTTGCCGAAGAAAAGCGGGCTCGGTTCACGAGCACCTGGTGCGCGTCGTCAGGCGCGCGGGCGCCCGCCAGGACGGCAGGCTGGACAGATTTTTCGAACGGATCGCGATAAATACTTCAAATGAATGCTGCACCGAAAACATGTGCGATGCAGCATTTTCGCAAGCATTTACCACGGACGCTCAGACCCGAGACTTCCGCCACCCAGCCTTGCGCGCGGCTTCCTCCGAACAAAACCAGCGCTCGCCTTTCAACAGGTTGATGCGCGTCTCCCAGTAATATTCCTGTCCGGGAACATGATAGATGCGCTCGCCCGTGTTATAGCTGATATTGGCTTTGATGTTGCAGCCGAGAGCGGCAGGGCCGATTTCGAAGGCAAGAAAGCCAGCCAGGATTGTTCCACCAGCAACGATCTTTGCCCACAACGGAACGTCGTTCGAACGATGGCGCTCGCCATACCTGCGACGGTTGTACCGATTGTCCTGATAGCGATGGTTGCCCACGCCCCTTCCCTCCGAAGAGAGAGTGCGACGTTTGCGGCCTAGAGTCTACAAGTCGGGTCTAATTCACCGGTCCTGTTCCGAACCATTGAATGAACGGCGCATCCTTCCCCGTGATATCCTTCACCGTCTTTAACAGCGCTTCATGGGTGCGCTGGAGAGCCAGGTAATGGTTGCTGGTAGGTGATAGAAGCGGCTGGACGATGCTCTTGTGCAGCCGTTCCGCCTCCGCCAGAAAGCGCTCGATTTCAGCCTGTGAAAGCTGCTTGGAAAGTTTGGTCCTAGCCATTGCGATCTCCGTTGAGGAATCGCCCCACCTAGGATTATCATCCTATATCGGCATGGGTTGGTAAAGACCCACCCGCAGCGGAATGGCAGCTTGCCGAAGAAAAGCACGCTCGGTTCACGGCACCGGCGCGAGCCGTTAGACGCGCAGGCGCCCGTTAGCCCGCAGGCTGGACAGAATCTCGCACGGATCAGCGTCAAGCGCCGCAGTTAAGTCGAGAAACTCGATGACATCGAGACGCCGCTCTCCACCCTCGTACTTGGCCACGAAGGATTGGGGACGATCAAGCTTCTCGGCCACCTGCGCCTGAGTCAGGCCTTTGGCCTTGCGCAGGGAAACCAGCTGGGCCAGAAACCGCTGGTGGCGGGGCGAGCGAAGAGATTTGGGCATGTAGGCGAACCGGTCGGGTAAAGACCGGATCAGCGACTAATCCCGGTTTCGGATTATCCCATTTTGGGATATGCTGCGTTGCATCCAGCGCTCAACAGCCGAGGCTCGCAACAGGCATGAATCGATCAATGGGAACAGATGAGACTCGAAACTCAACTCTGTGCGACGAAGTCCCCTGGTCGGAGAACCTGACGGCCTACGATAGGCAGCATTTCACGATCTACCTGCGGATCCTGGATGCCTGCGCCGACAATGCCAGCGAAGAGGAGATGGCCGATCTCATTCTAGGCATCGACCCGGCCCTTGAACCGGTCCGCGCCCGCAAGGCTCTTCGCAGCCATATCGACCGGGCGAACTGGATGGTGACGACCGGCTACAAGGAACTGTTCGCCGGCTGACGCACAGCACGGATTGTCATGCTCTTCAAACAAGGAAGTTCAGATACCCGTCACTCATGAGCGCACGGCCGCGAGAGACGGCGCGGCGGGAGCGGTCACAACTGCTTCGCGTGCTGTTTGACTGCCATTTCCAGTGCTTGGCTCAGAGGCACAGCCTTGGAGAACAGGTAGCCTTGAGCGGTTCGGCAGCCAAGCTTGTGCAGGGTTTGCCGATCCGCCTCTGTTTCGACGCCCTCGGCCATGACCTCGATCCCGAGCATGTTACCGAGATCGATGACCGATTTGACAAGCAGTCGGTCCTCTCGGGACTTGGCCAAGCCGCGAATGAAGCCCTGGTCTATTTTGACCTTGCGTATCCGACTGTCCTTGAGCGATGCCAACGTAGAAAAGCCGGTGCCGAAGTCATCGAGCGCGATGGAAATGCCCGCATGTGAAAGCCGTCCGAGCTTTTCATCCACTCTGTCCGGGTCCACCGGGGATTCTTCGGTAATCTCGATTTCGAACATCGTTGCAGGGAGGCCTTTTGCCGCCAGACCATCCAAAACCATGTCGTCGATATCGCCGGCTTCCAGTTCGCGCGGCGAAACATTCATCGCCACACGGAAATCATGACAGTCAGCTTTCACCAAGCCGTCGATAAAAGCACAACAGTCGGCGAATACGGTTTGCGTCAGCAGCTGAAGCATTCCGGTTTCGCGTGCAGCTGTGATGATTTCGGGTGGAGAGATGGCACCATGAATCGGATGGGACCACCTCAGCAAGGCTTCAAAACCGACCACGGCCTCGGTGTCGAGTTTCACGATCGGCTGGAACCAAGGTTGCAAGCTTCTCGTCTTTATCGCCGAATGAAGGTCCCGTTCGACGGACTGGCGGCGTTGCAGTTCCCTGTCGAGTTCGGCATCGAACAGGCAAAATTCGTTCCTGCCACGACGCTTGGCCGTATAAAGGGCGATGTCCGCCCGCAACAACATTTCGGTCAGGCCCGGGCTTTCCGCCAGGTATATTCCTATCGATGCCCCGACACGGACGGACGCGACCTCGATATAGGGTCGGGCAATTTTGGCTATGATATTGGAGGCGAGATCACTGGCAGAAAGCGAAACCCTCGTTGAGGGAAAAAACAGCACGAATTCGTCGCCGCCGATACGAGCAAGCGTTGAGCCTTCCGGTGCTTCCTCCTCTATGCGGCGGGCGATCCTGACAAGCAGTTCATCACCGGTCCTGTGACCGTAGGTATCGTTGACGGATTTGAACCCGTCCAGATCAACCAGCATTGCCACGAAGGGGCCATCCGCGGTCTCGAAACGTCCGATTGCGTCTTCGAGGCCACGCCTGTTGAGAAGGGCCGTCAGGTGGTCCTGCCTGGAACTGGCCTTCATCTCCGCCGCAAGCCGCTCGGCCTCATGCCTCAGGCGGCTCGCTTCGCGGAACCGTGCTTGCCCAACAAACGAAGCTCGAACCAAGCCGCCCATGAAGAGCAGAACGGTAAAAGCCAGAATGTAGTCTTCAAAATTGCCTTTCGCCAAAAGGCAAGCCACCGTGATGAGGAGCGGAGGTGTGATGAAGTTGGTCGCCGCCGCGGCATACGAACTGCCGTATGTAACCGCACCAGCTGAAATGCCCGCCAGAATGACCAGATGCAGAGGTGCTTGAGGTGTCGTGTATCCAACAGTCAGGACGGCCAGGAAGGACCAGGCAAACCCTGCCAGAAGAGCAAGGATGCCAAACCAGCGAAGCCGCGGCAAAACCCCCACTAATCCGTCATGGCGCCCCGTTTCCTTTAGCTGATAACGCGCGAGTGCAAGGCGGGCGGCATTTATCGCATTGACGACCAGGAACCAGATTGCAGCTGCAAAGCCGCTGCCAGAAAGGGCGTGCACCGCCCAAATCAGGCCTGACAGGATAGCGCTTATCGGCATCGACACGAAGAGGCCGGCCCTCAGGTCAGCAAGCTGATCCTGACGGATTTTGGCCTCCAGCGTGTCTTCATTCTTCGGGGCCATGGACGGACCAGCTTGCTCCCATCGTTGTTCGCGAGGACAAGCCTACGCAGGCCCACTGAAGGACGGGTTAACTATCCAGCGGGGATAACCAGTGTGCTCACCATGTCTTCGGGGCGCACGTCTGCCTCTTGGCCTTGCCGTCTGACCATCGAGCTCTTGCCCGCACGCGTGCCTTGATCCGAATCATCCCAGGATCGGCAACGTCACCATGGAAGCAGCCCTGCCAACGGCATCAACGCGCCCGGCGAGACAAAAGGAAGCCGGGCCGAGATAGCGTTCCAGAGCGGCAGCGCTGCCTGCGATTCACCGCCTGAGCATGGCCGAAATACCAAGGCGGATAAAGGGAAGATATTGGGCAAAGCGAAGCCCTGCATGTCTTGCAAGCCGTGCCGCCGGGTGCTCGCCTGAGTAGAGAGCGACAAGTGCATTCGTAGCATGATAGAGCGGTGCCGCCGACAGACGCAGCCGGCTTTCGTATCTGCCGAGTATGTCGGGATCAGCAATGTCGCGGCGCTCGCGACATGCCGCCAGGATTCTATCGGCGAGTTGCTTCTGGCCACTGAGGCCGATGTTGAAGCCATGCGCGGTCACCGGGTGCATGCCGAGGGCAGCATCGCCGATCAGTGCCGCACTCGGAGCCCAGAACTTGTGCGCCCAGGTCGTGACCAGCGGATAGGCATGGCGGGTGCTTGCCAAGGTCATCTCTCCGAAGCGTCCTCGACACCGGCTCGTCGATTCCATGAGGAACAAATCGTCGTCGAGAGCAAGCAGTCTGTCGGCCTCGCTTGAGCGCAAAGTGAGAAGCAGCGACGACACGCCTTCCATGAGCGGCAACATCGCTATCGTCTGATGGTGATCGAACCATTCGACCGCGATCTGGTGATGGGCGCGCTCGTGCCTCACCCGGCAAATCAGCATGGAGTTGCCAAGCCGATTGATGTCGGCGCCAATGCCGAGCAGGTCGCGCGTCGCGGACAAACGCGAATCCGCTGCAACGAGCAGCCGAGCGGCCAATTGCCTGCCATCAGAGAGCGTTATGACTGCTTCTTTGTGGCTGGTTGTTGCATTGACGACCGAGCGGCCGCACAGCAGCTGGGCATGATCCTGGAAGTGGACAAGCTTGAACAGGGCGTCGCGGATCCGACAATTTGGGACCAGAATTCCGAGTGGTTCCCCAGATCCGCTGGGAGAATCGAAGCTCAGGGCGAAAGGGCTCGATCCGTTGAGCACGCGCGCGCCTTGTAGCGGTGATTTGTCCGAAGCGGGGATGGCATCCCAGGCGCCGAGCTCGCGAAGGATTCCAACCGATGCGTGGGTCAGCGCGATCTCGCGACCGTCGAAAGCCGGATTCGCCAGGCTTTCGAGCGACTGCCGTTCAACCACTGCCACCTTGAGTCGGCTCTGGGCAAGCGACGCGGCGAAGGAAAGTCCGACCGGCCCGGCTCCGACCACAATAACGTCGAATCTATCGACAGAGCCGGCCATCAGCGTGCCGCCATTGCGTCGGCTATCTGCGACGAAGGGCACTGGAACGCATCGCAATCGATCCACGGTTTGCGGCTCATCTCCCCAAGCGTCTCCACGCGACCTAACCGTCCGTTAGACATCCGTTCTCCGTTCAAAAATGCTCAATGAAACCATGCCTATGAAGAGATAACCCTGATGTGGATCAACCAGGCTCGATAAACGCGGCAACGGCGGGTTCACGGTCGACTGGTCGACCGCCACGCCATGGTCTGGTCAGGTCATCATGGAATGGCCGGCTTCCCGTTCGGTGCGGCCCTTTCCTGGCCGAAAGTTCGGCAACGTATTCTGGCTGATCCGTTCGCACCCGTCGCGCGCCGAAATCGGCATGACGCGAAGCAACCGCGGAAAATATTCGAGCGAGTCCTCGCAGGGCAGGCTGGGTCAACTGCGTTGCTCGTCGCGGTCGATCAGGATCCGCTCGGCGGCGCCATCGAGATCTTCATATTGGCCGCTCCTCAAGGCCCACAGGAACCCCGCCAGCCCAAGCACTCCGAGGAACAGGGCCACAGGTATGAGGTAGGCGAGCGTCGTCATGAGGATTGTGCCAGTGCGCCAATGTCCGAGCGCCTGTCATGTCGGGCATCTTGCACCGATGCATTTGACACGAAACCTTGCAGACGTAGCGCATTGCCGATGACCAGGAGGGACGAGGCGGACATCGCGACCGCCGCGATCAGTGGCGTAACGTGCCCCAGAATGGCGACCGGCACGGCGATGCCATTGTAAACGATCGCGATGGCGATGTTCTGCCGGATCAGCCGTCCGGCCTTCCGCGAAATGTCTAAAGCAAGTGGGACCGCCAGAAGACTTTTACGCAGGAACACGAAATCCGCGGCGTTGCGACCGATATCCGCCGCCGTGGCCGGAGCGATCGAAACGTGTGCGGCGCCCAATGCAGGCGTGTCGTTGAGCCCATCGCCGACCATCAGCACCTTGTGGCCAGTTCGCGTCAATGCTTCGATGTGTTCGACCTTCCCGAAGGGAAGCAACGAGGGAACGAAGCGCTCGACGCCCAGTGCTTCCGCGACTTCGCCGCAGGCAGCCTCTGTGTCGCCCGACAGCATCTCCACCGACACGCCGGCGCCGTTCAGTTGCTCGATGGCCGCCTTGGCATCGGCACGCAGATCATCCTCGAAATCGAAAGTCGCGACAATGACCCCGTCCTTCGTCAGAACGGTTCCGCCATAGCCTTGTTTGCCTTCGCCGCCGATCCGAGCTTTCCACTCACGCCATCCGCGGCGACCCAGCCGCCAGGTACTGCCCTCGCCGATGGCTTCGATGCCGAAGCCCGGATGCTCGCTGACGGACGCGAGTTTCGGCTGGCCGGCAAAGGCTGCATTGCCAGCGATTGCCTTCGAAAAGGGATGGCGGGAATGCGCTGCCATCTCGGCCGCCATGGCGAGCATCGTCGGATCGATGGACGGCGCATTGATCAGCCTGGGCAGTCCGAGCGTAAGCGTGCCGGTTTTGTCGAACAATGCCGTGTCGATCCCCGCCAGGCGCTCCATGGCGGAGCCGTCCCTGACCATGACGCCGCTTTCAAACAGCCGCCGCGCAGCGACCACCTGCACGATCGGCACGGCGAGACCGAGCGCACACGGGCATGTAATGATCAAAACGGCGATCGCGATTGTTATTGCCCGGTGCCAGTCGCCGGTCGCCGCCATCCAGCCGAGGAACGTCACAAAGGCGGTGAGGTGGACCACGGGGGCATAGAGCGCGGAGACGCGATCGGCGATCCTGCGATGGCGGGCGCGGCCGCCCTCTGCCGCTTCCATCAGCCGAACCATTTCGGCCAGGAATGAATCCTTCGCGGCGGCCGTCGCCTCGATGGTCAGCGGACGGGTGAGATTGAGTGTACCGGCCTGGACCTGCGCCCCCGGGCCCACCGTTCTGGGCGTGCTTTCCCCGGAAACCAGGGAACAGTCGAGATCCGATGCCCCGCCAATGATCCTGCCGTCGATGGGCACCCTCTCGCCAGCCGCAATCAAGAGCTCCATTCCTGGTTCGATCTCGCCAACCGGCAAGTAGTCGCGCGAACCATCCTCGCGCAGCACCATGGCGCCGCGCGCCGCCAGCCGAGCCAGTCCGTTTACGGCCGTCCGTGCCCGTTCCCGCATCACGTGATCCAGCGTGCGGCCGATCAGCAGAAAGAACAGCAGCGACACCGACGCGTCGAAATAAGCATGGTCGCCATGGTTGATCGTCTCGTAGAGGCTCATGGCGTAAGCGAGCGATACCCCGACCGCGATCGGCACGTCCATGTTCATGCGGCTGTGGCGCAGCGCATTCCAGGCCGAGCGAAAATAGATGCCGCCGGCGAAAGCGAGCGCAGGAATGGCAATCAAGGCCGAGACCCAATGGAACAGGTCGCGGGTCGCGCCTTGCGCGCCGGACCAGACGGAGACTGATAGCAGCATGATGTTGCCCGCCGCAAAGCCGGCCACCGCGACGGCGCGGATCAGTTCCGAGAGCGTCCTGTCCTTCCCGTCAGCCTCGGGATCGAACAGGTGCGCGCCATAGCCCAGCCGTCCAAGTGTGGCGACGAATGGCGGAACCTCGTCGCCGCGCCACCGGACCGAAACACGTTTCGTTGAAAGATTGACACGAGCGCCTTCGACGCGATCCAGCTTGCCGATCGCCGTCTCGATCGTCTGGATGCAGGCGGCACAATGCACAGCCGGCACCGAGAGGTCGGTCTGGCGAAGATTTTCGCCAATCGAGCGGCTCGCCAGTCTGATTTCCTGGCCAGAAGGCAGGACCAGTGTGACGTTTTCCAGGTCCAATGCCATTTCGGCGCCTGGCGCGCAGCAGCTCATTGCAGCGCCCCGTGGGAAATCATGATCCGGCGAACGTCGCGATAGGGTTCCGCAAGGCTCGCATCGGCGTCGATTTCGACGATCCAGACGCCATCCGTGGGCATGTGGTGCGCGGCGAATATCTGACCGGAGGCAGCGGCAAGAGTGACGGATTTGTCCTCGGCCTCGTAGGCGGGATGACGAAACAGCACCTTGACGCCATGCAAGGCAACCGGCTTGCCGACAGCATCGGTGAGGCTGTAGCGGACCTCACCGCCTGCGATGGTCAGTTTGCCAGTCCAGCCGAGGGCTGCCTGAGCTCGCCCCTCCTCGGCCTTCTTGTTGAACTGCTGGCTCGCCACATAGGTGTTTTCGACGACAAGGCCGGTCCAGCTCGTGTTGGCGAGCGTCGCCATCGTCAGATTGACCGCTATGACCACGCCGAAGAAGCCAAGGATGGTGAACAGCATATGCCTGCCGGTGAATTCGTGGGATTGTCGCGAGGTGTCGCTCATCTGGCGATCTCCGGTGCGTTGAAAGTGGCGGTGTATTCGTCCGACTCGAAGCTCGCCTTGTCCTCGACACGGAACTTGAAGGTCTGCGCTGTGCCCTGAATTTGATCTGCCGGCTGGCGCACGAAGACCTTCAGCATCTTAAGCCGGTCGGGTTCGACCTGGATCGCAAAAGCGCGATCGGCGGGGAGGTCGACTCCGACGATGCTCATCTCTGCGCCTGGCAAGCCCCCTATGGTGACGACTATCGTTCTTGGTTCGGGGATCATGTTCAGCAGCTTGACGGTGTAGCCGTTGCGGATCGAGCCGTCGGACAGCGTGACGAATTGCGGATTGCGGTCGTGCAGCACGTTGACTTCGAGCCGATCGCGCGTCAGCAGTGAATAGAGCAGCGCGAGACCGACCGCCGACCAGGCGCCCATGTAGATGAAGGTGCGCGGGCGAAAGATCTTGCGGATATGGAAACGGGCCACCTTGTCGGAGAACAGGCCGTCAGCGCTCCTGACCAGTGACGGGTTGACTGAACCGGAGCCGCCCGGGGTCGCCAGCATCATGTTGGCGTTGTAGTCGGCCAGCGTCGCATAGGAAATCAGTCCGCGCTCCCTGCCGAGCTTGTCCATGATACCGTCACAGGTATCGATGCAGAGCGCGCAGGTGATGCATTCAAGCTGCTGGCCATCACGAATGTCGATCCCCATCGGGCACACCGCGACACAGGCATTGCAGTCGACACAGTCGCCGACGGGCTGCCCGGCGGCAAGGACCCTCTTGGCGTGACGCGAGCGCGGTTCGCCGCGCCAGTCATTATAGGTGACGGTGAGGGAATTCTCGTCGAGCATGGCCGCCTGGATGCGTGGCCATGGGCACATGTAGGTGCAGACCTGCTCGCGCATCAGCCCGCCGAACGTATAGGTCGTCGCCGTCAGCACGGACACGGTGATGTAGGCGACGGGGGCGGCGGTGCCGGTGAAGAGTTCCCCAACCAGCGTCGGCGCATCGGCGAAATAGAAAATCCAGGCGCCGCCGCTCGCCGCGCCTATGACCAGCCAAATGGCGTGTTTCCATGTTCGCAGCACGAGTTTGCGCGCAGTCCAGGGCCCGGCATCGAGCTTCATGCGCGCGTTGCGGTCGCCCTCGATGGCTCGCTCGACGACCAGAAACAGATCGACCCACACGGTCTGCGGGCACGTATAGCCGCACCAGGCCCGGCCGACGGTGGATGTGATCAGGAAAAGGCCGATACCGGCCATGACCAGCAGGCCGGCGACGTAGTAGAATTCCTGCGGCCATATCTCGATGAAGAAGAAGTAGAAGCGGCGGTTGGCAAGATCGACCAGCACGGCCTGGTCAGGGGCAAATGGCCCGCGATCCCACCGCAGCCAGGGCGTCAGGTAGTAGATCCCCAGCGTGATTGCCATCACCGACCACTTGAAGCGGCGGAAACTGCCAGAGGCCCGGGCCGGGAAGATCTTCTTGCGTGCGGCATAGAGCGGCTGACGGGTCTTGGCGGAGTTGACCGCATCGGCTTCGAGCCGTTCTATTTGCGTGTTATCGAGCACGAGAAGCTCCAGTCACCAGCGACGATTTCGCCGGAAGCCCGACCCATCGGTTTCTGGATGATGCCGAGGCCCGGCTCGCGCCGGGCCTCGTCGCTTGGCGGTTGGGGGGAGGACGAGAATAGGCTTGCGTTCCTATTCTCCGCCGCCAAGCGAATGGACATAGACCGCGAGTTCCTTGACCTTGATCTCGCCGAGACGCCCGATCCAGGCCGGCATGACGCCATGCCTCGGGGCGCGGACCTGCGCGGCGATGGCTGTTTCGCCAGACCCGTAAAGCCAGATCGCGTCGGTCAGGTCGGGTGCGCCGAGCTCCCTGTTGCCCTTTGCATTCTCACCATGACAGGCCGCACAATTCTCGGCGAAAACATTGGCGCCGAGTTCGATCAGGCTTGTGTCCTGAACAGGATCGGAGAGGCTTGCGACATAGGCGCCGACCTGCTTGATCTGATCCGTCGTGATGATGTCGCCAAAAGCAGGCATTTCCGACAGGCCCGTATCCGGGTCTGATGCGAAGCGGATGCCGTGCGCAATCGTCTGCTGGATCTGTTCGGCGTTGCCACCCCACAGCCAATCGTCGTCGTTTAGGTTGGGAAAACCCTTGGACCCTTGAGCGCCCGAGCCATGGCACTGCACGCAATTGACCTTGAACGCGGCGCCACCTGCGGCGACCGCGAATTCGCGTAGTGTATCGTCGGCAGTAATCTCGGAGACGGTCTTCGCCTGAATGGCAGCGACATATTTGTCCTTGGCCACTTCGGCCGCCGCCAGTTCATTCTTGACATCTTTGCGGCTCGAATACCCCAGCACACCCCTGGTCGCGGAAGTCAGCATCGGCCATGCCGGATAGACGACGGTGTAGCCGATCGCCCAGGCAATGGTGATGTATAAGGTGATGACCCACCAGCGCGGAAGCGGGTTGTTGAGTTCCTTGATGCCGTCCCACTCATGGCCGGTCGTCGAGATACCCGAAACCTCGTCGATATGCTCGCTGCCCATGATCAGTCGTCCTTGAGAGGAATGTGAGCGGCTCTCTCGGCTTGCCTGCGGCTGCCGGGACGAAGTGCAAAGGCAACGCATCCGAGGAAGAAAAGCGCCATGGCAAGCAGGCCCCAGCTGTCGGCAAACTCCCGCATGAAATTGTAGGTCATCGCCATTCTCCTCAGCGGTAACCGGCGGCTTCGTCATAGGTCCTGAAATCGACCAGCGTGCCGAGCATCTGGAGATAGGCGACCAGCGCATCCATTTCGGTGACCTGCTGCGGATCGCCGTCGAAGTCCCCAACCTTGGCTTTCGGATAGCGTCTCTCCAGGCCCGATGTGTCGGCATTCGCATCGGCCTGCGCCATGAGATCGGCATTGGCATGAGCGATCATGTCGTCTGAATAGGGCACACCGACACGGCTGTTGGCGATCAGATGCGTCGAGAAATCCTTCACCTCGATGGGCATGTCCTTCAGGAACGCGTAGCTCGGCATGATCGATTCCGGCACCACCGAACGCGGCTCGGTGAGATGCTGGACGTGCCATCCGTTCGAGTAGCGGTCGCCGACCCGGGCGAGATCCGGCCCGGTGCGCTTCGAGCCCCACTGGAACGGGTGGTCGTACATCGACTCGGCCGCCAGGCTATAGTGGCCGTAGCGCTCGACCTCGTCGCGGAACGGCCTTATCATCTGGCTGTGGCAGAGGTAACAGCCCTCACGCACATAGATGTTGCGCCCGGCGAGCTCGAGCGGCGAATAGGGCCGCATGCCTTCCACCTTCTCGATGGTGTTGTCGAGATAGAAGAGCGGCGCGATCTCGACGATACCGCCGATTGTTACGACCAGCAGGGACCCGAGGAGAAGAAGTGTGGCGTTCTTCTCGATGACCGCGTGTCTGTCCATCAAGCCCATTTTCTGGCTCCTGATCGCACAGGCTGGAGGGCGGGGATGGAGCGCGGCATCGGATCCTCCTCGCGCTGGTAGCCGAGGATGGTCATGGCGATGTTCCAGGCCATGATGAGGGCGCCCGACAGATACATCGCGCCGCCGATGGCACGCATGATGTAGTAGGGATGCATGGCGGCGACGGTTTCGGCGAAGGAATAGACCAGGAAGCCCTGCTCGTCGTACTCGCGCCACATCAGGCCCTGCATGATGCCGGACACCCACATCACCGCGGCGTAAACGACGATCCCAAGCGTCGCCAGCCAGAAGTGCCAGTTGACGAGCCGCAGCGAATAAAGCCGGTCGCGGTTCCATAATTTCGGGACCATGAAATAAATCGCGCCGAACGAGATCATGCCAACCCATCCGAGCGCGCCCGAATGGACGTGACCGATGGTCCAGTCGGTGTAGTGCGAGAGCGAGTTGACGGCCTTGATTGACATCATCGGGCCTTCGAAAGTCGACATTCCGTAGAAGGCGATGGCCATGACCATCATACGGATGATCGGGTCGGTGCGCAGCTTGTCCCAGGCGCCCGAGAGCGTCATCAGGCCGTTTATCATGCCGCCCCATGACGGCATCCACAGCATGATCGAGAACACCATGCCGAGCGTCTGGGCCCAGTCCGGCAGGGCGGTGTAGTGGAGGTGGTGCGGACCGGCCCAGATGTAAAGAAAGATCAAAGCCCAGAAGTGGATGATCGACAGCCGGTAGGAATAGACCGGTCGGTTGGCCTGCTTGGGCACGAAATAATACATCATCCCGAGGAAGCCGGCGGTGAGGAAGAAGCCGACGGCATTGTGGCCGTACCACCATTGCGTCAGGGCGTCCTGTACGCCGGAGAAGGCTGAATAGCTCTTGGAGCCCAGGAAAGAGACCGGCATCGACAGGTTGTTGATCACATGCAGCATTGCGATGGTCACGATGAAGGCAAGGTAGAACCAGTTGGCGACATAGATGTGCGGTTCCTTGCGCTTTAGGATCGTGCCGAGGAACAGGATGAGATAGGCGACCCAGACAATGGTCAGCCACAGGTCCACATACCATTCGGGCTCGGCGTATTCGCGGCTCTCGGTGATACCGAGCAGGTAGCCGGTTGCCGCCATGACGATGAACAGCTGATAGCCCCAGAACACGAACCAGGCGAGATCGCCGCCGAACAGCCTGGCACGACAGGTCCGCTGCACGACATAAAGTGACGTGCAGATGAGTGCATTGCCGCCGAAGGCAAAAACCACGCCGGAAGTATGCAAAGGCCGCAGTCGGCCGAAATTGAACCAGGGCTGGATGTTGAGATCGGGGTAGGCGAGCTGCAGGGCGATGACCACGCCGACCAGCATGCCGACGACGCCCCAGAATACGGTGGCGATGGCACCGTAGCGGATCGGCCCATCCATGTAAGCGCCGGGGTCGATCGGAACTGCCGGCTTGAACTCCGTGTTGCGCAACAGAATCGCAGTGAAGCCAGCCACGGCGAAGAACAAAACCCACATATGGCGGCGAAAAGGTTCATCTACGCCGAAGCCGGCAGCCACCAGGGCCGCAAACGCAAACAGGCTTAGAAGGACGATCTCTGTGCCGAATTTCATCGCAAGCCCCGATTTCCAATTCCGGCGGGCGCCAAACCGCAGTGCCTTATTGCGCAGCCGTGGCCTGCTCGCCCTGATCCATGTCAGAGCCGCACGATTTTGCTTCGAGCAGCATCGAGTTCAGTGCGATCAGACTGTGGCGATCGAATGTGGAAGCGCAGCACCGGCCGCCACGCTTATGGACAGGCCCGGCGTCCCCGGTCGGGTCGGGTATGGAGGCGATCGCGGGCGTGTGGGGAAGCGCGCCTTCTGTGACGCTGGAAAGTAGGCAGATGCCTTGCCGAACCTCGATCGTTTCAATGCCTTGGGACAGCCAGCGCCAGCGTTGCGCTGCCTTCGTGACATTCATGATTCGGGGGAACGGCGATTTTCCCCTGCGTATGAGGCGTATTGACTTTGGCCGAGTGCAATCCTGCCTGGAACAGCCGGCTGCACGTCGAGCACCTCGAGGATGGATGCTTCGCCGACGAGTTGGCCGAACCACACCTGGCTCAGGCGATCGGATGGAGAGCGGGCTGTCGCTATGCGGCTTCTTCTAAGCCCAACGCGAGCATGCCCTGCCCCGAACGAAATAAGTGACGTAGGCCATGCAGCTTCGGTGTCATTCAAACGGCGGTTGCGCCTCGGCCGCCGCAGCGCCGTTCCAGCCGGCTCATGCTGTCCACGGTGACACGGCGGTTGTTCTCGATCCGAATCACGCCGTCCATTCTCAGGCTGGTCAGCTGACGGCTCACGGTCTCGTTTGTAATTCCAAGGAAATCAGAGATGTCGGCACGCGTCATCGGCAGCTCGAAGCACGCCGACCTAGCCGCCGGGTCAGCACTGGAATCGATGTTCCGGGCGATCATGAGGAGAAAGCTCGCCACCTTCTCCGGTGCGGTCTTGCGCCCCAGAGTCACCATCCATTCGCGTGCCTCGTCGAGTTCGTTCAGCGCCTGCTTGAACAGGCGATGCACAAATTCCGGTGATTCCTTCATCAACCGTTCGATGGCCGCTCTCGGAAACGAGCATAGCGAGACAGCTGTTGCCGCTTCCGCATTGATCGCGCTTTTCATCTTGAAGGGCCGTCCCACAAAATCCGGCGCGAACTGGAGACCGACGATCTGCTGGCGGCCGTCCGAAAGGCTCTTCGTGAGCTTCACCACGCCTGAAAGCACGTTTGAATAACAGTCGACCGCCTCGGCGTCGCCGATCAGTTCGACCCCCGGCTCGATATTGTGCCGCGACGACGTCTTGGCGAGCTGAGCCAAATGGTCTGGTTCGAGCGCACCACAGACACCGCGGTGCCGTGCCTCGCAAGACAGGCAAAGAACGGGAATGCCGGAACTGTGAGTGTCCTGCCGTAATGTCATTCGATCGCTCTACCGGTCCAGTGCGGGCAGGATAGCAATCGACGGTAGAAAAATCCTTGCGGCAGTTTGTCCGTGCTGAACGTTGATCGAAATCAGGGCTTAGGCTCATCCAAGCATCCACAGTTCCGGCGACGCAAACACGGTGGACCACGACATGCGACTGGAGCTAGCTGCCAGACTTGGCGAGAACGTCCCGCGCTATACCAGTTATCCGACAGCGCCGCATTTTCATACAGGCATTGATGCTGCCGTTTGTCGGGGCTGGCTGCAGGCGCTCGACGAGGGCCACGAGATATCGCTCTATCTGCACATCCCGTACTGCGACAAGCTTTGCTGGTTCTGTGCCTGCCATACCAAGCAGACACGCCACTACGAACCGGTGACCACATATCTGCGCTCACTGGATGCCGAGATCGCCACCGTCTCCAGTGTTGTCGCAGGCAAGGGCCGCGTGCGTGCCGTCCATTTCGGCGGCGGTTCGCCGACGATGCTCAAACCGGAGGATCTGGTGGCGCTGGGAACCGTCCTGCGCAACAGCTTCACGTTTCTCCCCGGTGCAAAGATCAGCGTTGAGATCGAACCCAGCGATATGGACGATGCCCGCCTCGATGCACTTGCCGAAATCGGCATGACCCGTGCGAGCCTCGGCGTCCAGGATTTCGACCCGAAGGTGCAGAAAGCGATCAACCGCGAGCAGAGCTTTTTGCAGACCAAGACGGTTGTTGATGGCGTTCGTTCGCGCGGCGTCGAATCCGTCAATCTCGATCTGCTCTACGGCCTGCCGCATCAGACCAGGGAGAGCGTCGCCTCCACGGTTACACAGGCACTGACCCTGGAACCGGATCGGATCGCGCTTTTTGGCTACGCCCATGTGCCGTGGTTCAAGAAACATCAGACGATGATCGACGAGGCCTGGTTGCCGGGTCCGGCGGAGCGGTTTGCCCAATCGCAATTGGCAGCGCGGGCGATCATGGACCAGCGATACGAAGCAATCGGGCTCGATCATTTCGCCAAGCCGGGCGATGCCCTGGCGCTTGCGGCCCGCGCCGGGACTTTGCACCGGAACTTCCAAGGCTACACCGAGGACCGCTACGAGACATTGATCGGCCTCGGCCCATCGTCCATCAGCCAGTTTCGGCAAGGCTATGCACAGAACATGCCTTCGACCGCCGAGTATGGGCGCATGGTCGAGAACGGCGGGCTGGCCGCTGTTCGGGGTATCGCGCTTTCCGACGACGACCGTGTTCGCGGCTGGATCATCGAGCGATTGATGTGTGACTTCGCCTTCTCGGCGATTGAGCTGGTGGAGCGCTTTGGCGAAGCCGGCCAAAGACTTCTCCTCAAGGCGAGTTCCACGGCTCTCCAAGATCCTGCGCGGTTGCTTGAACTTGATGGTGACCGCTTCGTCGTGCCTGCGGAAAGCCGGCCCTTTGTCAGGAGCATCGCGGCAAAGTTCGACAAATATTTCGAAAGTGGAACGGCCAGGCACTCAGCGGCAGTCTGAGCACCGCAGAGGAACGTCATGGTTCTCAGTCGATCGTGAACCGATTGCGCTACATTTTTCACTGTTGATCGGCGACCGTTGTGTCGAGACAGGATTCGGAGCGGACCAGACGCGTCTTGGTATAGCGACGATATCGTCCGGTCGTGCCTTCCGGCGCCGTATTCCATTTCGCAGTCCCTGAAGCGCCACGTCGAGTCCGGCCTCTTTTCTGTATCGGAAGCAGTCGACAATCGTCCTGGCCAGATCATGGTTGTCGGCCGACAGCTCCCTTCGGCCTTGCAACAAGAATCCGCAAGGACCGTGCCAGCTGCAGCAGGCGCCGCCGCATCGCACCACCACACTATCCACCCGTGGCTCGCGCTAACCTTTGATTGGTTCGCGCCAGGCCGACGCCCGTCGAAACCGAGCCTCGGCAACAATCCGAGTCGTAAGCGGCTGGCCACGCTCCTGGTGCCGGTGGCAGAAGTCCGCAAGCACCCCGGCAGCGCCGTCAAGCGTGGGACAACCCGTCCACCCGAATATCCGCCGGCGCAGTTTCAGTGAAAAGCGGGCCTAGGCTAGACGGCTCTCTTGTTACCCCAGAGCATAACGTGCAGCTGCGGCAGCACACGGGCTTCGAACCACCTGTCGCGGGTCACGCTATCAACCAGCCACTCCATGCGCTTCAATATACCGTCAAGGTCGACAGGCCCGTCTTCATTTGCGGGGCGTGGCGGCGTGTGATTGCCGGGTTGCAGATAGATCGGAAGTCGCGGAAATCTCGCAGCGGCGTCTTTCGCGTAGGCGTAGTCCCTTTCGTCGAAAACAATGAGCTTGAGCACGACTTGCGGCCTGCCTTGTGCCGCCTGGAGGCAGGCCTCGAAAGCGGCCCAATCGGTCGTCATTTGGCTTGACGGCGGCTTTGGGCTGAGGACTAGCACGTCAAGGTCGGCAAACCAGTCCCTGGCCACCGAACCTTGGGTTTCCAGCGCAAAACGATAACCTTCACCATGGCCTCGCTCGATGAGCGCGCCGAGCGGCTGGATGGCCGGATTGCCGCCTGACAGCGACACCATCAGCGGGCGGCCACCGGAAAGCGCAAGCACGTTTTGCCACACCGCGCCAATGGACATCATCTCCCATTCATGGCGGAATTGATTGTCCACCGCATGCAGGCTGTCGCACCAGGAACAGCGATAGTCACACCCGCCGGTTCTGACGAAGACCGTCGGCAAACCGATGAGCACGCCCTCGCCCTGGATCGTCGGCCCGAAAATCTCACTCACGCGGATTGCGGGATGCGTATCGGTCATGGCCGGTATTCCGCCCAGGTTTTCGGCGTTTCGCTCACCCGCACGGCCGAGGTTTCGCGCAGGCGTGCCTTGCACCATTCATAAAAATGTCTGGCCAGATATTCCGCCGTGACTTGCTCATGTCCCAGCACGTCATTGAGATGTCGGTGGTCGAAGCTCTCGTCGATGTAGCGTTTGAATGGCGCCAAATCGTGATAGTCGCGCACGAAGCCGTTGTCGTTCAGTCCATTCGCTGAAAGCTCCACTTCAACGATGTAGTTATGCCCGTGCAGGCGCGCGCATTGGTGATCGGGTGGCAACGAGGTGAGCTGATGGGAGGCTGAGAAGTGGAATTCCTTGGTGATGCGGAACATTACGCGGTCCTCCTTCGCAGCGCATCGAGCCAGAAGTCGGAGTCCTCGTAGTCGGTGGGGTCCGGCTGCCCAGAGAGATGAAACGCCTCGCGCCGCTCGACACAGGTCCCGCACCTCCCGCAGTGACGCTCGGCGCCCTTGTAGCAGGACCAGGTCTGCGCAAATGGCGTGCCGTATGCTGCTCCATTCCTAACAATGTCCGCCTTCGTGAGATTCACATAGGGTGCATAAATGCGAATCTCCGCGTAGCCGTCGAGCGCGTGGTCCTGCATCATCTGGAAAGCGTCGATGAAGGCCGGACGGCAGTCGGGATAAATGAAATGATCCCCACCATGCACGGCCGTCGCCACCGCGTCAGCGTCGTGCGCTGCGGCGAAGCCGAAGGCAATGGCCAACATGATGGCGTTCCGGTTCGGCACCACCGTGACCTTCATCGTGTCTTCGGCGTAGTGCCCGTCGGGCACGTCCACATTATCGGTCAGCGCGGAGCCGGAAAGGCCGCCGCCGATCTCGTGGATGTCGATGATGCGGTGCGGGACGCTCAGTCGCTCCGCACAAAGGGCGGCGAAGCCCAATTCCTTCCTATGCCGTTGGCCGTAATCGAAAGATAAGAGGCCGGCGAGTTCGTGCTCCGCTGCCACCTTGTGAGCAAGGGTGACGGAGTCCAATCCGCCGGAGCAGACGACGAGAGTCTTCATTGTTGGGTCCTTGTTTTAACCGGGTAGGCTGCGACCGGAGATTTCTCTGCGCTCCCAGTACTTCAGGAAATCCATTTTGTGAAGTGAACGGGGGACGAGTTTCATGCGCTGACGTGCCGCTGTGTGCAAGGCGCCCTCGCGGTGAGCCTGCAAGGAACACGGACTAGCGAAACGTCACGCTTCAGCGGAATGCTCAAAGGCGAGCGCACCGGAATATGCTCTGCAGGAGGTCCGGACCTTCGTAAACAAAGTTCTCGACGATCAAGCGCCCGGCGGTCCCGAGCTTCGAGGAACGCCACCGCGAGGGTTTTCAGGTACTAGACGGCCCCTTGCCGCAAACAACGGACTTACCAGTGGGATGTTCAGCGACGCCGATGCAAATGTCTGGAATGATCACGACATCAATTGTCGCGGCAACTTTGGCTGGCCTGCTCCTCGGGTTCCGTAGATCCAGCGCATTCCGCTTCAGGATCGGTTCGAACCGGAGCACTCCCTCGGTCAATGGACGTCCGGCAACAACCTGAATGATCGGTCGTGAGCCGACATCTGTGAACAAGCGGTGTGGTCGATTGCTATCACCCATGTGTTGCGCGCAGGTACCTTATGGCAGTGGATGAACTGGATTTGATGGTTTTACAGCTGGCGGTCGAAAGCGTCCGCTCGCTCTCCTTAGGCTTCGCTGAAAAGGCCGCCGAGGTAGCCACCAGGAGCCGCGGCATCCTGCTTTTCGACGTGCGGGTCGACGGTGATGCGGGGGTCCAGCGGGTCGCAGCCATCCGATATCAGGGCGACCAGATCGGCGTGCTGGCGTTGGACAGACAGGGCCTTGTTACCCACCATTGCATCGTCAACGGTACGTTCTCACATTTCATTGCGCCCTTGGAGAACTGGCACAGCATGCCCCTGTCGATGCAGGCCAAGATCGATGCCAACGGCCATGCCAGTCTCTTCCTAGGGGCCTTGCGAAATGCCGGACATTTGCTGGGCAGCTAGCATTTGGCCAGAATGCATCTGTGAATTTTTGCATGCGCATCGCTGCCGACAGCGCCGGCATGATTGTCGTGCTCGAAAACGGCTGCGGCGATCGCGGCAAAGCGATCGCCGCGATGATGGCGATCTACGCGTGGGCGTTGCATCGATGCGCGATCGTTTAGACAGAGGTCTCCGCCTGGCATCGAGCAACATGCACGGAGGTACGCAAAGCGCAAATGCATCAAGTATTTGAAGGGACGAGCCCCTCGCGCAAATGGAGCTTGCGCTGCCGTTGTCGTCCCATCGTGCCGCGGAACTCGGGGGCGTGACGATCGACCACGATGCCCTATTTTTTTGCAAAGCCGAATGTCCCGATTCCGAAGCCAAGGAAAAAACTCCGGCCACAGCGAAGAATAGTAACAACACGGGCGACGCAAGCCGCCTTGCCCTCTAGCAGGGGAGGTGCTTGCGGTGCTCTCACCGACACAAGATCGCAAATGGCACGTGGGTGAGCACCAGAACTGGCGACACGCATGGTGATCGGCTTGACTCGCTGGAGGAAGCACAAGGCCTCAGTGGGCGGAGGCGCCAGCGACGGTCGAATACTGGCTGGCTGCTCGGGATCTGATCGTTGAAATGACGTAGGATTTGGTTGCTTAAGCCGATCCGAACCATTTCCCGGAGACCACACCCACCATGAACGATCTTGCGCTGCCGCTGAGCGGTTTGTCATCAGTCGGCGGCAAGTCCGTCGTCGCCCGTTTCGACGGCGGCATGCTGTCGTCCAACAGCGGCGTTCTGGCCTTGGCCGAGGTGGAAAAGCGGTTGCGGGTGGCCGAGCGTCTGGCGCGTTGCATCGACGATCCGCGCTGCCCGGACCAGGTCGTCCACAGCCTGGCGGACATGATCGGCTTTCGCATGAAGATGATCGCCGCCGGCTACGAGGACGGCAACGACGCCAACCGGCTGCGCCGCGATCCGGTCTTCAAGATGACCCAGGATGCGCTGCCGTCGGGTCGGGATCTGGCGTCGCAATCGACGCTGTGCCGGCTGGAGAACCTACCCGGCGTGCGGGAGCT
>NZ_JAMYMW010000014.1:0-193165 GCF_040318745.1 Mesorhizobium sp. M1027 | reverse complement strand
GGCAGGACAGAGGGGGGCGCGACAGAACGCGGCCTGTGATGGTGAACCGTCTCACGACGTCACCCCCGGCAGCTTTACCGCGCTTGCCGCTTCGACCGCCGCGCCGCTGCGTATCATGGCGATGGCCTTCTCCATGTCGGGGTGGAAGTGCCGGTCGTTGTCGAGATGGGGCACCTCTGCCCTGACCAGCCGGCGCACCGCCTCCAGTGCCGCGCTCGAGGCCAGCGGTGCGTGGAAATCGCAGCCTTGCGCGGCGGCCAGCAATTCGATGCCGATGACGGCCGTCGCATTCTCGACCATGCCGATGAGGCGGCGCGCGCCATGCGCCGCCATCGAGACATGGTCTTCCTGGTTGGCCGAGGTCGGGATCGAATCGACGCTGGCCGGATAGGCCTTTTGCTTGTTTTCAGAAACCAGTGCTGCCGCCGTGACCTGAGGGATCATGAAACCGGAATTCAGACCCGGCTTCGGCGTGAGAAAGGCCGGCATGCCCGACAGCGCCGGATCGACCAGCATGGCGATGCGCCGCTCCGACAGCGAGCCGATCTCGCAGACGGCGAGTGCGATCATGTCGGCGGCGAAGGCGACCGGCTCGGCATGGAAATTGCCGCCCGAAAGTGCGGAGTCGTCCTCGGCAAAGATCAACGGATTGTCGGTGACGCCGTTGGCCTCGGTGCCGAGCGTCTCGGCGGCCTTGCGGAGCACGTCGAGCGCTGCGCCCATCACCTGCGGCTGGCAGCGCAGGCAATACGGATCCTGCACGCGCTCGTCGCCGACGCGGTGCGATTCACGGATAGCGCTGCCGGCCATCAAATTGCGCAACGCCTCGGCCGTCTCGATCTGGCCGCGATGTTTCCGGAGCAGATGGATGCGTGGATCGAACGGAGCGTCGGAGCCCTTGGCGGCATCGGTCGACAGCGCGCCGGCGACCAGTGCCGACTGGTAGAGCACTTCCGCCTCGAACAAAGCGGCAAGCGCATAGGCGGTCGAAAACTGGGTACCGTTGAGCAGCGCCAGGCCTTCCTTGGCGCCAAGTGTCACCGGCTCCAGGCCGTGCGAAACGAAGGCGACCTTGGCGGGAAAGCGGCCATGCGGGGTAAAGCACTCGCCGACGCCGATCATCACGGCGGTCATGTGCGACAGCGGCGCAAGGTCGCCGGAAGCGCCGACCGAGCCTTGCGCCGGCAC
The DNA here is from genome assembly GCF_040318745.1 of Mesorhizobium sp. M1027. NCBI lineage: Bacteria > Pseudomonadati > Pseudomonadota > Alphaproteobacteria > Hyphomicrobiales > Phyllobacteriaceae > Mesorhizobium > Mesorhizobium sp. M1027. The sequence continues at coordinate 191,977 of NZ_JAMYMW010000014.1, read as the reverse complement.
CACGGGGATAACGTCGTTGGCCAGCATCGCCTCGATCAGTTCGATCGTCCGCGGCCGCACGCCGGAGGCGCCCTGTGCCAGGCTGGCCAGCTTCAGGGCCATCATCAGCCGGCAGATTGCGACGGGCATCGGCTCGCCGACGCCGGCGGCATGAGACAGCACGATGTTTCGCTGCAACGTTTCCAGATCGGCGGCGGGGATGCGGACGCTGGCCAGCTTGCCGAAGCCGGTATTGATGCCATAGACCGGCTCGCCCTTGGCAACGATCCTGGCGACGGCCTCGGCACTGGCCTTGATCTTCGGCCGGCAGGCATCGTCGAGCCTCAGTGCGGCGCCGCGATAGATGGCGCGCCAATCGGCCAGCGTGGCATTGCCCGGCCTTAGCTTGAGTTCGGTCATTGTCCCCTCCAGATGCGGGCATGCAGCGGGTTGAAGCCCATGCGGTAGACGAGTTCGGCCGGGCGCTCGACGTTCCAGATCGCCAGATCGGCGGATTTTCCGGCCTCCAGCGTGCCGGTCTGTCCAAGCAGCCCGAGCGCGCGGGCAGCCTCGCGGGTAACGCCGGCAAGGCATTCATCGACGGTCAGGCCAAACAATGTCGCGGCCATGTTCATGGTCAGCAGCAGCGAGGTCAGCGGCGACGTGCCGGGATTGTTGTCGGTGGCAACGGCCATCCTGACGCCATGCTGGCGAAACAAGGCGATCGGCGGCTTCTTGGTCTCGCGGATGAAGTAGTAGGCGCCGGGCAGGATGGTCGCCACGGTTCCGGCCTTCGCCATCGCCGCCGCACCGGCCTCGTCGGTGTATTCGAGGTGGTCGGCCGATAGCGCACCATAGCGCGCCGCAAGTTCGGCGCCGTGCAGATTGGACAGCTGGTCCGCATGGAGCTTGACCGGCAGGCCCGCCGCCTTTGCGGCATCGAACACGCGGGCGATCTGCTCCGGCCAAAAGGCAATGCCTTCGCAAAAACCGTCGACGGCATCGGCCAGGCCCTCGGCAGCGACGGCCGGCAAAATCTCGTTGGCGACAAGATCGATAAAGGCGTCCTTGTCGCCTTTTGCTTCGGGCGGCAGTGCATGAGCGCCGAGGAAAGTGGTCCTGACCACCACCGATCGCTCACCGCCCAGCCGTCGTGCGGCGCGCAGCGACTTCTTCTCGTTTTCGAGGTCGAGACCGTAGCCGGATTTAATCTCGACGGCGGTGACGCCTTCGGCAATCAGCGCATCGAGGCGAGGCAGCGACTGGCCGACCAGTTCGTCCTCGCTCGCCGCGCGCAACGCCTTGACCGACGAGACGATGCCGCCGCCGGCCTTGGCAACCTCCTCATAGGTGGCGCCGGCCAGCCGCATCTCGAATTCATTGGCACGGTTGCCGGCGTGGACCAGATGGGTGTGGCAGTCGATCAGGCCGGGCGTAATCCAGCGGCCTTCGCAGTCGGTCGCCTCGGCGCCCTCGCGGAGAGCCGCCGGCATGTCGACTTCCGGCCCGGCATAGACGATCCGGCCGTTGCGCACGGCGACCGCACCGTGGTCGACGACGCCTGACCCGGCGCTGCTTTCGGCCATGGTCGCGAGGCGCGCATTGCGCCAGAGGCGAAGCTCTCCTGCCCGGCTTTTGCTCTCTGCAGCCATCATCTTTTCCGTTTCAATAGGTGACGATTATGTATATACATATGAAAAGGCACTGCAAGCGCTATCATCGCACGGCAGACCGGGATTTGGAGAAAAACGTGACAGCAATCTTTGCGGAACAGGCGCTTCTGCCCGACGGCTGGCACAGCAATGTGCGAATCGTCATCTCCGACGGCAGGATCGCCACGGTCGAGGCGAATACCTCGCTCCTGCCTGGCGACGAGCGCCGTGCCATCCTGCTATCAGGGATGCCGAACCTGCACAGCCATGCCTTCCAGCGCGGCATGGCCGGCCTTGCTGAATTGCGCGGCCCTTCCGCCGATAGTTTCTGGAGCTGGCGCGAGGTGATGTACCGATTTGCGCTGTCGATGACGCCGGACCAGGTCGAGGCGGTTGCAGCCCAGCTCTATGTCGAGATGCTGGAGGCCGGGTTCTCGCGCGTCGGCGAGTTTCACTATCTCCACCACGACCGCGACGGCCGGCCCTATGTCAACATCGCCGAGATGGCGGAGCGCATCATTGCCGCAGCGTCCGAGACAGGCATCGGGCTGACTTTGCTGCCGGTGTTCTACGCGCATTCCTCTTTCGGCGGCGCTGCGCCAAATGAAGGCCAGCACCGGTTCATCAACGATGTGAACCAGTTCTCGCGGCTTGTTGAGAAATGCCGCGAATCCATTCGCGCGCTGAATCAAGGCGTCGTGGGCGTCGCCCCGCACAGCCTGCGTGCCGTGACACCGGAGGAACTGGAAAACATCACGGTGATGGCGCCGGAGGGGCCCATCCACATCCACATCGCCGAGCAGATGAAGGAGGTCGAGGACTGCCTTGCCTGGTCCGGGGCGCGGCCGGTCGAGTGGCTGCTTGCCAATGCCAAGGTCGACCGGCGCTGGTGTCTCATCCACGCCACCCACATGACCGACACAGAGACGGTGCAAATGGCGAAAAGCGGCGCCGTTGCCGGCCTTTGTCCGATCACCGAGGCCAATCTCGGCGACGGCACCTTTGCCGCGTCCTTGTTCATGCAGCATGGCGGCCGCCTTGGCATCGGCTCGGATTCAAACGTCCTGATCGGCCTGCCGGACGAGTTGCGGCAGCTCGAATATTCGCAGCGCCTCGCCCACCGCGCCCGCAACGTGCTGGCGGTGGCCGGTGGCTCGACCGGCCGTGCTTTGTTCGATGCAGCGCTCGATGGTGGCAGTGCCGCGTTGGGCGCCGGCCCCTCGCAGATCGCAGCAGGTGCCCCGGCCGATTTCGTCTCGCTCGACGGCAAGCATCCATCGCTGGCCGGCAAGACGGGCGATACAATCCTTGACGCCTGGATTTTTGCCAACGGCACCAAGATCGATTGCGTCTGGGTGCATGGCAAGAAACTGGTCAGCGGCGGCATGCATGCCAGGCGCGATGCTATCGCCGAGCGGTTCCGCAAGGTGATGACGGCGCTTTCGGCATGAGTATGATCGCGACAATAAGCGCGGATTCTGGAAGCGCGGCCGGCGGCGAGGCTCTTTCGCTGCACCAGCGCATCCTGTCGGACATCAGCGAACGGATCCTGTCGGGTGCCTGGGCGCCCGGCCACCGCATTCCGTTCGAGCATGAACTGACGGCCGAATACAATTGTTCGCGCATGACAGTGAACAAGGCGCTGTCGCAACTGGCCAAGGCCGGGCTGATCGAGCGCCGGCGTCGTTCGGGCAGCTTTGTCCGCCGGCCGCAATCGCAGGCGGCCGTTCTCGAAATCCACGACATCCGGATCGAGGTCGAGGCACTTGGCTTGCCCTACCGCTATGAGCGCATGGCGCGAAGCGGAAGGCGCAGCAGCGCCGACGACCGAGCCCTGCTGGAACTCGACGTCGCCGGGCCGGTGCTGGCGCTGGAATGCCTGCATTTCGCCGGCAAGCGGCCGTTTGCCCACGAGCAGCGGCTGATCAACCTGGCTGCCGTGCCGGAGGCCGCCGAAGAGGCCTTTTTCGAGACCGCGCCCGGTCCGTGGCTGATCGGGCGCGTGCCGTGGAGTGCCGCCGAGCATCGCATTCGCGCGGTTGCCGCCGAAAAGCACATCGCGGCGGCGCTCGACATCGAGACCGGCGCGCCGTGCCTGGTGATCGAGCGGCGGACATGGAGCGCCGAGCACCCCGTCACCCATGTCCGCTTTACCTATGCGGCAGAGAACCACACGCTGGTGGCAAGGTTCACGCCATCGCAGGGGTGAGCTCCTAACCCTCCCCCTTGAGGGGAGGGTCGCGGAGCAAATTGCCGCGCGGCGGCATTTTGTGACGCGGGGTGGGGTCGGAGCAACCTCGCCGACCCCACCCCGTCTCGCAGTCTCCGCTTCGCTTCGACTACTCGCCGACCCTCCCCTCGAGGGGGAGGGTTAGAGCCGCATTCTCAAATCGCCGCGGTAACAATGATCTCGACCAGATATTCCGGTCCGGCAAGTTTCGCTTCGCCCGTGGCGCGGGCCGGCGTGTTGCCCTGCGGCACCCATTTGTCCCATTCCGCGTTCATCTCGGCAAAGGTGCTCATGTCGGCCAGCCAGATGATCGCCTGCAGGATCTTGGTTTTGTCGGTGCCGGCCTTGGCCAGCAATTCGTCGATCGCCGCCAGAATGTCCCTGGTCTGGGCACCGACATTTCCGCCCGGCTTGCCGACCTGACCGGCCAGATAGACGGTGTTGCCGTGGATGACGATCTGGCTCATGCGTGGGCCTACATCGATGCGACGAATGCTCATTGGATATTCCTTCTCCTCTTGTCAGCTGCGCCTGTTTAGGGGCCGGGTTCGCCGGGAGCAAGGCCGCTCGAGCGGAACTTCTTGAGCCAAGCCAAAGCACACAACATGACGGCCCGGCCGCAATTCCGCCCGATTGGCTTGTTGACTAATGTAATAACATCACATATCGAATCCGCCCCTGCACCACCGATCGTCGCCCCATGGATCGTCACATGAGCCAAACCTGCCTGACCTTCCGCGACCTGACGCTGGGCTACAACAGCCATCCTGCGGTCCACCACCTCAATGGTACGATCCGCAAGGGATCGCTGACGGCGGTCGTCGGCGCCAACGGCTCCGGCAAGTCGACGCTGATGAAGGGCATCGTCGGCGTTCTGAAGCCGATGGCCGGCGCGGTGATCCGGGCGCCCGGCGTGCGCGCCGCCTACCTTCCGCAGCAATCGGAGCTCGACCGCTCCTTTCCGGCCCGTGTCGTCGACCTGGTTTCACTTGGCCTATGGCCGCGGCGCGGCATGCTCGGCCGTTATACAAGGGAAGATCGCGACTCGGTCAGCGAGGCGCTGATGGCCGTCGGCCTCGGCGGTTTCGAGAAGCGCCCGATCGACACGTTGTCGGGCGGCCAGCTGCAGCGCACGCTGTTTGCCCGCGTGCTGTTGCAGGATGCCGAGCTCATCCTGCTCGACGAGCCGTTCAACGCCGTCGATGCCAAGACGGTCGGTGACCTGATCGCGCTGATCAAGCGCTGGCACGGCGAGGAGCGCACGATCATGGTTGTGGTCCACGATCTCGATCTGGTGCGGCAGAATTTCCCCGAAACACTGCTGCTGGCGCGCCAGCCGATCGCCTGGGGAGAGACTAAGGAGACGCTGCGGCCGGAGAATTTGTTGCGTGCGCGCCGTTTCCACGAAGCCTGGGAGGATAACGCGCCATGGTGTGAGCCCGGCGAGCATGATCACCAGCACAGTGGCCACGGGCATGACCATGACCATCATCACGGCCCGGGGCCGAGGGCGGCGTGATGGACGTGCTCTACGGTCTGTTCGTCGCTCCGTTCGCCGACTACGCCTTCATGCAGCGGGCGCTCGCCGGTTCGATGATGCTGTCGCTCGGCGCCTGCCCGGTCGGCGTGTTCCTGATGCTGCGGCGCATGAGCCTGTCCGGCGACGCCATGGCGCATGCCATCCTGCCGGGTGCTGCCGCCGGCTTCCTGTTCTATGGCCTGGAAATCCTGCCGATGACTATCGGCGGACTGATCGCCGGCATCATCGTGGCGCTCGGCGCCGGCGCCGTCTCGCGCTTCACCATCCAGCGCGAGGATGCCTCGATGGCGGCCTTCTATCTGATTTCGCTGGCCATCGGCGTGCTTATGGTGTCGATCCGCGGTTCCAGCGTCGATCTCATGCATGTGCTGTTCGGCACCGTATTGGCGCTCAACAACGAGGCGCTGACGCTGATCGGCGGCATCGTCGTGGTGACGCTGGCCAGCCTCGCCATCTTCTGGCGGGCGCTGGTCGCCGAATGCCTCGACCCTTTGTTCCTGCGCTCGGTCAGCCGGATGGGCAGCCCGGTGCATTTCATCTTTCTCGGCCTCGTCGTGCTCAATCTCGTGGGTGGTTTCCAGGCGCTCGGCACTTTGCTGTCGGTCGGGCTGATGATGCTGCCGGCGGCGGCGGCCCGCTTCTGGACGTCGCGCGTCGAGCCGATGTGCGTGTTGGCCACAGTGATCGGCTTTGCCTCCTGCATTGCCGGGCTGCTGTTGTCCTACCATGCGTCACTGCCCTCCGGCCCGGCGATCATCCTGTCCGCCGGCGTCGTCTATTTCGCCTCGATCCTGTTCGGCACGCGCGGCATCCTGCGCGCCCGCATCGTCCATCACCGCCACAGAACTGCCTGATCCCAACAAGGAGAAACTGTCCATGCTGAAATCGATCCGCACCGCGTTGGCCGTGAGCGTTATAACATTAACCGCCCTTGGCGCTTCGTCGGCCTTTGCTGAGCCGTTGAAAGTGGTCGCCAGCTTCACCATCATCGCCGATTTCGCCAAGAATGTCGGCGGCGACCGCATCGATCTGACCACCATCGTCGGGCCGGACGGCGACGCCCACGTCTACGAGCCGAGCCCTGCCGATGCGGTGGCCATGGCCAAGGCCGACATCGTGCTGGTCAACGGCCTGCATTTCGAAGGTTTTCTGCAGCGCCTGGTCGACGCCAGCGCTACCAAGGCTTCGATTGCCGTGCTGACCAAGGGGGTCACGCCGATCAATTTCAAACCCGAATTCGCCGAGGCCGACGCCGCCGAAGGCGCGGAAACCGATGGCGGCAAGACGGTCACCGATCCGCACGCCTTCCAGTCGATCGCCAACGCCAAGATCTATGTGAAGAACATCGCCGACGCCTTTTGCACGGCCGACGCTGCGGGTTGCGACAGCTACAAGGCCAATGCAGCCGCCTATACGCAAAAGCTCGATGCGCTCGAGGGCGAAGTGCAGGCGGCGATCCAGTCGATCCCGCAAGAGAAGCGCGTCGTCATCACCTCGCATGATGCCTTCGGCTATTTCGAGAAGGCCTATGGCTTGACCTTCCTGGCCCCGGAAGGCGTGTCGACCGAGTCGGAGCCTTCCGCCGCCGACGTGGCCAAGCTGGTCAGCCAGGTGAAGCAGGACAAGGCGGCGGCGATCTTCGTCGAGAACATCACCAATCCGCGGCTGATCGAGCAGATCGCCAGCGAGACCGGCATCAAGGTGGGCGGCACGCTCTATTCCGATGCGCTGTCGCAGTCCGACGGCCCGGCCGCGACCTATATCGACCTGATGCACAACAACATCGCCCAGATCAAAGGCGCGATCCTCGGCAGCTGAGCGATCGACCTCGTTCATCCAGCCGGGCTGGCGTATGGCGCATCCAAGCACACGCGGCGCCGTCCGGCTGGATTTCCGGCATCGAAATCTCTATCTGCGCGGATGGATTTCTTTTCGCGCGGATTGCCGACCGGGTCAGGGAGTGGCAAGACTGCCGCTAACCAGATTGCGAGGACACCGCCATGGAATACCGACAGATCAGCGAGGACTATTCGGTCTCGGGCCAGATCCAGCCCGAGGACGTCGCGACCATCAAGGCCGCCGGCTTCAAAAGCGTGATCTGCAACCGGCCGGACGATGAGCAGCTCGGCCAGCCATCGGCCGACACCGTCAAGGCGGCGGTCGAGGGCGCCGGGCTCGCCTTCCGCTACATCCCCGTCATCAGCGGCCAGATCACGGCAGAGAATGTCGAGGACCAGGCCGAGGCGCTTGAGGAACTTGAAGGCCCGGTCTTCGCTTACTGCCGTTCCGGCGCCCGCTGCACCAATCTTTATGGGCTGATCCAGCAGTCGAAGGGGTGACATTCGCCCTCAGATCGGTAGCGCGCCGGTTTCCTTTAGCGTCTCCAGCACGATCGCCGTCTTCACGTGCTGCACGGATTCGTGCGGCAGCAGCACGCTGTTGACGAATTCCGACAGCGACTTCAGGTTGGGCGTCACCACTTTCAATATATAGTCCATCTCGCCCGTCAGCGCGTGCGCTTCCTGCACCTGCGGCAGCCGCGCCACCAATTCGCCGAAACGCCGCGCATTGTCGCGGTTGTGAGTGGCAAGCGTCACCGAGATGACGTTGACAAGGGAAAAGCCGAGCTTGTCGCGGTCGAGCACCGCCCGGTAGCCCTTGATATAGCCGTCCTCCTCCAGCCGCTGGCGACGGCGCGAGCATTGCGACGCCGACAGGTTCACCCGTTCCGAGAGGTCGTTGTTGGTCAGGCGTGCATCGCCCTGCAGCAGAGCCATTATCTTGCGGTCAAACTGGTCGATGCGCGCCTCATCCATGGGTTTCTCTCCATACATGCACAATTCACGCATTACCTGATCATTTCAAGCGTTTGAATGCAAGCACCATGCACTGCGTCCTTGCTATCATTAGGTTGAGATGGCCTTTCCAGGCCAAACAGTTTTGGAGGACACTGCCATGGGTCCCTTCCCGCACGACGCACCGCCCGCCAAGATCAGCAAGACCAATCCCGCCGGCACCGACGGCTTCGAATTCGTCGAATTCGCGCATGCCGAGCCAGAAAAGCTCGCCGAACTGTTCACCCGTATGGGCTATGTGCCGGTGGCCAAGCATCGCAGCAAGAACATCACCGTCTGGCGGCAGGGCGACATCAATTATGTCGTCAATGCCGAGCCCGGCTCGCATGCCATGAAATTCGTCGACAAGCACGGCCCTTGCGCCGCCTCGATGGCCTGGCGGGTGGTCGATGCAAGGCATGCCTTCGATCACGCGGTGGCCAAGGGCGCGACGCCCTATGAAGGCTACGACAAGACGCTCGACGTGCCGGCGATCGTCGGTATCGGCGGATCGCTGCTCTATTTCATCGAAACTTACGGCGAGAAGGGCTCGGCTTACGACGCCGAGTTCGACTGGCTGGGCGAGCGCGACCCCAGGCCGGAAGGCGTCGGCTTCTATTATCTCGACCACCTGACCCACAATGTCTATCGCGGCCAGATGGACAAATGGTGGGATTTCTATCGCGACCTGTTCGGCTTCAAGCAGATCCACTTCTTCGACATCGACGGCAAGATCACCGGGCTGGTCAGCCGCGCCATCACCTCGCCCTGCGGCAAGATCCGCATTCCGCTGAACGAGTCCAAGGACGAGACCAGCCAGATCGCCGAATATCTGAAGAAGTATAATGGCGAGGGCATCCAGCACATCGCCGTCGGCACCGACGACATCTACGGCGCCACCGACAGGCTGGCTGCCAACGGCCTGAAGTTCATGCCGGGCCCGCCGGAGACCTATTACGACATGTCCTCTGCCCGCGTGAACGGCCATGAAGAGCCGATTGAACGTATGAAAAAGCACGGCATCCTGATCGATGGCGAGGGCGTCGTCGACGGCGGCACGACCAAGATCCTGCTGCAGATCTTTTCGAAAACCGTGATCGGGCCGATCTTCTTCGAATTCATCCAGAGGAAGGGCGACGAAGGCTTTGGCGAGGGCAATTTCCGCGCTTTGTTCGAATCGATCGAGCAGGACCAGATCAAGCGCGGCGTGCTGAAGGTTCAGGCGGCGGAGTAGGCTAACCGGCCGGACTTGCGATTCGGTCAGTAGTAGCTCAGACTTTGGCCATGAACATTGCTATCGCAGAGGCCAAGGCAAGACTGTCGGAACTCGTCAGCCGCGCGGAAGCTGGCGAAGAGATTGTGATTACCCGTCGCGGCAAGGTTGCGGCTCGCCTCGTGCCGCTAGCCGTGCCCGAGTCCCTGCCTCGTGTCGGCGCCATGAAGGGCAAAATCAGGATTGCCGACGATTTTGACGAACTCGGTCCCGAATGGGACGGGTATGCCAAATGACGCTGTCACAGGCAAACGTCTATTTGGCGAGGCCGGCGGCTTTGCGCAGAATCTCGTTGATGCGGCTCTGCCAGCCGGGGCCGCCGGCACGAAAGTGGGCGACTACGTCACTGTCGAGACGGAGTGTTACCTGCTTCTTCGGATTATCGAGAGCCGGCCGGCCGCGCGAACGGCGAATGCTTTCGGCAAGCTCAGGGAATGCTTTGGCGAAAGGACGAGCGTTTCGAAAATCCTCCTCTGTCCATTCCGGATTCTCCGAAACGGCTTCCCAGTCCTCTTTGCTGTAGCCGCGACCAGCTTCGAACTCGGTGCGCACCTTACGCTTTGCCATTGAACAATCTCCTTTCCGCGGGACTTGCCGGGCGCATCGAAATTTTCGAGATGGCGTCCCAAACGATCTTCATCAGAATTTATGTACCTACAATAATTAAGTCAATAATTTTCGTAACTACAACTAATTGCGACCTTCGAGCACCAACCTCTCGACCTCGGCTTTCCTGAGTTTCAGATCATAATCGAGGAAAAACTCGTCGAGTTGCGGCGGTTTCACCGAGGTGCCCGACAGCATCGCGTGCACTTGGCCGCGATGATGGATGTCGTGGATGAAGAGATGGGCGAGCAGGTCGCCGATCCGTTCCGGTATCATGCCGTCCTCGCGCCGATCGGTGACGACGCGGCGCTCGAGATCGTCCGCCGACAGGCGGTCGCAAAAGGCGATCAGCCGCCGGTCGGCCTCCGTCCGCTTGCCAAAGAGCGCGTCCGCTTCGTCGAAGAGCAAGAACTCATCGTAGGCCGCGGCGCCGACGCCGCCCTCTTCGAGAAAATCGAGATAGAGGTGATCGACCGCCAGGATGTGGTTCAGCGTTGCCTTGATCGACGGAAAGAAGCTCGTCCGTTCGGCTTCGAATTCGCCGGGCTCAAGCTGCAGCACGGCGCGGTAGAGCCGGTCGTTCGACCAGAGATTGTTGGCTGCCATGCGCCGAAAATGGTTCAGCAGGTCCATGTTACACACCAGCCCAGGCAATCAAATTCACAGCGATACCGATAGCACCTATGGCTAGCAGACGAGCGATCATACCGCGGCGCAGCGCTTGCGTTTCAACATCGCTCGCAACATCCCGATTCATAACGACGTTAGCAAACTTCGGCCGATGCGCCACGCTACTGAAGTTACGAAGTCCTTCAGATCGATCCTCGACCTGACGGCAGACCCGGATGGCCGAAATCAAAAGCCAGGCAGCAGCGATGCCAGAAATTCCCACAATCCAAAGGTAAGTAGCGGTGTAAGGCATCTTGGGGTCCACCAGCGTTAGGAACGATTGAGCTAGATCACGCCGGTGACCGGACCAAAGACAAGCCTGCCCACATTAGCAGGAATCCAGCCAAAACAATCAGCAGCAGCCCGATCATGCGCCGCCGCATGGCTTGCGTTTCCTGGTCCAGCGCGACATTCGTGTTGGTGACGGTGTGAAACATCATCGCCTTGCGCGGAAAGCCGCTGCGGTTGGTCAGGCCGGGCGAGCGCGCCTCGATGCGATAGCTCAGGCGGATCGCCAGGATGAAGATCGCCAGCATGACAAGGGCCCAGACACCGCACAGCAGATAGAATGTCTCGCCCGTCATTCTCTTGCCCCCTCGTACTTCTCGACCTTCTGCTCGATGGCGCCGAAGATCGAATGCCCGCCCCGGTCCTTCATCTCGATACGCACGGTGTCGCCAAAGCGCAGGAACGGCGTTTTCGGTTCGCCGGTTTCGATGGTCTCGATCATACGCAGCTCGGCGACGCAGGAATAGCCGGCGCCGCCCACCGAGACAGGCTTGCCCGGCCCGCCGTCGAGCTTGTTGGAGACGGTGCCCGAACCGATAATAGCGCCGGCGGCCAGCGGCCGCGTTTTTGCGGCGTGAACAATCAGCGCCGGAAAGTCGAAGGTCATGTCGATGCCGGCGTTCGCCCGGCCGAACGGTTTGCCGTTGAGATCGACCAGCAGCGGCAGGCTGACCTTGCCGCCGTCCCAGGCATCGCCCAGCTCTTCCGGCGTTACCGCTACCGGCGAAAAGGCCGATGACGGCTTCGACTGGTAGAAGCCGAACCCCTTGGCAAGCTCAGGTCCGGTCAGGCCGCGCAGCGTCACATCGTTGACCAGCATGACCAAGCGGATCGCTGCCCGCGCCTCTTCGAGGCTTGCGCCCATCGGCACATCGTCAACTATGACCGCGACCTCTCCTTCCATGTCGATGCCAAGGGTCTCGTCGGTCATGCGGATTGGCTCCCGCGGTGCGAGGAAAGCGTCCGAGCCGCCTTGGTAGATCAGCGGATCGGTCCAGAAGCTTGCCGGCATCTCGGCGCCGCGCGCCTTCCGCACCAGCTCGACATGGTTCACATAGGCCGAGCCATCGGCCCATTGGTAGGCGCGCGGCAGCGGCGAATGGGCGTCATGCTCGTGAAAGCGGGCAAACGGCACCGCATTATTCTCCAGCGATTCAGCCATGGCAGCGAGATGCGGCGCGATCCGAAGCCAGTCGTCAAGCGCGGCCTGCAGCGTCCGCACCAGAAACGAAGCATCGGTAAACCGCGTCAGGTCGCGCGAGACGACGACAAGCTTTCCGTCGCGCGTCCCATCCTTCAATGTGGCAAGCTTCATGCGGTTTCCTCTCTGGCGCAGCTTTGGTGCTGCTTTGATTTTTTGTTCTACGCATGATCTCTTCCGAAAACCGGTTTCCACTTTTCGGGATCATGCTCCAGCCCCACAACAAGGCCGTCGCGTGCGATCGTCAAGTCGCCGGCCCATGTTTTCCTGACGGCGGCAATCCAGTCGGCCTCGTCGATCTCGGGATCGTCGGCGGGAATGAGATGGTTGAGCACCAGTCTTTTGACGCCTGCGTCGCTGGCGATGCGGCCCGCTTCCTCGGCAAAGCTATGGCTGGCAAGCAGGTGTTCCCTCAGCCTTGCGCCGTTGCCGGTCTTCGCGACCAGCCGCTCGATACCCCCTTCCAGCATGGCCTCGTGGACCAGGACGTCGGCGCCTTGGGCGAAATCCGCCAATGGCGGAAAGAACGCCGTAGCCGACGAGAAGACGATGCTTTGCCTCGCATAGTCGAAGCGCAGCGCAAAGCAATCCGTCACCGGCGGGTGGTCGACACGCAGCGCCGATATTTTGAGACCGCGCTCTTGCGCCACCTGGCCTTCATCAAATTCGACGATCGAAACCAGGTCGCGGAGATCCGGCCTGCCTTCATCGGCGATGCGGATCTCGATGTCGAACTCCATCGCCTGGCAAAAGCGCTGCCAATAATGGCCGGTGCCGGGCGGGCCGAATACGGTGACCTTTGTTGCCAGGCCGGCCGTCCATGCAGTGTGGATCAACGGTCCGAGTTCCAGCACATGGTCGGAATGCAAATGCGTGATGAAGATCAGGTCGAGCGCCTTCAGGCTGATGCCGGCACCGGTCAGCCCGCGCGTTACGCCCAGCCCGCAATCGACGACGATGGTGCGGCCGCCAATCTCCAGCAGTGAGGAACTCGGCCACGGCCCGCCCGGCCGCAGCGCGGGACCACCCTTCGAGCCAAGAAGCACCAGACGATCCGTCACGCGACGGCGCTCAAGACCAGTCGCCCTCGGGCGTGCCGTTGAAGCGCTTCTTCAGGCCGGCCCAGCAGTCGATGTAATTGTCCTGCCGGGTTTCGAGCTCGGCGCCATAGCGGGTCACCATCTGCGGAAAGCGTGTCTCGAACATGAAGGCCATGGTGTTGTCGAGCTTGACCGGTTTCAGCTCCGCGCGCGAGGCTTTTTCGAAGCCAGACGCATCGGGTCCGTGAGCCAGCATCATGTTGTGCAGACTGATGCCGCCCGGCACGAAGCCCTCTTCCTTGGCATCGTACTGACCATGTATGAGGCCCATGAACTCGCTCATGATGTTGCGGTGATACCAAGGCGGCCGGAAAGTGTTTTCCGCCACAAGCCAGCGCGGCGGGAAGATGACGAAATCGATATTGGCGGTGCCTTCCTCGCCGCTCGGCGCGGTCAGCACGGTGAAGATCGACGGATCGGGGTGGTCGAACAGGATCGCACCGACCGGCGAGAAGGTCGCAAGATCATATTTGTAGGGCGAATAATTGCCGTGCCACGCCACTACATCCAGCGGCGAATGGTCGATGTCGGTGACATGGAACTGGCCACACCATTTCGCGATCAGCCGGCACGGTGTCTCCTTGTCCTCGAACCAGGCACAGGGCGTCTTGAAATCGCGCGGATTGGCCAGGCAATTGGCGCCGATGGGGCCACGATCCGGCAGCGTCAGCTTGGCGCCGTAATTCTCGCAGACATAGCCGCGCACTTCGGCATCCACCAGTTCGACCTTGAACACCAGACCACGCGGCAGCACGGCGATCTCGCCCGGCCTGAGTTCGATGACCCCCATCTCGGTGACGAAGCGCAAGGCTCCAACCTGCGGGACGACCAGCAACTCGCCGTCGGCGTTGAAAAAATGATCGTCGACCATCGAGCGATTGGCGACATAGACGTGTGCCGCCATGCCGGTCTGGCCGAGCACGTCGCCGGCGGTGGTGATCGAGCGCATGCCGGCAATGAAATCGGTCGGCTCCTTCGGCATCGGCACCGGGCTCCAGCGATACTGGCCGAGTGCGAGCTGGTGGTCGCCGACGTTCGGCGCGCTTTTCCAAAGCGGATAATTCGCCGCTTTGAAGCGGCCGGTGTGCCTGACGCTCGGTCTTATCCGATAAAGCCAGGAGCGCTCATTGGTGCCGCGCGGCGCGGTGAAAGGAGAGCCCGAAAGCTGCTCGGCATAGAGGCCGTAGGCCGGCCGTTGCGGCGAGTTTCGCCCTTGCGGCAGCGAGCCCGGCAAAGTCTCGGTTTCGAAGTCATTGCCGAAACCCGGCATGTAGGAGTAGGCCATAGAACCCTCCCGAATTCATGGTCTCGTAGCATCGTTTGCGCATCCGCAAAGATGCTCCGGGTTGACCATACCGGTTTCATTTGTAACCATTGAAAATGTAACCATCAACGGTGATTTCGCCAAGCCGCCAGCATCCCCAGTCAGGGCCAACCATGGAAATCCTTGAGCTGGAATCCTTCCTGCCTTACCGGCTCTATCGGCTTGCCGATGCCGTCAGCCGCGAATTCTCAAGGATATACAAGGACCGTCACGGACTGACCCGGCCCGAATGGCGCACGCTGGCCGGGCTTGGACAGCACGGCACGATGACGGCGACGGCGCTCGGCGAGCAATCGGCCATGCACAAGACCAAGGTTTCGCGCGCGGTCGCCGAGCTCGAACGGCGCCGCTGGCTCAGCCGGACGCCTGACGAAAAAGACCGCCGTGTCGAGCATCTGGGGCTGACCAAGGCTGGCGTTGCCGCCTATCGCGAGATGGTGCCGCTGGCGAAGGAGTTCGAACGGGAATTGCTGGCAAGATTGAGCCCCGCCGAGCGTGTGGCCATTGTCGGCGGAGTGGCAGCACTGGAGGCGGCATTGGCGAAAAGCTAGGTTCCTGCCAGAATTACAGGCACCTTGGCGGGACAGCTTTCAGTTCGCACCGTGTTCCTTCGGGCCTTCACCAGTCCATGACCACCTTGCCGGAATTGCCGCTCTTCATCGCTTCGAAGCCGGAAATATAGTCGTCGATGCCGATGCGGTGGGTGATCAGGCCGCTGACATCGAGAGGACCCTGCACCAGCGCAATCATCTTGTACCAGGTCTCGAACATCTCGCGGCCGTAGATGCCCTTCAGATGCAGCATCTTGAAGATGACCTTGTTCCAGTCGATCTCGAAGCCGGTCGGCGCGATGCCGAGAATGGCGATCTTGCCGCCATTGTTCATGGTATCGATCATGTCGCGGAATGCCAGTGCGGCACCGGACATTTCAAGACCGACGTCAAAACCCTCGGTCATGCCGAGCGCCGGCATGATATCGCGCAGCTTTTCTTTCGAGGCGTCAACGACATGCTGGACGCCGAGCTTTTTTGCCAGTGCCAGGCGCACCGGGTTGATGTCGGTGATGACGACTTTTCGCGCGCCGACGCATTGCGCCACCAATGCGCCCATGATGCCGATCGGCCCGGCGCCGGTGACTAGCACGTCCTCGCCGACGAGGTCGAAAGATAGTGCGGTGTGAACCGCATTGCCTAAGGGATCGAAGATTGCCGCGATCTCGTCCGGCACGTCGTCGGGGATCGGCACGACATTGTGCTGTGGGATCGCCAGGTATTCGCCGAAGGCGCCCGGCCGGTTGACGCCGACGCCGAGCGTGTTGCGGCACAGATGCCCCCTGCCCGCCCGGCAGTTGCGGCAATGGCCGCAGACGATATGGCCTTCGCCGGAGACACGCTGGCCAACCTTGTATTCGGTCACCGCCGCGCCGAAATCGGCGACCGAACCAACGAATTCATGCCCGGTCACCATCGGCACCGGCACGGTCTTTTGCGCCCACTGGTCCCAATTGTAGATGTGGACGTCGGTGCCGCAGATCGCCGTCTTCCGGACCTTGATCAGCACGTCGTTGGGGCCGATCTCCGGCACCGGCACCTCTTCCATCCAGATGCCCGGCTCGGCCTTGGCCTTCACCAGCGCCTTCATCATGTTCGACATTCTGCAGTCCCTTGAAGGTCTTGATCCGGAATCGCTTTTCGACTGCCGGTCATTCAGGAAATCACGCCGAGTTCGCGACCGACTGCGGCGAACGCCTCAACCGCACGGTCAATGTCGGCGCTGGAATGGGCGGCAGACATCTGCGTGCGGATGCGCGCCTGGCCCTTCGGCACCACCGGGAAGGAGAAGCCGATGACATAGATGCCGCGCTTCAGCATGCGCGCGGCCATTTCCTGCGCCAGCGTCGCGTCGCCCAGCATCACCGGGATGATCGGATGGTCGGCGCCGGCCAGTGTAAAGCCGAGCCTGCCCATCTCGGAGCGAAACCGCGCTGCGTTGGCATATAGGTGCTGACGCAACGCATCGCCATTGCGGACCAGTTCGAAAACCCGGATCGAGGCGCCAGCGATCGCCGGCATCAGCGTGTTGGAAAACAGATAGGGCCGCGAGCGCTGGCGCAGCCAGTCGACCACCTGCTTCCTGCCCGACGTGTAGCCGCCCGACGCGCCGCCCAATGCCTTGCCGAGCGTGCCGGTGATGATGTCCACCCTGCCCTCGACGCCGCAATGTTCGGCCGAGCCACGGCCATTCCTGCCGACGAAACCAACTGCATGGCTGTCGTCGACCATGACCATTGCGTCATATTTGTCGGCGAGGTCGCAGACGCCCTTCAGATTGGCGATGATGCCATCCATAGAGAACACGCCGTCGGTGGCGATCAGCCGGAACCGACAGTCGCGCGCCTCTTTCAACCGCGCTTCGAGATCGGCCATGTCGTTGTTGGCGTAGCGGAAACGCTTTGCCTTCGACAGCCGTACCCCGTCGATGATCGAGGCGTGGTTCAGCGCATCGGAGATGACCGCATCCTCTTCGCCGAGCAGCGTCTCGAACAGGCCGCCATTGGCGTCGAAGCAGGAGCCGTAGAGGATGGTGTCCTCCATGCCGAGGAAGTCAGAAATGGTCGCCTCGAGCTGCTTGTGTTCTTCCTGCGTGCCGCAGATGAAGCGCACCGATGCCATGCCGTAGCCGTAGCGGTCGAGTGCCTGCTTGGCCGCCTCGCGCAGTTCGGCGCTATCGGCGAGGCCGAGATAATTATTGGCGCAGAAATTCAGCACCTTCTCGCCGCCGACCTCGATCTCGGCCGATTGGGTCGAGGTTATCACCCGCTCGGATTTATAGAGGCCTGCCGATTTCAGCCCTTCAAGCTCGCTGTCGATGTGGGAGAGGAATGCTGCGGTCATGATCAGGCCCTGTTGAGATCGATGAGGACTGTCGCGCCGCGCGGACGAAAAATCCATCGCAAAAGCGACCGCTTCGGTGGCGGCAATGGCACGGCAGAGGCCACGATGTTCAAATGCGGAGGTGCTGCGAAAGATTGCAATAACCACTTTGCGGGTTTCCCGCCACGGTCGCCGCCGCCGACCTGCTGCCGTCCCAAACCTTTAACACTTTGAAGCCAAAGGTTGTCGCACAAGAATTCGTTGGCGAGAGGGCCGCATCAGAAAATGTCGCAGCAGCCGGCGCACGCCGTTTCAGGCAGGCTCATACTCCTGATCAAGTCCGGCTACTGGCTGGCTCTGCTGATCATCGCCGCCATGGTCGTGGCCTCCTTCATCCTGCTGCAACAGGTGATGGCGACCCAACGGCACAATCAGGCGCTGCTCGATATTGTCAGCACACAAAAAGCCCTGTCGCAGCGCATCGTCTTCCTTGCCGGAGCGACAGGCAGCGCGCAGCGCGATCAACAGCGCGCCCTGGTTACCGCGCTCAAGCAAGCGACGGTAGAGTTCGAGAAGAACTACGATCTGCTGCTCGAGCGGACCGCCGCCGACCCGGCGTCGCCGGCAAGGTTCGATCCCAAATCGATCGAGAGCGTGCTTTTCGCCAAGCCGTTCCATCTCGACTATTTCTCGGTCGGGCTTATTGCCAACGGCGAACGCCTGATCTCGTCGTTCGAATCGCGGCTCAACATGGCCGGCAATGGTGGCTACAAAGGTGGAGAGGAGCGCGTCAACCTGAACGCTTCCGTTGCCAACGCAACATTGTCGGGCTATGCCGCACTTGGCCAGCGCATCAGCGCCTTTGCAGACCAGCGATCCGAAACACTTCTCGAGCTTAACCGCACATTGTTCTACTCGACCATCGGCGTCATCGTGCTGGTGGCGCTTTTCATTTTCAGGCCGATGTCGAATGCTATCTTGCGCAGGACCCGCGAGCTGGTCGATGCGCGCAATTCCATGGCCTTTATTGCCGTGCATGACGGGCTGACTGGCCTGCACAACCGCACCTTCCTGACCGAGCATTTCGATACGTTGATCAATGCCGCGCAGCGACGGCGTGAACGGGTTGCCGTGGTGCAGTTCGATCTCGACCGGTTCAAGCAGATCAACGACACGTTCGGCCACGCCGCCGGCGATTATGTGCTGGTGGCGGCTGCGCAACGCATGCGTGATTCGTGCCGTACGTCGGATCTCAACGTGCGTCTCGGCGGCGATGAATTCGTCGTCGTCCTCAACGACGCCGGCAGCACCGAGGACATCGATATCGTCGCCAGGCGCATGCTGGCCAAACTCAATGAACCGGTCATATTCCGAGGCACGACGATCCATCCGGGCGTAAGTGCGGGGATTGCGGTCTATCCTGTCGAGGCCGACAATGCGCAGGATCTGCTCGTCCATGCCGATCTGGCGTTGTGTTCCGCCAAGAAGCAGGGCGGCGGCAGTTTGTCGTTCTTCTCCGATGAGCTGAGGCGCGAACTCGACAACCGAAAGCAGCTCGAGCTCGACATCAGGGTCGCCATCTCGGAGAAGGCGTTCGAAGTCTATTTCCAGCCGCAGGTGTCGCTGTCGGACGGCACCATCAGTGGCATCGAAGCTTTGGCTCGCTGGAGGCATGCCGAACGCGGCATGATCGCGCCGGGCGAGTTCATTCCAATCGCGGAAAAATGCGGCTTGATGTCCGAGATTGGCCGCATCGTCATTGCCAAGGCGATCAACGAAGCAGCCGAATGGAACCGCGCAGGCATCGGCTTCGGCCGGATCGCCGTCAACGTGTCCGGTTCGGAGCTGCGCGAGACAGATTTCGAAGTCTTCCTGTTCGGGACGCTGGAAAGGACCGGCCTGCCCGCGCACAAACTATCGCTGGAGATCGTCGAATCCGTCATTCTCGACGACGAGAAGACCGGTATCGCGGCAAAGCTGCGGCACATCCGCGCCGCCGGCATCCATCTTGAGCTCGACGATTTCGGCACCGGCTACGCATCGCTCAGCCATGTCAATCCAAACGAGATCGACCGGCTGAAGATCGACCGCCGCTTCGTCCAGAACATCAACGAGAACAGCGGCAACACAAAGATCGTGCGTGCCCTCACCGAGCTCGCCCGCGGTCTCGGCATCTCGATCGTTGCCGAGGGCGCCGAAACCGAAGCCGAGCTCGACTCGCTGATGGCGATCGGCTGCGACCAGGTGCAAGGCTATTCCATCGCTTTCCCGATGCCGCCGGACAGGGTGCGTGAATGGCTGGTGGCACGGACGCCGAAAAAGGCCAGGCTGACAGTGCTGCAGGGCAGCCGGGCGTAGATCCGTCATGGTTCGGCCTTGCGAACCGACCTGATGGGCCGAGGCGGAAGGTCATCCTCATCACCGGGAAATGCTGCCAGCAATTGTCCAAAGCTGGCACACGCGCCAGCTTTTTCATAGTCCTGGAACGACAGAATGACCGCCTGCTTGCGGCCACGCCGGGTGATGACGGCCGGTTCTCCCGCGATGACCTGATCGAGCACCGCCGAGAGTTTAGCCCTGGCATCCTTCAGCGAAATTTCGCGCATGGCGTCTTCCTAGCCTAATTTCTAGCTCTCGACATTGGCCCGCAGCGCAGCCAGCACCTGTGCAAACTCCGCCAGCCTGTCGTCGGACAGCCCTTTCCGCAGCCGTTTGTCGAAGGCTAACGCGGCCGTGCGCAATTTCAGGAACAACGCCTCTCCGGCCTGGGTCAACTCCACCTGGTGAACCCGGCGGTTCTCGGGATCGCGGCGGCGCATCAGCAGGCCCTGCGTCTCCATGGCGTTGAGATGGTGGGTCAGCGTTGCGCCCCGAATGCCGATCATGCCGGCGAGCTCGCGTTGGTTGGCCAGCTCCCGCGACTTGACCGACAGCAACGTGACCCAGACCGGCAGCGTGCCGCCGGCCTCGACCAAGGCAGCGTCGAAAGCCTGCGCAACCAGCTTGGCGGTGCGCGCGAGATTCATCCCGATCGGCGGGCGGTCAAAGGGCGTCATGGTCGGACACTAGAACAAGGGCAAAGCCGATGGAACCGGCTCGAGCTTATGCGTTGACATCTAATCATTTGATATCTATCAATATGGTTAGCGGCGGGCAAGAGAGGAAATGCGGTCATGCAATATGTCTACATCATCGTCCTCGGCCTTCACGTCATGGCGGGTGTGTTCTGGGCCGGCACCACCATCGCGGTTGCCCGCGAACCGGAGATCAGGGCGGAACGTTTCTTCCGGCCGCAAATGGGCGCCGCCGGCGTGGTTTTCCTCACGGGTTTGCTGCTGTGGTATTTCTTCCACAACGGTTCTTTCGGTTCGATGGAAAAAGTCCTGGCGCTCGGCATCTTGACTGCCTTGATCGCAGCCGCGGTTCAGGGCGCATTGGTGGGTTCCGCCAGCAGGCAGCTGGCCGGCGCTGATGCGGCGAAGCAAACCCAGTTGCGCGCCAAGATGACAAAAGGCGAACGCATCGCCGGCGGCCTGCTGGTCATCACCGTATTCTGCATGGCCACCGCCAGGATGTTTTGAACGTCCTGCCGCAATCGCAAGGTCGTACGGTGCCCGGCGATGGCCGGGCGGCGTGCGCGGCGCGCAGCCCGGACCAAAGTACCGTGGTGGCTCTCCGTACGGAGGTTCGGCTGCGCGCCACCAATCAATCCAAAATATTCCTCAGATCCGCAAGCCGAACCTGATGCCGTCATAGATTGCGGCATGGATGTTACGCGAGGCAACTGCGTCGCCGATGCGGAAGAGCACGAAGCCACTTTGCGGATTGCGCACGGGGAAGATGTCGCCGCCATTGACCAGTTTTTCGTAATCGATCGCGCCGGCGTTCTTCGACAGCGGCTTCAGCGCCAGATAGAGATCGTCGAGTGGCAGCGTGCCATGCTCGACCACCACCTGGTCGACGCGCCGCTCGCCGCGCCAGCCATCGGCGAAGTCGGAGGCGAGCTCGGCGATCAGCTGGTTGCCCTCGCGCCGCACAGAACGTAGCCGTGTGTTGATGGTCACCGTGACACCCTTTTCCTGGAAGGCGCGCATGTAGGGCACATGGTTCATGCCGCCCATTTCCGGCGCGAAGAAGCGCTCCGGTGAAACCAGCTCCAGCCTGGCACCGCTATTGGCGATCAGTTCGGCGGCACCCATGCCCTGATGGCCGCCATTGTCGTCATAGAGCAGCACGTTCTCGGCCGGCTTGACGCTGCCGGCCATGATGTCCCAGCTCGAGGTGACGAGATCGTCGCCCGCTGTCAGAGGCGGGTTCTGCGGCAGGCCGCCGGTGGCGATCACCACCGCGTCCGGCGACAGCGCCAGCACGTCGTCCGTCTCCGCCCATTTATCGTAGCGGATCTCGACGCCGAGCCGGTCGAGTTCGGCCAGACGCCAGTCGATGATGCCGATCAATTCCTTGCGGCGCGGGTTCTGCGTTGCCAGCCGCACCTGGCCGCCGGCCTGGCTCGATGCTTCCAGCACCGTCACCTGGTGCCCACGTTCGGCGGCGACCCGCGCCGCCTCCAGCCCGCCGGCGCCGGCGCCGACGACGACCACCTTCCGCTTCGGTCCCTCGGTTTTCGGAATAATATGCGGTATCGACGCCTCGCGGCCCGTTGCCGCATTGTGGATGCACAGTGCCTCACCGCCCTCATAGATGCGGTCGAGGCAATAGGTGGCGCCGACGCAAGGACGGATCTCGTGCTCGCGGCCCTCCATCACTTTTTTGACGATATGCGGGTCGGCAATGTGGGCACGCGTCATGCCGACCATGTCGAGCTTGCCGGTGGCGATGGCGTGGCGCGCGGTGGCGACGTCGGAAATCCGCGCCGCATGGAAGGTCGGGAATTTCGTCGCCGCTCTCACCTCCCCTGCGAAGTCGAGATGTGGTGACGAGCGCATGCCGGTCACCGGGATGACCTTGGTCAGCGCGGCATCGGTCTCGATCGAGCCACGGATGATGTTGAGGAAATCGACCTTGCCGGATTCGGCCAGCCGCCTGGCGATTTCGACGCCCTCCTGTTTCGACAGGCCTTTCTCGAAATCCTCGTCGGCGACCATGCGGATGCCGACGACGAATTTTTGGCCGACCGCCGCGCGCACCGCGTCGAGCACCATGCCGGTGAAGCGCAAGCGGTTGTCGAGCGAGCCACCGAAATCATCGTCGCGCTGGTTGGTGGCCGGCGACCAGAAGCCGTCCATCAGGTGGCCGTAGGCCTCGAATTCGATGCCATCGAGGCCGGCAGCCTGGCAGCGCTGGGCGGCAGCGGCATAGTCGGCGACGATGCGCTCGATGTCCCAGTCCTCGATAGTCTTGGGAAAGGCGCGGTGGGCGGGTTCGCGAACCGGCGAAGCCGACAGGACTGGCAGCCAGTCGGCCTTGTTCCAACCGGTGCGGCGGCCGAGATGGGTGATCTGTATCATCACCTTGCAATCGTGCTCGTGGCAGGCATCGGTCAGCTCGGCGAGCCACGACACGATGCGGTCGTCATAGACATGCAGATTGCCAAAAGCGGCCGGGCTGTCGCGCGAGACGATCGCCGAACCGGCGGTCATGGTCAGCGCCATGCCGCCCTTGGCCTTTTCGGCATGGTAGAGCCGGTACCGCTCCTTCGGCATGCCGTCCTCTGAATAGGCCGGCTCATGGCTGGTCGACATCACCCGGTTCTTCAGCGTCAGATGCTTGAGCTGATAGGGCTGGAGGAGCGGGTCGTTGCTAGTCATCGTCTTCCTGCTGTTTCAAATTGTGCTAATGAGCGGCAAATTTTTGTTTTTACGCATGTCGCTGTCCCAAAATCGCTGCGCAGTTTTGGGCGACATGCAGCAAGGAACCTGCTCATGACCGATACGAAAAACCTCACCCAGCTCGGCACCAACGTCGAGGCGCCACAGAGCCCTGAAGCGGCCGTCCTGGAAACCGTGCCGTTTTCGCGCGGCGACGGCCCGCCGGCCATCGTTCGCTTCACCTGCCCGGAATTCACCTCGCTCTGCCCCGTCACCGGCCAGCCGGACTTCGCCCATATCGTCATCGACTACGCACCCGACGCGCTGCTGGTGGAATCGAAGTCGCTCAAGCTGTTCATGACCTCGTTTCGCAACCACGGCGCCTTCCATGAAGAATGCACCGTCATGATCGGTCGCCGTATCATCGCCGCGACCAAGCCATTGTGGTTGCGCATTGGCGGCTACTGGTATCCGCGCGGCGGCATTCCGATCGACGTGTTCTGGCAAACCGGCGCACCGCCGGAAGGTGTGTGGCTGCCCGACACCGGCGTCGCCCCCTATCGCGGGCGCGGGTGAGCCTGAGTTACTACGAAGAAAATGTTGCATCAGTTGAGCGGCAGCCGCCGGTAACGCCCGGGATTGTTCGGATCGCTGAAATGGTGCATCGGCCCATGTTCGGCGAAGTGTGCTGACCAGCGTTTCATGGCGGCAGGGTCAAGCTCGACGCCCAGCCCGTCATCCTCCGGCACACGCACCGTATTGCCGGTCTGCCGGAATGGGCCGTCCTTGATGACATCGCCGATCTGCCAGCGAAACAGCGACTGCGATGCTTCGGTGATCCACGGTGTCGCCGCCACGACGTGCAAATAAGCCGATGTCATGATGCCGAGATCGTTCGAATAGCACCAGAACCCCTTGCCCATCGCCTCACAGGCGGCGATGAATTTCAGAGTTTTCGACAATCCGCCGAGTGCTGCGAAATTGCAGACGAAGTAATCCGGCGCACCGAGCGCGACTGCCCGCCTGAGATCCGGGATGTGCGTGGAGAACGGAATGCGCGAATGCTGGCGCAGCGCCGCCATCTCCTCGAAGGTCGCGACCGGATCCTCGTAATTGCGGATGTTGAACGGCTCGATCTCGCGCAGTACCCAGCGCGCTGTGGTTAGCGACCACTGCATGTTGGAATCGAGTTTGATCTGCGCCTTGTCGCCAAGCGCCTCGCGCAGCATGCGCACTGTCCTGATCTCGAGCTCGGGATCGCCCATGATCAGCTTGCCCTCGAAGATCGTCGAGCCGTGCTGTTCTCGCATGCCGAGACAGTAGTCGACGATCGCTTCGGCGGTCATCTCGCCGCCGGCTCCGCCTTGAGCGGGGCGAAAGGCGAAATATTCCGAAAACGGAATGTCCTTGCGCACCGCGCCGCCGAGCAGCTTATAGAGCGGCATACCGAAGACCTT
The DNA here is from genome assembly GCF_040318745.1 of Mesorhizobium sp. M1027. Lineage (NCBI taxonomy): Bacteria > Pseudomonadati > Pseudomonadota > Alphaproteobacteria > Hyphomicrobiales > Phyllobacteriaceae > Mesorhizobium > Mesorhizobium sp. M1027. The sequence goes on along the minus strand of NZ_JAMYMW010000014.1, from coordinate 167,183 downwards.
GCCTCTTATATCCCACAGCGCCAGGTCGACGGCGCCGAACGCCACCGTGGCTGCGTTCTCGCCGGTGTTGGCGGTGATCTGCCAGGGCGGCACACAGCGCGCCTCGCAGTCGGCGATGTCGAGCGGATCGGCGCCAATCAGCGCCGGCGCGATCTCGGCCTTGATCACCTCGCCGAAATGCCACCATGGCGCCTCGCCCAGTCCGACCACGCCTTCGTCCGTCTCGACCTCGATGATCGATTTCGAGGCGCCGCCGTAGAGACCAGCGGTCCACCAGAACGGAGCATCGAGCGGGACGTTGACGTGGGTGACGCGGATGTTGATGATCTTCATCGGTTCCGTTCTCACTCACACTGGTATTGGCTCAGCGCCCATTCGCCGGTCACCGAGAGTAGGTCCGATATTTTCCAGTCCCCGTCGACTTTCCTGAATTTCCACTCCAGCCGGTGCGGGTTGCCGGCGACGACGAAGGCGACGACGACCTTGGCCTCGTCGCCCTTGATCGCTTCGATTGTCTTCAGGCTCTTGTCGATCTCCGCCTTGTCGTATTCGGAATTGTCGAGTGCCATGTTGGGATCGAGGCACTCGCCCTGCCCCGACTTCCGCAGCGCATCGCTCTTGTCCAGCACCGACTTTGCCGGGTCGGTGAAATGGCCCCGCTGAGCCGGATCGACCTCGAGCCCGGCATGCTCGTAGAACGGCTTCACCACCGCCGTCGGCGAGCCCGGCTGTGTGGCCGGCGCGTTTTCTGCCGGCGGCAAAACTGCCTTCGGCGGTGCCGCACTGTCGGCCGGCGCGTTTGCGGGCGGCGCGCCGAACAGGCCCTGAGCGGCGGCGCTGCTCAATCCGGCCAGCAGGCACGCAGTCGCCAAAAGCCAGGGATGGCAGCGGAGCACGGCATCACTCCGGCGACTGCCCGGCCAGGCATTCGAGCGCACTCAGCGTCCAGCCGCTGGTCTTCGAGGTGATGTCGGCGACCTTCCACTGGCCGTCGATCTTCTTCAACGACCAGACCATTTCGCGTTTGGAATCATCCCCTTCCAGAAAAAGGTTGAAGGTCGCCGTCACCTCGGCGCTGTCGCCATCCAGCGTTTCGGCCAGCGTCAGCGTCTTGGCCACGGTCTTCTCGTCATAGTCCTGCGCATCGAGACCAGGGGCGAAGTCGATGCAGGGAACTTCATCCGGATGGTTCTTTGCCGCATTGTCGTTCAGTTCGAACAGTTTCGTCACTGGCGCGGTGAAGCGGTCGCGATATTGTGCATCGGCCTCGAATTTGACCGACGGGACATAGAAGAACTTCACGGCGTTGGCAGCGGGGCCGGCAAACGCGGCCGCCGGCAAGGCCATCGAAAGCGCGGCAACAAAAAGTGGCAGTTTCATGCGTGTCCCCGATTGTTCACTGACGGAAGCTATCAGTACCACGCATCTTGCCCGTCGGCTTTCTTGCGGTCCATGAAATCCTGCAACGCGTCCTCTGCTGGCAACTCAGGCGTTCAGCCAGACGTTCTGGAGATCCATCTCGAAGGTTTGGTGGACACCGTAGTTCTTCACCTTCTCGTTCATGTGGCTGAACAGCTTCTGCCAGAACGGCTGAATGATGACGCCCGAATCCTGCAGGATCTGCTCGATGTCCTTCATGACCTCGCGGCGCTTCTCGACGTCGATGAGCGAGAGAGCCTGCTTGAGCTTGGCATCGAAATCAGGGTTCGAGTAGCCGGTTTCGTTCCAGGCCTCGCCGGTGCGATAGCCGAGCGCCAACACCTGGACGCCAAGCGGGCGCATGTACCAGATGGTCATGGAATAAGGATATTTCGTCCAGTCGTTCCAGAAGGTCGAACCCGGCAGCACCGTGCGTTTCACTTTGATCCCGGCATCGCGCAACTGGCCGGCAATCGCGTCGCCAGTGTTCTTTTGCCAATCGTCCTCGACGGTGATCAGTTCATGCTCGAAGTCGGCCTGCCCGGCCTCCGCCATCAGCTTCTTGGCGCCCGCGGCGTCCCGGGTCTTCTTGGGCAGCGCGTAGTATTCCGGATGAATCGGGCTGACGTGGTGGTTTTCACCAACGGTCCCTCGCCCGGCGTAACCAAGTTCGAGCACCGCCTGGTTGTCGACGGCCATCTGGAGGGCGTTGCGGACTCGCTTGTCATCGTAGGGTTTGTGCGTGATGTTGGTGCGGGCAACGAGCGTGGTCGCTGTCGCGACCTCCGATTTCACCAGTCCCATCTTGTCGAGGATGTCTATGAAGTCGGCAGGCGTCTCGAAGTTGAGATCGATTTCGCCGGAGTCGAATGCATTTATCGAGGCGTTGAAATCGGTTCCGTAGTCGATGAATTCGACGCCGTCGAGAAGCGCTTCACCACCCCACCATTTGCCAGTCTCACGACGTTTGACGACCGCTTTCTGGCCGACCGCATAAGACACCAGTTCGAACGGCCCGGTGCCAATCGGCTTCTCGATCGGATTGGCGCCGTCGGCGTCGAAGTTGCGATGGACCACCAGCGCCGGATAGTCGGTGAAGTTCGGGATCAGCGAGATGTCCGGTTCGTTCAGCTTCAGCTTCACCGTGTTGTCGTCGACCTTGGTGATCGCTCCTTCCCTGGCCTTGCCGGTCTTTGCATCAATCAGCGCACCAACGCGCGCGGCCATCGAATTGCCGGCGGCAGCCTTCTCGCACCAGCGCGTCAGATTGTAGACCACATCTTCGGCGCTAAAAGCATCGCCGTTGTTCCAGGCGATGCCCTTGCGAACATGCAGCACGTATTCGGTGGCGTCGTCGTTGACCTCCCAGCTTTCGAGCAGAACCGGCTCGAATGTAAACTGGCGGGTGTAGCGGACAAGCGGCTCCAGCCAGCAGCGTGAAATATTCGCGAGTTCCACCCAGTCGTAGGTGCGCGGATCCTTCTGTGCCTTCACCGACATCGAAACGTGGAGCGTGCCGCCTTTCTTCGGCTCTTCAGCCAAGGCCCGCTGCGGCACGGCAAGGCCGATCATGCCGTAGGCAAGGGCCGTCGATGCGCCGAAGGCGCTTGCCAGCGCCAGAAACTCGCGTCGGTCGACACGACCTGCACGAGCCTCGCTGGCCATCGCTTCGATGGCGCTCGGTACGCGATCGCCGTTGCTTCTGAAGAGTGTCATTTTTTCCTCCGTTATGGTTCCCATCGGGTCTTCGCCCGTTATCAACTAACGCTGTCCGGCAGTTTCTCCTCGCGCCGCGCAATCAAATCTTTGAGACCATCGGCGATGCCCTCATCGAGCTTCGGCTCCTCGTAATCGGCGAGCATGTTGCGCGCTTTCTCGCGGCCGCGGGTGTCGTGGTCCTTTGCTCCTTCCGCCTTCCACTGTTCGAACGAATTGAAGTCCATGATGCTCGGTATGAAGAAGGCGGACTCGAAATGTTCGAGCGTGTGCTGGGTGCCGAGGAAATGGCCCTGCGGTCCGACCTCGCGGATAGCCGCCATAGCCTCCTTGAAATCGTCGAATGGCAGCCCGCCAGCATATTTGTACCAGCCGACAAGCTGCTCGCAGTCGGTGGCAAATTTCGAATAGCCGCAGGTCAGGCCGGCCTCGAGCCAACCGGCGGAGTGCCAGATGTAGTTGGCGCCGGCAAGGATGGCGGCATGCATCAGCATGTTCGCCTCGTAGCCCGCCTGGGCGTCGTTCAGCTTCGAGCCGACATGGAAACCGGACGTGCGCCACGGCAGCCGATACTTCCGCGCCAGCGCGCCCATGAGATACATCATCTGGGCCGCCTCCGGCGTGCCGCCCATGGGAGCGCCGGTCTTCATGTCGACCGTCACCATGAACTGTCCGTAGATCTGCGGCGAACCCGGACGCAACAGCTGTGTGAACGCGACGCCCGCCAGCGCTTCGGCGTTGACCTGCGCGACCGCACCGACGGCAGAGGCCGAAGTCGAGGCGCCGCAAAGGGCGAAGGGCGCGAGGATCAGCGGCTGGTTGTGGCGCGCATAGACTTTCATCGCGTCCAGCATGGTGGCATCCCAGACCAGCGGCGAATTGCAATTGGTGATCGCCACCAGGACCGGGTTGTCGCGGACATAGTCCTCGCCGAACACGATGCCCGCCATCGCCATCGTGTCTTCGGCTCGATCCCTGGACGTCACGATGCCCATGAACGGCTTGTCGGAGTGCTTCAGCGCCGAATGGATGATGTGGAGGTGACGTTTCGGCACTGGAATTTCCATCGGCTCGCAGATGATGGAGCTCGACGAGTGCAGCGCCGGCGCCATGTAAGCGAGCTTGTGGAAATTGTTGAGGTCGGCGAGTGTGCCGTAGCGCCTGTTGTTGTCGAGGTCGCGCACGTAAGGCGCGCCATACATCGGCACAAAGATGGAGTTGTTGCCACCCACACGAACGGAACGCTGGGGATTCCTCGCATTGAGCGTGAACTCCGACGGGACCTTCGAGATGAGCTCCATCAGCAGGGCGCGGTCGATGCGGACCCTTGTCTCCGAGACATCGGCGCCCGCCGCCTTCCACATTGCAATCGCCTCGTCGTCGCGGAACTCGCATCCCACCTCTTCGAGGATGCTGAGCGATTCCTGGTGGATCAGCTCCACCGCCTCGTCCGGGACCATCTGATACACCGGAATCTTGCGGACCAGGGTCGGAAATGACGCAACGGGTGCGCCTCGCAGCGCCTTGCGCCCCAGGCGGCCACCTGCGCGACGATTGGTATGTTCGCTCACTTCAACGGCCGGTGCGTTCATGGAGGCTCCATCTTCCTGTTGGTGACCAATCTAGCCAGACAAAATGCAGCTGTGACGCTGGAAAATCCTGATCTCTTGTATAAGGTCAGCTTATGCGAAGCTTGCGCCATCTGCTGCCGTCGGCGGGCAGCCTGATCGTTTTCGAGGCCGCCGGGCGGCTGTCGAGCTTTACCGCCGCCGGACGGGAACTCGGCATGACGCAGGCTGCCGTGTCCTACGCGATCCGCGGGCTCGAAGAACAGCTCGGCGCCAAACTCTTCCAGCGCCGCCACCGGCAAGTCAGCCTTACCGAGGCCGGCGACCGCTTCCATGCCGACGTCTCGCTCGGCCTGTCGCACATCCGCAAGTCGGCGGAGGATCTGCGCCAGATCGCCGTCGGCGCGCATGTGACGCTCGCCGCCTCGACCGCCTTCGCCTCATTCTGGATGATGCCGCGCCTGCAGCAGTTTCGCGACGAATTGCCGGGCATCGACCTGCGCATCCAGACCGCCGACCGCGATCTCGACATCATCGCCGAGGACATCCCGCTCGGCGTGCGCGGCGGCGAGCCCAGGGAATGGCCGGATTATCATTCGCTGCCGTTGGCCGATGAAGTGATATTCCCCGTCGCCGGCGCGAGTTATGTGGCCCGGTTCGGGCTGCCGGAGCGTGTCGCGGACCTTCAATCGCACCGCCTCATCCATCTCGAAGAGCCATTTCGCGAGGCCGCGAGCTGGGACGAGTGGTTCGCCTCGGCTGGTGTCGACATCGCCGATGCCGGACGTGGCTTGCGTATCAACGACTATGCGCTGGTGATCCAGGCAGTCATGGAAGGGCAAGGCATCGCGCTCGGCTGGGGTCACCTCGCCGAGCGGCTGCTGGCATCAGGGCTGCTGGTGCGCGTCACCGACCACACGATGACGACCGGCAAGGGCTTTCATGTCATCTGGTCGAGGAACCGCGAGCTCAGCGACAACGCCCGCAAGGTGCGGGACTGGCTGGCGGCGCAGGCGTGATGCCGATAAATGCCCGGTCAAACCGTTACAACGATCTTGCCGAATTGTTCGTTCGCTTCGAGATAACGATGCGCCTCGACGATCTGGTCGAACGGAAAGGTTCTGGCGATTGCCGGCTTCAGCGAACCCGAGCTCAGTCCGTCAAGGATGAACGCCTTGGCGGCCTGCAGCCGGACCGGATCGCGCACGATCTCATGCATGAGATAACCGCGCAGCGTCAGTGTCTTCGCCAGCACTGCAGGTAGCGGAAAGGGTGTCCGGTCGAGGCTCAATCCGCCATATTCGATGAGAATGCCACCCGGTGCCATCGCTGCCGTCAGAGGCTCGAAGATCGGACCGCCGACGGCGTCGAACACCACGCGCACGCCGTCCGGGCCGGCGATTTCCTTCAGCCTGGCCTCCAGATCTTCTTCCGCCGAAGCGATGACGTGGGCCGCGCCGAACGCAACCAAAGCCCGCTTCTTGGCGGACGTCCGTGTGACCGCGATCGGGATCGCGCCAACCAGGTTGGCGATCTGGATCGCCGCAAGTCCGACACTGCTCGATGCCGCGGTGATAACGACAAAGTCGTCCCGGCCAAGTTGGGCAATGTCGATCAGCGCACCATAGGCCGTGAGATATTGCATCCACGCGGCGGCCGCCTCTTCCCAGCTCAGCGCCGGCGGGTGCTTGACGACGAGCTCGGCCGGGTATGTGGCAATCTCACCATAGGCAGGCCAGCGGACCATCGACAATGGCGGCACGACGCTTACGGCATCGCCAGGCACAAGGCCCTCTACGCCTTCGCCCACCATCTCGACGAGGCCAGCGGCCTCAAGCCCAAGACCGGAAGGCAACGGCGCGGTCTGGATGTATCTGCCTGAACGCAGCAGCGCCTCGGCCCGGTTGAGACCCAACGCCTTGACACGGATCTGGACCTCGCCTCGCCCGGGCGCAGGCATGTCGACATTCCCGATGCGCAGAACCTCGGGACCACCAAGCTCATGAAAACGAACGACACGCGCCATCGGTCACAACTCCAAAATATTTGAACTGAATCGTCTATGCCAGCGGCGATCAGGCGGATAAATAGCCGCTTGAGTAGATCAGCAGAAACTGTAGGTTTTGAATATGGATCGCCTTACGAGCATGGCCGTGTTCGTCAAAGCCGTCGATCTGGGCTCATTCGCGGCCGCGGCGGCCGCGCTCGATCTGTCCGGGCCGATGGTCGGCAAGCATGTCCGGTTTCTCGAGGAGCGCCTGAGCGTGCGCCTCATCAACCGGACCACGCGCCGCCAAAGCCTGACGGATTTCGGGCGCGCCTATTACGAACGCTGCCGGCTGGTGCTTGCCGAGGCGGAGGCCGCGGATGCACTCGCCGCCGACCAGCTTGCCGAACCGCGCGGAAAGCTGCGCGTGCTCATGCCGGTGCATTTCGGCAGGCGCTGCGTTGCCCCGATCCTGTTCGGGCTTGCGCAGCAATATCCGGCGCTGGAACTTGACCTGTCGTTCAGCGACACCCTCGCCGACCTCGCCGAGGACGGCTGCGATCTTGCCATTAGAACGGGCGACCTGGAGGACCAGGCCGGGGTTATGGCGCGTCGCATCGCGCGCCAGCACATGGTCGTCTGCGCGTCGCCGTCCTATCTCGACCGGCACGGCCAGCCGCAGGAAATAGATGACCTGGGCAGCCATCACGCGATCATCTACCGCCGTTCCGGGCGCGCCGTTCAGCCGTGGCTGTTTCCGCGCAACGACCAGCTCGCGACGGAGATTCGGCCCGTCAGCAGATTGCGGCTCGACGATCTCGATGCCATCGCCGATGCCGCGGCCGCCGGCATGGGGCTCGCCTGGCTGCCGTACTGGCTGGTTCGCCAGCGCATCCAGGCGGGCGCGCTTGTCCTGCTATTGCCGGAACAATCCCGGTTTCTCTACGACGTTCATGCCCTTTGGTTGCAGACGCCTCATCTGCCGATGAAAGTCCGCCTTGCCGTCGATGCACTGGCAGCAGCGCTGCCCAAGCTCATGAGTTGAACGCGCGCTCGCGGTCAGCTGCGTGGATTCCGCAATTCTACCCTCCCGCATCGGCCACGAATCCGCCTATAGTGCTGCCATGCCCGTCCGCCAGCTTTCCGAAACGATGATCAACCAGATCGCCGCCGGCGAAGTCATCGAGCGTCCGGCAAGCGTGGTCAAGGAACTGGTCGAGAACGCGCTCGATGCCGGCGCTACCAGAGTCGAGATCGTCACCGCCGGCGGCGGGCTGAACCTGATCCGCGTCAGCGATGACGGCTCGGGCATTCCGGAAAAGGAACTGGCGCTGGCGATCGCGCGCCATTGCACCTCCAAGCTCGCCGACGACATTCACGACATCCGCTCGCTCGGCTTTCGCGGCGAGGCCTTGCCCTCGATCGGCTCGGTGGCGCGGCTGTCGATCCGCTCGCGCACCGCGTCCAGTGAAAACGCCGCCGAGATCGGCATCGACGGCGGTCGCGTCTCCGCCGTCAGGCCGGCCGCCGCCAATCGCGGCACCACGGTCGAGGTGCGCGACCTGTTCTTCGCCACGCCGGCGCGGCTCAAATTCATGAAGGGCGAGCGCGCCGAAAGCTCGGCCATCGGCGACGTGGTCAAGCGCATCGCCATCGCCTTTCCCGCCGTGCGCTTCACCCTGGCCGGCCCGGACCGCTCGACGCTGGAACTGCCGGCGACCGACGACAGCCTGGAAGGCCGGCTGCGCCGGGTGGCGCAGGTGATGGGCGCCGACTTTCCGGACAATGCGATCGCCATCGACGCGACGCGGGACGGCGTGCATCTCGCCGGCCATGTCTCGGTCCCCTCCTTCACCCGCGCCAACGCGCTGCAGCAATACGCTTATGTCAACGGCCGCCCGGTGCGTGACAAACTGATCGCCGGCGCCATTCGCGGCGCCTTCGCCGACGTGCTGCCGCGCGACCGCCATGCCGTCACCGTGCTGTTCCTGGCGCTCGATCCGGCGATCGTCGACGTCAACGTCCATCCGGCCAAGGCAGACGTGCGCTTCCGCGACCCGGGGCTGGTGCGCGGGCTGATCGTCGGCGCCATTCGCGAAGCGCTGGCCAATGCCGGCATCCGCCCCGCCACCACAGGGGCCGCCGGCATGATGGCGGCGTTCCGGCCAGGCGCCGCATCCTATGCGCATGGTGGCCCGGCCAACGGTCACCGCAGCTACGAGGCCGCCTATCGGGCATCGGGCTTTGCCGGGTTCGATCCTGCCCGTTCGCCGCAGCGGCCGCTCAATATGGGCGACGGGTTCGGCGAGGACGAGCAGGCGGCCTTCGACGCCGGGCCGCTGCACAGCGCCGATGCGCGCGCCGGGCAAAACGAAGCGGCGGAAACGCTGCTCGGCACGGCGCTGGGCGCGGCGCGCGCGCAAGTGCACGAGAATTATATCGTCGCCCAGACCAGGGATTCGCTGGTCATCGTCGACCAGCACGCGGCACATGAGCGGCTGGTCTACGAGGCCTTGAAGAACGCCCTCCACTCACGCTCGGTGCCGTCGCAGATGCTGCTGTTGCCCGAGATTGTCGATCTGTCGGAAGAGGATGCCGAGCGGCTTGCCAGGCATTCCGAGACGCTGGCCCGCTTCGGCCTCGGCATCGAGCGCTTCGGCCCCGGTGCCGTCGCGGTGCGCGAGACGCCGTCGATGCTCGGCGAGACCAACGTCCAGCAGCTGGTGCGCGATCTCGCCGACGAGATCGCCGACAACGACACGGTCGACACGCTGAAGGAGCGGCTGGACAGAATAGCCGCGACCATGGCCTGCCACGGCTCGGTACGTTCCGGCCGCCTGCTCAAACCGGAAGAGATGAACGCGCTGCTGCGGCAGATGGAGGCGACGCCGGGCTCCGGCACCTGCAACCATGGCCGCCCGACCTACATCGAGCTCAAGCTGGCGGATATCGAGAGGCTGTTTGGGAGGCGGTGAGAAGGTCGCTCGCGCTGGCGCTGTCTATAACTCGCTAGCAAGGCTGGTTCCACAGGCGGCTTTAATCATCATCTGGGGGTTCGAACTTCTGACGGACAAACTTCCCCTCGATTCTCAAAAACGCACTTCCACAAGGCGCCTCTAAACAAGAGGTAATGAGCGGGTCGTAATTCGCAATTGTATTGACATCGTACAACCCGGAATTGTTGGGGTCGTTGATGTATTCGTCAGATTCATCGCCTGCAAAAAAGCACCATCCGCTATCAACCGGATGATCTGGCGTTTCGCGGTAAAGATAGCCTACTTGCGCGCCATCCACGGTGATGCGGTCGGTCGCAATACAGCTGCCGTAACCAACTGCTATTGGGCGAAACGTCGAACCATCCCTGAAAAACGTCTTAGGCATTCAAAGCTCACTGGTGGCAACCGTACTTCTAGTTAAATCAGCCGCGTACGCCACCAGCAGTCAAGCACTAAAGCTCTCATCTCTTCAAATTCACCACAATGACGCCGCCCAGCGCCAGCGCCCCGCCGATTATGCCGAGCAGCGTCGGCACCTCGCCCAGCCAGAAGAAGCCGATCAGCGTCGCCATCGGCGACACCAGATAGAGGAAGGTCGAGGCACGCGCCGCGGGCAGTCGGGAAAGTGCTGTCGCCCACGCGGCATAGGCGATCAGGCTGGGCACGATGCCGAGAAAGATGACGGCGCCGAGCCCGGCGGTGTCGGCGACCGCCGCCTGCGCCAGACCGCTCGGCAGGAACGGCGACAGGCAGAGCGCGCCAAGCACCATGTTCGAGGCCGAGATCGTCAGCGGGTGATGGTGGGCAAACAGCGGCTTCTGGACGATGGTGTTGACGGCCGAGCACAGCGCCGAGCCGAGGACAAGCAGCGCACCATTGTTGAAATGCAGCCCTTGCCCCTCGCCCATGGCGATGATCCCGATACCGGCGAAGGACAGGAATGTGCCGGCCCAGGCGAGGCCCGAGAAGCGTTCGCCGAGCAGCGCCATGGCCATGATGGCGGTGAAGATCGGGCTGACATTGATGATGAAGCCGGCCGCACCGGCCGAAACGGTCAGCTCGCCGAAATTGAGCATCACCGTGTAGAGCGCGACGAAGACGGCACCACCGAAGACAAAGCGCCAGAGTTCATCGAGCCTGGGCAGCGCCGGCCGCTTGACCGCGAGGAAGATCGCCGCCGGAACCGCGGCGATGGCAAAGCGCAGCGCGCCAAGTTCCAGCGGCCCGAAAGCGGCAAGGCCGGCGCGGATCGCCGGAAAGGCGGAGGCCCAGCCGACCACCGTCAGCGCCACCGCGATGGCAGCCGTGGCATCCATGCGCTGTGTCGTATTCAACGTGCCGGTGTAAGCGCTCATCTGGGTGTCCTCGCGATCCAATGCCATGAAGTAGAGAAACGCTATTGCGGGTCGGTTGACAAACGAACAAATCGAGGATCACCTGTGACTATGGATCACAGCTTAGACCCGATGCTGCCGCTCGAAACGCTGCGCGCCTTCGACGCCGCGGCTCGGACCGGCAGCTTTTCGGCGGCGGCCGAGAAGCTCAACATCACTCACGGCGCCGTCAGCCGGCAGATCGCCAAGCTCGAGGGTTGGCTCGGGCTGAAAGTCTTCGATCGCGGCGCGCGCGGCGTCTCGCTGACCATCGAGGGCAACCGGCTGCATCTGCGCACCACCGAAGCCTTTGCCCTGATCGCCAGCAATTCGGATCGCTGGGTCGAGCCGCGCGGCACGGCGGTGGTGCGGCTGACCTCGATCCCTTCGGTCAGCGGGCTGTGGCTGATGCCGCGTATGGCGGCGCTGGAGAACCACCCGTCGAAGCTGCGTATAGTGCTCGACGTCGACATCCGCCAAGGCGATCTTGCCGACGAGGGCATCGACCTGTCGATCCGCTGCGGGCGCGGCCGCATTCCGGGCCGGATCTCGGTGCAGCTTTTCGAAGAATATGTGTTCCCGGTCGCCTCGCCGGAATTGGCCAGGGAGATCGGCCGCGGAGATCCTGCCCGGCTGCTCGAATTTCCGCTGATCAACGATTCCGACGCTTCGGCCTGGCGCGCCTGGTTTGCGGCGCAGGAGATGGACTATCGGCCGCGGCCGCACGACCGCCGTTTCGAGGACTACAATCTGGTGCTCGACGCCGCCGCGCACGGGCTCGGTATTGCGCTGGCACGTCCGCCGTTGACGGTGGACCAATTGAAATCGGGCCGCATCGTCGCCGTCGACGAACGCAGTGCGCTGAGCCCGATATCCTACTGGCTCGACCGGCCGCTGGGGCGCCCGCGCGCCGCCGCCGCCGAACTCGCCCGGCGCATCGCCGTCCAGGCCGGGCTGCCAGCGGAGAAGATCGAGCAGTTTATCACGGCCGAGGAATGAGATGCCTAAGGCGCGTCGCGTTCGACCGGCATCATGCGACGTGCTTCAGGTTCTTGTCTTTATGCATGTCGCGGAAAACCGCCGCACACTTTTGCGCGACATGCATTGGCATTCGCTTTGCCGGCTTGTTTGAGCAAGTGTCGCCAGAAACAGAACCAGGCAAGGCCAACCAAGCTTGACCTCGCCGCAATTTGTGGCGATGACATCGTCATGAATTTCGGCACCACCCCATGATGAACCGTTTCGAAGGACCCGGCGGCAAGGAAGCCCGCATCCGCTATCTCGATGGCGACTTCCAGGTGACCAGCCCCGGCGCCTTCGTGCGCTGCGCGGTGACCGGCGAGAGCATCCCGCTCGACGAGCTTAAATACTGGAGTGTCGCCAGGCAGGAACCCTATGTGAATGCCGCCGCCTCGCTGCGCCGCGAGATCGAAGCGCATCCGGAACTGCGCCGCCGACGCTAGTCCAGCGCAAATGGAGAGTCGCCCCGTTGCGACCCTGCGCCCTCTGCCGCCGCGTCAGGCCGGCAACGCCGAAACCTTAAAGGCTATCTTGAAATAAAAAACCCGCCTCGCGCTCGAGGGCGGGTCACCGGCGAATCATCACCATACTCAAATTAGTAGCATAGCTGCCGGCACAAAGCAAGAACAAAATACGCTCGACCGGCGGAAAGCTGCAAATTCCAGTCCTACATCGCCTCGGTGCTCAAGCTGCTGATCGGCCCCTCAGCCTGCGCTGCCGCCAGGCATCCAGCGTCTCGTCGATAATGCGCTGCGGCACGTGGTCAAGCTCGAACACAGTGTCGATCTTCAGCACATCGAGTCCTTCGAGGAATTCCGGCGGTGCTGCGCCGTGACGCAGGCGGGCAGCGTCCTTGGCGGTGGTAATGAGGCCAAGCCCGGCTTTACGTGCTGTCGCCGCCAATTCGGCAAGCTCGTCCGCACTGTAGAAATGATGGTCAGGAAATGGTCGGGTCAGCGCAAGCTCGCCCCCGGCCTCGCTTACGGTGTCGAAAAACCTGTCGGGATGACCGATGCCGGCGAACGCCAGGAACCGCCTGCCGGCCAGCGTCACCTTGCTGCTCGGCGCGGTATGCGCCTCGAAGATCGGCCTGCCGGCGCGCGCTGCCTGGCGCACGACCGTATCGGCCGCGGTGCCCTCGCCCATTTTCAGCAAGGCGCTGGTGAAGACCAATTGGTCGACGATGTTTGCCCGCAGCGGCCCGCCGGGGATGACGCAGCCATTGCCGATGCCATGGCGCGCGTCGACGACGACGAGCGCATAGTCGATGTGGATGCGCGCGCTCTGAAAACCGTCATCCATGATCAGGAAATCGCAGCCGAGCTTCTCCAGCAGAAGCCTGGCGCCGGCGGCCCGGTTCGGCGTCACCGCGACCGGCGCGTGTTCGGCCAGAAGCAGCGGCTCGTCGCCGACATGCTTGGCGGCGTCGTGGCGCGGATCGACGATATGCGGCTGCGCGAAGGAGCCGCCATGGCCGCGCGACAGGAAACCCGGGTTGAGCTGCATGCGCCGGGCCTGCTCGGCCAATTCGATCGCCACCGGCGTCTTGCCGGTGCCGCCGACGGTGAAGTTGCCGACGCAGAGCACCGGCGCCTCGACCTTTTCGCGCGGTGCATGCCGCATGCGGCGACCGGCGACAAGCGCATAGATGGCGGAGAGCGGCGACAGCGCCGTGACCCGCCAGTCGGGCTCTTCCCACCAGAAGGGCGGCGCTTCCGAGGTCACGTCAGCGCCCGTTCGCGCCCTTCAGGCGCGACTTGACGACCAGCGGCTGGATATAGGGCTCGAGCGACCTGAGCGTATGTGCCAGCGCACCGCGCATCTCGTCGACCGTCGCCGCGCCGGCCGCCATCATCTCATGGCGGGCCGCCTCGTTGGTCAAAAGGAAATTGACGGCGCCGGCTAGCATATCGCGGTCGCGCACCAGCTTGGCGCCGCCGCTATCGAGCAGGCGCTGATAGGCCTCGCGAAAATTCTGGACATTGCGGCCGGCAAGCACCGCCGTGTCCAGCATGGCCGGTTCCAGCGGGTTCTGGCCGCCCTCGGAAGTCAGCGAACGGCCGACAAAGGCGATTTCCGTCAGTCTCAGATAAAGCCCCATCTCGCCGATCGTGTCGCCGAGCAGAATATCGGTGTCGGCAGTGATCCTGTCGCCCTTGCTGCGCTGCGCCAGCTTCAGGCCCATGCCGGAAATCTGGGCGGCCAGCTGCCCGGCGCGATCGGGATGGCGCGGCACGATGATCGTCAAAAGCCCGTGGTGGCGCTTGTGCAGCATGGCGTGGACTTCGGCGGCGACCGCCTCTTCGCCATCATGGGTCGAGATCGCCGCCCAGGTCGGGCGACCGCCGATCTGGCGTTTCAGCGCCGCCAGTGCTCGCTCGTCGGCCGGCGGCGGCGCGGTGTCGACCTTGAGATTGCCGGACACGGTGACCGGCCGGGCGCCGAGCGAAAGGAAGCGCTCGCCATCGAGATCCGATTGGGCAACGACATGGGCGAGATTCTCGAACAATGCTTCGGCAATGTTGGCGCGCTTCTTCCAGGATTTGAAAGAGCGGTCGGACAGCCTGCCATTGACCAGAACCTGCGGCACGCGGCGGGCGCCGAGTTCCAGGATGGTCATCGGCCAGATCTCCGATTCGGCGATGATCGCCAGGTCCGGCTGCCAATGGTCGAGGAAGCGGCTGACCGCCGGCTTGAGGTCGAGCGGCACATATTGGTGGATGATGCGGTCGCCCAGCCGTTCTTCGGCGACCTGCGCCGAGGTGACGGTGCCTGTGGTCAGCACGATGTTGACGCCGTAATCGAGAATGCTCTCGACCAGCGGCACGACGGCGATGGTCTCGCCGACGCTGGCTGCATGGATCCAGATCACCGGGCCTTCGGGGCGCTCGCGTCCGGCGACGCCGTAGCGTTCACGCCGGCGAATGCGGTCCTCCTTGCCTCTGGAAGTGCGCCAGGCGACGTAAGGTCCGACCAGCGGGTAGGCGGCGGCCCCGGCGAAACGGTATGCCGTCAGGAAGGCGCGCGCCCAGCGCATACTCATTTCGAACCGTCCACAAGCCGATAGGCCTCGGCGGTCGCGGCATTGAGCGAGGCCGTGACCTCCTGGCGCTTGCGTTCCATTTCCGCGGCGTCGGCGTTGGCCGGCACGAAGACGGGCGTGCCGACGACAATCGAGGAGCGGCCGAAGGGCAGGTTGATCGTCGTCTTGTCCCAGCTGCCCTCGATCACCTTGCGGCGGCTGGTGGCTATCGCGGCAGGCAGGATCGGCCGGCCGGACAGCCGCGCCAGGAGGACGACACCCAGCCCCGCATCGCGTGGCGTTCCGTGGGGAATATCAGCTATCATGGCGACATTCTTGCCGGTGGCGAGCGACTTTTTGAGGGCGATGAGCGCCTTGGCCCCGCCCTTGTCGAGATGCCTTGCGCTTTGGCGCCCGCCAGAGCCGCGCACCGCCTCGATGCCGAATTTCTCGACCATCAGCGCGTTGAGCTCGGCATCGGCGCTGCGCGACACCATGGCAACCAGCGGCCGTCCCTTGGGATAATAGGCCGGGGTCAGCAAATGCTGGCCGTGCCAGAGGGCGATGATGCCAGGCTCGAGCTGCGCATAGGCGCCGCCGGAAAACTTGGCCGATCCGTCGACCATGCGGTTGGTCAAGCGGACAAGGCGGACGAAATACGCAAACAGCGCGGCAAGCGCATTCTTGACGAATCGCGACTGCGCCAGCGGTTCGCGGATCTTGCGCCAGAACGTCTTCGGCTTGCGACGTCTGACCGCCGACCGCGGGGCTGAACGCTTGACCGCTTCATGGTTCATCGATGTCAACCGACAGCCTTGTTTTCGGGGTCGAGCAGGCGGTGCAGGTGAACGACGAAATAGCGCATATGGGCATTGTCGACACTAGCTTGCGCCTTGGCCTTCCAGACGGCGTGCGCCGATTGGTAGTCCGGATAAATGCCGACGATGTCGAGCGCGTCGAGATCGCGGAATTCGGTGCCGCCCAGCTTCTTGAGTTCGCCGCCGAACACCAGGTGCAAAAGCTGTTTCTTTCCGTCTTCAGCGGCCATGTCGATCCTTCACATATCGTGAGTTTGGGACAGGTCTAGACCAAAGCCGCCGACTTTGGAACTATTGATAGCGCTCAATTGTCCAGCCCGGCGATGACGCCCGCGAGCACGGCGAGGAGTTCGCCGCTGCCGGCGGCGAGCGGTCCGTGACGGATCACTTCGCCGGCATAGAGCGGCGCGCGGCCGTGCCGATCGAGCACGGCGCCGCCTGCCTCGCGCAGGATGAGATCGGCCGCAGCGATGTCCCAGTCATGCGCGTTGGCCTTGACGAAGGTGGCATCGAGCTGGCCGCCGGCGATCATCGCCAGCCGGTAGGCGAGCGAAGGAATATAGGGCACCCGCTTCAGCCGTTTGTGCCATTTCGCCGGCAGCAGGTCGATCATCGGCTTCGGTCCGGCGATTTCGGCCGTTTCCGACGGCGGACGCACGCTGATGCGCTTGCCATTCAGGAACGCGCCCTCGCCGCGCAGCGCCCAATAGATCTCGCCCTTCGCCGGACAGTCGAGCACGCCGGCAAGCGTGCGGCCGTTCTCGACCACCGCTACGCTGACGCACCATGTGGGCAAGCCCTCGAGGAAGCCGCGCGTGCCGTCGATCGGATCGACGACGAAGGTGCGGCGCGCGATAAGCCTTACCGGGTCGTCGACGGTTTCCTCCGACAGCCAGCCATAGTCCGGCCGGGCCGCCAGCAAGGTTTCGCGCAGATATTTGTCGGCGGCGTGATCGGCTTCGCTGACCGGCGAGGTGCCGCCCTTCATCCACACCTGCGGATTGTTGTTGAAGTACTGCATGGCGATGAGCCCTGCCTCGCGGGCCGCGTCGCGCAGCAGCTGCAGGTCTTCAGTAGCGCCGGCCGAGACGGCCGGATCAAGCTCCGGCAAGGGTCATTCCTTCGATCAAAAGCGTGGGCGCGGCAGTGCCGAAATTGCGATCGAGATCGCTCGCCGGAACCATGTTGAGGAACATGGTTTTCAAATTGGAGGCGATGGTCACCTCGGCGACGGGATAGGCCAGCTCGCCGTTTTCGATCCAGAAGCCGGAAGCGCCGCGGCTGTACTCGCCTGTCACCATGTCGACGCCCTGGCCGAACACTTCGGTGACGTAGAAGCCGGTCTTGAGCGACTTGATCAGCTCTTCCGGCGTCCGTTCGCCAGGCTCGATTGCGAGATTGGTCGATGACGGCGAGACGGACGAGCCGCTGCGCGAGCCGCGCCCATTTGTGACAAGGCCGAGCTCCCGCGCTGCCGAGGTCGACAGGAACCAGTGGTTGAGCACGCCCTTGTCGACCATGAACAGTTTTTCGCCCTCGACGCCTTCGCCGTCGAACGGGCGCGAGGCCTGGCCGCGGCGCCGGAGCGGCTCGTCGGTGACGGTAATTGCGGCCGAAGCCACCTTCTTGCCCATCATGTCGCGCAGAAAGCTGGTCTTGCGCGCCACGGCGGCGCCATTGATGGCACCGGCGAGATGGCCGGCAATGCCGCGAGCCACGCGCGGATCGAACACCACGTCGACCGGCCCGGTCGCAGCCTTGCGCGCGCCAATACGGCGTACGGCGCGCTCGCCGGCCTTGCGGCCGATGTCTTCCGGCGCGTCGAGATCGGAAAAATGCTGGCGCGAAGAGAATTCGTAATCGCGCTCCATGCCGGTGCCCTCGCCGGCGATCACGCTGGTCGAGCGCGAAAAGCGCGACGCGACATAATGGCCGACAAACCCATGCGAAGTGGCGAGCACAAGGCCGCCCAGCCCGGCACTGGCGCTACTGCCGGCCGAATTGGTGACGCCCCTGACGGCAAGCGCCGCCGCCTCGGCGGCAAGGGCTGCTTCCTTCAACTGGTCGGCCGACACCTGAGTGGCGTCGAACAGATCGAGGTCGCGCGGCGTCTTGACCAGCAAGGCCGGATCGGCGAGACCCTGATAGGGATCTTCGGGCGACACTTTGGCCATGGCGACGGCACGCTCGGCCAGCATATTGGGGTTGGATGCCGCCGTTGCCGAAACGCTCGCTACCCGCTTGCCGACGAAGACACGCAGCGAGACGTCCTCGCTCTCGGACGCCTCTGTGCCTTCGACCTTGCCGAGCCGCACCGACACGCCGGTCGAACGGCCGCGCACCGCAACCGCATCCGCGGCATCGGCGCCGGCCCGTTTGGCAGCCTCGACCAGGGCTGCGACGCGATCGGTCAGTTTCGCTGCGTCGAGCGTATCGGTCATGCGCATGATCCTGTTATTTCCGGCCGGCAGAAGGGCAGCCGTTGCTGCACCATCTATTGTCCCGGTGCGGCTTCTGCAATGGGAGAAGCGGACAATCAGGGGGTATCCAGCCCAGGTCGGCGCGACTTGATCGCAACCCGACGGCGAAATGTTCGATCGATCAGGCGCGGAAGCGATCAGCCGAAAACGCCGCGAGACGCGCTGGATCGCCGCGACCAGTGATCAGCTCGGCGACTAGGCGCGCGGTGATCGGCGCGAGTGTCAGGCCGAGATGACCATGACCGAAGGCATGGATCACCCTGGAGGCGACGGACCGATGACCGGCCGGGAATCGGTGACATTCATCGAGTCCGGGAAGTACAGACCGCTGGCCCCGGTCGCGGGCAGGCCGAGCTCCAGCGCGGCCACCGCTTCCGGCATCAGAACCTCTTGATGGACGCCAAACCCGGCGCGCAGCGCCCTGCCCCCAGCGGCCTTGGCGAAATCGCTCTCGCGACGATACAAGTAGAGACAGCCGTTGGAGCGCGGCAAGTCTGCCAGGTCAGCGTCCGCCACCACCTCCTCCCAGGCCGTCAGGGGCTCGGCCAGCAGACCGGCGAGCGCCAGCGCATTGGCGCGGGTGGCCGCCGGAAGCGATTGGCGCACGAATTGGAGGCATTGAAAGAGTGCCGCCGGAGCAGGCGATCTTCCTGCAGGTGTTCATGCCCACATTCTTCGTCGCCGCGGCGGAGACGCTGGCCACGCTGATACTGGGCTTCCCCCTCGCCTGCCTCATCGCCTCCGTGCCCAAGGGCCTCGCATGATGATCCTGTTTCTCCTCCTGATCCTCGTTCCGGTTCCCTTATCGTTCAACAGCGGCGCCTTCTTCATCTTTCCGCTGGAGGGGATTTCGACGCGCTGGTACGCGGTCGTGCTCGGCACCCAACGCTGGCAATCGGCGATCGGGAACAGCCTGATCGTTGCGTTCGGGACGACGCTGATCGCAACGACACTCGGCACGTTTGCAGCGATTGCGCTTTCCGACGAAAAGTTTCCCGGCCGCCGCATCGTCATGCCGCTGCTGCTGTCGCCCCTGATCGTGCCGGTGGTGATCACCGCCGTTGGCTCATAGCATGTGCGGCAGTCAGCCTGTAGAGTTGGGATCGGCTGGATCCACCCACGGGCGGCCCAATCGTGTCACCATCGCCGCGTACCCGACGGCACCTGCCGCCCAAAGAAAGATGCCAAGCTCTTTGACGGCGTCTTCGGCGATGTCGACCGCCGAATCCGAGGTTGGAAACAGCTCTCCCAGCTGGTCGATGGCTGCTGACATCGCGAGTAGGAAGCCTGCGGCCACAAATACGATCGTGCCCTCGAATGTCTTCCGTCGCAGCCGAAAGAACCAGAACAACCCGGCGACGGCATAGGCAATCATGGGAACAATCTCTGGTATCGCAACAACGGGCAGCACGTCCTCATGGATCAACAACAGGTCATCGAGGCCCAAAACCAGGGTAAGGCCGCCGAGAAACGTGCAATCCCATCGGCGCGTGAGCCGACCAGCAAACAGGGTCGCAGCGCCGGTGCCGATCCATAATGAGGCACCTAGAGACGAAATCCACCCCGTATAGAAGCCGACGTCGGCGGCTGCAGATGGATCTCGATAGAAGATCGTAGCGTCCAGACCAAGAATTTGCGCGACGAACAGCGCTGCCAAGAGCATCACAACGTTAATCGCTGCGGCCGCAAGTATGACCAAGCGCCAGGACATTGTCCATTCGCCGCCATGCTTTGCGTCCAGCGCGTTCTTGTCTGGCATTGTGCCCAGGCCCATTCTGAGTACGCTGGCCGCTAGCTCCGCTGCGCCGCGAACTCCGCCAGCACTATGCCGGCCCACCATGATCGCGGCAACACACGGAACGGTTGCAGCGCTTCGCCCATGACCAGTCGTCGTGGTGCAGTTCCCGGCCAGTGCCAACGGCCGCGCGAAAAGCTCTCCCGGCAATCACCGCCGCCGGCACGCTGATGATGGGTCTGTCGATGTTCGTCGTCGCTAATCTTCTGGCCGACGGAGCCAGCGGCGGCCTGGCCTGACATGTAATTGGTCCAAATCTGACGCGTCGGTCAGCCCAACCTATCGTCAGGGACCAGCCACCGGCGTCCAGATCACGTCGTCGACCCTGAGCGCGCCGGTGGCGAGCATTACCAGCCGGTCGAAGCCGAGCGCGGCGCCGCTCGCCTGCGGTATGATGGCGAGCGCGGCGAGGAAATCCTCGTCGATCGGGTAGCGTTCGCCATAGACGCGCTGCTTCTCGTCCATCTCGGCGGCAAAGCGCCGGCGCTGCTCGGCCGGATCGGTCAATTCGCCAAAGGCGTTGGCGAGCTCGACGCCGCAGCAATAGAGCTCGAAGCGCTCGGCGGTGCGTGGATCGTCGGCGCTCGGCCGGGCCAATGCCGCCTCCGAGATCGGGTAGCCGTAGAGGATTGTGGCACACCCCTGCCCCAGCGCCGGTTCGATTTTTTCGACCATCACCCGGCTGAACAGGTCGGCCCAATTGTCGTCGGGCGCGGTCCGCAATTCGGCCTGGACCAAGGCGGCATGCAAGCCCTCGCGGTCGGTGCTGCCGTCGGCTGCTACCGTCGCCAGCAGATCGATGCCGGCATGGCGCATGAAGGCCTCGGCGACGCTCAACCGT
This sequence comes from Mesorhizobium sp. M1027, assembly GCF_040318745.1. NCBI lineage: Bacteria > Pseudomonadati > Pseudomonadota > Alphaproteobacteria > Hyphomicrobiales > Phyllobacteriaceae > Mesorhizobium > Mesorhizobium sp. M1027. Next base: position 146,148 of record NZ_JAMYMW010000014.1, on the reverse strand, counting down.
TCCGGCTCGGCAAACGGGTCGGCCTCGCGGCCGCGGAAGCTAAGACGCTTTGCGCCCGCCCGTTCGGCCGCCAGCGCGACGAGCTCGGCGCAATCGCGCATCAGGCTCTCATAGGTCTCGCCGACGCGGTACCATTCGAGCATGGTGAACTCAGGATGGTGCAAGGGGCCGCGCTCGCGGTTGCGCCACACAGCCCCGAAGCTGAAGATGCGCTCTTCGCCGGCAGCAAGCAGCTTCTTGCAGGCGAATTCTGGCGAAGTATGGAGATAGAGCGGCTGGCGCTGCCCGTCCGGCCCGATCGCCTCGGTGGCAAAGGCCGACAGGTGCGCTTCATTGCCGGGCGAGACCTGCAGGGCCGATGTCTCCACCTCGACGAAGTCGCGGCGGGCGAACCAGTCGCGCATGCCGGCGGCAATGGCGTTGCGCAGAATCAGCCGCGGCCGGCGGTCGGCGTGGACATGCGGCGTCCACCACGGCGAAGCGGCGGTCATCGGCTTCAGGGGAATTGCACAGAGGGCTGGCGATTGCGGCCAAGATGCGCTAGGCCGCACGCAACGGCCTCTCCAGCCGATTTGCGCCAACAAATTTTATCAGGATGGAAACCCGTGAAGGTCATCGCCAGCTCCTTACGTAAAGGCAACGTCGTCGAAAAGGACGGCAAGCTTTATGTGATCCTCTTTGCCGAAAACATTCATCCTGGCAAGGGTACGCCGGTCACCCAGCTCGACATGCGGCGCATCTCCGACGGGGTAAAGGTTTCCGAGCGTTATCGCACCACAGAGCAGGTCGAGCGCGCCTATGTCGAGGAGCGCGAGCACACGTTCCTCTATCGCGACGGCGAAGGCTTTCACTTCATGAACCCGGAGACCTATGATCAGGTCGCGGTGCCGGAAAGCGTGGTCGGCGACATGGCGCCTTATCTGGTGGAAGGGATGCCGGTACAGATCTCGCAATACAACAACATCGCCATCTCGCTGGTGCTGCCGCAGCGCGCCACTTTCGAGGTGGTCGAGACCGAGCCGGTGACCAAGGGCCAAACGGCATCCTCATCCTACAAGCCGGCAACGCTGTCCAACGGCGTGCGCACCCTGGTGCCACCACACATCAGCGCCGGCACCCGCGTGGTGGTGATGACGGCCGATGGCGCCTATGTCGAGCGCGCGAAGGATTGAGGCGCGAAGCTCGCCGAAAGCGTCGCGGCGGCCGGTCATCGTCTACCGCTTTGTGCCAGGGGCTTTCGAGTATTGGGACGCTGCACGCAGACCGAAGCGTCAACGCCCCAGCCAGTTCTTTCCTATTGCACGACGCCAGCGGGCAATCTGTGAGCCTCGAGCAATGCCGACCGTCCCTTTCGCCAGGTGCCAGGTGGAATGCCGACGAACTTTTTGAAGGCGCGATTGAAGGCGGCTTCCGACTCGTAGCCGACCTCGGCACCCGCCTGCGCGATGCTCATTCCGGGCCGTTCGAGCAGACGTCCCGCCAGTTGCAGACGCCAGCGAGCAAGATAGTGCATCGGCGAAACCCCGACATAGTGGGTAAAGCGGCTCGCAAACGCCGTGCGTGAGAGCCCCACTTCGCGGGCGAGCCGGTCCAATGTCCATTCCTCCCTGGGGCGAGCGTGAATAAGCCGGAGCGCCTCGCCGACATGTGGATCCCGTAGGCCTGACAGCCAGCCGCGCGAATCGTCGGGGAGGGTCTCGAGATGGCGGCGGATGATCTCGACAAACATCAGCTCGCTCAGCTTGGCAAGGATCGTTTCACAGCCCGCCCGCCCACTGCCACCTTCTGCCAGCGCCAGCCGAAAAAGGTCGATAACCCAGCTGCTTCCATCGGCGGGCTTGCGGGCACACAGGATGGCCGGCAATGCGGCGAGGAGAGGATTGAAGGGACGCGCATCGCACCCAAGATACCCGCAAATGAACCGGGTCCGCTCGTCTCCCCCGCCCCCATGGATCACCGCGAACGGCAGGCTCTCGTCTATCGGCCGATAATACATCGCCATATTGGGTTCGCCCCGCGCCCCCGGCGAGGAGCTCAACACATTCGGAACACCACCGGGGAAGACAACGACATCACCAGCGTTCACGAGCACCGGGGGGACGGAATCGTCTGCCAGCGCGGCCCAGCACGACCCCGACATCACGGCATGAAAAGAGATGATGTGCTCTGCCTCCGGCATGACGGCGGCGGCAATGTCGGCAGTGCCCGGCGACTCGCCGACCCAGGGAGAACTGGCGTCGACGTCGAAATAGATCGCACCGGTGAGGCGAACGGCCCGGAGCACATCGGAAAGGACATCCATGCACTACACCTCCGGAAACGATCGGCTACTCCCTTTGACAACGAGTTTTTCCGCCAGGCATCTCGAACTATCCGGCAATATGGCCGCCCGAGCAACCATCCATCCGGTCTAATCCTACTCTGAACGATCGGGCAACAGAAATGGACGATGTGACATTTGCGGGAACAGCGGACGGGATTAGCGTTTCGTCGGCCGGCCGACAGGTCCAATAACAGGGAGAAATGTCATGAACGATGAAGACATCACCAAATTCGCAGCAAGCCTGCGAGGCGAAGTCATCCGCGCCGGCGACGCCGGCTATGACGAGGCCCGCAAGCTCTACAACGGCATGATCGACAAGCGGCCGCTGATCATCGCCCGCTGTGTCGACGTCGCCGACGTGATCACAGCGGTGAATTTCGGCCGCGACGACAATTTGCTGGTTGCGGTACGTGGCGGCGGCCATAACGGACCAGGATTGGGGAGTTGCGACGACGGTCTGGTGATCGACCTGTCGGCGATGAATGGTGTGCGCGTCGATCCGGATGCCCGTACGGCGCGGGTAGGCCCGGGCTGCACTCAGGGCGACGTCGACCACGCCACCCATGCCTTTGGCCTGGCCGTACCGGCGGGCATCATCTCGACCACCGGGGTCGCCGGACTGACGCTGAGCGGCGGCCATGGCTATCTGACGCGCAAATATGGCCTGACCATCGACAATCTGGTCGAGGCCGATGTCGTGCTTGCCGATGGAAGCTTCGTCACAGCAAGCAAGGAGCGGAACCCCAACCTGTTCTGGGCGCTTCGCGGCGGCGGCGGCAATTTCGGCATCGTCACCAGCTTTGTGTTCAAGCTCCACCAGGTCAGCATGGTCTTTGCGGGGCCGATCGCATGGGATCAGCGCCACGCCCGCACCATCATGCAGCATTATCGCGAGTTCCTGCCGAATGCGCCCGAGGAACTCGGGATCTTTCTCGGGCTCAAGACCGTCCTCTCGAGCGCACCGTTCCCGGAAGAGTTTTGGGGAAAGCGGATGTGCCTGCTGATGTGCTGCTACAACGGCCCGGAGGAAAAGGGCAGAGAGGCGCTGGCCCCGCTGCTCGATGCGCTGCCCGCGCCCTGGTTCAACTGGATGGGAACGATGCCCTATCCCGCGGTGCAGAGCATGTTCGATGGGCTCTACCCGAAGGGAATGCAGTGGTACTGGCGGGGCGATTTCGTCAAGACGCTGTCCGACGAGGCGATCGACGCCCATCTCGAGCAGGCGGCGAAGACGCCGAGCGAGCTATCGCTCATGCACCTCTACCCTATCGATGGCGCGGTCCATCGCGTCGGCAAAGACGAGACACCCTGGAATTACCGGGATGCGACCTGGTCGATGGTCATCGCCGGGATCGATCCGGACCCACAGAAAGCCGGGCCGGTGACGCGCTGGACCAAGGCCTACTGGGAGGCTGTGCATCCGTTCGATCTGGGTGGCGCCTACCTGAACTTCATGATGGATGACGAGGGCGATGCAAGGCTCAAGGCGGCTTATGGCGACAATTATGAGCGCCTGGCTACGCTGAAGAAGAAATACGACCCAAACAACCTCTTCCGGGTGAACCAAAACATCCGGCCGGCTGCTTGACGGCGGCGACCGGCCAGGCCGGCAAGTGTCGTACCGGCTGCGGGCCAGCTGAGGCTTGGCCGGTACGATAAGGCGGCCGGTTAGGGCGCTCGCTGGCCTGCCAGCGGGACACTCGGCCGCGCTCGCCGACCGTGTTCCATGAGCGATGTCCGGCATGCGTCAAAAGCGGTCGGCCCGCACCCTTAGGGTCACCCGTAGCCCCGCTTCAACCGACAAGTCCGGGAGAGTAGGCCTCGCGGTCAACGCGTTATGCCTCAACGACTGCTTCTCGCCAGCCCGATCGCGCCGGCAGCCACCGATAGTTTACGCCTCGATGTGGACGTCCGACCTCACGACGACATCCTCCAAGTGCTTATCGAGAACCGGTACTCCCTCCAGAACTAGATAAATTAGCAGTTTCTTAAGTGCCTTTGGAACTTTGTAGCTTTCGTTCCATTTTCAACCGCATGCGAGAGTCTGTGGTCCACGACCCTGGAATGACGGTGAACAGGTCACCGCCTCGCTACTCGCTGGTCCTGCCCGTATACAATGAAGAACAGGTGCTTCCTCGGCTGATCGAGCGGATCAGTTCGCTTATCGGCCGGCTGGACGGCGAAACGGAGGCCATCTTCGTCGATGACGGAAGCCTCGATGGAAGCGTCGAATACCTCCAAAAGGTGGTTGCCGCCGAGCCGCGCTTTCGGCTGATCGAATTTTCCCGCAATTTCGGTCACCAGGTGGCGATTACCGCCGGTATGGACGCCGCTGCGGGCGATGCCGTCATCGTCATGGATGCAGACCTGCAGGACCCGCCGGAAGTCGTTCTCGACCTGGTGGCAAAGTGGAAGGAAGGCTTCGAGATCGTCTATGCCCGCCGAGTCAAGCGCGAGGGCGAATCCTGGTTCAAGCGCTTTACGGCAAGTCTTTTTTATCGCCTGCTGGAGAAAATGACGTCGGTCGATATTCCGCGCGACGTCGGCGACTTCCGCCTGGTCGGCCGCAAGGCGCTGGAAACCTTCAAGCATATGCCCGAACATGACCGCTTCGTCAGGGGCATGTTCGGCTGGATGGGCTTCAAGCAGACGGCAGTGCCATTTGAGCGCCACGCCCGAACCCTGGGCCAGACCAAATACCCATTCTGGAAGATGATGCACCTTGCGGTTCACGGCATCGTTAGTTTCTCCGAGAAGCCGTTGCGCCTGGCCCTCTGGGGCGGATTGGCCATTTCCGCGCTTGCGGTGGTCTTTGGTGCCTACGCCATCTTTGCCTGGTTTTTTGAAACCGGCATCATTGCCGGCTGGACATCAACCGTGGTGATCGTGTCGCTCCTGTGCGGCATCAACCTTTTCATGACCGGCGTGGTCGGACTCTATGTCGGCAGCATCCACGCCGAGGTGAAACGCCGCCCGCTGTATGTGATCGATCGGCTCACCGGCTTCGACGAGGCGATGCGTGCCGTCTCTGGTGAGCGCCGCCGATCGTTTCACAAGCCCAGGAGTGGAGTCCCCGCCAATGGGCGAACTCTTCGACAGCTATAATTCCAACTATGGCGAGGCGGTCGAAGGGTCCATCCGGTTTTCCGGACTCAGGCACGACTTCTTCCTTGTCGCCAAGGCGGACCTGCTGCGGCGTCTGCTCGTCGAGCGAAAGCTTGGACAGGGTGGGGCGACCGTAAGGGCGCTGGATGTCGGCTGCGGCGTCGGTTCGCTCCACCCCTACCTCGAAGGTGCTTTCGACAGCCTGGATGGCTGCGACGTCTCGCAAGAATCGATCTTGCGTGCTAGCCAAGACAATTCGCGTGTGGCCTACAGGACCTGCAGCACGCAGCGGCTGCCTTATGAGGACGGCACGTTCGATCTGGCTTTCGCCAGCTGCGTCGTCCATCATGTCTCGCCCGCTGTCTGGCTGGATTTCTTCCTGGAACTGCGCCGCGTCGTGCGGCCGGGCGGCGTCGCCTGCATCATCGAGCACAATCCCTACAATCCACTGACGCGTCTTGCGGTGTTTCGGTGTCCGTTCGATCACGAGGCAGTCCTGCTCAACGCCGCTAAAGCAAGGTCCCTTTTTCAGGAAACAGGCTTCAGGGACATCCGCTCCGAGCATTTTCTGCTGCTACCCTCGGCAACGCCCTTGGCCAAAAAGGTCGAGCGCCTGCTTTCCGCCCTGCCGCTTGGAGCGCAGTATGCGTGCAGTGCGCATGTCTGAGCGCCGTTCGACCGGCGACGCTGGGCTGAGGCTGCTGGCGCGCTTCGGGTCGGTCGGCATTGCTGCAACGATCCTATATGCAGTGATGGCCACCGCTTTGGTCAAATGGCAACGGTTCGGCCTCTCGCCGGTCGGTGCCTCGCTCGCGGCTTATACCGCTGCCGCCCTGTTTTCTTATCTCGCGCATAAGTTCGTGACCTTCGCGTCGAGCGGATCGCATCGATCGGAGGCTCCGCGTTTTCTGTTGTTGACGGCGACAGGCTTCGCCGTTGCCTACGCGGCGCCGGCACTTTTGACCGCGAAATTCGGCCTTCCACCGATCATCGCCATCCTGGTTACATGCTTGCTTGTTCCGGCGGTCAATCTTCTCATGCTCGACCGCTGGGTTTTCGCGCAGCGAAGACGCGGCCAGCAGCGTGATCGCCTGCCCTAATCCGCCTCAATGGGATCGAGCCGGAGCGACAACAATTTGATGGAGCGCTTGTAGATGTTGCTGGCGGCCGGACTTGGCGGAATGCCGTCGAGGTAGTCGAAAGCGATGTCGAGTGTTTTAGCCTCGGCGAGAGCCGCCGGTGGGATAACGAACGAGACCGTTCGTGGCTCTTTGCCGGACAGCGTGACCGCATGCGCCCGAACGCGGTTTACCGAGATCACGACCCTTTGCGTGACCTGTGGCGGGCGAATGACGGCGGCCATTTGCAGCGTAGCCGTCAGGCCGTCGCGGAGCGGCGGTATCTTCAGGCGAAGCCGCGAGGTCTCGCCCAGCGAATGGGTGCCGTCGGCTACCGGTCCCGACCAGCCGCAGACCCTCATGCCGGCTGCCTTTTTGGCTCCGTCGGACCGGAACGACACCGTCTGGCCAAGGGTGTAGCTGCCGACCGCATCGCGATTGAGGCAGGTTGTCATCCAGTCGATGTAATAGGCGCGATAGTCGGCATTGACGTTTGGATTGACAGCAAGCGCAAGGATGATGACTTCCGCCCCGGCCAGAACCGCCGCCAGCGTGTAGCCGCCAAGCGAGGCCGCGCGCCGATGCGGGCCCGGAGTGCTAGACCAGGGCAAGATAGCCCCCGATCCATGCCACCGTCATGAAATAGCAGGCGCCAAGGAAGAGACCCAGAGCCGAAAGAAAAGTCAGCTTCGACGCCGACAACAACGTGGTCAGCAACATTGTCAGAGGCGCAAGCCCAATGACGTATCTGACCATGGAGGCCAGGTTCGTGATCAGCGGCAGGATGATGCAGCAGGCGCAGAACAGCGCGGCGCCATATTGCCTGCGAACCGCCAGAACCGCCGATAATGCCAGTCCTATGAGTGCGGCGAGCGCGCTCCATTGCGGCGCCGTAGGCAGCCATCCAGTCGTCGGAACGGCCGAGAGTCCATCCCATATGAAGGCGAGCGGATTGCCCGCCACCCGTCCAAACGCGCGCTGGACGTGCAGGAAGGCAAAGCCGTCCCCGACCGTCAAATAGAGGAACAGGATGTAGGCGAACAAGCCGGCAGGCGAGATGAGAATTGCAACGAGCAGATCCGGTCGGCCAAGCACCCAACGTGGGAACGAAAGCGCCGATCCGCCCTTTGCGCGGTAATCCCTGAACATCTGAATGACGGTCGCAAATACAACAAGCACTCCGACGAGCCTGGTTGCCGACAGCAGAGCCGATGACAGCCCCGCGGTCAGATAGCTGGAGCGTTTGAGTGCCAGAAAAACGCACGACGTCAGGAGCACGAAAAGAGGTTCGGTCAGGAAAGTCGTGAAGTGAAAGGAGAACGGGCCGCTGAGCAGAAAGGCGCAATACAGCACATAAGCGCGCATGTTCTTCTCGAGCAGCGGCCACGCCACCAGACAGGCCGCGTAGCTGCACGCAATCGATGCGATCGACGCGAGCAGTATCGTCGGCAAAGGGAAAACAGACCGGATTGCCGCCACCAGCATCGGATAGAGCGGAAAGAAGCCCCAGCGTCCGACATTGCTCTGGCCTGGAATGGGAAAGCGCTCATAACCGTGTTCGGAAATGTCGACATACCACGCGCAATCCCACCGGCAGAGCGCCTGGGCATAGGCTGCGAAGCCTGGTTCCGCCGAGATCGAGGCAAATGCCGCATAGCGAATGGCCAGTCCACCGACGACGAACAGCAATGGCACCGCCACGACGGCGACCGCAATATAGCGACCGCCGGGACGCGCGACAGCTTCGAGCGCCACAATCTGCCTCCACCCGTTCAAGTGACTGGCGCCACTCAAAGCTAGATGACGCGCGCCCGGGCGAATTCAAGGCATGCATTTGGCGGCTCAAATTGGTGATACCAGCGATCCGGCGTCCCTGAGCCAGACCAGCATCTCGCTGCATCACATTGAAATGGGTTCAGTCGACGCGTTTAACCCGTCGCGTAGGTATTTGTGCAGTCAAGCTGTTGTACACGACAGTTCGAATCCTGATACCGCGCTGGTGTACTCGGCCCTTGAGAATCTTTCAGCCTTCGGCAACATGGCGGCAAGGCTGAGAGCATGAGGATGAGCAAGGTCATTTCCGCCGCATCACGGCGTTCGCCGCGCAAGACACCGATGGCGCTGACCGAGGCGCTGGTCGCCCGCACTTTGCGTGCGGTCGAGGATGCCGGGCCGACACCGGGCATGGTCTACATGACCGATGCCGATTACGCGCGCATTCGCGACGAGGTGTTGGCCGGCGCGCCGGCCAGGCCGGTGAAGCTGTTCGCCTATGGCTCGCTGCTGTGGAAGCCGGCCGGCGAGGTCAGAGGTGGCGAACGGGCCGTGGCGACGGGCTGGCACCGTTCGTTCTGTTTTACGGTGCAGCGCTTCAGGGGCACCGTCGAGCAGCCCGGCCTGATGATGGCGCTCGACCGCGGCGGCCAATGCCAGGGCATGGTGTTCGAGACCGCCGAGCCCGTGGCGGCCAATCTCGAGGCGCTGCTGCGCCGCGAGATGACCATCCTGCCCTCCGTCAACGTGCCGCGCTGGCTGCAGGTCAGGACGGGCGGCGGCATGGGCCAAGCGCTTGGTTTCGTTGTCGATCGCGCCAATCCGCGCTATGCAGGAAAGCTCGAAAAGCAAGCGATAGCGGCGACCCTGGCAACGGCCGTCGGCCATTGGGGTTCGGGCGCCGAATATCTGTTCGAGACCATTCGCCATCTCGACGCCTGCGGCATCCGCGACCGCAATCTCTGGCAGCTGCAGGAACTTGTGGCCGAGGAGATCGGTCGGGCGCTGCCGCCGGGCTTCATTCGTCCCTGAGCCAGACCAGCATCTCGCCGGGGTCGCGGTTGTCCCAGGCGAAATACGGCACGGCGGTGACTTTTGCCTCCTCGACCGCCGGCGGTTCGGTGCGGTAGAGCCCCTCTTGCCAGTTTTCGAAAGCCGCCTTTTTGGCGATCGCCGAAAGTGTCACGACGCCGCCCAGAAGATTCGGCTGCTGATGCGCCTCGATGTCGGCCGTTCGCGGCAGGGCGATGCGGTGCAGCTGGCTGGAATTGTCGGTCTCCTCGACGCAATAGATCAGCGGCCCGCGCGCCAGTGCGACGCGGCCGATATCCTGCCGCACCTGGGGGTTGGCGTATAGACGGTCGACCGCCATTTCGAGGTCGAGCTCGACGCGGTCGCCCTTGCGCCATTCGCGGCGGACCGCGGCATAACCGTCGCTGGTGACAGTAGCCAGATCGACATCGGCGCCGTTCACCTTGAGCGTTGCCTTGCGGCACCAGCCCGGCAGGCGCAGGTGCAAGGTGAACGCGGTCGGCGCTTCCGGTTCGACGGAGATCGAGACCGCACCGTCCCAGGGATAATTGCTGGTCTGGGTCAGCTCTATTTGCCGGCCGGCGATATCGAAACGAGCCGTGCCGTTTCCATAGAGATGGACGGCGAGTGCGTCGTCCGACAGGCCATAGAAATAGCTGCCGATCGAGGCGACCATGCGCCCGACATTGGGCGGGCAGCACGGGCAGCGGTGCCATTTCCAGCGGTGGTGGGCGCCGCGGCTTTCGAGCGGATTTTCGTAGAAGAACAGCGAGCCGTCGAGCGACAGGCCGGAGATCGAGCCGTTGTAAAGCGCCCGCTCCATGATGTCGGCATAGCGCGCATTGGGACCCATGCCGAGCATGCGGCTCGCCCAGAACACCAGGCCGACCGAAGCACAGGTTTCGGCATAGGCGGTGTCGTTTGGCAGGTCGTAGTCGGCGGTGAAACCCTCATTGTGCGAGGACGGCCCGAGGCCGCCGGTGACGTAGAGGTTCTTGGTCATGAGATCGTCCCAAAGCCGGTCGAGCGCCACCCGTAGCGTGTCGTCGCCATATTCGGTGGCGATGTCGGCCATGCCCGAATAGAGATACATCGCCCGCACCGCATGGCCGACGACCTTGTCCTGCTCGCGTACCGGTTTGTGCGACTGGTTGTATTCATAGGTCTTGAAATGATACGCCTTGGGGTCGGCGCCGCGGGCGCGCGCCTCCTCGTCGAAATAATGCGGCTCAAGTCCCCGCTGGTCGATGAAATATCTGGCGAGGTCCATGTATCTGCGCTCGCCGGTCACCCGTGCCAGCTTGACCAGCGCCAGTTCGATCTCCTCATGGCCGCAATAGCCCTTCTTCTTGCCGGGCTCGGGACCGAACGTCTCGGCGATATGGTCGACATAACGGCACATGATGTCGAGCAGCTTGCGCTTGCCGGTGGCCTGGTAGTAGGCGACGGCGCCTTCGATCAGATGGCCGGCGCAATAGAGCTCGTGGCAGTCGCGCAGATTGGTCCAGCGCAGGCCGGGCTGGATGCGCTGGTACCAGCTCGACAGATAGCCATCGGGCTGCTGCAGCTTGCCGTACATATCGATGACAGCGTCGATCTTCTTCTCCAGCTCCTCGTTGCGGCGACGGTAGAGCGAATAGGCGGCAGTCTCGATGGTCTTGCCCCAATCGGAGTCCCAGAACATCTGCGTGGTCACCGTCGATCCGGTGAACTCGTTGCCGGCAGTGGCCGCCTCGTCCGGTGAAGGTGAGTGGAACGGAATGACGACGCCCGGGGATGGCCGGTCCGGATCGATCTGCTCGAGCATGCGCGCCTCGACGCAGCGGTCATAGAGGATGCCGGCGGTCTTCGAGGCGACGGCATCGACGCGGTCGCCCCAGAAGCCGCGCACATCGACCTGCGGCACGGGCAGCGGGCGGAAGGCGAGTTTCGGCTTGGCGCCCTGACTGGCGGATTGCGATGCGGTCATCAATTTACTCCGGTTCGATTTCTTGTGGTCACTTCACGGCCCCTGCCATCAGGCCGCGGATGTAGAAGCGCTGCAGCAAAAGGAAGAGCACCAGGCACGGCACCATCATGACGGTGACGCCGGCCTGCACGGCGCCCCAGTCGATGGCGCCGAAGCGGCCGGACTGCAGCGCGGTCATCATGATCGGCAGCGTGAATTTCGACTGGTCTGTCATCAGCACCAGCGCCGCCAGAAACTCGTTCCAGGCGCCGAGGAAGGCGAACAGCGCGATGGTGACGATGCCCGGCCAGACCAGCGGCAGCATCACCCTCAACAGCATGGTGACATTATTGGCGCCGTCCATGCGCGCGGCCTCCTCGATCTCGCGCGGCACCGCGTCGAAGGCGTTGCGCATCATGAAGATCGAGAACGGCAGCTGCAGCGTGACATAGACGCAGACCAGCCCGGTCAGCGTGTTGTGCAGGCCGATTTTTGTCAGCACCAGGAAGATCGGCGTCAGAATCGACTGGAACGGGATCATGATCGTCGACAGGATGACGACGAAGAGCAGGTTCTTCAGCGGAAAACGGAAGCGCGAGAAACCGTAGCCGGCGAGCACGCTGACGATCACTGACAGCACCACGGTCATGACCGAGACGTAGATGCTGTTTTGCGCCGGCAGCCAGAGGCCATCGCCGAAGGTGTTAAGCGTGGCGTAGTTCTCGAGCGAGATGCCGCTGGTCGGCCAGGGCGGCAGCGGCGGCTGGCGCGCTTCCTGCGCCGGCTTGAAGGCCGAAAGCACCGTCCAGGCGATCGGCGCTAGGAACAGTATGGACGCGATGATGCCGGTCGAGTGCTCGGCAATCTGCATGCCGATGCGGCGGTTGCGGCTCCTTGCCTGCGCCATCAGTCGACCCCCTCGGGCTGGCGCAGCAGCCGCAGCTGGATGAGGCTGAGCGCCACCAGGATGACCAGCAGGACCATCGAAAGTGCCGCGCCATAGCCGAGCTTGAACGACACGAAGGACTGGTTGAAGATCCAGTAGACGGCGGTCAGCGTCTGGTTGCGCGGGCCGCCGCGCAGGATGATGTAGAACTGGTCGAAGGCGAGGATCGAGCCGGCCACCGACAGGATCAGCGCCAGCGCCAGCGTGCGGCGCATCAAGGGCAAGGTAATCGCCCGGAACCGCGCGAATGGCCCTGCCCCGTCGATCATCGCCGCCTCCTGCAGATCCGGCGGGATCGATTGCAGGCCGGTCATCAGAATGATCATGGTGAAGCCCGCCACCTTCCACACCACCATGGCGATGATCGACCAGAAGGCCGGCTGGAAGGTCGCCAAAAGGTTGAATTTCTTCTCGGTCAGGCCAAGCTCGAAGGCGGCCGGGCTGAACAGGCCGGAATCGACATTGAGCAGCCACGACCACAAAAGGCTGGCCGAGGCGAAGCCGATGACCGCCGGCATGAAGAAGGACGTGCGGTAGAAGCCGGTCAGCTGCCGCGGCCTTTCGATGAACAGCGCCAGCGGAAAGGCGACGGCGAAGATCGCGATCGTCACCACCACCGTGTAGTAGCCGGTGAACTTCAGCGCGTTCCAGAAGCGGGTGTCGCGCAGGATCGCCCAGTAATTGTCGAGCCCGACAAAGCTGTGCGCGCCCATCAGCGGCCAGTTGTGCAGCGACATCCAGGCGGTCATGCACAGCGGCACGATGAAGAAGACGACGACAAGCGCGACGGCCGGCGCGACATAGAGCAGGCCGATCCACTGCCGGCGGCCGGCGCCAACGAGTTTGCGGGGGCGCGTCGGGGCGGAGATTGCTGTGATGGTGGTCATGGCTGGCCTTTTCCTTCTCCCCTTGTGGGAGAAGGTGGATCGGCGCGCAGCGCCGAGACGGGGTGTTGGAAGGATCGCCGTCCGCGCCAAGCTGGAGCACCCCTCATCCGTCGCCTTCGGCGACACCGCCCGGGGGCGAGCCACTGGTCTCGCCCCGTCCTTCGGACCCCACAAGGGGAGAAGGGGGAGCCAGCATTGCAACGGCGTACTGTGATGGTGCTCATGCCTGTTGTTCCATTGGCGGGACGTCCCCCTCCCCCTCGAGGGGAGGGTCCGGCCGAAGGCCGGGGTTGGGTTCCTCCGCGAAGCGCGCCGACATCAAAAGAGCGTCGAGCACTGCCGCGATGACCCCACCCGGACCTGCGGTCCGACCTCCCCTCGAGGGGGAGGTTAAGGGGCTGCCGGGGGTGGGGTCCTCCGCGAGGCGCGCCGACGTCAAAAGAGCGTCGAGCACTGCCGCGATGACCCCACCCGGACCTGCGGTCCGACCTCCCCTCGAGGGGGAGGTGGCGCTTTACTTCTGCGGCGCCGAATCGATGATCGACTGCATGGTCTCCTGCGCGTTGGCGATGGCGCCGTCGACGTCTTCGCCGAAGAAGACCTCGTTCATCATCTGGTTCCACGGACCGTTGGCCGAGTTGATCAGGTCGTTGAATACCACCGAATAGGGCGTGCGGCCCTTGGCCATGGCTTCGGCGGCAACCTTGTAGCGCGGGTCGAGGTCTTTCAGCGCCTCATTGGCGATGTCGCCGCGCACCGGCAGGCTGCCGTATTTCGCCAGAATGGTCTGGCCCTCGAGCGAATAGGCGAAATCGAGGAACTCCTTCACCACCGCGACCTTGGTGGTGCCTTTGGTGACGACGAAATTATCGCCGCCGGCAAACGACGACCAGCCGCCGTCCTTGCCGGGCAGGAAGGTGATGCCGTAGTCGATATCGGGATATTGCGTGTTCAGCGCGCCGATGGCGAAGGCGCCGGACGGTGAGATGCCGATATTGCCGGTGGCGAAGGCGGCAAAGAAGTTGGAGCCGGTGTCGGTCTGTGCGCCTGAAGGCACCAGGTCCTTCTTGACCATCGAACGGTAGAGGTCGATGGCGCCGCGCATCTGCGGCGTGTCGAGCGTCGCCTTGGAGCCGTCCTCCGTCAGGATGTCGCCGCCCGAGGCCCAGATCAGCGGCGTGAAGGTGAAGATGTTGCAGCCGCCGCAATTGCCGGAGAAGTAGAAGCCCTTGATGTCGCCGCCGAGCGCGTTGACCTTTTCGGCGTCGCTCTCGATCTCGGCCCAGTTGGTCGGGCCCTTTTCCGGGTCGAGGCCGGCCTGCTTGAACAGCTTCTTGTTCCAGATCAGCACCGAGGAATCCGCCGAGAACGGCAGCCCGTAGATGCGGCCCTTATAGGTGCCGGTCTTGACATGCGCCGGCGACAGGCTGGCGAAATAGGGCAGCGATTTCGCCCAGTCGGTGATGTCCTCCAGCTGGCCGGCGGCGGCGAAGGACGGCGTGTAGATCAGGTCGAGCGAGAGTGCATCCGGTGCGGTGCCGCCAGCGGCGGCGGCGCCGTATTTGGGGATGATTTCGGCGTTGGGGATGATGTCCAGCTTGATCTGGTTCTGATGCCCCTTGTTGAAGGCGTCGACGATGCGCGGCATGAAGTTCGAGCCGTCGGCGCGAACCCAGATGTTGGCGGTGTCGGCGGCGGCCGGACCGACTGTTGCCAGCGTGCCCAAAATGCTCGCGGCGATGGCGAGCCCGGTAATGGTGGTTCTCATGCTTCTCCTCCACATGGTTTTAACTCGACCGCGCCCCAGCGCTTTGCAATCGACACGGCCCGTTTCGTTTCAGCCGTCCGGCGGACGGCCGCATGACTGACGCACCACCAGCCGGCACGGCAGTTTTCTGATGCCCGGCACAGCGGGTTCGCCGCCGACGAGCGAAAGCAGGGCAAGGCCGGCCTCGCGGCCAAGTGCTGCGAGATTCATGTCGACCGACGTCAGCGGCGGCCGGGTTGCCTCTGCGACGATCTGCCAATTGTCGAAGCCGATGACGCCGACCTCGTCCGGCACGCCGATACCGCGTTCGCGCAAGGCGTCGATGACGCCGCGCGCGATCTGGTCGTTGCCGCAAAACACCGCGTCCGGTTTTTCGCGCTTGCCGTCAAACCCCTCGCGGTCGAACAGCGTCTTGACCGCCTCATGGCCCCAGGCCTCCGACCAGCGGCCAAGCAGCGGCTCCATGACCGGCAGGCCGTTCTCGGCCAGCACCGCGCGATAGGCCTCGGCGCGGGCATGCACCACGGCAAAGCTCGCCGGCCCGCTGACATGGGCGATGCGCCGCCGCCCGAGCCGGCAAAAATGCTCGACCGCCAGCCGCGCCCCGCCGGCATCGTCGGAGACGAAGGCGATGGCGTTGGGATCGGGCTCGGTGAAAGCATAGATCGCCGGAATGCCGAGATTGGCGAGGTCGACCGGCAGATGGCGGTCGATGCGCTTGCCGGTGGCGATGATGCCGTCGACGCGCTTGTCGAGCATGGCATCGACATGCAGCTGGGCAAGGCGCGGGTCGTCCTCGACATTGCACAAAAACACCGAGACGCCGGCATCGACCAGCGCATCGGAAACGCCGGCCATCAGCGGCAGCGAAAAGCGGCCATAAGTGTCGTTGGTCAACAGCCCGACGGTAAAGGAGCGCCGCCTGAGCAGGCTCTGCGCCAGGCTGTTCGGGCGAAAGCCAAGCCGCTGCGCCGTCTCGCGAATCCGGGTCCGCGTCTCGGCCGTCATCCGCCCCTGCCCGTTCAGCGCCTTGGACGCGGTGGCAACGCTGACGCCGGCAAGGGCTGCCACCTCACGCAAGGTGACGGGCTGCTTGGCGGGCGTTGGCTGCGCATCGGACGCCATGATTTGGATATCGATCCTCCCAAGTGGGAAAAGCTTTTCTCTTATGGCCCCTCAGGGTGCTGATTGGTGATGTCAGCGGATGCGAGGCGAGTTGGGAAAAGGTTTTCTCAAGGGAGAGATTAGGACGAAGGATGTGGGGATGGCAAGGGGGAATGGCCGCTCAGCGGCACCGCGATCGAATAATCGCGGTGCCGCAGTCTACCCGTAGGCTAGCAACTCTCAGTCTGCGGATCGCACGCCTTGTTTTTCTGCTTCTCCGGCTTGGGCTTGGCCGCCTGTTCCGGCTCGGCTTGCTGCTGCTCGGCGGGCTGCCCCTTGGCCTTCCGCTTCTCAGGCTTGGCCGCCTGCTCGGGCTCGGCCTGCTGCTGCTCGGCGGCGGGCTGCTTCCTGGTCTTCTGCTTCTCAGGCTTGGCCGCCTGTTCGGGCTCGGCCTGCTGCTGCTCGGCGGCGGGCTGCTTCCTGGTCTTCGGCTTCTCAGGCTTGGCCGTCTGTTCCGGCTCGGCCTGTTGCTGCTCGGCGGCGGGCTGCTTCTTGGTCTTCGGCTTCTCGGGCTTGGCCGTCTGTTCCGGCTCGGCCTGTTGCTGCTCGGCGGCGGGCTGCTTCTTGGTCTTCTGCTTCTCAGGCTTGGCCGCCTGTTCCGGCTCGGCCTGTTGCTGCTCGGCGGCGGGCTGCTCCTTGGTCTTCTGCTTCTCAGGCTTGGCCGCCTTGCCAGGTTCGGCCTGCTGCTGCTCGGTGGTCGGCTGCTCGCCGACCTTCGGCTTCTCAGGCTTGGCAGTTTCTTCGGGCTTCGCCTGCTCGGTCGATGCAGCGCCTTCGGTCGGCTTCGATTTGCGGCCAGCCTGAACCTGCTTCACCTCCTCGATGTCTTTGAGCTTGGCTGGTTTGGCCTTAGGGTCGGCTTTCACCTCGCCCTCAAAGACAGCGACCGTATCTTTTTCCAGTTTGCCGGACTGCTCGGGCGCGTCGGTCTTGCTGACCTTGACGGCAGTCACCTTCTGGTTCGTCTCCTTTTCGATCACATCGACATCAATGACTTTGTTGATCACGACGTTGTTCTGGATCGTCACGTCGCCGGCCGGCTCGGCCGCCTCGACGATGCGCACAAACTCCGGCTCATCACGGATAACGACGGTAGAAATGTCCGCGGCAAGGAATTCGCGGGTGGGGACCACAACCCAGTAGTAATCCGGCGTCGTGTCGAAGGTCACCTCGATTGAAATCAAATCCGGATCGCGGCGCGGCGGCAGCGGAGCCCAAATCATGTGCTCCCTGTCACGACGCCAACTCACCCACGCTGGCGCCCAGCGAGTGCCCGGAACCCAATACCAGCCGATATCGTCGGCATAGCCCCACCGGCCGTAATGGTACGTCGCCCAGCCGAATGGCTCGTCGGACACCCACAGCCAGCCATACTGCTCGGTGTAGACCCAATGTCCAAGCGTATACGGACGCCAGTCGTCAGGCACATCGACCGGCACGAAAACGGTCGCTCCGTGATACGAGACCCAATCGCCATAGGAAGACAGGTCTTCGTAGAATGTGCTGATCGAAACGGTGGTGGCAGCCCTTGCCTCGGACACAAGCGACAATGGCGCAATTGGGTTGGGAATCTCGACAACTGTGAGCAGGCAGGCGGCGCCGAGCATCAGTCGCACCGCATGTTGGGCGAGGACGCGTTTCATCGTAATCTTCCTCCGAAACAGATCGCCCTTCATCCTACAAACCCGCCGGCTGCCGGATTGTTCCATTTCGCCGATGTTACCCGCATCCGCTCACGCAACGGCTTGGCATCGCACGATGACATTTGGGATCAGAGTTGCTTCATGAAGGCGGTGACCGTCACAAATGCGCGCCGAAGGCGCGGCGATAGGTCGTTGGTCAGCGGGCCCGACGGTAAAGGAGCCGCCTGGGGAGGCTCTGCGCCAGGCTGTTCGGGCGAAAGCCAAGCCGCTGCGCCGTCTCGCGAATACGGGTCCGCGTCTCGGCGGTCATCCGCCCGTTCAGGGCTTTCGAGGCGGTGGCGAGGCTGACGCCGACGATGTGGCTACCTCGCGGAGGGTGACCGGCTGTTTGGCGGGCGTTGGCTGGGCGTCGGACGCCATGATTTGGATATCGATCTCCCGGTGGGAAAAGCTTTTCTCTTAGGGGCCTGCGGGTGCTGAAATGGTGAGGTCAGCGACGGCGGGGCGATTGGGAACAGGTTTTCGCCAATGGGCGATTAGGGGAAGGGTGCGAGGATGGCAAGAGATATGCCATCAAAGTATGTTACGTCGGCGATGACTTCAGCCCAGCAAATCCGCGGGTGTTTCGCCTCGGATAACCAATCGTTCGTGCACCAATCGCAGGCCTTCGTTGACGAAGTTTTCGATCGCACGCACTGGAGTTGTCACTTCTGGATAGAGCGCATTCACAAGGGATACGATCTCGCCGGTCGGGTCAAATAGTCCGCTCGCCCAACGAGTGTCCACGCCCGGCGTCGCACCAGGGGTGACACCTGCTTTGATCGCATAGGCCATGGAGAAGCGGGCCGCTTCTTGAGCTTCATTGAACCAGTCTTTGTTCAGAATCTCTTCCATGAGGCGTTGAGATTCGGCCGAAAGGCCAATGCTACGCCGGTCTTGATCCATAATCAGCGAATCTCTCTTATGTTGGTACGCCGGCTGTTCACGCGTTCGAGCTCGTACTCAGCAACCAGCCGAGAGCCCAAAAGCTCCCGGGCACGCTGACGGCCAACTTCTGCTTCATAGACAAGAAGAACAACTTGATCGGCCATCTTATGGAGACCGCTCACGACGTTGGACGTGTGGCCATCGTCAAGACGGCCAAAGGGCGAGTCCATCACTATGGGGCCGCGCAACGGGGCATTTTGCTGCAACGCACCCATCAACGCCAAGGCGACGACGTGTTCGGCTCCCGCAGAACGCGCGTCCTCGGGACGACCATCCCTATGTATGATCGTCAGGCCATAGTCATTGTTAATTCTCAGGCCAGCAAAGTCAGTCTTCTCGGTGGTCATTGCTAGAAACAGTTCAGTGGCGCTGGCCTCAACACGTTTTCGCAATTCCGTCTTGTATGCTTCTACCGCATCGTCGAACACGGCGGCACTGTCTCGCAAGAGCTTGGCTCGAGCCTCTACAGCCATAACATCAGCTCGAGCGGTGTTCTGTAATTTTCGACGCAATCCATCGACGCGCGTCTCCTGCTGCTCGAGCTGGGCCGCCTGCTTCTCGATACCCTGCTTGACGATCGCAATTTGTTCGATGACTTCGACGTAAGTTGCTTGGGTACTGCGGACGGACGCTTGGTCCGTATCGGCCAGCGAAGAGAGAAGATCTTTCGCTTCTTCGCGCTCGTGTTGTTCCACCACTGCCATATCTTGAATTTGCCGGACCAATTGACGTACTTCGCCGGACACATCGAAATCCCTGAACCCGCCTACGGCCCCCAAGCGGATCGACGCTTGGTCTGCAGGCCGCGCTGCTCCCGTGTCGCCCAATGTCGCGAGCAGCCTCGACCGCAGGGCTGGGGCAACATCCTGTTCACAGATGTCACAATGACTTCGCTCAACGGCCGCGCGGCGCAGCTCGACTTTTAAGGCCTCGATCTGCGACTGCAAGTTGATCTGTGCTTGTTCCCTGGCCTTACGAATGGGCTCGTGCAAAACCGTCCGCCACGCATCGCTCATGGCGCGTTTGATGTCCAATCGCAAATCCACTTGCCTCGTCGCCGCTGCAGCAGCGCGATTGAGCGCATCCTGGCGACGGTTCATGAGATCAGCGGCTCGTCGATCAGCCGCGAGCTTGGCGTCGATTTCGCCCTTTTGTCGAGTGAGGTCTGCGAGATTGTCCTTTAGTCGGACGAGTTCATCTTGTTGAGCCTTGCGCAGCGTAATAGCCGCCTGAAGCGCGTTGCCCAAGCTCTGAGTTTCTTGATGTCGAGACGCCTCCGTAGCGGCCTGCCTGTCGGCCTCGTCCGCCAACCCAAGAAGGTGGCGGCGTCCCGCCTTGAGGATCGGCACGCCAAGAATTCTTTCGATCGCGCTTGAAATCTGAGGTCCAACCTCACTCTCGTTGATGATCAACTCCTCATACTCTTGGAGAAGCTCGCCATCGAAAAGAAAAAACCGTGAAATGTCCTCCGGAAAAATTTGACCAAGAAGCCGGTCTTGCTCCTGCTGGCTTACCACCTGGCCACCTCGCCGAAGGAGTACCTCAGAGCGATAGTCGCCGTCATTGATGGGGCTTGGGCCACGTGCTTCATGCCCGCGATAGAGCTCGAAGGCTTGACCATCGAACTCGAATTCCAAAGCGACATTGAAGCCGAACTTGCCCGCCGATGCTCGCTCGCGATTGGATAAGCTATGGACTAGTCGTTCACGCCGCCCCCTCCCTAACACTTTGCCGAAAAACGCGTATCGGATAGCGTTCAAAAGGGTAGTCTTGCCCCGCATGTTCTCGCCATAGACAACCAGTACACCGGGCTTTGCCGGAAACAACAGGACTTGCTTGTCCGCAAACGGCCCAAATCCTTCGATTTCCAGTTTCTTAAGCAGCAGCATCTGCTTTAGCCCATCTTTGCTAGCGCAGTGTCCACAGCGCGCCGGATCAATTGGACCGCGCCAGCGTCGTCCTCCAATGTACGTGCCTCAGCGTCCAAAACGGCGTCGAGAAACTGCTCGTCCAGATGAGAAAAGCGATCTGCACGAATCCGATGGATCACCGAGCGAATGTCTTCCAGATCAGTCTTCCGCATCTTCCACCCCAAGCCTCATAAGTGCGTGCCAGTCGAGTCCTGCTTGTACTGCAATTTGTTGTAGGTCGGTCGCTGACGCGGGGTTGGACGCATATGTGGCAAATTCGATCGCCCTAGCCAGCTCTCCGGATGTTATTGGATCTGACCTTCGCTCATCACTGTCTTCGTCCGAGTCCAGCCTAGATGGAAGGACGATGGCGTCATGGATGTACGCTAGCGCCTTGCCCTCGGCCTTACGAAGTACGCGGCCACGGCGCTGCACAAACTCCCGCGGGTTCTTGGATGAAGCCAGGATTAGGGCGTGAGTCACAGAGGGGATGTCCACGCCTTCGTCCAAGCACTTGATAGCTGTAACAATGCCACCGCGCTTAGCCAACCACCTTAGCGTTTGATCTCGATCACCTTCCATCGCGGAATGATACGCCAAGGTCGAAATGCCCGCGGCTGCCAAGTTGGCGTTGACAGTGTTAAGTTGTGTGCTGTCGTCACAGTAGATCAGCCATCGTTCGCCGACCACGTAGCCCTGGCTAATCACGCGGACGGCTAGTTGCACCTTGGCGCGCGCCTGCTTAATTAGGCGCGCCCTGCGGATCAGCAGATTTTGCGCCTTCTCGGCCAAACCGGGCGTTCTGTCATTGGCGCGAATTCGCGCTTGTATCCGTACGATCTCCCGGCTCAACTTCGCCCAAGCATCCTGCTCATCTGGCTCTAGACGCAGGGCGTGGGGCCGGTAGAAGTAGGGTGTCAAAACTCCATCGCGAATAGCGTCGGGAAGCGTGTAACGTGGCCGCAGGACGCCGCCGAAAAAAGTCATGATTGCAGCAGTTCCATCAGCATCACCATAACGCTCAGGCGTCGCACTCAGCCCAAGCCGTGGCCCGAAGTTGGCATCGTCCATTAGTTTCCGATGTTTCCGCGATCCCAAGCGATGCACTTCGTCTACAACGATCATAAGATGCGCCCCGCCATCAAGCTGGCCGCGAAATTCATCACTCGATGCGGTTTGGACGGTAGCCAGCACGATACGCAGCTGCTCGCTGGGCGTCGTCCACTGACGCAATGTCGCACGCCAGCCGCTATGTCCGGCGCCCGCGCGCAGGATCCGTGGAGTGAGGTCCGCGGTAGTCTCGCGGATTTCCTTTTCCCATTGGCCAAAGAGAGTCTGATCCGGGACGATCACTAGCACTACATTTCGATGTTCTCTCAAAGCTTCGCGAATGGCGGTGATTGCTGTGAAGGTCTTACCTGCCCCAGTGGCGAACGCGAGAATGCCTCGGCGGCCATTGGCTGCCCAAGAGGTCAAGCCGAGTGCTTGGTGTGGTTTCAGAACCCGGCCGCGGGGATCCGCAGGTTCTGTTGAGGTGGTTTTCTGGAGAAAATCATCGAATGCTCGTTCGAAATCGTCGGGCGCGGCGCTGGTCAGTTCAGCGCGCGCCACCTCCGGAAAGGGGCGAACACAGAGCCCAGGGTATTTTCGTTGCCAAAGATCACTGAAATAGCCTTCCTCAACATTGCATCGCTCAAGGTCACGAAGGCCGAGCCAACTTACGGCAACGTCAACCGACTCTAAATTTCCGTCCGAAGCGAGACCCGTCCAAGTCTCGTTCATAGAGCCCTTGAATATCACCCGATGACCAATCGGGTCGCGGAAAATACCTAGTTTATCATGAAATATGCGTCCCTTGGCGGAAAGCAGGTCGTTCTCTCGTAGAATTGCCACCTGAAGGTCAAGAAGACCGCGGGCGACCAGTCCCGCCAAAATCTTGGCTGGCTCGCAGAGTTCTTCATTCTGCAGCAAAGATGTAACCTGTTCGAGCAACCGCCTTCCGATTACCTCGTCGACCCGTGCCGCATAGCCAGCCTCCAAAGCATCGACATCGGCATCAGCTAGAATCTGCGAACATAGGATTTGGATCTTACCGCCACGCTCTATGAAGCCCTTTAATGCCGGCCAAGCAATGATGAAGACTGTGCTCCGAAAATAGCCTACAGCTCGATCAAAATGGGTCGCTTGCATCATGCAAGGTAAATAGAAGTCGCGCGCAATATCATCGCGACCCTTATGATAAGAGGTTTTCAAATTCAGTTGAGAAAGGTCAAACATTCACCTTCCTCGATCCCGCCAGTAGTGGTTATCCTTGTCTCAAGAGTTCGCCACAAGTCCGGGCTTTGGCAGACCAACACTGCTTCCTTGGCGCCGTTCGTCAGGTACCGCACCTGCTCGGCGGTCCCATAGACGGCAGCTTTGCGGACGACCTGATCCCGCACCTGCAAGTTACCGCCATTCTTAAATCGAGGATGCAGGCTAGCGTCCCAAAACACAAAGACGTCCAAGTCTGCATCATAGCCGACTACAGTGGTGAACCGACCGTCGGAATGATCGAACGAACCATACTGGCCCACCGCCTGATCCCGAACCCGCAGCACGATTTTGTATTCGCGCCGAGCCCGTTCGCCAGCGCCGCCAACTAGGCTGTACATATAGACCCTCAGACGCAGGGACTCTGGTTCACGTAAGTCTAAGATTAGTGGCTTTTCGTTGGTAGGACTGGTCCAATGCACCCGGCCACCCAGGGCTTTTAACAACGCTCTATGCAAGTGCACCGCTCGGGCGGTCATGCGGCGTTCTTCTCCTGTGGCACCCCGTTGTCTACGGTCCCATTTGTACCTGCATCAATGATTGCGTTCTCATCAATGGAATTCAAGTCTTTGTCGAACTTACTTAGCCAATAGACCTCTTTTGAGCGACGGTCTGCTCGAGTGGTCTTAGTTGATCCTAGATCTCGAAAAGGCAACCAGTCTGCTCCCGCATTTTCACAAACAATAACTTGCCCAGACCGATTTCGGCACCAAGTTGCCAGCGCGGAATAGTCGATGATTTCCGAGCCGAAGCGATAGTGCCGGCCCGCCTCGCGATAGGGTGGATCGATGAACCAGGTAGCCTCTGAGTTTTCGGGACACTCAACATAGCCGCTATTGTATACCTTCCAGTGGCGAATATTTTCGACTTGGGTCGCGATCGTGTTTCGCACTCTTTCGCCCCAAAACGATCCAGGACGAATCTTGTCGCGCATCCATTTTGACGGAGATTTGCGTGGACTGGCAGTGCCACGATTGAGCCAGAAACCGACTAACCACTTGGCCTCTTGAGAAACCTTTAGGTCGTCACAAGTCCCATCAAGAGGAAGGTCTGGAATTGCCAAGATGTCTTTTGGTGTAGCAGAGATCAGGAAACGCCAGACCGCGACTATAACTGGGTCAATCTCGTACAGAATCACCGCCCTGTCCGGATACCTTAGGCTATATCCGGCTGACCCCGCAAATGGT
This sequence comes from Mesorhizobium sp. M1027, assembly GCF_040318745.1. Lineage (NCBI taxonomy): Bacteria > Pseudomonadati > Pseudomonadota > Alphaproteobacteria > Hyphomicrobiales > Phyllobacteriaceae > Mesorhizobium > Mesorhizobium sp. M1027. The sequence goes on along the minus strand of NZ_JAMYMW010000014.1, from coordinate 122,044 downwards.
TCGATGATCGTTTCGTGCTCCGGCTTCGGATAGAGACGAACCGCATCACGCCACTTTCCGCCGTAGTAGCTGAAGAAGGGTCGGAGGGACTTGATCGGTTTCGTCACCGCAGACCGCCGGCCTTGACAGACGGCGAGCGCTCTCGATCAAAAACTTTGCTTGTCTGCCCCATGACCCCTCCACCAGTGCTCCGACTCAGTTTTGGAGCTTACCACCTTGGCGCTAAAGTGCACGCGGGGGACAAGTGCCTGGGGACTAACCCCGTTCTGTTTTCTAGCGGACCACCAAGTCGACGCTTGCCTCTGCCATCGGCCAAAAATGACAAATCCCGAGCTAATTTTCACGAAGCCTACGACCTACGAGATCTTTGCCGGCTCGTGGCTCAAGGAAACCGGCGACTTTGCCGACCGGTTCAACGCGCTGCCGAAATATGTCGCCTCGACGAGCTCGGCGCCGCGCCTCCCGCCATTGATGCGATCGGCAGCCACCAGGCGGAGGGTTCTGATCCGCCCTTTCTTGCTGCTGCAGTAGGAGGACTTCAGCCACAAGCCCAAATTGCTGGATTTGGCGGCCCAGGAAGCGTAGGCTTGGTTTTTGGTTCAGCGATGGAACAGAGACTAGCCGCAATTCTGGCTGCCGATATGGCGGGCTACAGCCGGCTAATGGAGGCCGACGAATCCGGCACGCTCGCACGCCTTCGGACCCATCGCATAGAACTGGTCGATCCCGCCATTGCCAAGAACAAGGGCCGGATCATCAAGACCACCGGAGACGGCATGCTCGTTGAGTTCCAGAGCGTGACCGACGCCGTGAAATGCGCCGTGGAAATCCAACAGCGCATGAAACGGCGCAATTCGGATGTGCCGCAAGAACGGCGTATCGAGTTCAGGATCGGCATAAATCTCGGCGACATCATTTTCGACGATGAGGACATTTTCGGCGACGGCGTCAATATTGCCTCGCGCATCGAGCAACTCGCCGACGTCGGCGGCATCTGCGTGACCGCAGCGGTGGCGACCCAAATTGCCGACCGTCTCGAAATTGCCATGGAGGACCTGGGCGAGAAGACGTTGAAGAACATCAGCCGCCCGGTTCGCCTCTATCGCATCGGGCTTGACAGTCCTGTCCTGCCGGAAGTCGAGGTAAAGCGATCGATCTCGAAACCTTCAATAGTGGTGCTGCCATTCACCAACATGAGCGGCGACCCCGAGCAGGAATTTTTCGCGGACGGACTGACCGAGGACATCATCACCGAACTGTCCCGCCACCATGAGTTGTTCGTCATCTCGCGCAATTCCAGCTTCGTCTACAAGAACCGCGCCGTGAATGTGCGCGAGGTGGCCGAGAAACTCGACGTCCAATACCTGGTGGAGGGAAGCGTCCGCAAGATCGGCGAGAGGGTGCGCGTGACGGTTCAGCTCATCGACACGGCGAATGACGCTCATATCTGGGCAGACAAGTATGACCGGAAGCTGGTCGACATATTCGCGATTCAGGATGAGGTGACGGCGGCGATCGCGGCCACGCTGCCCGGTCGTGTCGAGGCGGCTCAGCGCGACCAGCTCGCGCGGGCGAAACCTGCAAACATGGCCGCGTATGAATGTGTCCTTGCTGCCAAGGTGCTGCATCACCGAAGCACCATTGCCGATAATGAACGCGCGCGAACCTTGATAGAAAGGGCCGTCGCGCTCGACCCCGATTATGCCCATGCCCATGCCTGGCGGGCCTGCATTCTTGGCCAGGCCTGGGTCCATAACTGGTGCGAAGACAGGGATGCCGTCTGGAACAACATCATGGCGGCGCTGGACAGGGCGCTGGCGCTGGACAACAACGATGCCGATGTCCACCGCATTCTCGCGGCAGTGAACGTGAACAACAATGAGCTGACCACTGCGCGCTACCATCAGGAGCGGGCGCTGGCCCTCAACCCCAATTACGACCTCGTGGTGGTGCAGCAAGGCGAGTTATTGACGTGGCTCGGGAGGCCGGAAGAGGGAATTGAATGGATCCGCAAGGCCATGCAGTTGAACCCGCACCATCCGGAGAGGTTCTGGAGCCATCTGGGAAAGGCGCATTTCGCCGCGCGCCAGTATGGCGAGGCGATCGAAGCTTTCATGCATCTGTCGACCATGGACGCGGTTCAGCACGCTTTCGCCGCTGCCTGCTACGGCTGGCTCGGCGACGAAATCGCGGCCGCGGCGCATCTGGGCAAGATCAGAACGCTCGATCCCCAATTCGACCTCGATTCATTCATCGCCACCCTGCACTATGCCCAGGAGTCCGATGTGCAGCACGTCCGCGAAGGACTGCTGAAAGCCGGTATTGCCAAGCTGTAGGCAGCACGTGACGCGCACGATCGGCGATAAGCTGGACCTTAGCCACGGCGAAATAGCTCGGCTCTCTTCTACCTTGCTGGCTCATGGTAGATGATCCAGTCGCCGAGGCATGCTTCGACGTGGAGCAGATACTGGCCAGGAAACTGGTATTGCTCAGCGGGCGGTCATTGCAGATCGAATCTGAACAGGGAAAGCCCTCCCCCTGAAAAAGTGCCGCGCTAGTTGACGGAGCAGTTCGCACAAGACCCGCGCTCGGCAGAAAGGAACCCGCCATGCGAAAACTCATCGTCACCGAATTCATCAGCGTCGACGGCATCGCCGAGGTCGAGAAGCTGCCGAGCGTCGCCTGGAACCATGAGATGCAGAAGTTCAAGGAGGACGAGCTTGCCGACAGCGGCGCCATGCTTTTGGGGCGCACGACCTATGAGATTTTTGCCGGCTCGTGGCCCAAGGAGACCGGAGACTTCGCCGACCGCTTCAACGCGCTGCCGAAATATGTCGCCTCGACCAGCTTGCAGGCGCTCGACTGGCAGCCGGCCGAACTCCTGCAGGGCGCGTTGCCGGAAGCGGTCAGAGGGCTGAAGCAAGGCAGCGGCGGCAACATCTATGTGCATGGCAGCCTCAGCGTCGCGCAGGAATTGCTGCGCAACGGCCTGGTCGACCGCATCAGGCTGCTCAGCTACCCCGGTGCCGTCGGCCAGGGCAAGCTGCTGTTCCCGCCTGGCGCGCAATTGCCGCTCGAGCTGATCTCGGCCACGCAATTCAGCAACGGCGTGGTGGCGCTGGAGTATGCGGCCGGGATGGCGTGATCAGCCAATCTCCCCCCTCGAGGGGGAGACGCCCGGCAGGGCAGAGGGGGTCGGTTCGACCGGGCGCGGCTCCTCTCTTTCGACAGCGGGGGGTTGGCGCATTGCGCGAGACGACCCCTCTGTCGGCTTCGGCGACATCTCCTCAAGTGGGGAGATTGGCAGCTTCCCTACACCGTCCGCTGCCTGCCCGCGACCGCAGCGTCTTCCCTCGCCTTCAGCGCCTGCTCCACCTCGCGCTTCAGCTCGTCCTTGATCGCAACCGTCTCGGCCATCAGCGCCTCGACCTTCATGAAGTCGAGCACCCGGTATTTCGACACCGCCGGCCGGACCAATATGTCGGGCCGGCTCTGGTTCAGCTTGCTGGCGATGATCGACTGCATCATCAGCTGCGTGGCGCCGAACATCAGGTCGACCGAGGTCGGGAATTTGCGCCCGGCCTCGGTCGGCGCGCCGACCACGTCGACGGCAATGATGATGTCGGCGTCCAGCTCGATCAGGTCGAACGGCACGGGATTGTAGATGCCGCCGTCGATCAGCATCCTGCCGTCGCGCATCACCGGGCGGAACACCGCCGGAATCGCCGCCGAGGCGGCCAGCGCCGAAGGCAGTTCGCCTTCGGCCAACACCGCGAGCTTGTGGCCATAAAAATCCGTTGCCGTCACCTTCAGCGGAATTTTGAGTTCGGCGAAGGTCTCGGGAATGGCATCGGGCAGGAACGCCTTGAGGATGCGCTCGACATTGAACTGGCTGACCCGTAGGCCGCCCTGCATTGCCTCGGCAAAAGTGCCGGGCCGCGCCCGCCACATGCGCGTCGCCACCTCGGCGCGCCGGCCTAGGATCGAGCGCGCATAGTCGTGGATGTCCTTGCCGGTCATGCCAGAGGCCATGCCGGCGCCCATGATGGCGCCGATCGACGAGCCGGCGATTGCCGCCGGCCTGATGCCCAGCTCGTCAAGCGCCTCGATAACATGGATATGCGCCAGCCCGCGCGCGCCGCCGCCGCCAAAGGCGATGCCGAAGCTAGGGCTCATCCCTTGTTGGCCGCGCCCAGCTTCGGCCCGACCACCATGACGGCCGGCTCGGCGGAGAGCAGCTTTTTCGCCACCGCTTTCACCTGGTCCTGCGTCACCGCGTTGATCAGGGCGGCGCGGCGCTGCATGTAGTCGATGCCGAGCTTGCCGAGCTGGATCTCGAGCAGCGTTGAGGCGATCGCGCCCGAGGAATTCAGATTGTTGATGGCATAGGCGCCGATCATGTATTTCTTGGTCGCCGCCAGCTCGGCTTCGGTCGGCCCCTCCGCGGCCATGCGCTTGACCACGTCGCGCACCACGGCCAGCGTCTCGGCCGCCCTGTCGGCGCGGGTCGAGGTGGTGATGGACAGCGCCTCGGAATGCTGGTGGTCGACGAGGTCGGAGCTGACGCTGTAAGCCAGGCCGCGCTTTTCGCGCACCTCGTCGAACAGCCGCGAGGTGAAGGCGCCGCCGCCGAGGATCTCGTTCATCAGCACCGCGGCGAAGAAGTCCGGCGCATTCCGCTTCACGCCGGGATAGGCGAGCTGCAGCGAGGCCTGCGGCTGGTCGTAAACGACCTCGAGCTGCTGGCCGAGCTTCAGGTCGATGTCGGGAACGGGCGTCAGCGCCTGCTTTTCCGGCAGGCTGCCGAACACCAGGTCGAGCTTCTGCTTCAGCGTCTCGGCGTCGATGGCGCCGACCACCGCGACATGCAGGCCGTCGCGGGCGAAATTTGCCTTGTGGAAGGCGCTGAGATCGGCCGGCGTGATCGTCGCGATGCTTTGCCTGGTGCCCTGGTCGGGCCGCGCATAGGGATGCCTGCCGTAGATCGCGTCCAGCCATTTGCGTTGGGCGAGCGTATCGGGATCGCGCTCGCTGGCGATGATGCCGGACAGGATTTGCGCGCGGATGCGGTCGATCGGCACCTGGTCGAAGCGCGGCTGGTTGACCGCCACGCGCAGCAGGTCGAAGGCGCCGTCGCGCTGGTCGGCCAGCATGCGCATCGAACCGTAAATGCCATCGCGCTGCGCATCGAAGCTCATCTCGGCGCCGACCTCGTCAAGCTTGATCTGGAAGGCCTCGCTGTCGAGGTTGCCGGCACCTTCGTCGAACAGGCCGCTCATCAGATTGGCAAGCCCTTCCTTACCGGGCGGATCCTGCGTCGCGCCGCCATCGAAAACGAAGCGGATGGCGACGATCGGCACCGAATAATCCTCCACCAGCCAGGCGGTAATGCCCTTCGACGAGGTCACCTCCTGGATGTTCATGGCAGCACGGGCGGAAAGCGCGGGCAGGACGAGGAAGACGAGGGAGAGGATGAGGGTTGCTAGAAGCGGGCCGGCGTGCTGGCGCTTCCCTTCTCGCCCTGTGGGAGAAGGGGAGGAGCCCACGAGGGGAGAAGGCAGAGCGGGACCATGCTGGCTCATCATCACATCAATTCCCAGCTTGGATTTGCGGCAGAAGATAGCCGGTCGTTGCGTGGTCGAGATTGAGATAGCGGGCAGCGACCGCCTTGACCTGGTCGGCGGTGACCTTGCGGATGCGGTCCGGCCATTGCTGAACGTCCTGGACGTTGCCGCCGGTGGCGAGCGTCGAGCCATAGATGTTGGCCATGTCCTCCTGCTTGTCGCGGGCGAAGATCATCGAGCGTACGAAACGGTCCTTGGATTTTTCCAGCTCGTCGCTGGTGACGCCGTCTTTGGCGATGCGGGCGATCTCGGCGTCGACCGCGGCCTCGACGTCGGCAAGCTTGGCATCGCCGCGCGGCGCGCCGTAGACGGTGAAATTGGTGTCGTCGAGCATGGTGCCCTGGAAGAAGGCGCCGGCCGTCGCGGCGATGCCTTGCCTGACGACAAGCTCCTGGTAGAGCCGGCTGCGGTTGCCGCCGCCGAGGATTTCGGACAGCACGTCGAGCGCTTCGGCTTCGCCGGGCTTTGCCGTGTGATAGGACGGGACCACCCATTGCGTGGTAAAGCTCGGCACGCTGACGCGCCCGTCGGTCAGCGTCACCGTACGCCTGGTGTTCTGTTCCGGCTCGACCGGGCGGATGCGCGGCGGCAGATCCGGGCCGCGCGCGACCTTGCCATAGGTCTTTTCGGCCAGCGCCTTGACCGTTTCCGGCTCGACATCGCCGGCCACCACCAGCACGGCGTTATTGGGTGTATAATATTTGTTGTAGAAGGCCATCGCGTCGGTGCGGTTCAGCTTCTCCATCTCCTGCATCCAGCCGATGACCGGGATGCGGTAGGGCTGGTTCTGCCACAGCGTGGCATCGACTTCCTCGTCGAGCACCGCCTGCGGATTGGAGTCGATGCGCGAGCGGCGCTCCTCGAGGATGACGTCGCGCTCCGTCTTGATGACATCGTCGTTGAGGATGAGATTGCGCATGCGGTCAGCCTCGAAGCCCATCATCTCACCGAGCGCCTGCGGCACCACCGTCTCGTGAAAGGCGGTGTAGTCGTAGGAGGTGAAGGCGTTGTCCGAGCCGCCGATGGCGGCGACGGCGCGGTCGAGTTCGCCGGCCGCATGGTTGCTGGTCGCCTTGAACATCAGATGCTCGAAGAAATGGGCGATGCCGGACTTGCCCGGCGGCTCGTCGGCGCTGCCGATCTTGTACCAGACCATATGGGTGACGATCGGGGCGCGGTGATCGGGGATGACCACGACCTCCATGCCGTTGTCGAGCAGGAAATCGGTCACGACGCCGTCGTCGGGATTGTTGCCCGCCAGAGCCGGCGCGGCCATCACCAGAGCCAGCCCCAAGAGCGTTGCGCGTAGCCATTCAGCCTGAAATGTCATAGATGGCTCCGGTTTGGTGGTGGGACGATAGGCGGGGTTGCAGGTCGAGGCAAAGCGAATTGTGCGTCATTTTGAAGGCGCCATCGCGGACACCGAACTCAGGCGGCCTCGATGAACCGGATGACCGTCTCGCCATAGTTGCGCTCGTCGACAACCGAGAAGCCCGGCCCTGCCTCTAACAGCGCCGCCGTCGCTTCCTCGACGACGCAGAGCGCGCCGGGGGCGAGCCAGCCGCCGGCCTTGGCCGAGCGCAAGGCCCGTTCGCCAAGGCCTTTGCCATAGGGCGGATCGGCGAAGACCAGGCCGAATGCGGCGATGGTGCCCGCCTCGCCCAGGGCCGTCGCGTCGCGGCGGAATATCTTGGTGCGGCCGGTGAGGCCGAAGGCCTCGACATTGGTGCGGATCAGGCCGCGCCCCTCGGCGGATTCTTCGATGAAGACAGCGTAGGAGGCGCCGCGCGACATCGCTTCGAGGCCGAGCGCACCGGTGCCGGCGAACAGGTCGAGGACGCGCGCGCCGTCCAGTCTTTCGGGAAAGCGATGCGCCAGCACGTTGAAGACCGCCTCACGCGTGCGGTCGGTCGTCGGGCGGATGGCAAAGGTGCGGGGCGTCGCCAGCGGACGCCCGCGAAACTCACCGCCGACGATCCGCATTGCTTCCCTTCGGGCCGCCGCGCGGCCGGTCGCCACCGCCATCCTGACGCTCGCCGCGTGGCTTGCCGAACGGCTTTGCGCCGCCGCCTTGCGGCTTGCCGCCGGGCTTGCTGTAAGATGGCTTGAACGAGGCCTTGCGCGCCTTGTTTTCTGCCGCCTTGGCGGCGTCTGCCTCCGCCCTGCCCTTGCCGATCGGCCGTGCGCCCGGCGCCATCCAGACATTGGCCTTGCGCTGGCCCGGCGGCTCGATCGGCCGCTGCTCGCGTTCGGACTTCTTCCCACCGAAGCCGCCACGCGGCTTGTCGCCACGGGGTTTGTCCCCGAAGTCGCTGCGTTCAGGTCTGGGGCCACGCTCGCCAAAGCTCTTTTTCGGCCCAAAGCTCCTGTCGGGGCTTGTCGACAGCTTGCCGAGCGCTTCGTCGCGGCTGCCTTCGCGACGCTTGCGGTTCTTGATCAGGCCGCCCTCGCCGATCGGCCGGCGTTCGCCGTCGCGGGTGAATTTCGGCCGCTCGGGCTCCTCCTCCCGCTCACGCCTGACCGGCTTGTTGGAAAACGGCTTGGCGATATCGGCGTCGAAATTGGCGCCGGACTCTTCGACCAGACGCTCGCCGAGTTGGTCGCGCAGCACGCGGCCCTTGATCTCCAGCACATGGCCTTCCGGCAAATCATCGAGCTGGAACGGCCCGTAGGAAATGCGGATCAGCCGCGTCACGTCGAGACCGAGCGAGCCCAGGATATTCCTGACCTCGCGGTTCTTGCCTTCGCGCAGGCCGAGTGTCAGCCAGGCGTTCGAGCCCTGCTCGCGGTCGAGCGTCGCTTCGATGGCGCCATAAAAGATGCCGTCGACGGCAAGGCCTTCGCGCAGGCCAGCAAGCGCGCTTTCCTCGACTTTGCCGTGGACGCGCACGCGGTAGCGCCTGAGCCAGCCGGTGGCCGGCAGTTCGAGGACGCGCGACAGGCCGCCATCATTGGTGAGCAGCAGGAGGCCTTCGGTGTTGATGTCGAGCCGGCCGATGGTCATCAGCCGCGGCAGCCCGGGGGGCAGCACATCGAAGACGGTCTTGCGGCCTTCGGGATCGCGGTTGGTGGTGACCACGCCGGCCGGTTTGTGGAACAGGAACAGCCTGGTGCGCTCGATCGGCGGGATCTCCATGCCGTCGAGATGGATGATGTCGCCGGGCATCACGTTGAAGGCCGGCGAGGACAACACCTTGCCATTGACCTTGACGCGACCGGCCGCAATCAGTTCCTCGGCGTCGCGGCGCGAGGCCAGGCCGGCACGCGCCAGCCGCTTGGCAATGCGTTCGCCGGCTTCTTCCGTTACCTCGACGCGACGCGGGCGCGGCCTGAAGCCGCCGTCCGACGCCGCCCGTGCCGTTTGTGCACCTTGCGGCCGATCGCCGCCAAAATCACGCTTAGGACGATCGCCGAAGTCACGCTTGGGACGGTCGAAGCGCCTTTCACCGTGCTCGCCTTCGGCAGCGGCCGGCCGGTCGCCGCGCGGTGCGTACGGCTTGCGTGGGCCCTCGCGCTGTTCATAAGGCTTGCCTTCCGGACGCGGCCCTTTGCTGAACGGCCGGTCGCCGCCCTTGAAGTCGCGCTTCGGCGGTTCGCCTTCAGCCGCCGCTGGCCGGTCGCCGCGCGGTGCGTACGGCTTGCGTGGACCCTCGCGCTGTTCATAAGGCTTGCCTTCCGGACGCGGCCCTTTGCTGAATGGCCGGTCGCCTTTGAAGTCGTGCTTCGGCCGTTCGCCTTCGGCCGCCGGCCGATCGCCGCGCGGAGTGTAGGTTCTTTTGGCGCCGAAGGACGGCTTGCCGCCCTTGCCGGGAGCGCTATCGCGACCGCGCGGCCCTGCCGGCTTCGGGCCGGCCTTGCGCGGGAATTTCTTATTTTTGTCGTCCATGTGGCCTTTGCTCGTTTGCGCGGGTAGTAACAGGATCGCGCTCTAGTGGCGAGGAGATAATCGGAATGGAAACCGCGTGAGGCGGCAGGATTTCATGGCGCTGGCGCTGAAAGAAGCCGAAGCCGCCGCCCAGCGTGGCGAGGTGCCGGTTGGCGCGGTCGTCGTCGGCGGCGATACGGTCGTTGCGAGTGCCGGCAACCGCACCCGCGAGTTCGCCGATCCCACCGCTCATGCCGAGATGCTGGCGATCCGCGAAGCCTGCCGCAAGCTTTCCAGCGAGCGGCTCAGCGGCCACGATCTCTATGTGACGCTGGAGCCGTGCGCCATGTGCGCCGGCGCCATCTCCTTCGCCAGGCTGCGCCGGCTCTATTTCGGCGCTGCCGACGAGAAGGGCGGCGCAGTGGTCAACGGCGTTCGCTTCTTCACGTCACCGACCTGCCACCATGTGCCCGACATCTATCCGGGGATGGCCGAGAACGCTGCAGCAGTGCTGCTGAAAGACTTTTTTCGCGAGCGACGCGGACCCTGATTTTCTGGTCCGGCAGACGGTCCAAATCCAAGTCAGCCAATCCAGGCAAGAACGTCTCTGGCGCTGTCAGGCTACCAGGGCAGCCAGTCGAACATGCCGCCGCTCTTGCTCTTGGCGGCCGCCTCCTTCTTGAGGCGGCGTTCCTTCTTGTACTCATCCTCGCCGAGGTCATCCACCGGCGCGGTGGGGGCGGCGGCGCGGTATTGCACCGGCGGCTCGCTCAGATATCTGCGGGTGGTCGGGTCGCCCTGTTTGCCTTCAGCCAGACGGCGCTTGACTTCCGCGGCGCGGCCCTTGTCCGAATCCGCTGGAGTCCAGGCCGGCGGATGGCTCGAAGCCGACTGCGCCATCGCGGCCTTGACGGCCACCGGGTCGGTCTGCACGTCATCGACAATCTGCGCCTGGTAGGCCGGGTCGTCCTGATGCAGGGTGGCATCGGCGCGCAGGCGGGCACGGCGCTGCTCCGGCGATTCGGGCCATTCAGCACTTGCCGTTTCGATGCTTTCCTGGGGCGGCGGCAAGACTTCCTTCTGCCCCGGCCCTGGCTTCACCAGCGTGGGGCGCGGCTTGTAGTCGATGTTGTTCTTGCGCTTGGGTGCGAAGGAAAAAGCCCCCGTGAGGTCGTCGGCAAGCTGCGAGGCAGCAGGCTTGTCGGTCCCATAAGTGGGCGAGCCCATGCAGCCGGACAAGGCAAGGCCCGATACGACAAGCGGCGCCAGCAGCGCAACGCGCGCGTAAGTTCTCTCGGTCATGCCAAAAAGTCCCACTGTAGACAGCCTCTCGATTGCCGCCGGCCAAAGAAAGGTCCGGTCCCCGTCGCCTATGCTCTTCCGACGGAATTCCGGCGACAATTTGTCGTCCGGAGTTTCGCGTGTTTACCTCAACCACTCGTTAAGGGCAACGCGCCGGGGCCGATCGGCCGCCCGCCGTGGCATTTGTGCACCGCCTTAGAGGCGGCTCAAAGCCTTGAGTTCATGCAGGACAGCGGCGTCACGGGCCGAAACATCCGGGAATTCCGGATCTGAGCCGACATCGGCGGTGTAGCGCCAGGAGCGCGCGCACTTCACCAGGCCACGGTCCTCCGCCTTCTCGACGACCACGGCGACGCCCTTGATGTCGTCGAGGGTAAAGCTGCCCGCCGACGCCTTGCCGTGCACGATTACCAGATCGCTGGTGATCGCCATCTCGGCCATATCGACATCGGCGATCGACGCTTCGAGCGCGGGATCGTCGAGGGTGACGACCGGCACCGCTTCCAGCGAAGAGCCGATGACCTTCTGCGCGCGGGCGATTTCCAGCGCGCCGGTGACGACACGGCGGACCTGCCGCACCTTGCGCCACTTCTCCGCCAGCGCCTCGTCCTTCCAGTCCGCCGGGATTTTCGGGAACTGGTCGAGATGCACGGAGACCGCATCCGGATGACGGTCGAGCCAAGCCTCTTCCATAGTGAAGGGCAGCATCGGCGCCAGCCATTTCACCAGGCAGTCGAAGAGATGGCGCACCACCTGCACGGAAGCCTTGCGCTTCACGCTGGAAGGCGCTTCGCAGTAAAGCGCGTCCTTGCGGATGTCGAAATAGAAGGCCGATAGCTCGACCACCATGAAGTCGAGCAGCGCGCGGGTGATGCGCTTGAATTCGAACGCGTCGTAGCCCGAGCGTACGACTTCATCGAGTTCGGCGAGCCGGTGCAGCATCAGCCGCTCCAGCTCCGGCATCTTGTCCAGCGGCACCTCCTCGCCGTCGTCATGGGCGAGTGTGCCCAGCATCCAGCGGATGGTGTTGCGCAGCTTGCGGTAGGCGTCGATATTGGTCTGCAGCACGTTCTTGCCGAGCCGCTGGTCTTCCCAATAATCGGTCGTCACCACCCACAGCCGCAAGATGTCGGCGCCGGACTGCTTGATGACGTCCTGCGGCACGACGGTGTTGCCGAGCGACTTCGACATTTTCCGCCCCTCCTCATCCATGGTGAAGCCATGGGTGACGACGGTGTCATAGGGCGCCCTGCCCCTGGTGCCGCAGCTTTCGAGCAGCGAGGAGTGGAACCAGCCGCGATGCTGATCGGAGCCTTCGAGATAGAGGTCGGCCGGCCATTTCAGGTCGGGCCGGTCCTCAAGCGTGAAGGCATGCGTCGAGCCTGAATCGAACCAGACATCGAGGATGTCCATGACCTGCTGCCATTTCGAGGCATCGTGATTGCCGAGGAACCGCTCCTTGGCGCCGGCGGCGAACCAGGCGTCGGCGCCTTCTTTCTCGAAGGCGTCCATGATGCGCTGGTTGACTGCCTCGTCGCGCAGCACGTTGCCGTCGGCATCGGCAAAGACGGCGATCGGCACGCCCCAGGCGCGCTGGCGCGACAGCACCCAGTCGGGGCGCTCCTCGATCATCGCGCGGATGCGGTTCTGGCCGGCGGCGGGCACGAAGCGGGTATCGTCGATGGCTTTCAGCGCGCGGCCGCGCAGCGTCGTGCCGTCGCCAAGCTCCTGGTCCATATAGACGAACCATTGGGGCGTGTTGCGGAAGATGATCGGCTTCTTCGAGCGCCAGGAATGCGGATAGGAGTGCTTCAGGCGGCCGCGCGCGAACAGCGCGTTGCGCTTGATCAGCTCGTCGATGACAGCCTGGTTGGCGTTGCCCTTCTTGCCATTGTCGTCGATGACGCGCGCCGCTCCACCCTCGCGGTGCGGGCCGAAGCCCGGCGCGTCCTTGGTGAAGAAGCCGGCATCGTCAACGGTGAAGGGGATCGCAGTGTCGATGCCGCGCTGGCGAAGGTCAGAGGCGGCATCCATCCAGGCGTCAAAGTCTTCGCGGCCGTGTCCCGGCGCGGTGTGGACGAATCCGGTGCCGGCATCGTCGGTGACATGATCGCCGGCGAGCATGGGCACGGGAAAATCGTAGCCGCCACCCAGACTTTTGAGGGGATGCGAAAGCGTAAGATTTTCAAGCTCTTCGGCGCCAACGTTGCGAAGCCGATTCAGGGTGACCTTGGCCTTCGCGGCAGCGTCGTCTGCAAGTTTCTCGGCAAAGATCAGCTTTTCGCCGGGCTGGGGACCAAAGGCGTTCTCGGCCGCCGTAACCTCATAGAGACCATAGTTGATGCGCGGCGAGTAATTGACGGCGCGGTTGCCGGGGATTGTCCACGGCGTCGTCGTCCAGATGACGACGCTGGCATCAAGCAGATCGAGCGACGTCTGCGTCAGCTTGGGATCCAGGGCTGGCTGTCCATCCTCGATGTTGATGACCTGGCGAGCGAGGCTGACGACCGGAAACTTCGCCCAGATCGTGTCCGACTCATAGTCCTGGTATTCGACCTCCGCCTCGGCCAGCGCGGTGCGTTCGACGACGCTCCACATCACCGGCTTGGAGCCGCGATAGAGCTGGCCGGACATGGCGAATTTCAGCAGCTCGCCGGCGATGCGCGCCTCGGCGTGGAAAGCCATCGTCGTATAGGGATTGTCGAAGTCGCCGACGACGCCGAGGCGCTGGAATTCGGAACCCTGCACCTTGATCCAGTGCGCCGCAAACTCACGGCATTCCTGCCGGAACTCGTTAACCGGCACCTCGTCCTTGTTCTTGCCCTTGGCGCGGTACTGCTCCTCGATCTTCCATTCAATCGGCAGGCCGTGGCAATCCCAACCGGGTACATAGTTCGAGTCATAGCCGCGCATCTGAAACGAGCGGGTGATGACGTCCTTGAGGATCTTGTTCAGCGCGTGGCCGATATGGATGTTGCCATTGGCGTAAGGCGGGCCGTCGTGCAGCACGTATTTTTCGCGGCCGGCTGCGTCTTCGCGCAGCTTGCGGTAAAGGTCCATGTCCTGCCAGCGCTTGACCAGCAGCGGTTCCTTTTCCGGCAAACCGGCGCGCATCGGGAAATCCGTCTGCGGCAGGTAGAGCGTTTTGGAATAGTCGATCGTCTCGGCGGTCTCGGTATCAGTCATTCGTCTGCCCATATGCGTTGCCGGCGGCAAAAGAGCCGGGCGTTGAAGTTCTTCGCTTTGACGCATATCGTCTTCCCAAAACCGGACCCACTTTTGGGCGATATGCGTTGATGATCTGGAAAAAGCGCGAGAGGCCGCGCGCAAGATTCCCGGCGGCCCCGGCGGCGGTCAAGCCGCCCGGAACACCGGGCCTGTAATTCGTATCGCAGTCGCGAGAAGGCGCGAAAAGCTCGTCATGGCTGGGCTTTTAACCGAGACAGGCGATATTGAAAAGCCCGAACTCTGATGCTTCCTTGCGTTAGGTGCCAATTGCGCATACATTTGTAGGCAAATGGCCTGCAGTGCCAAGGAAACAATTCATGTCGGTCGCAGCAAGGGCAATTCGCGCAACACGCGACTTTTCCGTCCCTACGGACAAGATCGATCATCTGCGCAGTCTGGGTTTCAGTAGCGAAGAACTCTATCGTATCGTTGCCCCCCGCCGCACGCTGGCGCGTCGCAAGGAACATGCCGAGCCGCTTTCGCCAGCTGAATCCGACCGCGCCCTGCGCCTTGAACGCATCGCCGAGCAGGCGGATCGGGTATTCGGTAGCCATGAGAAAGCCCAGCGTTGGCTGAGAAGCGAGATCATAGCATTGGATGGTGCAAGGCCGATCGATCTCCTTGAGACAGAGACCGGCGCCCACGTCGTTTCCGAAGAGCTTATCCGTATCGACTTTGGCATGCTTGCCTGACGATGCGCATCTGGCGCATCTCCAGTTTCGCGGATCTCTCGGGTCGTGGCGGAACGCTCGTTGATGGAAGATGGAACAGGCGCGGAATGCCCATCGTCTATTGCACCGACCACCCTTCGACGGCACTGCTGGAGATACTGGTGCATGCGACGCGCGAAACCGTTCCGGAAACCTACCAGCTTATCGAAATCGACGTTCCGGACGGAATAGAAATGACCGAACCGGTTATCCAGGACGGCTGGGACAAGGACATGGAATCGACCCGGCGACAGGGCACGGACTTTCTCTCGGCCAATCGTTACGCGCTCATGAAAATTCCTTCGATCATAATGCGCAAGGCAAACAACTATCTGCTCAACCCGACCCATGACGATGCGTCACGCATTACGATTGCGGGCCTATACCATTATCCGTTCGACAGCCGTTTGATCAAATGAGCCGACGCCCGCCCGCTCACATCGAGAAATCGAAGCGGTAGGTTGTCGACACGCCGATCGTGAACTGGTTGCGATCGCCGCGCTCCTTGACCAGGCTGGAATCGCCGGCCGGGCCCATCAGGCGGGAATATTCGCCGAACAGACTGGCCGTCATCGGCTCGGTCACCTTCCAGGTCACCGCGCCGCCCAGGCCCGCCGACTTCACCCCGCCACCGGGATGATATTCGCTGAGCCCCGAGGCCAGGGACTCCTCGGCATCAACGCCGTAATAGGCGTCGAAATAGTCCGATGAGGCGAATGAAACGCGCGGCCCGCCCGAAATCCTGACATCGGGCGTCACATCGTAAAAGGCGTCGGCGGCGATGTCGGCGACAAAGCCGTTATGGGCGCGAATGCCATGCCGCAATTCGGCGCGGGCACGCAGCCAATCCAAAGGATAGAATTCGAAGAAGCCGCCAGCCTCGCCGCCCCAGCGCACCGGGCCGAGGCCCTTCAACTCGTCGGCGTCACCACCGTCGCGGGAAAACAGGAACTTGCCTGTCAGGCCGGTTCGGATGCCGCCATCGTCGATCAATGCCAACGAGATATTGTCGTTGCGCGAGGTGAAGCGCGCCGCGGGACCAGCCTTGCCGAGCGAGATGATCGGCGAGGCGCTGAGCAGGTACTTTTTGCCGCCTTCGAAATTCGGGGCAACCATGCCGGTGGCGCCGACCGTCAGGTACCAGTCTCCGGACATCCAGCCGAAGGTGCCCTCGCCTGCCTTGGCAACGCCGCAGGTGCCGAGCATGAATGCGGCCAAGACCGTCGGGACAGACCGCATCATTACTCCATATGTCGAACGCGTTGACCAACACTATCAGCCTTTATCCAAGCCATGGCGCCAGTTCGGTAAAATTTGACTTAATGTCCGTAACGTTGGCGGCATTGGCCGGGCTGTTTTCCGCATTGCAGCGAATTGTACTGGCGCACCAAGATTCCAGATCAAGACGTTTGGAATGCGCCAGCAGCTGCCTCGGCAGGGGTTATAAATATTCGCGGGCAAACATGCCCGCGCTGTGAAGAGCGCGCCGACCGGCACCCAGCCCCGCATTCCAAACCGGCCAAGCGTGAATCATATGCGGCCAAATTTCGAGACGTACTTTGACGTCAGCCGCGCCAGCGGCTTCCGCGAGCCGAGTTGCGTCCGACAACAGCGTCTCGGCCGAACCGACTTGTATAAGCATTGGGGGAAATCCGCTCAGATCGGCGAACAAAGGCGAGATCAGCGGATCGCTCCGATCAACGCCATTGGGAACATAGGCGGTTGCCAGTTCCCCCAAATACGCCCGGTGGATGATAGGGTCGATTGCGTCCTTTGTTGATAGTGTCGCGCCGGACATCGAAAGGTCCGTCCAGGGCGAACACAGCCAAAGACATCGCGGCAACCGCTCGCCTGCCGTGCGCAATATACTGACCAGGCACAGGGTGAGGTTGCCGCCCGCACTGTCTCCCCCAACCACGGTGCGATCCGGCGCAATGCCCTGCCGCCTCAGAAAGCGCCATGCGGTGAGTGCGTCTTCATGTTGCGCAGGGAAAGGATGTTCCGGCGCGCGTCGATAGGCGATCGCGAGGGTGCGCATTCCCATTGCCCGGCCTGCCTCGGTCACCATTCGACGATGACTTTTAAGAGAGCCGGAGCAGTAGCCGCCACCGTGGAAAAAGAGCAGAATCTTATCCTTGTCACTGCCAGGCGCCAGGGACCACTCTCCCTCGAGGCCATCGAAAACCGCATGCTCGCATCGGATGTCCTCCGCGACCGGCCAGACCGAACCGACTTCGTCGAGCCGTGCCCGGCGTTCGTCCCAGCGGACCGTTCGTGGTTTTGACGTCAACAGCCTGCGGACGGCGTTGATCTCCAGCAGATCGCGGTGTTCGTCCATATCGCTCATTTTGCTTCCCCAGCCTCATCAAGCGTAGAAAACGGTATACAGCAGCAGCCGCACGTCATCGATAAAGGGGCCAATGCCAGCGCTGGCAATTTTTCGTTTCACTTGCGCCATGGCGAATACACGGGACGACGGGGGTCGCCCGTAAACCCGCTTGTCATCTTTTAGCGCTGGCCCACCCCTGCACACGATCGAATATTCCATCTGGTATTTGGCCGCTTCGGATAAAAAGCGAAGGTTGGCAAGCGGATCGCTCGGGAGTGTGGCGCTCACACCCTGCTCGCTGGACGGGCAAGGCGATCGGCGCTACCTTTCGGAACAAAGAAGCTAGGCAACCTTGACGGAGAAGGGCAATGACCGTGCACAGCGATGCCATGAAAGACGCCATTGGCCAGACGCGGGCGAAGTGGGGATGGTTCGTCGCGCTCGGGGTGCTGCTGCTCATCTTCGGCGGCATTGCTTTCGGCAATCTGTTCATCGCAACCGTCGCCTCGGTTTATGTCGTCGGCTGGCTGATGCTGATGGCCGGCATTGTCGAGATCATCCATGCCTTCGGCGTGAAGACATGGGGCCGCTTCTTCTATTGGCTGCTCAGCGGGCTTCTCTACGCCGTCGCCGGGTTCTTCGCCTTCTACAATCCACTGCTGGCCTCGGCGGTGCTGACATTCCTCCTGGCGGTCGCGCTGCTTGCCTCAGGCGTGCTCAGGGCCTGGGTCGGCTACAGCCACCGGCCGCAGCCGGGCTGGGGCTGGGTGGTCACGGCCAGCGTCATCAGCGCGCTGGCGGGACTGGTCATCGCCATGGGTTGGCCGTTCAACAGCGTGTGGGTGCTCGGCCTGTTCCTAGCCGTCGACCTGATTTTCCAAGGCTGGACCTTCATTGCCGTCGGCCTGGCGCTGAAGAGATAAATTGTGATCGACATGGCGGATTGCAGGACGCCGACAGGTAATGCTCGTCGTTCATTTCTATCGCATACCTTCGAGATTGGCTGAAATCCCCAGCTTCGTCATCCCAGGGCGAAGCGACGCGGACGACGACGGCGCGGGTTGTCAAAACGCGATCGCGCGGTCCAGCCCGGAAAGCGGCCTGACGCCGGCGAGCAGTGCCTTCGCCTCGGCCTCGTCACGCTTCATCTGGGCGACCAGCGCGTCAAGCCCGTCGAACTTCACCTCCGAGCGCAGGTAGCCGAAGAAGGACACGGCACAAATCTCGCCATAGAGGTCGCCGGAAAAGTCGAAGACGAAGGTCTCCAGCAATGGCGCGCCATTGTCGTCGACCGTCGGCCGGCGGCCGAAGCTGGCGACGCCATCATGAAGGGAACCGTCGGCGCGGCGGAAGCGGACGGCATAAATCCCTTCCTTGAGGGTGGCTTCCGGCGAAAGCCTCATGTTTGCGGTCGGAAAGCCGAGTGTCCGGCCGAGCTGCTGGCCGCCGATCACCTCCGCCTCGACGGTGAAACGGTAGCCGAGCAAGCCGGCGGCCTCGGCCACATTGCCCTCGCACAGCAGCGTGCGTATGCGGCTCGACGACACCACCTCGGCGCTTTCGTCGCGAAACGCATCCACCAGCGTGACGCCGAAGCCGTGGCGCTCGCCGGCAGCCATCAGATAGGCCGGACCGCCCTGGCGGTCCTTGCCGAAATGGAAATCGAAGCCGGTGACGGCGTGGCTTATGCCGAGGTTGCGCTCGAGCACGCCGGTGACGAAAGCCTCCGCCGACAAGGAGGCGAACTCGCGTGTGAACGGCTGCTCGACCAGCGCCGCAAAGCCCAGATGCGACAAAAGCCGCGCCTTCATCGGCGGCGGCGTCAGCACGAACAACGGCATGTCCGGCCTGAAAACCTTTCGCGGATGCGGTACGAAGGTCAGCACCAGGGCGGGTACGCCGCGACGCTCCGCTTCGGCGCGCGCGCGTTCGAGCACCGCCTGGTGGCCGCGGTGGACGCCGTCGAAATTGCCGATAGCCACCACGCCGCCGCGCAGATGGGCCGGCAGCGGTGCGGTTGCGGAAATGCGTTCGAACATTGCCGTCATGGCTTGAACCTATTGCAGTCTGGGAATCACCGCGACCGGCCTGTAGCCGTATTTTTCCAGAAAGGCCGCGAGCCTGGCCGGATCCGGCTGCAGCGTCTCACCGTAATCGCGGCCATGGATGCCGCCCGATACGTAGAGCACGTCGAAGCCATTGTCGGCCGCGCCCTTGATGTCGGTCATCATGCCGTCGCCGATGGCCAGAACTTGCGAACGCTCGACCGGGCGGCCGAGAATGACGGCGACCTCCTTCATGGCGACGTCATAGACCGGCGCGTACGGCTTGCCGGCGATCAGCGTGCGTCCGCCAAGCTGTGCGTATTCGCGGGCCAAAGCGCCTGCGCACCAGATCATCCGTTCGCCGCGCTCGACGACGATGTCGGGATTGGCGCAGATGAAGGGCAGGTTCCTGGCACGCAGCCGCCGCAGAAGATCGGCATAATCTTCCGGCTTCTCCACCTCGTCGTCGAACAGGCCGGTGCAGACCACGCCGGATGCTTCGAACTCCTCGACGAGCTCGACGTCGAGGCCCTCATAGAGCGTGAAATCCCGATCGGCGCCTATATGGAAGATCTTTCGCGGCCCTTCGGCGATCAGATCGCGGGTAACGTCGCCGGACGTTACGACACGGTCGTAGGCAGCGGGAGGAACGCCGATGGCGTTCATCTGCGCCACCACGTCGGCGCTGCGGCGCGGCGAATTGGTGATCAGCACGACAGGTATTCTCGCCGCGCGAGCAGCGATCAGCGCGGCAGCCGCCGCCGGGAAATGCCATTCGCCATTATGCACCACGCCCCAGACGTCGCACAGTATGGCTGAATAGGCTCCCGACAAGTCTGCGAGCGAACCGATGATGTCGGGCGAATCCGCCATGCCGTTGTCCCTGTACCATGATGCTTGCAAGCGCCGCGACCGACGGTCCGTAGCGGCCGGCCCGGATTAACCGAAGCGCTTCGCCCTGTCACCAGCTTTCATTGTGTCCGCAAGATTGTCGTCCGGGAACTAAGGCAGGAGGCCCGGCGCACTGGCGCAAAGGCTCCTGCCCTCATGCCCTTGCGGATGATGGAAGCATGTGGTGAGTGTTCCCATCCGGAGATGCGCTCTTGCCTGAACCCGCCAACCACCTTGCCTTCGCGCTGGTCTGCCTCGGCATGGTGCTGACGCCCGGCCCGAACATGATCTATCTGATCTCGCGCTCGCTGTCGCAGGGGCCGAAGGCCGGGCTGATCTCGCTGGGCGGCGTGGCGCTCGGTTTCTTGTTCTATGTGCTGTCGGCGGCGTTCGGCATCACCGCGCTGCTGCTCGCCGTGCCGTTCGCTTATGACGTGCTGCGCCTTGCCGGCGCGCTCTATTTGCTGTGGCTCGCCTGGCAAGCGGTGAAGCCCGGCGGGCGCTCGCCCTTCCAGATCCGCGAACTGCCGAAAGACAGGCCGCGCAAGCTGTTCGCGATGGGCCTGATGACCAACCTGCTCAACCCGAAGGTGGCAGTGCTCTATCTGTCGCTGCTGCCGCAATTCATCAGCCCCGGCAAGGGCCACGTGCTGTCGCAGCTTCTGGTGCTCGGTGCCACGCAGGTCGCGATCAGCCTGACCGTCAACGCCATCATCGCGGTGACGGCCGGCTCGATCGCGGTTTTCCTCGCCGGGCGGCCCTTATGGATGGTGATCCAGCGCTGGATGATGGGCACGGTGCTGACCGCGCTGGCCGTCAAGATGGCAACCGACGCGCAACGCTGATCGGTCCTACATCGGCCGCCTGACCTGCTCCGCCCGCTCCGGTTCGACCACCCTGCGATAAAGATGCCAGGTCGCGTGGCCAAGGATGGGCATGACGACGGCAAGCCCGGCAAATAGCGGGATCGAGCCGATGACCAGGAGCACGGCGACCATCAGGCCCCACAGCGCCATCTGTAGCGGGTTTGTCAGGACGGCGCGCGCCGACGTCTCGACTGCCGAGACCGCGCCGACATCGCGGTCCAGCAGCAGCGGAAAGGCGACGACGGTCGTCGCCAGAACGATCGCGGCGAAAGCGAACCCGGCCAGGTTGCCGAGCAGGATCAGCTTCCAGCCCTTGCTGGTCGTCAGCACCTCGCGAATAAAGCCGGCAATAGAGGCCGGAGGCTGATTGCCGTACAGGCCGGTGTAGATCGACTGCGCGGTGAACAGCCAGAGCAGGAATAGTACCAGCAGCATGATACCGATGACTGCAATCGCGGGGAGCGCCGGCGAGTGGCGCACATCGAGCGCATGCCACCAGGATGTATCCATGCCGAACTCGCGCCGGCGGCTGATTTCGTAAAGGCCGATAGCCGCGAACGGACCGACCAAAGCGAAGCCGGACATCAGCGGATAGATGAGCTGGATGGCGTTCGAGCCCGAGGTCCACTGCGTCAGGATCAGGCCGACCACCGGATAGATCAGGCACAGGAACACATAATGCGACGGCTTGGCCCAGAAATCCTCGACGCCGAGACGGAGCGCATCAATCAGATCCTCGGTGCTGATGCGGCGCACCGTGGGCTGTACATGCATTCCACGTGCATCAGCCATGACATGAAAGCCGGCCATAACCTTTCTCCCGTGTGTCGGGGCGGTCACCGCCAGGATGGCCGCCTGCAGCTGCCACTTCAAGAACGGTGACATGATAGCCGATCTGGGCGTGCTTGTCGCCAGCGCCCGGCGCCAGGGCGCCGGGCGCTGAGCGAACAGTTACGCCGCGAAGCGATCGATCACCTCGGCCAGCGGCAAGTGACCGAAGCAAGCGCCTGACCCGGCGAGCTTTTCGCCAGCCTCGACAGCGAGCGCGTATTGCACGGCCGGATCGGCTTCGATGCGGCGGCGTAGCGCCGCCAACTTTGGGTAAGCGGCGCCGTCGACCGCCTGGTGGAATTCCGCCCAGCGCGCCACGCCGATCAACGTGGTGTCGGCAAGCGTCAGCCGCTCGCCGATCAGGAAATCCGTGTCGAGGATCATCGCCTCAAGCTGGTTATGGCGGTTGGTAACGACCTTGCGGCCGAAATCACGTAAAGTCGCCAGCAGCACCGGTTCGGCCGACTCCATTTCATATGCCGCCCAGAGCGGGGTGAAGGCGGCGGTGAAGCCGGTGTTTATGAAGGCGACCAGCTGGTGCATCCGGTCGGCCTCCGGCGAGCGAGGATCGAAGCTGATACGGCGTTGCGTATCGCGGGCTTCGAGCCAGGCGGCAATCGCCATGGTCTCGGTGAGTACCCTGCCCTCGTCCGTGATCAACACCGGCGTTTCCTGACGGCCGTTGATGCTGGCATAGGCCTCGTTCTTCATCTCAGTGAGCATGTCGACACGACACAGGCGATAGGGTTGTCCGAGGCGTTCAAAAGCAGCGACAAGCCCCATCGAACTTCCCAGCGGGAAGCCGTAAAGGAGAATAGGTTCCATTTCTTTGTCTCTTCCATGTTAGGGGTCACGCTGCGCAGCGAAACTTGACCCTAAACGCTGGTCGCCCCATGTAAATTAGGCACTATTCTGTAACCAGGTCCCCGCCATGAAAGATGTCGTCTCACGCTGCCCGATCGAGGAGACCATGCGTGTGCTCAGTGGTCGATGGCCCACCTTGCTGCTCTATTATCTCAAGGATGGTACCAAGCGCTTCAGCGATTTGAGGCGTGACAACCCGGCAGTGTCGCACCGCATCCTGGCGCTGGAACTGCGCAAGCTGGAGGAAGCCGGGATCGTGCGGCGAACGGCGCATGTCGGCTATCCGCTACACGTGGATTACGACCTCACGGAGCCCGGCCTCAAGCTTGTGCCGCTTATCGACGCCCTGGGCGACTGGTGGGAACATACCGAAGACGATCGGGCCGGCCGGGTTTCATCGACGCCGGAAACCAAACTCGTGGCGGCGGAATAGCCGACCGGCGATCACCGCGCCGCAAAGAACTGCCGGCGAGAGCCCAGCGCGCGCCAAGCCGTTCATACATTAGATCCCGCAAGACCAAGCGACCGGCTTATATGGCGCGCCATTGTGGCCGGCCAAACCGGGCAAGGCGCGGGCCATCCAGCACCAACTCCTGTAGCATGGCTCGCCAATCCCGATTCACCTGACCCGCCGTTCGATCTCATTGCCCGATCAGATCGGCTGACCGTGCTGGATGGCTGTCGCTTTCGACTCTGACGTGAATGAAGAGCCTACTTATCCTCTTGAAGTTTCTCCTGAGACTTTGCCATTTGATCGTCTCCAAGTTCCATATTGTGCATCGTTGCAATCAACCATTCATCGTGATCCCGCGTCGCCACTACGCTGATTAATCCGAGCCGAGGCGGTCATTCGTTTCCCATCGGATCGAGTGCGCCAGTCATGGACCACCGCAGGTCGAGCGTGGCAACATCAGGGCGAACAAGCCTGTTCCGCACGCTTTCCGCGGATAGGTGGCTGTGCTTGAACATCTTCTCAAAAATTGGGGCATGGAACTGCTCGATCTTGTCACGTCCAGTCGCCTGCATACCGAAGACGTTTGTAAATTCGGCATCTGCCGCGAATACGGCGGCAAAGGCGCGAGCATCGTGACGATTCCAAGCTTCGATCAGCCTGTGCGCGACACTTTCCACCCCTTCAGTTCGGACGTTGCCGGCAGCCATGCTGACCTCCTGTCATATAGTTCGGTTGCCATACTATATGGGCACCATATAAGTTTGGAAAGATGGATAATCCGCCATACACGCAGTCTCTGCTTCTCTATGCTTATCAATCGTCGGCGAGCGCTTTGGTCCAGGTTCTCCGGGAGAGCGGCCATTCGGCAATCAAGCCCAAACACGGCGCTTTATTCGCCAACATCGACGCGGAGGGAACCCGACCCAGCGTCCTCGCAGAGCGTGCGGGCATTGGCAAAGCATCGATGGGTGAGTTGATCGATGAACTGGAGCGCCTCGGTTATGTTCGGCGCTCGCATGATCCGAACGACCGACGGGCCAAATTAATCGTTGCAACTGACGCGGCGCTTGCGGTGATCCGGACCGTCCACGATTTCAATCAGCGTCTCGAAGACCAATACCGGAGGCTGCTTGGTGCTCAGGCGTACGAATCGCTCCGGTCGTCACTGCAAGCGATATCCCCCAGAGAAAATTTGCAACCGAGGATACCTCGCCAGCGCTCGTGAAGCCGCAGAGATGGGGCAAAAGAAACTGTCTGTCCGTGCCTGACTGGTATCGAGCCGGAAACCATCATCACGCATTTTCACCGCCCCGCCCGGCAAAAGCCATGATCGCGCTTATGTCAGGCGGGCATGACCGTTACGAAAATCGAAAATTATGGGGCCCAACCAAGCCTAAGCAGGCGCGTGCTGCTCAGAGCTGCCGGCCTTGGCGCCCTTGCCGGGCTCGTCGCCTGCGCCACCGTGCTGCCCACCGGCGAAGGCGCCGGTGTCTCTGCCTCCGCCGCTGGCACGCTGGCCGGCATCCGCGCATCGGCGGGTCTCGGGCCGCTTGTCCCCGATTCGCAGCTCGAGCAGGCAGCGCTGCAGCAGGCCGGCTATATGGCGCGCGGCGGCCGAATGAACCACACCACCGGCTGGGGCAAGGACTTTGCCTCGCGCGTCAAAGATAATGGCATTGCCGGCGCTGCCGCCGAAAACATCGCCGAAGGCCGCTTCGACCAGCAGAAGCTGTTCGATATCTGGGTGCATTCGCCAGGCCACCGCCGCAACATGCTCGACCCGCGCTTCACCCGCTTCGGTCTCGCCTATGTGCGCGACGGCCGCGACAGCACGCTTCGCTACTGGTGCCTTGTGCTCGGCAGATAACTTCCGCCATTTGGTCGGCGGAAGCCTGCTGGCGACCGATCCGTCAGCCTTTGCGGCCGCCGCCGAGCAATTCCTCGATGTCCTGCGCGCAAACCGGCCTGCTGAAATGATAGCCCTGCATTTCGTCGCAATTGTTCCTGCGCAGGAAAGCGACCTGATCATCTGTCTCAACGCCCTCGGCGATGACCCTCAGGTTGAGATTTTGCCCTAATGAAATCACCGCGCTGGCCACAGCCTGATCGTTCTCGTCGGCGGCGAGATCCTTGATGAAGGACTTGTCGATCTTCAGCCGCGCCACGGGAAAGGTCTTGAGAGCGCTGAGGCTGGAATAGCCGGTGCCGAAATCATCGATCGAGATCTGGACACCCAGGCTTTGCAGGGCGTTCATGGTGGCGACCGCCAGCTCGATATCCTGCATGATAAGGCTCTCGGTCACCTCCAGCTCGAGATACCTAGCCTCCAGGCGGCTGTCCTTCAGCGCGCTGACGATGCGATCGATCAGGTTGCGCTCCCTGAATTGCCGCGCCGACACATTCACGCAAACGGTCAAGGGCGGCAGTCCAGCGTCTTGCCAGGCTCTGTTCTGCCGGCACGCCTCATGCAGAACCCAGTCGCCGATCGGTACGATCAGACCTGTCTCCTCGGCGGTCGGGATGAACATCGTCGGCATTACCGTGCCAAGCGTTGGATGGTTCCAGCGTATCAGCGCCTCGACCGCAAAAATCCGACCTGACCGAAGGTCCACCTGCGGCTGGTAGAGCAGCGTGAATTCCGAACGCGCCAAGGCGTTTCGCAACTCTTCCTGAAGCACGAATTTTTCATGCGCCCTGGTGTTGAACTCGGGAGCGTAAAACTGGAAATTGTCGCGGCCGAACTCCTTGGCGCGATACATGGCCGCATCGGCATTTGCCAGCAGCGTATCGGGATCCGTTCCATCCTTGGGATAATTGGCAATGCCGATGCTGGCCGTCGCCCGCACCAGATGTGCTCCGAGCCGAACCGGCTCGGCGAGTGCAGCCCTGAGCTTTTGCAACGTCTCGGAAACGAGATCAACGTTCGCCGGCTGGTCGAACAGCACGATGACAATTCGTCACCGCCAAGCCGCACGACGGTATCGGTCGCCCTTACGCAGTCGACCATGCGACTAGCGACGGTCTTCAGAAGCTCGTCGCCGGCATTGTGGCCGAGCGTGTCGTTGACGAATTTGAAATTGTCCAGATCGATGAACACCACCGTCACCCAGCGATCGTATCGCTGGGCGTACAAGACCGCCTGTGAAAGCCGATCCTCCAACAAGGCGCGATTGGGAAGCCCGGTCAGCACGTCATGGTTGGCCATGAAGTGGATCCGGTCTTCGGCCTGTTTGCGTTCGATGGCGATCCCGGCGATGCGCGTGGTGAAATCGATGAGGCGAGTCTCGGCCTCGGTCGGTTCGCGCACCGTCATCGAATACATCGCAAAGACGCCAAGCACGGCGCCCTGATGCGACAGGATCGGGGTCGACCAGCATGAACGCAAACCGTGCGGCCGCGCGAGTTCGCGATAATCCTGCCAAAGCGGATCGCGCATGATGTCAGCGACGATCACCGGCTCGCGCCGATAGACTGCGGTTCCGCAAGACCCTGCTCCGGGGCCGACCGCGGCGCCGTCGACGGCGTCGGTGTAGTCTCTCGCCAGGCTGGGCGCGGCGGCGTGACGCAAGTGGCTGCCATCCTTGTCGAGCAGCAAGACCGAACCGAATATCCCCGCCAGTTGGGATTCGACCAGACGCATGAGCCGCTCGAGCACATCTTCGAGGGGAGCGCTCTTTGCGATCATCTCGAGGATATGCGCCTGCCCGTCGCGCAGGATTTCGGCCTGCTTGCGCGCAGTGATGTCGCGGGCAATGCCGACGAGGCCGAAAATGTTGTTTTGAACGTTGCGCAACGGCAGTTTCGTCGACAGGAACCATTTGCCGGTGCCTGACGCATCGATGACGAACTCTTCCTCGTCGATCATCGGTTGTCCGTCGCGCATCAGTTGCTGCTCGATGAAGCGAAATTTCTGCGCAAGTTCCGGCGCATGAAGGTCGAAGTCGCTCAGACCGATCATGTCGCTCGTACTGTCCCGACCGCTGTCGGACGCAATGGCTCGGTTCGCGACGACGAAGCGGCTCTCGGTGTCCTTCACCCACATGTAGTCAGGCACCAGGTCGATCAGCATCTGCAAGGAGATACGCTCGTCAACGACCAAGCGATTGGCGCTGAGCTCGCTGATGTCCTCGTGCGTGGCCACCCAGCCGCCGTCAGGCATTGGTTGATGGCAGACCTGAATTGTCCGGCCATCGGCGAGCTCAGCTGTCCAGTTCCCCGAAGCCGTGCCCGAATTGACCGCCCGGGCCAACCCCAGATAGGCGTCCGCATTCATTGCCGAGGTCCCGACAGCGACGCGCCGCTCGACGATTTCGCGCAGCGCCACACCCGGCTGCAATTGCTCCGGTGCAAGGCGATAGATTTCCGCGTAGCGTCGGTTGCACAGGATCAGCCGTTCATCGGCGTCAAAGAAACAGATGCCTTGCGAGATGTTCTCTATCGCGGTCTGGAACCGCAATGCCTGGTCCTGAAGCGCCGCAATCGTGGAGCGAAGTTCGCGCTCGAGGACTTCGTACGAGGTGGTCGCCAGTTTTGCCAGCGTCGTCAGATTGGCGGACTCGGGCGCTTCGGCGGTTTGCCTGGATGATTTCGTGGCCAAACACAATTCCTCCCGCTGATGCTTGAGGCAAGCAATGGAGGCTCGCCTTCAACCCAAAAGCGAGTGCATATTGGTCCGGATATACTAATGGCAGGTGAACCCAGCTCAACGCCGACGCGACCGGGACAGCCAACGGAAGCCTCGAGCCGGTCGCGGTTGCCGTAAGCCCTGAGGCTTAGTCCATATGCGCGGCAGGCGCCCCACCGGCGGGCGGTGCGGCCTTTGGCTTGCGCAGCAGGAAAACAAACGGGACGGCAAGCAGTGTCATCATCATCAGCAGCTTGAAGTCATTGACGTAAGAGATCATCATCGCCTGGACATTGACCATGCGATCCATCAGTGACAGCGCCGTCGCATCGCCGCCCGCCGCTGCCGGCGATGCCGCCCAGAGGTTGGGATTGAACGGATTGATGTAGGCCGAAAGCTCGGCATGATTGATCTGCGTGTTGCGTACCAGCAGAACCGTCACCACCGACACGCCGATCGACGAGCCAAGATTGCGCACCAGGCTGAACAACGCCGTGGCATCGGTACGGAAGCGTGCGTCAAGCGTGGCGAAGGCTACGGTCGACAGCGGCACGAACACCATGCCCATTCCCAGGCCCTGGATGACGCCGGAACTGAGGATCAGCCAGTCGTCCATCTGCGGCGAGAAGCTGGACATCGTGTAGAGCGACTGCGCGGTTAGCAGGAAGCCGATGACGACGAGGATCCTGGCATCGATCCTGTGCATGATCCGCCCGACGAACAGCATCGCGATCATCGTGCCGACACCACGCGGCCCCAGGACAATGCCGATGGTGAGGGTCGGATAGCCGAAGATGGTCGACAGCATTGGCGGCAGCAGCGACATGCTCGCCAAGATGAGCACGCCCATGACAAAGATGAACGCCAGCCCGGTGACGAAATTGCGATCGAGGAAGATCTTCGGGTCGATAAAGGGGTGCTCCGCCGTCAATGTGTGAATGGTGAACACCCAGAAGCCGGTGATGGAAAGACCGAGCTCGATCCATATCTCGATCGAGGAAAACCAGTCGACCTCGCCGCCGCGATCGAGCATCAGCTGCAGCGCGCCGACACCGAGCGAGAGCATGGTGAAGCCGAAGAAATCGAAGCTGCGCACCCGCCGGGCAACGCTGGGAAGATACGCCGCCATGCCGAGGAAGGCGATGATGCCGACCGGCAGGTTGATGAAGAACACCCAGCGCCAGTTGAAATTCTCGGTCAGCCAGCCACCCAGCGTCGGGCCAAGGATCGGTCCCAGCATGATGCCGGCGCCCCAGATGGCCATGGCTTGGCCGTGGCGTTCCCTAGGGTTGATGTCAAGCAGGAAGGTCTGCGACAGCGGCACGATGGCGGCGCCGAACACGCCTTGCATGAGCCGGAACAAAACGATGGTCTCCAGGCTCCAGGCGATGCCGCACAGCATGGAGAAGACGGTGAAGCCTACCACGGCCGTCAGGAACAGCTCCTTGCGACCGAAGCGGTCGGCCAGCCAGCCGGTCACCGGCGTCATGATCGCCGCGGCAACGATGTAGGAGGTCAGCACCCAGTTGATGTTGTCGGGGGAGGCGCCGAGATCGCCGGTCATGGTCGGCAGCGCAACGTTGGCGATCGTCGTGTCGAGCGCCTGCATGATCGTCGCAAGCATGAGCGCGACTGTGATCAGGCCGCGGTGCGGTACTTCGCGAAAGGGTTCTGGGCTGCTCATGACGTAAAACTTCCAGCAGGTAACAAAAACGTGTACATTAGGTTTCCGGACGGCGAGGCCCTCGCCGTAGAGAGACCCTCATCGCGGTGGGACGCGAGCATCGATGTGGGGGTTACATCAACTGAGCGTCTCGACAAGCGGGCGCCCGCCGCCCGGAAACCTGAGGACCGAAGATCCTGCGCGGAGTTGTCTGCTCAGGCAGGCTACAGCGCAGTCCGTTTACGCATTCAACTTTTCCTGCGCCTTCTTCGGACCAATCCTGCATCCATCTCACTGTTTGCTATGCGGCCGCTGTTCGGCCTCCTTACTTGGCCTGGCCTGCCGTGGCGCCGCGGAAAATGCTCGGCAGCCCGCGGGAAACGCCGGTGTCCACCGTGACCGTCGCGCTCATGCCGGTGCGCAGCGCCGTCTTGGCGTCGGCATCGGCCAATTCCAGGCGGACCGGAATGCGCTGCGTGACCTTGACCCAGTTGCCGGTGGCGTTCTGCGCAGGCAGCAGCGAGAACTCGGCCCCGGTGCCGGCGCCGATCGCCTTGACGGTGGCTTCGAAGGTCTTGCCCGGATAGGTATCGACTACGATTTCGGCCTTCTGGCCTGGCTTCATGTTGGTGAGCTGGGTTTCCTTGAAATTGGCGTCGACCCAGGTGTCGCCGGTCTCGACCAGCGAAAACAGCGGCGTGCCCGAACCGACATACTGGCCGACCTTGAACGAAGCGGCCTGGCTGATGATGCCGTCGGCAGGCGCCTTGACCTTGGTCTGGACCAGATCGTAGGCCGCCTTGTCGCGTGCGGCGAGCGCCGCCATTACTGTCGGATGCTTGTCGGTTTCGATGTCGGGATTGCCGCCAAGTGCCGCCTTGGCGCTGACGATCCCCTGCTGGGCTACGGCCAGCTGCTGCTTGGCCTTGTCGAGGTCGTTCTTGGCTTCGTCCAGCGACGACTTGGCGTTGATGCCCTTCTGGGCAAGGTCGGCGGCGCGGTCATATTGCGACTGCGCGTACTGGACCTGGCTTTCGTCAGACTTCCCCTGCGCCAGCGCCTGGCTGTAGGCCGCACGCAGCTGCTCGACATTGAGCCGCGCACCGGCCACCGCCGCGTCGGCCTGGGCCAACGCGATCCGATAGGGCTCGGGGTCGATGGCGAACAACACGTCGCCCTGCTTGACAGACTGGTTGTCGAAAATGTCGACCTGAACGATGCGGCCCGCCGTATCGGCGGCTATCGACACCTTGGCCTGCTGCAGATTGGCGTTCTCGGTCTCCTGATAGCGGCCGCCGGTCACCCAGACATAGCTGCCGGCGGCGATCAACGCAGCGGGCAGCACAAACATCAAAAGGAAGCGGCCGGCACGGCGCTTCTTCTTCGGCACCACCGGCGCCGGAGCTACCTGCGGAGCGACCGTTACCGGAGCTGCCGCCGGCTTCGCGGGAGCTTCCATCTCCAGCTTGGCCGCATTCTCATCTAGTTTGGCTACCGCGTTCATGTTGCTGCGCCTTCCGTATTCTTCACTTTTTCCGAGGGCGGCGTCTCACCATCTGCAAGATTCTGCACCATTATCTCCAGCGCCTTGACCAGGACGCGGCGATCTTCCGGCGAAACGCCGACGAGCGATTCCTCATAGACCTCGCCGGCAAGGCTCTTGACGTGGGCATAGGCCGCGTTCGCCTTGGCGGTCGGGAAAATCATGCGCACTCGCCTGTCGGTTGCGTCGGGACGGCGCTCGATCCAGCCGCCCTCCTCCATGCGATCGACAAGACGCGAGACGCTGATCGGTTCGATTTCGAGAAGTTCGGCAAGCCGCGCCTGCGCGACACCCGCCTCCTTGGCGACACGTACCAGAAGCCGCCATTGCGCCGAAGAAAGGCCGAAACCACTAGCGCGCGCCTCGAAGCGCTTGCGCATCAGGCGCTGCACGTCGTGGATCAAAAAGCCTAATCTGTCGATGCCGTCGGAAACCATGAGCGACATATATAATAAGCGTGCTCATAATTCAAGGAGCCCGATTGTGCCAGAGGGTGACAAATGTGCATTGCAGTCAGTGCAGGGCGATCGTGGTTAGCGATTTATTACGCCGGGCGCTTGTGACGAGCATGCGGAAGATCGGCGTTCAGATGCTCAGACTATCGATCTCATCCAGGCGGAAAAGGCTTCGACATGCGCTTGTCGGGGGTGACTGGCTACGCCGGCAAGGTAATAGCCATAGCCTGGCAGAGAGAGATCATGTGCCTTGACCAGCCTGCCAGCCTCGAGTTCGCCACTGACGACCACATCGCTGCAGATAGCGATGCCTTGGCCTGCCGCTACCGCGTCAATCGCGTGCAGCTCTTCGCGGAAACTCAAGTCCCATGCCCGGTTCGCATTGGGGATGCTGGGATCGATCGAGCGTGCGATCGCCAGCCATCGCTGCCAGGTCGGCGCTTCCGGGTCGCGGTTCGTCCAATTGAAATGGATGAGCGGGTATTGCAGCAGATCGGCGGCGCGCTCGATCTGTCGGTCGCCTCCTGCGAACAGATCGGGGCTGCATACCGGAAAGAATGCGTCCCGAAAAATTTCCTGCGCGGCATCCTGCGCGCATAGCGGATAGCAACGTCGGCGTCACCGGCTTGCAGGTCCAGAACGGCGTCTGTCCCGATGATCTCCAATGGAATGTTCGGATGCTGTTCGCGCCACTTCGACAGGCGCGGAACCAGCCATCGGCTGGCAAATGCATTTGGGCTCGTCACGCGCAACGGGCGTTGGCCAACACCGGCCGAGGCTGATGCTATTGCCGCAGCGAAAGCGTCGAAGCCGCTGCAAATTACCGGGAACAGCCGTTCGCCCACGCCTGTGAGCACGAGCGGTCGTGGGCGCCGCCGGAACAGCAGTTGCCCACAGACCTCCTCCAGCAATCGAATCTGGTGGCTGATGGCCGTTGGCGTCACTCCGAGTTCCGTCGCGGCCTTCCTGAAGCTCATCAGCCTGGCAGCGGCTTCGAAGGCGCGAAGCGATCCGAGCGGCGGAAGTTTTCTCATCCACGCAGTTTAGATGAATTTAGCTCATCCAGCGACTGAGATATTCGATTTTGCAGCGAATGGCGCCGCATGAGATCATTATGATCCGACACATGTCGGTGAACGAAAGCGGCCTGTCCAACCGTGCCGGATCACGAAGGGTCGATGAGCATGTTCAAGCTTATGGATGGTTCCGAGCCGACGTTGCAGGCGTCAGATATCGCGCGGCTCAGGCAGGCGATTCGCGGCGATCTGATCCTTCCGGACGACCCTAGCTATGACCAGGCGCGCAGAGTTTGGAATGGCATGGTCGATAAGAGGCCGGCGGCTGTGTTCTATTGCGCCGAATCCAGCGATGTCGTCACGGCGGTCAACTTCGCCCGATCGCAAGGCTTCCTCGTCGCCATCCGCGCCGGTGGCCATAACGTCGCCGGCAGTTCGGTATGCGACGGCGGCGTGGTGATCGATGTGTCCCGCATGAAGCGGATCGAAGTCGACCCGATCCACCGTGTTGCGCGCGCAGAAGCCGGCTTGAACCTGGGCGAGTTCGACGCAGCCACTCAGGTCCATGGTCTTGCGACGACCATGGGTGTCAACGCGGATACCGGCATAGCCGGACTGACACTCGGCGGGGGGTTCGGCAAGCTTGGCCGCAAACATGGACTGAGCTGCGACAACCTTGTCGCTGTCGAAATCGTGACGGCGGACGGCCGGTTGCTCACGGCAAACGCGGCCGAAAATGCAGATTTGTTCTGGGGCATCCGGGGCGGCGGTGGCAATTTCGGAATAGTCACGACCTTCGAATACAAGCTCCATCCCGTGGGTCCGCTCCTCATCGCGGGATCGATGCTATACCGCTACGAAGAGGCACGCGATGCGATGCGGTTCTATCATGCATTCTCGAGCGGCGCCCCGGATGAGCTGAGCCTGGATGCAGCACTTGTGACGGCGCCCTCGGGCGAACGCTTCTTCAGCATATCGGCGTGCTACATCGGCCCACTCGACGAGGGCCAGCAAATCATTCAACCTCTGAGAGAATATGGCACGCCGGTTGAGTGCCAGATTGCTCCTGTCCCCTATATTCAAATCCAATCGGCCGGGGATAGCCTCTTTCCGCGCGGGCGGCGCTACTACTGGAAGGCGCAGTTCATGCGCGAAATCGCAGATCAGGCGATCGATGCCATGCTTGCGGCTTACATGACCGCACCCCGCGAGTCGCTTCTGGTCCTGCAGCAGGTTGGCGGCGCCATCTCGCGAGTACCGATGGATGAAACGCCCTATGCCAACCGAGATGCTCTTTACGATTGTTTCCCGATATCGATCTGGGACAATCCGTCTGACGACGAAACGCACATCCGATGGGCGCGTGACCTGTGGGATGCAATGAGACCGTTCTCGACCGGCGGCGTCTACGCCAACAATCTCGGCGAAGAGGGCATTGATCGGGTTCTGGCGGCTTACCGCGAGAATTATCCGAGGCTGGCCGCGCTAAAAAACAAGTATGACCCCACCAATCTCTTTCGCTTGAACCAAAACATTAAGCCTGCGACCTGAGCGACCGCAGGCCGATGCTCGAAATTCTGCGGCGCTGCTATAACTCCAAATTCCAGTTCTGGCCGACCAGGTCCTTGCCGAAGGAATGGTGGCGCTCCTCGTCGGTCAGCTTGAACCCGGCCGCCTCGTAGATGCGGCGCGCCGAGGTGAGCACGTCGTTGGTCCACAGCGTCAGTGTCCTGTAACCCTTGGTTCGAGCAAAGCCGATGCATTCCTCGACCAGCCGCCTGCCGATGCCGAGACCGCGCGCCGAAGGCTCGACATAGAGCAGGCGCAACTTCGCCACCGCGTCCGACTGGCGCACGACGAAGACCGAGCCGACGACCTCCCCTTCCCGCTCGGCGATCCAGCTGCGTTCCCATTTCGGATCGAAGGATTTGACGAAGGCACCAAGGATTTCGGCGACCAGCGCTTCATAGGTTTCGTCCCAGCCATATTCCTGCGCGTAGAGCAGGCCCTGGCGATGGATGATCCAGCCGATGTCGCCGACTTGCAGAGACCGCAGCATATAGGGAACTTTGGGCTCGGCACTTCCGCCCAGCAGACGCTGCACCGTCTGCATGGCCCTGACCAGCCTGTCCTGTTCGGCAGCCGAAAGCCGTTCGAGCAAAGCCGCGACCTGTTCGTGCGAACCCTGGTTCAGCGGCGCGAAGGCCTGCCGCCCGGCCTTGGTCAGCGCGATCGACGAGCGCCGCGCATCCGCCTCGATCGTGGCGCGCTCGACCAGATCACGCTCCTCGAACTTCTTCAGCAGCCGGCTGAGATAACCGGCATCGAGGCCGAGATCGCGCGCAAGCTCGGTGGCGGTCAGGCCATCGCGATGCGCCAGCTCATAGAGCACCCGGGCTTCGGTCAGCGAGAAGTCGCTTTTCAGCAAGCCTTCCTCGAGCAACCCGATCTGGCGGGTGTAGAAGCGGTTGAAGGCCCGCACCGCGTCGATCCGCTCCTTGCCTGGGTGATGATGAATGGTCATGGCATCCTCCTGCCCGGCAAGATCAGCCATTTAGTTGACTTAGTCAAGTATCCGTTTGAAGCAATCGTCCTGAGAATGGTCACCGGGCGTCTTGACTCGCGCGGGCTGCCAGCCTATTTCAGCGCCACGTTAGCACTCCCCCAAGATGAGTGCTAACCACATGTCCGGCGCCGCCGGACGGAGGAACTGTTCTCACCATTCTCATCGAGGAATAAAAAATGGCAAAGTCGAAGTTCCGCCCGCTTCATGACCGCGTGGTCGTTCGTCGGGTCGAATCCGAATCCAAGACCGCGGGCGGGATCATCATCCCCGATACGGCTAAGGAAAAGCCGCAGGAAGGCGAGATCATCGCCGTCGGTTCCGGCGCCCGCGACGAAGCCGGCAAGCTCGTCCCGCTGGACGTCAAGGCCGGCGACCGCATCCTGTTCGGCAAGTGGTCGGGCACCGAAGTCAAGCTCAATGGCGAAGACCTTCTGATCATGAAGGAATCCGACATTATGGGCATCATCGGCTGAATATCGGCCTCACCCTCATTTAAATCTTCGGGCTTAATCCAAGCCCCTGCCAGGAGCTGAAAATGGCTGCCAAAGACGTAAAATTCTCCCGCGACGCTCGTGAGCGCATGCTGCGCGGCGTCAACATCCTCGCCGACGCGGTGAAGGTCACGCTCGGCCCCAAGGGCCGCAACGTCGTCATCGACAAGTCGTTCGGCGCACCGCGCATCACCAAGGACGGCGTTACCGTCGCCAAGGAAATCGAGCTTGAAGACAAGTTCGAGAACATGGGCGCGCAGATGGTCCGCGAAGTTGCTTCGAAGACCAACGACATCGCCGGCGACGGCACCACGACCGCGACCGTTCTGGCGCAGTCGATCGTCCAGGAAGGCCACAAGGCGGTTGCCGCCGGCATGAACCCGATGGACCTCAAGCGCGGCATCGACCTCGCCGTTGCCGACGTCGTCGCGACGCTGATCAAGAACGCCAAGAAGATCAAGACCTCGGAAGAGGTTGCCCAGGTCGGCACCATCGCCGGCAATGGCGATGCTTCGGTCGGCTCGATGATCGCTGAAGCGATGCAGAAGGTCGGCAATGAGGGCGTCATCACCGTCGAGGAAGCCAAGACCGCCGAGACCGAGCTCGAAGTCGTCGAAGGCATGCAGTTCGACCGCGGCTATCTCTCGCCCTACTTCGTCACCAATGCCGAGAAGATGGTTGCGGATCTGGAAGACGCCTACATCCTTCTCCACGAGAAGAAGCTCTCCAACCTGCAGGCCATGCTGCCGATCCTCGAGGCTGTCGTGCAGACCTCGAAGCCGCTGGTCATCATCTCCGAGGACGTCGAAGGTGAGGCCCTGGCGACGCTGGTCGTCAACAAGCTGCGTGGCGGCCTGAAGATCGCTGCCGTCAAGGCGCCGGGCTTCGGCGACCGCCGCAAGGCCATGCTGGAAGACATCGCCATTCTCACCGGTGGCCAGGTCATCTCCGAAGACCTCGGCATCAAGCTCGAGAATGTCGGCCTCAACATGCTCGGCCGCGCCAAGAAGGTGTCGATCTCCAAGGAGAACACCACCATCGTCGACGGCGCCGGCAAGAAGGCCGAGATCCAGGGCCGCGTCGCCCAGATCAAGCAGCAGATCGAGGAGACCACCTCGGACTACGACAAGGAGAAGCTGCAGGAACGTCTCGCCAAGCTCGCCGGTGGCGTTGCCGTGATCCGCGTCGGCGGTGCGACCGAAGTGGAAGTCAAGGAAAAGAAGGACCGCGTCGATGACGCCCTCAACGCGACCCGCGCGGCCGTCGAAGAAGGCATCGTTCCCGGCGGCGGCGTCGCACTGCTGCGCGCCTCGCTGACCATCAAGGCAACCGGTGCCAACTCCGACCAGACCGCGGGCATCGCCATCGTGCGTCGCGCGCTGCAGGCTCCGGCCCGCCAGATCGCGTCCAACGCCGGTGCGGAAGCATCGATCGTTGCCGGCAAGATCCTCGAGAACAAGGGCGCGACCTTCGGCTACAACGCCCAGACCGGCGAATATGGCGACATGATCGCCATGGGTATCGTCGATCCGGTCAAGGTTGTGCGCACGGCTCTGCAGGACGCGGCCTCGGTCGCCGGCCTCCTGGTCACCACCGAAGCCATGATCGCGGAGGCTCCGAAGAAGGAGTCGGCTGGCGGCGGCATGCCTGGCGGCATGGGCGGCGGCGGCATGGGCGGCATGGGCGGCATGGACTTCTAATCCAGCCAATCTCGCAAGCTTACGGAAAGGGCGGCAGCGATGCCGCCCTTTTTCGTTGATGTGGCGGAGATTGAGAGGCCGTCCGATCCCAAGTAAGCAGGCGCGTATCCCGCAGGACGCGTCTGTTCGGCCACTTACTTCCAGGCGTCGCGGCGGCGCAGAACATGAATCGTCGAGCTGCAGCCTTGGCCCTTTTGGCGGAATGCCGCGCCGCCTTCGATGCGATGAAGGCATAAACGTCAATGCACCGCGGCAGTGGCACTCTTGGCCGGCAATGCCCCCTCAATCAGCGCCGCGACCTCATCGGCTACCGCCAGCACCGGGGCGCGGTCGTGGGTGGCGCGTGCGATCACCATCAGTCCTTCAAGCGATGATTCGACCAGCAATGCCAGCGCGTGCGCGCGCCGTTCGGGCACCCCTGTCCTGACGAAGGCCGCCCTGAGCAAGCCTATCCATTGCTCGAAGGCGGACCGGCACAACTCGGCCAGTTCCGGCATGTCGATCGGCGAGTCCAACACCACGGGTGCGATCGGGCAACCGAGCGTGAACCGATTGTCTTCCAGCATGCGCGCGACCGACTGGTAGATGTGGTGGACAGCCACCGCCGGGTCCTTTTCGGCAGCGAGCGCGGCGTCCAGCCTCTGCGTCACATCGGCGACGCTGTCGCGCGTCACTTCGATGACCAGCTGATCCTTGCCGCCCGGAAAGTGAAAGTAGAGCGAACCTCTCGGTGCGCCTGAGGCGCTCAAAATATCGTTGAGCGACGTGCCGTGGTAGCCGCGCTGCCTCAGCAGCCGCGCCGTCGTCTCGATCATGCGGGTACGGGTGTCGTTCGCCAATGTCAACCTCTGTCAGGAGTGAACACTATATGCCTTGCCTCGAATATAGCAATCGGTCTACATAATATGTAGATCAGTCTACATATTCGGGAGAGAAAGCCGATATGCGCAGTTATCGCTTGAAGGAACCGGCGGAATCGAACGCCTGGTGATGCGCGACGAGGCGCAGCCGACGCCGAAGCCGCACGAGATCGTCGTGCGTGTCCGCGCCACCTCGCTCAACCGCCGCGATACGATGATCCTCAACGGCACCTACCCGCTGGCGCCGCGCCAAGGCGTTATCCCGCTGAGCGACGGTGCCGGCGAAGTCGTTGCCGTCGGCGATTCCGTCACCCGCTTTGCCGTCGGCGACCGCGTCACCGGCAGTTATTTTGCGCGCTGGATCGACGGCCGCATCAATGCCGGTCTGATCGACCAGCTTGGCTGCACGCTGGACGGGATGCTGGCCGAATACGCCGTGCTCGACGAGCAATGGGCGGTGCGGCTTCCCGATCATCTCGACTGGCATCAAGCGGCGACACTAACCTGCGCCGGCCTGACCGCCTGGAATGCCGTGACGGCGGCCGAAATGCCGAAGCCCGGCCAATGGGTTCTTGTCATCGGTTCAGGTGGCGTCGCGCTATTTGCGCTGCAATTCGCCAAGCTGCTCGGCTGCCGCGTCGTGGCCGTCAGCTCGCGCAACGAGAAGCTGGACCGGCTGCAGGCGCTGGGCGCCGACCTCGTCGTCTCGACCGCCGACATGCGGGAATGGGGTGCTGCGGTGCGCGAGCAGACCGGCGGCATCGACCTCGTCGTCGAGACCGGCGGCCCGCCGACCTTCGCGCAATCGATGATCGCCTGCGCGCTTTACGGGCGCATCGTGCTTCTCACCATACAGGATGCTAAAGGCAGGACGGTGCAGATCCCCGGCCCGGTCTACCAGCGCAGCCTCGCCACCATCAGCCGCCTGTTCGTCGGCAATCGCACCAACCTCGAAGCCATGCTGCGCGCCATCTCGGTGCATCGGCTTAAGCCTGTGATCGACAAGGTGTTCGCCTTCGACGAGGCCAACGACGCCTACCGCTATTTCCAGCAAGGCGACGTCTTCGGGAAAGTGGTCGTCGACAGCGCCTGACTGGTCCGCCCCAAAATCTGATCGACCCCTCAAATCAAAGGAGAGACACAATGACCATTCGTGAAGCAGAGGCCCAATGGCAGGGATCGTTGAAGGAAGGTTCGGGCCGGCTGAAGCTCGGCAGCGGCGTCTTCGAAGGCGCCTACTCGTTCCCGTCACGTTTCGAGAACGGTCCCGGCACCAACCCCGAGGAATTGATTGCCGCGGCGCATGCCGGCTGCTTCTCGATGGCGCTGAGCGCCATCCTCGGCCGCGAAGGTTACACTCCCGCACGCATCCACACGATCGCGAAAGCGCATCTCGGCGCCACCGCGGCCGGACCGACGCTGACCCGCATCGAGCTGGAGACCGAGGCAAGCGTCGCCGGGCTGGCGGCGGGGGAGTTCGAGCGGCTGGCGCAGACGGCCAAGGAGAGCTGCCTCGTGTCGCGGGCGCTGGCCGGCGTCGCAGTGATCACGCTCAAGGCCCGCCTCATCGAAACCGCTACCGATCACTGAAGGGAAGGAATATCCAATGACACAGGAACTCGTCATCGACATCGCCGCGGCCAAACGCTCCGCCGAAACGGCCGAGATCATGCGGCGCTACAACGACGTCTTCCAGCGCCACGACCCGTCGGCGCTCGACGATCTGGTGGCGGAAGATTGCGTGATCGAGAACACCACGCCGGCCCCCGACGGCGCCCGCCGCATCGGCAAGGGCGCCTGCGTCGAACTGTGGTCGGCGATCGCGACCGGACCCGGCACGCGCTTCGACATCGAAGAAACTTTCGTCGCCGGCGACCGGGCGACGATCCGCTGGCGCTACTGGATGGCCGACGGCAATTCGCTGCGCGGCGTCAACCTGATGCGCGTGGCGGACGGGCAGATCGTCGAGGCCATGGGCTATGTCAAGGGATAGATTTGCGCTGCCCGCGACCTTCCTGTCTACCGGTCCGCCAGCGCCAGTTTGGCGCCGAGCATGACAAAGGCTCCGGCGAAGGTACGGCGCATCCAGGTCAGCACCTTTGGCCGCGACACGACATGGCTGCGGATTGACGCCGCGAAAACGCCGTAGCCGACAAAGACCGCCAAGGTGAGCAGCATGAAGACGCTGCTGAGCTCCAGCATCTGCGACAGCGCATGCGGTTCGGTGGTGCTGACGAATTGCGGGAGGAAGGCAAAGAAGAAGATCGACAGCTTCGGATTGAGGATGTTGATGAGGATGCCCGAAGTGATCACTTTGCCGGCCGAGCGCGGCGCAACATTTTCTTCGACGCTCAGGCCACCCTTCTCCTTCAGCGTGTTCCAGGCCATGTAGAGCAGGTAGGCGACGCCGAGATATTTCAGCGTCTCGAAGGCGACGGCACTGGTATGCAGCAGAGCCGCGAGGCCGGTGATGGCGGCCGCCATGTGCGGAATGATGCCGAGCGTGCAGCCGAACGCGGCAATGATGCTGGCGCGCGCACCACGCGAAAGCCCGGCGCTCAGCGTATAGAGAACGCCGGTGCCGGGCGAAGCCACGACAATCAGCGACGTCAACAGAAATTCGATGCTCACAGATGGTCTCCCGGTGCTGGCCCCGCCGCCGGCAGCGTAATCAGCGAAACGTGCGGGCACAAGCCAGCCTGAGAGCCTGTCCGCATTCAGATCATGCTATTGGCGTGCAGCTTGCTATCCGCGATGGGCTGCCGAACTTCCCAGTGTTCGACCAGCTTGCTGTCCTTCAGCCTGAAAATGTCGACAATGGCCAAGCCCTCCTCCTCCGGTTCGCGTTTTGCGTGCATGTGCACGATGACGAAATCCCCTTCGGCAAAAATCCGCTTCACCTCTCCCCTCACGAGGGGAAATGACTGTTTGAGCTGCTGCAGATAGGCTTTGAAACCGTCCGCACCATCGGCAATGTTGGGATTGTGTTGGATGTAGCGTTCGCCAAAATGCATCGAAGCAGCTTCGATGTTGCCTTGATTTACTGCTTTGTCGATGAAGTCCAGGACGATCGCCTTGTTGGTCTCGAGCGAATTATGGATCTTGGCTGGAACTGGATTTGATGGTTCGTCACGCATGTTTTTGCTCCTTCAGGTGCCTGCTTCTGCCTGTTGTGGACTGGAGCGTCCGCAGGCTCGGCCGACATTGCCAATATAATCAGCCACGCTTGTGAGATGATCGATATGCTATTCGCCTGGATTCTTATCCAATCGTCTAATATCGTCTGGTTCATTGTCGGAGGATGGTTCTCATGGACGCCTTGTCCGAACTTCTTGCTTCGCTGCGATTTGGCAGCGCCATGATCGGCAGCGCGACCCTGCATCGGCCATGGGGTATTTCGGTGGATCCGACAAGGAATGCCGCCATCCACGTCATACAGAACGGCGAATGCTGGTTGCGGCTGACTGGTCCAAAAGAGCCGATCCGCTTAGGCGAGGGAGATGTCATCCTTGTCGCGAGCGGTATCGGGCATGCCCTTTGCAATCCGGCGGATGCACCGACGGCATCGATATCCGCCGTCCTTTCCGCAAATCGGAGCGGACTGGAACCGAAAAGCGAGAGCGACGCGACAACTCTTCTTTGTGCGAGATATTCACTCGACGGCGTCGGGCCATACCCGATGGTTTCGCTGCTTCCTCCGCTGATCCATTTGACCCGAAATCAGATTGGCACCAGCGAGCCGCTGCGGCTTGCCCTGGAACTTCTGCAGGTCGAAGCGAAAGGCGATCTCGGCGGCCACGACATTGTCGCCCCACGCCTTCTCGACAGCACGTTGATCTTCTTGTTGCGTGCCTGGATCGAACATCAGCCACTCGGAACAGGGGGATGGTTTGGCGCCTTGCGCGACAAAGGCATTGCGCAGGCTTTGCGCCTGATCCACGAGCGGCCGGGCAATCCCTGGACCATCGCTTCCCTTGCCAGCGGCGCAGCACAGTCCCGGGCCACCTTCGCGCGTCGCTTCGCTCAACTGGTAGGACAGCCGCCGCTGTCCTATGTGACCCGGTGGCGGATGAACCTTGCCGCCAAGGCTCTGCGGGAAACGAACCAGAACATTGGCGAGATCGGGCGCGCCTTCGGATATGAATCGGTGCCGTCGTTCTCGCAGGCATTCAAACGATTGACCGGACGATCGCCCGGCCTCTACCGCAGCGACTTTCGCGCATCTGATTGACGAAATTCAAACTGAGACGCCAGCCCGAGGGCCGTCATTACAGCGTCGGCAGACCGTGAGCCCGACGCGCGATCAGGCAGTCGTCATCGCCCGGCATGCAGGCGCGGCAGACGTCGGGGCGGATGTCGTAGATGCCGCAGGCCGTCGACTTGCCGACCTCGCCGCACAGTGCCGAACAGCGCGCGCCGTCGCAGCGCATACCGGCTTCGTCGGCAGCCACGTATTTTTGCGGGATAAGGTCGAGCTGCGCGTCATCCTCGGTGGAGAAGCGCGGCCATCTGGACGAGTAGGCGCAGCAGGCGCCACAGGTCTGGCAATCGAAGGCAATCGGACCGGCGCCCTCTTGTAGCGACGAAAACTCCTCTGCGACCGCCAGGTCAAGCAGCCTTGGCGCAGATTTCCGGTCGGCATTTTGCTGCAAGGGCGCTATTTCTTCTTGGGCTTACGCGGCGGTGCTTCCGCCGGCGACCTGAACAGATCGGTGCCCGCTTCGGCGGCTTCGCCGGTTTTTGGCGCGGCCGCCGGTTTGGCCGGCTTCACGGCGGCAGCAGGCGCTGCCGGCTGGCCCTTGGCGGAAAACTTGATTGCCATATCAATCCTCGTCAGAGAAACGCGATGATGGCGCATTCGGATTGCGAAGGCGGCCGATGAGCGCCGAAACGGCCGTGATATTCATTTCTTCGGGCGACCAGTTCCTGGCTTCCTCGATGTGCCGGGGCGCCAGCTCGCGATGCGTGCTGCCGCTGTAGGCGGCATCCTGAAAGGTCACGCGCTCGCGGGTCTTGGCGTTTTCCCGGACGTATTCGATCAGATAATTGGGGCATTCGGCACGACCGCGCACGCCGAGCCGAACCTGGGCATCGCCGTGGACACGCCTGCAGCGCTCGAGCTTTTCGAGCACGCGCCGGACATATTCGACCGGCTTGTCTAGTTCGCCCACGACATCGGCGATGGTCGAATCTGCGGCGATCGCCTTTTGAGGCACGCGTTTGGTGGCCATCAGCGTTTGCCTGCGCGTTTCGGCGAGGCCGCGAGCGCAACCGCCGCCGCCATGTCGTCGGCTTCCTTCTCCAGGCGCAATTCGCGCAGCCGCGCGGTCTTGGCTTCGCGGGCCTGGCTGACGGCATCCCGTTCGGAATTGATGCGGTCGAGCGACATCGACTGGGTCCGCGTCTTGCTGAAAATGGATTCGGCCTGGTCGCGGGGTTTTTTTGAAGTTGCGGTCAAGGTCTTTCTCCCGGTTCGGAGCACGCCGCCGAAAAGTGGCGAGACTGGTCTTTCGGCCAGGATCCCGCACAAAGCAATACGGCAGCCGGTTTCAAATTGCTGGAACGTCCTTAGCACGTCCGGGCCGTCGAGCAGCGCTCTTTCGGCGATCGAAGCGCAAAAATGAAAAAGGCCAGGCACCGCCTGACCTTCCATGAGAGCGCCCGAGCATCCCGAGAGACGCGCAAGGAAACGTTCTTCTCATGCGCATGAGCGGGGACTTAACATCCCCGCGATCATGCGCTGGAATTTGCCATTCACCGGTGCCAGTACATCCGTGGTCACCGGTGAGGCTTAATTCCGTTTTAGGCCGCCTTCAACTGGTCGGCGGACATCTTGCCCGACTTGTTGTCGCGGACCATCTCGTAGCCAAGCTTCTGGCCCTCGACGATGTCGCGCATTCCGGCGCGCTCGACGGCTGAGATGTGGACGAAAACGTCGGCAGAACCGTCGTCAGGCTGAATAAAACCAAAACCCTTGGTGGCGTTGAACCATTTAACTGTGCCTGTGCTCATAACGAACCCTTTCCATGGCAAATATTCGTTCGCCGTCATGCGGATGCACAACAACGTTTGTCTCGATTTTGATGGGGGAAGTTCGCCAAAGGCGCGCCTAAGCACGCGGATAACAAAAGTCGGTCAAACAAATATCGACAAAATTCTTATAGACTTCTTTGCGCGTTGTGTCAATTTTTTTGATTTTCCACACTCGCGGAGACGCGCGGCGGCGGCCCGCGCCAGCACATCGGACGGCGAAAGCCGGGCTATTGCCCGCCGAAAAAACCACTTAGCCGGGAACCATTTTGGCACCGCGGGCATTCTTTCGGTGTCGAAAGCCGTTCTTGAAAGAGCGATCTTGAGAGAAGCGGACGACAAACAGGACGCCCCCCGCGCAGATAAAAGGCACGAGGGGCGTTCCTGTGATGCGACCATTCGCGCCGCTTCACCCTGCCCCTCACAGCATGGCCCGGCTGAGCCCGCCATCCACCGGCAAAGCCACGCCGGTGATATAGGCGGCGTCGTCGCTGGCCAGGAATGCGGCAACCGCGCCGAATTCGGCGGGGGTCCCGTAGCGCTTTGCCGGGATTTCGGCCTGACTCTCGGCGGCGATCACAGCAGCGTCCACACCCCTGTCGGCGGCGTCCATCGCGTCGAACTGTTTCGTCCGGTCCGTCGCAAAACGGCCAGGCAGCAACAGGTTGACGGTGACGCCGTCCGCCGCCACTTCGCCGGCCAGGGTCTTGGCCCAGCCGGCAAGCGACGCACGCAACGCATTCGAAGCGGTGAGGCCGGGGATCGGCTCGCGGACGGACGTGGAGGAAACGGCGATGATGCGCCCCCAGCGCCGCGACCGCATGCCTGGCAGGAAAGAAATGGCGATACGCATCTGGCTTAGCACCATGCTGGTGAACTGCTTCTCCCAGACGCTCGCATCGAA
The DNA here is from genome assembly GCF_040318745.1 of Mesorhizobium sp. M1027. NCBI lineage: Bacteria > Pseudomonadati > Pseudomonadota > Alphaproteobacteria > Hyphomicrobiales > Phyllobacteriaceae > Mesorhizobium > Mesorhizobium sp. M1027. The sequence continues at coordinate 77,183 of NZ_JAMYMW010000014.1, read as the reverse complement.
GACGCTGGCCGCGAAGGGCGGCGGGCCGCCGCCATTGAGCAGGACGATGTCGATCCGCTGATGCTCGTCCTCGATGGCACGGATCAGCCGGGAGACGCTGTCGTTATCGGAAAGATCGGCGCTGAAGGTCGAGCAGACGGGGCCGGCGGACTCGATCGCGCGCCGCGCCGCATCCAGGGTCTCCTCCCCTCGTCCGACCAGGATGATCTCGGCGCCTTTCGCCGCGAGCACTTCGGCGACGCCGAAACCGAGGCCCTTGCCTCCTCCGAGAACCAGCGCCTTCCGCCCCTCAAGATTTGTACTTATCAAGCCAAGCCCCCTCTGGTTTCACTGCGCACTCCCGGATAAGCCCTGAGTGCATGCTTTGGGCGTGCATCAGCGGACATGCACAATGGCGTCGGCTTCGACCGGAACATTGGCCGGCAAGCCGGCCATGCCGAGCGAGCAGCGGGCATGCTCGCCACGCTCGCCAAAAACATGGAGCAGAAATTCGGATGCTCCGTTGCCGACCTCCGAATAGGCCGCAAAGCCGGCCGCCGCGTTCACATAGACGGTCAGCTTGGCGAATTTCACGACGCGGTCGAGATTGCCGTCCAATTCCTTGTCCAGCCAATAGACGATGTTGGCCGCGCAGAGCCGGGCGGCGTTCCGCGCCGCGGCCAGATCGATCTCTGCGCCGACCTGGCCGATCGCGGCGATCTCCTGCCCGATCTCGGGGATCTGACCGGAGACATAGACGATGTCGGCGACCCGAACCGTCGGCGAGAACGGCAAAGCGGGCCGCTCGAGTGACGGCCAGGCGACACCGAGCTCCTCAAATCTTCTTCTGTAGGACAAGGTGGCTGCTCCTGTTTCGTTGGCGCGAGCGGACCTTGAATTCAGATCGGGCTTTCGGATAGCCTGATAGTGCTGACACAGCTATCAGGAATTCTTATGACTGGAGATATCGACGTCCGGCTGCTGCGCGCCTTCGTCACCGTGGCCGATACGGGAACGGTGAGCCGGGCGGCCGATCGGCTTGCCCGCACGCAGGCGGCGGTGAGCATGCAGCTTCAGCGCCTCGAGGGCGAAGTCGGCGCCGAGCTGCTGCGCCGTTCGCCGCGCGGCGTGACGCTGACCGAGGCCGGCGAGATCCTGCTCGCCTTCGCCCGCAAGGCCATCGCGATCGGCGACGATGCCAGGCGCGAGATAGAAGGCCGCAGGCTGGTCGGCCGTGTCCGGCTCGGCATCGTCGAGGATTTGGCGGTAACGCGGCTGCCGTTGATCATCGCCGACTTCCGCCGCCGACATCCTTCCGTGGAGATCGAGCTGACGTCGGCCAGCAGCAGCGATCTCAGCATGTCGCTGGGCGAAGGAAGATGCGACATCGTCATGGCCGATCCGGCGCGCTTCACAAAGGCGCCGCGAGGCCATCTGTCACGACAGCTGGTCTGGGCGGCAAGCCGCATGATCGAGATCGATGACGAGGTCGAGCTTCCGCTGATCATCTTCGAAGGCGCCTGCTCCTGGCAGGACAGGATGCTGGCCTCGCTCGCCGAGGCCGCGATCGGCTGGAAGATCGGCTGCCGCGTGTCGACCTTCGCGACACTGATCTCGGCGCTGAGGGCCGGGCTTGGCATCGGGCTTCTGCTGCAGGAAGGACTGCCGCCCGACTGCCAAAGCCTCAACGGACGCTTCAACCTGCCGCCGGCGCCGATGGCGGATTTCGGCGTCTACCTCGCGAGGGACCCGTCGCGGCTGGTCGAGGAGTGTGGCGATTTCCTGCGGGCGGGATTTGAGGCGTAGCGAAAATATCTGACGCCGTTCACCGTTCCTGTCGGGCGGATGACGATCTCGTTGACGTTGACGTGTGGCGGCTGGCTCACGGCGTAGAGAATGGCCGCGGCGATGTCCTCGGCGGTCAGCGCCTCCATGGCGGCGAGCCGCTTGTCCAGATCAGCCTTGAACGCCGGATTGGTGATGTGGTCGCCGAGCTCGGTGCGCACCAGGCCGGGCTCGATGACGGTGACGCGAACCTTGTCGGCGTAGACTTCGCGGCGCAGCGATTCGGAAAAGCCGACGACACCGAACTTGGTTGCTGCGTAGCCGCTGGCCCCCGGATTGGCGACACGGCCGGCGACCGACGAGACGTTGACGATGTGACCCTTGGCGGCCCTGAGATGCGGCAGCGCCGCCTTGGTGACCCCCATCAGCGCCAGCAGGTTGAGCTCGACCATGCGGCGCCAGTCGTCGAGCACCGCTTCGGCGGCGGGCGACAGAAGCATCACCCCGGCATTGTTGACGAGGATGTCGAGGCGGCCCCATTCGGCGACAACCTTGTCGACCATCTCGGTGACATCATCGTTGCTGGTGACGTCGGCCTCGATGCGGAGCGCCGCGCCGCCGGCCTTTTCGATACGCGCGGCCAGCGCTTCGAGGCGATCGGCGCGGCGTGCGGCAATCGCCACCTTGGCCCCGGCGGCGGCCAAAGCCGCAGCCGTCGCCTCGCCAATGCCCGACGATGCGCCGGTGACCAGCGCGACCTTGCCGGCCAATGCGGAAGGAACAGATATCATTGTGAAGTCTCCGAGGCCCCAGCCCGATCTTCAGATAGGCCGCGGGCGGCGAAGCGGAAGACCAGCTTGCGGGTTGCTCGGCTCTATTCGTCTGGGCCGGGCTCCGGCCAAGGCTCTTTTGCCGCCTCGGCATACCAGTGGCGCATCGCCGGCATCGAAAGCACAGCGTCGACATAGGCGCGGGTATCGGTTGCCAGCGTGCCGCCATAGGTGTCGAAGCGGGTGACGACCGGCGCGTACATGGCGTCGGCCGCGGTGAAATGGCCAAACAGGAACGGGCCGCCTTTGCCGTATTTTTCGCGGCATTCGCGCCATAGCTCCTCGATGCGCGCCCGTTGTGCCTCACCTTCGGCGTCGAGCGGCTTGTGGCCTTTTGGCCGGCGCAAATTCATCGGCCAGCCATAGCGGACCTTGCGAAAGCCGGAATGCATCTCTGTCGCCGCCGAGCGGGCCAGCGCGCGGGCGCCGATGTCGGCCGGCCAGAGCTTTTTCCCGGGAAACAGCTCGGCGAGGTATTCAAGGATGGCAAGGGTTTCCCAGACGATCCGGACCTCGCCATTCGGCAGCCGATGGTTCAGCACCGGCACCTGGCCGGTCGGCGATATCCTGGCCAGATTGGCCGCGGTCTCGGGCGTGCGCAGGCGCACAAGACCTTCCTCGAACGGGATCTCCAGATACTTCATCGCCAGCCACGGCCTCAGTGACCACGACGAAAAACACTTGTTGCCGATGAAGAGCGTGAATTCAGCCATTGTCCCTCCGGCCTCTGTCTGTTCGGCGTCCTGGTGTACCCTATCCTGTCGGCTTCGCGACCGGAAGCTATGCCAATCGACGGGCAGAACCCGGAACCTAAGCGGTCCGCGACCGTTTCTCCAGGCGAACGGATCAGGAGATGCGAGATGGTGAACAAGGATCAGGTTGCCGGCGTTGCCAAGCAAGCCAAGGGCTCGGTCAAGCAGACCGCCGGCAAGGCCACCGGCAACAGGCGCACCGAGGCCGAAGGCGACGTCGACAAGGCGACCGGCAAGATGCAGAAGGCTTACGGCGACGTGAAGCACAAGGTGAAGAAGGCGCTTTGACGCCGAGCCCTTCGCAAACCAGAAAAAAGGCGGCTCGGCCGCCTTTTTTTGCGCCCTCTCCTGCCCGTCAGAAAGTCAGACTTTTGCTGTACGCATTGGTGAAGGCGACCTCGCCATGATCTCCGGCGGCTTCGCCCAGCACCACATCCATGCTGCTGCCGGTCACCCGCGCCAACGCGAAGCCGCCCATGAAGGCAGCCTTCGGCTTGAACAAATCGAGCCCGTCACGATGATAGATCATCGGCGTCGCGTGCTGGTGGCCATGGAAGATGCCGACGACGTTGTAGCCCTTCAGCACGGCCAGCAGCGCCTGCCTGTCGGTTTCGCTCCACCAATGCGGCGGACCCGTGCCGTTGTCGTCGAAGGTCTTCTCGGCGGCGTCCCATCTTTCGATCGAAAAATTATCCCAGCCATAATGCTGGAACAGGATGACCGGGCGGCCGTCGCCGGCATAGGTCGCCAGGTCCTGCTTCAGCCATGGCAGGCTGCTGGTGGCGCCATGGCCGGTATCGCCGGCGAAACGGTGCGTCTGGACAAGATGCAGACCGCCCCAATCCCATGAATAGCAATCGGTCTCGAGATCGTAGTTGGTCGCCGGCGCGGGCGGCTTGAAGAAAACGCCGGGGCGGTGATTGACCTCGACGTAGTCGCGCATTTCGCGGCGGTACCAGTCGACATGCGAGCGCGGGCCGTTCTGGTCGAGGTCGTGATTGCCGAGGCCGACATAGACCGGCATGTGCACGCGGTCGGGGCCAACGCCCTGCTGGTAGCGCTGGCTGAACTGGAGCAGCTGCGTGCCTTCGCTGGGCTGGGTGATCTGGCCGCCACCATCATCGGTGATGTCGCCGCCAACGACGAGGCCGAGCGGCGTGCCAATATTGCCCGTCGAATGCAGACCGGTGGCGACGCCGTTGATTTCAGCTGGCCATTGTCTGTCGGCGACGCCGTTGAGCGCGGCGACATTGCGCAGCAGGGCGGCGTCGGTCTTGCCTTCCTGCTCGCAGTGCGGGCTCAATCCGTTCGCCATGCGACAGGCATGGACATCAGCGATAAACAGGAAGGTGGCGTCGATCGGTGGAATGCGCTGCCCGGTCTGGCCGAAGGCCGGGCGCGAAACGGCGCCGGCCGCGGCAACGGCCGCTGCCTTCATCAGGAAACTGCGCCGGGAGACCGGTCGGGCGGAAATGCGATGCATCATGCGCTAAAATTCAGCACGACGCGAACCGGCAGTCCAGTTGCTCGCAAAGTGTGTCGACACGTTCTCCCAGGTCTGGCATTGCTTTCGGCATTCAACTTGCGCGGGCAGAGGAGGACGCCATGAAAACTGCATCCATCGGCATGACAATGGCGATCCTGGCGATGACGAGCGCAGCGCACGCCTCCGCGTGCATCGACGCCAAATCGGCCAAGGCCGGCTTCGTTCTCGAAAGGCCTGGCATCCACAGCGAATTTCGTCCGGCGGCGGGCGGAATGGTGGCGGTTGCCAACAAATACCAGTCGCAATCGCCGCAGTCGCAGTACCTGTTCGGCGGGCTGATCGAAGTGTTTCGCGACAGCAGCACAGGGGAGATGGCGATGATCCCGTTTTCCGATCTCAGGAAGGTGTTCCCACTGAAGGCGGGGGCCAAGAGCAAGATCGTGTTTGCCCGTCTTGCACCGAACAAGCCGCCGAAGGGCACCGAGACGCTGGAGATCAACGTCAAGGGCAAGGAGACGTTCAGCCTGGGTGATTGCAAATACGCCGTGCTCGCGGTCAAGCAGACGATCAGGAGCGAGGCCGGCGAGACGCGGGACGAGTTCACCGCGCTTTACGCACCCGATCTGCAGGCAGTTGTGGCCAGGCGCTATGACGAGGGCACCAGCGCCGAAAGCGTGGTCGGCTACGAGCTGATCAAGCCGCTAGCGAATTAAGAGCTCGGCCTCCCCGCCTCGGTCATAGTGAGCGACGGTCCTGCGGGCGTCAAAGGGCTCTGTGCAATATCCTGCTACGTCGCCTCGTTCCTGTTTTGGACGACATAACTCCCTGCTCCAACGCCATCAGGCAGTCGCGCAGCACGCTTGCGTCCTGTGCGGTCTTGGCCATCGACATGGCGCCCGAATAGCTGGCGACAGCAAGCGCTGCGAAGCGCTGCGGATCAGTGCCCAGCTCCCGTCCCGCCCGCTGGTCGGCGCTGATCTTGTCGGCGATCGCCTGGCGCCAGGCCGAAAAAATGCCGGCAAGGGCAATGCGGAAATCCGGATCGGCAAGCGACAGTTCATGCGCCAGGTTGTTGAGCGGGCAACCGCGCACGAAACCTTGCCGCTCCAGCTCCGCCGCGACGGCCGCGAACACGGAGCGCACGCCCTCGCGCGCTGAGGGAGCCATCCGCACCGGTGCGATCCATGTCTCTTCGACCGCGGCGGCGACCCGCTCCTCGATCACTGCAAGCGCCAGCGCCTTCTTGGTCGCGAAATGGTGGTGCAGCGCGCCGCCGGTGACGCCCGCCGTCGCCATCAGGTCGCCCATGCTGGACGCATGATAGCCGCGTGCCTGAAACGCCTCCTCGGCGACGTCGAGCACTTTCTTGCGCATGCCTTCGGGGTCGTTGGTGCGTTTTTGAGCCCGCGACCTTGGGCGAGCGGATATCTCTGCTGACATCTTCACACGATAGCAGATTGACAAAACAGGACAACCGGTCTGTTTTGCAAAACAGGATGACTGTCCTGTTTTGGAGCTCGCGCGATGAACCTGCCTTTGAACGCCATACCTAATCCCGATCTGCTCGCCTCGCCCGTCGTCGAACTCAGGCAATACACGCTGAAACCCGGCCGGCGCGAGACGCTGATCGGCATCTTCGACAATCACCTGGTCGAGGGGCAGGAAACCGCGGGAATGACCATCATCGGCCAGTTCCGCGATCTCGACCGGCCGGACATGTTCGTCTGGCTGCGCGGCTTCGACGGCATGGAAGCGCGGAAAGACGCTCTGACCGCCTTCTATGACGGGCCGGTCTGGGCTGCCTGGCGCGACGCCGCCAACGCCACGATGATCGATTCCGACGACGTATTGCTGCTGAGGCCGGCCTGGCCCGGCGCCGGCTTCGATCTCTCGGGATCGCAACGAGCAATCCAGACGGATCTCGAAGAACCAAGCACAAGCAGTGCTTTGCAGACAATTGTTGTCATCAAGATTCATCATTTGCGACCGGGCCTGGAAGCCGGCTTCGCCCGGGACTTCCAGACCGCGGCTCTTCCGGTGCTTGCCGCATTTGGCGCACAGCCGCTGGCCGCCTTCGTCACCGAACATGCCGAAAACAGCTTTCCGCGGCTGCCGGTGCGGGCCAGCGAAAACGTCTTCATCAGCGTCACGGGTTTCGCCAGCGCCGAAGCGTATGCCCGCCATGAGGCAGCCTTGGCTGCCTCCCCGGACTGGCAGGCGCTTCAGCAGACCGTACAAGGGGAATTCGCCAGGCCCGCGGAGGTTTTGCGTCTGTTACCGACGGCGCGATCGCTGCTCGGGCAGCACCCAATTTCGGTATGAACCAACATCGTCGACGCCCCCCTACGTCGCCGGAGCCTCCTGGTTCATGCCTGAAAGTGCCTGGCATGGATCGCCTGGTAACGCGTGGTCCATGCGGTTGCCTGCTCCAGGTCAAGGGAAACGCGAAGCAGCCGGTGGTCCTCGTTCTTGCGGCCAATAAGCTGGATGCCAATCGGCAGGCCGCCTTTCGACTGGAACAGCGGCAGGCTGGCGGCCGGTTGCCCGGTGACGTTGAAGATTTCCGTGAAGGGCGCAAAGCCGTAGGCCCGGCTCGCCCAAGCCTCGTAGTCGAAGACAGCACCATCGCCATGGATGGCGCCAATCCGGGGCGTAAGCTCGGCCGTCGTCGGCGTCATGATCAGGTCGAACGCATCGAATGCCATCGCCATCGCCAGCGAAGCGCTGTGCACATGGTCCTGCGCCTTGAGATAATCGGCGGCCGAGGATCGCCGAAAACAGTCGAGCGCGTGACGAGTCAGGCTTTCGATTTCGCCGGCACCCGGCATCCGCCCGATCTCATCGGCGCGCTCGTCAACCAGCCGCGCGACCTCCGACATCCAGAAGATGCTCCAGTCCGCTTCGGCGCCGGCTTCCCGCGGGAAACGCGCCTCTGTGACCTCGAGCCCCCTGTCCTCGAGGAGGCGCATGGCTTCCTGGAATTTTTCCCCGATCTCGGACGCGACCGGCGTGCCATCCGGCCGGTGCGCCAGGCACGCGACGCGCAGACGCTCGCCGGGGGAAGACAGCCAGTCCAGGTAGGATGGCACCGATTTCGGCACGGAGTAAGGCGCTCCTTGTTCTGGACCGGCAGTCATGTCCAGCATAGCGGCGCTGTCCCGAACGGTGCGGGATAGGACACTGTCGGCGTAGAGCCCGGCGCCAACCTGACCTCGATCAGGGCCGACAGGCGTGAGCCCGCGCGACGGCTTCATGCCGAACACGCCGCAACAGGCAGCCGGCACCCGGATCGAGCCGCCGATGTCGGAACCGTGGGCGGCCGGCACCATGCCGCTTGCCACCGCGGCGGCAGCTCCGCCGCTTGAGCCGCCCGCCGTCAGCGAAGGATCCCAGGGGTTCAAGGTGGGGCCGCGAAAGCTGGGTTCGGTGACGAAGTCGTTGGCAAATTCAGGCGTGTTTGTCTTTCCCAGCAAGATCAGACCGGCGGCCCGCCAGCGCCGGACGATCTCGCTGTCGGGCTTCGGCGCGGCATCCTTGAAGTAGAGCGACGAGTGCGTCGTCGGCCACTCCCGTACATTGACGCCGGTGTCCTTGACCAAGAAGGGAATGCCGGCGAGTGCAGCCTGCCGGTTGCAGCTTGCCGCCGCGGAAAGCGCCCGGTCCGCATCGATCAGTGTCACGGCATTGATGGCGGGATTGATGCGTTCGATCGCTTCGATAGCCGCCTCAACGGCCTCGACAGCCGACAGTTCACCCGAGCGAACATGCCCGGCCAGGGCGACGGCATCCAACGCCACGTATTCGGAAAGGTTCATGACTGCTCTCAGCCCAGATTGCCGGTCGCTTCGAGGTCGGCTTCATTCCAGACCTTGAAATACCGGGCGATGGCTGCCGCAACCAATGCCGGATCCTCCCAGTGCGGGTTGTGTCCGCATCGCACCGCGCTTACAAACGCGGCGGCGGGGATTTCTTCGAGGAGCCGCCGTTGGTGCGTTTCGTCGAAGAGCAGGTCGCGCCCGCCCGCAATGACAAGCGCCGGCAGGTGCAGCGTGCGCGCCTTGTCGGTCAGATCGACGCGCCGAACCTGCTCCAGGATTGCGCACCAAAGTGCCGCCGGCATAGCTGACGCCTCCTTTGCAGCCATGGTCAGGAAGTCCGCTGGAACCTCGGCCTCGCAGGCATGCCAATATTCATAGAACGGATCGGCCGGCGATATCGGGTCTCGAAGTGCCCGCACACCAATGGTCATCGGGTGATCCTCACCGATCTGCGGCCGCAGCGTTCCGGCCATCAGCACCAGGCCACCGATCATCTCCGGATAGCGCGCGGCTGCCTCGATCGCCACCATGCTGCCCAGGGAATGCCCGACCAGAACCGGCCGCTCGAGCCGCAATCGCTCGACCAAACTCGCCACATCTTCCGCGAAATCCGCCGGGGCGAAGCCGCGTGTCCCGGCCGGCGAGGCGCCATGCCCGCGCAGGTCTGGAATGACACGCCGTCGCCCGGCGAGATGCGGCGCCAGCAAGGAGAAGCTGCGGCTCGTGTCGGAGAAGCCGTGCACCAGCACCAGCGCGGGCTCCTGCCCGTCGATTTCGACGCAGGCCGTTTCAGCACCGACCTTGCGCTTGCGGCCGTTCCAGCCCGCCTGATCGGCCGATATCACAGGCCGAGCTGCTGCTTGACTGCGTCGAGCGCGGGCTTGCCATCGAATGTGGTGACACCGGCAAGCCAGGCGCCGAGCCTATCCGGATTCTCCTTGACCGCCTTCAGGCCGGCTTCCTCCGGCTTCATGCCGTCATTGATGAGATAGCCCATGCCGAGATTTTCGAAATCGATGTCGAAGGCGAGATTCTTCAGCAACTGCCCGACATTCGGGCATTGCTGCAGATAGCCCTTGCGCACCTGCGTCGTCACCGTCGCGGCGCCGAAGTTCGGTCCGTAGAACTTGTCGCCGCCGCTCAGATATTTGAAGTCGTACATCGTGTTCATTGGATGCGGCGCCCAGCCCTGGAAGACGATGAAGCGCTTTTCCTTGATCTCGTAGCCGACCTCGGAAAGCATGCCGGCTTCACTCGATTCGACGACCTGCCAGCCATCGAGGCCGAGCGACTTATCAGCGATGGCGTCCATCATCAGCTGGTTCGAGCCCGGCTCGATGCCGTACATCTTCCTGCCGAACTTGTCGGCGAACTTTTGCAGGTCGGCAAAATCCTTGACGCCGGCCTCCCAGACGTAAGTCGGCACGGCAAAAGTGTATTTGGCGCCGACGAGATTGACGCGCACATCGTCCACCGAGCCGTCCTTCTTATAGGGCTCGTAGTAGGTGATCATCGCCGGATCCCAATAGCCAAGGAACACGTCTAAATCATTGTTCTTCAAGGATTCATAGATGACGTTGATGCCCAGAAGCGAACTTGCCGGCTTGTAGCCGAGCGCATCGAGCAAGACGCTGGTGACGCCGGTGGTGAAGGCAAGGTCGTTCCATCCAGGCTCGGCCATGCGCACGACCTTGCATTGCTCGGGTTCAGCCGCAAAGGCCGGCTGGATCGCCAGCAGGACGCAGAGCGAGGCGCCTATTTCAAGGCAACGCAGCATTTCGGTTCTCCTCATTTCACCAACGACGTTGACCATTCGGTTTTTAAATTGTCCCAACGGTCAATGATTGATCTCGGCGGACAAAAATGTCAACGTCGGTTTTCGATGCATGGATCCCGGCCCGTGAAACTCAAGCGTCTCAGCGACATACGCCGCAAGGAGCTGCGGCAAGCCGCGTTTGCCGTGCTTCAGCGCGAAGGCATAGCTGGCGCCACCATAGAGAAAGTGGCGGCACAGGCCGGCGCGTCGAAGGGCATCGTGCTGCACTATTTCAACAGCAAGCGGGAGCTTTTCGAGCATGCCATGCGCGAATCGAACCTGGTGCTGCGTCATGCGGTGGTGGAGCGGTTGAGGCAGGCGCGTACGCCAATGCAACGGATAGATGCCATCATCGAAGGCAATTTCGAGCCGCATCTCTTCCAGCCGTCCCTCTGCCACGCTTGGCTTTCGCTTTGCGCGGAGGTGCCGCGCGACGAAAAGCTTGCCCGCATCCAGAAGGTGATCCATGCGCGCATGCGCTCCAACCTGCTGTCCGGCCTGCGCGGTCTGGCGCCGGCGCGCGATGCTGACGAGATCGCTTTCGGCGTCACCGCCCTGATCGACGGGCTGTGGTTGAGGCTTGGCCTGCAGCCAGGCAGCGTTACGCGTGAACAGGCCATTCATCAGGTCAAGGATTTTGTCGCTACCCGGCTGGCTGTTCGGCGCGGTGCAGCCGCTGCCGAATAGCCAGGCGCATCAGCCGAAAGTTCATATTGTAGGATAAGCCGGAGGCTTGACCACAATCGGCAACGGCGCTGCTCTCCTTACCAGACAACGGCAAAGCGCGGAGTGTTGGATGAGACTAGGCGGCAAACGGGCACTGGTCACCGGCGGTTCGGAGGGGATCGGGCTGGCAATCGCCGAGGCTTTCTCGCGCGAAGGCGCGGACGTGCTGATCGTCGGCCGCGACGGCAAGAAACTCGACGCCGCCCGCGAGCAGCTCGGGAATAATGTCGAAACGCTGTCGGCCGACCTGTCGGCCAGCGCCGGCATCGACACCGTGGTCGAGCATGCCAGGCGCGGCCCACCTCTCGATATCCTCGTCAACAACGCCGGCGTGGCATTCCTGGTGCCGTTCGAGACCGTCAGCCAGGACCAGTTCCAGCAATCGTTCGCGCTCAACGTCACGGCCGTATTCTTCCTCACGCAACGGCTGTTGCCGCATCTCGCGCCGGGCGCGGCTTCGGTGATCAACATCTCGTCCTATTTTGCGCACAAGATGATCCCGAAGCGGCCGTCCAGCCTCTATTCGCTGTCGAAGGGCGCGCTCAATTCGCTGACCAAATCGCTCGCATTCGAGCTTGGGCCGCGCGGCATAAGGGTCAACGCCATCGCGCCCGGCACGGTCGACACAGCGATGCGGCGCAGGTCGATCGAAAACCTGCCGGAGGCCGCGCAAGCCGAGCTCAAGGCCTATGTCGAGCGCAGCTATCCGCTCGGCCGCATCGGCCGGACCAGCGACCTTGCCGGCATCGCGGTCTATCTCGCCAGCGACGAGGCGGCGTGGACCAGCGGCGGTATCTTTGCCATCGACGGCGGGTATACGGCGGGGTGAGGAGCGCGCCCTTCCTCCTCCCTTGTGGGAGAAGGAAAAGGCGCGGCTTCAACCGATTTGCATCTCCATCGCCCGCAATCTCCGCTTGAAGGCGTTTGTGCAACGCGATACGCCGTTTGCAAATTGCAAACGGGAGAGACTTCGTGAGCGCGCCAGAGACCAGAACCGAAACCGACACGTTCGGTCCCATCGAGGTCGCTGCCGATCGCTATTGGGGCGCGCAGGCGCAGCGTTCGCTGGCCAATTTCAAGATCGGCTGGGAGAAACAGCCGGCCTCGATCGTGCGGGCGCTGGGCACCGTCAAGCGGGCGGCCGCCGAAGCCAATTTGGAGCTGAAGCGGCTCGATCCGGCGATCGGCAAGGCCATTATCGAGGCCGCCCAGGAGGTCATCGACGGCAAGCTGAACGACCATTTCCCGCTAGTCGTCTGGCAAACCGGCTCGGGCACGCAGTCCAACATGAACGCCAATGAGGTGATTTCCAACCGCGCGATCGAGCTTTTGGGCGGCGTCATGGGGTCGAAGAAGCCGGTGCATCCCAACGACCACGTCAACATGAGCCAGTCGTCGAACGACACCTATCCGACGGCCATGCACATCGCCTGCGCCGAGCGCATCATTCACGACCTGCTGCCGGCGCTGAGGCATTTGCATGCGGCACTCGACGCCAAGACCAGGGCTTTCGCCCACATCGTCAAGATCGGCCGCACCCACACGCAGGACGCGACGCCGCTGACGCTCGGCCAGGAGTTCTCCGGTTATGCGGCGCAGGTCGCCTCGTCGATCAAGCGCATTGAAATGACCCTGCCCGGCCTGCAGGAATTGGCGCAAGGCGGCACCGCGGTCGGCACCGGTCTCAACGCTCCGGTCGGTTTTGCCGAAAAGGTGGCGGCGCGCATCGCTGCGATCACCGGCATCGATTTCGTCACTGCGCCGAACAAGTTCGAGGCGCTGGCCGCCCATGATTCCATGGTGTTCTCGCACGGCGCCATCAATGCCTGCGCGGCGGCGCTGTTCAAGATCGCCAACGACATCCGCCTGCTCGGCTCCGGCCCGCGTTCGGGCCTCGGCGAACTGTCGCTGCCGGAAAACGAACCGGGCTCGTCGATCATGCCTGGCAAGGTCAATCCGACCCAATGCGAGGCGATGACACAGGTTTGCGTGCAGGTGTTCGGCAACAATGCGGCGATCAGCTTCGCCGGCAGTCAGGGCCATTTCGAGCTCAACGTCTACAATCCGCTGATGGCCTATTGTTTCCTGCAATCGGTACAACTGCTGGCCGACGCTTCCGTGTCCTTCACCGACAATTGCGTCATCGGCATCGAGGCCCGCGAAGACAACATCAAGGCGGCGCTCGACCGCTCGCTGATGCTGGTGACGGCGCTTGCGCCGACGATCGGCTACGACAACGCCGCCAAGATCGCCAAGGCGGCACATAAGAACGGCACCACGCTGCGCGAGGAAGCGCTGGCCACCGGGCTGGTCAGCGAAGCCGACTATGAGCGGCTGGTGCGGCCGGAGGACATGACGCATCCGGGCTAGGCGGCGTGGACAAATTGAGCGGCCTGCAAATCGCTCGTTGTGTGATTTTCATGGCTTTGGTTAGATGAGGCATGCAAGCAGCCACACGCTCCTCTTGGAAAACGCTCCCCCTCCCAGCGCAGCAAGATCGGATAGATCTTGCATTGCTGTATTCGGACGCCGAAGGCGAGAAGATCAGGCTTGGGCACATTCCGCGGGATATGGACGATAAGTGGTTCATATTTTTTGAGAATGGCTGGCTCTATTTTCATCGTTCGTGGACAGGAGCCTGCATCTATGGCCTCCGTCTCGAGGGTTCGCCGAATGGTATTCGTGTGACTGATGCATGGGTCAGCGGGGATAAAGAGTGGTACCAATCGCCCGGCCCTGAGCACGACGCACGTTTGATCCAGCAACTCATCTCCGGCGGCCTGCTGTCGTAAGGGTCGACACTCACTGCCAAGCCTTGCGCAGCGGCTATTGGCGAATTCTGAAAGGATTGCTGCCGATCAATGGTCGATACCGCCACCGCCAGATACTGGCTAAAATTTGTCCACGCCGCCTAGGGTGTTGATATGCCTGGATCTCAACACCCCTGTTGATCGCGAAAACGTTACCTGGGTGAACAATCCGTAACCAATCTGGCGTCTTTGGTGAACAGTCGGCCTGCGCTAACTAGGCGGGTATCCCAAGCCGTTTGGCCAAACCCTTCTGGAGAGTTACGCATGTCCACCAACACGTCCACCAACAATTCGTTTGCCGGTTCCGGAACCGCCGCCGGCGCCTCGGGCACGATCCTGCTTGGCCGCCTCCTGCTTTCTGTCATCTTCTTGCTTTCCGGTTTCGGCAAGCTGACGGCGATTGCCGGCACCGCCGGCTATTTCGGCAGCCTTGGCCTGCCGCTGCCGATGGTGACCGCCATTGTCGTCGGCCTTATCGAACTGCTTGGCGGCCTGGCCATCCTCGTCGGCTTCCAGACCCGGATCGTCGGCTGGGTAATGGCGATCTTCACCGTCGCCACCGCGCTGGTCGCCCACACCGGCTGGGCCGATCAGATGCAGATGATCAATTTTATGAAGAACCTCGGCATTGCCGGCGGCTTCCTCGTGCTCGCCTCCTCGGGCCCAGGCGCGTATTCGATCGACGCCAAGCGCGGCTGAAGCAGTCCAGCGTTCCTGAACAAAGGGGCGCGGAATTTTCCGCGCCCCTTTTTCGTTGTCGGTTCATATCCGCTGGCTGGAACTCTGCTAGGATCGGTGGCCGATATCGGAGGAGACCATGCCTCGCAATGCGCTGCTCTTGCTTTCCCGGCTGCTGCTCGCCGCGCTGTTCGTGCCGTCCGGCTTCCATGCGCTTGCCGACATCGCCGGCACATCAGGCTATTTCGCCGGCCTCGGCCTGCCGCTGCCGACGCTGGTGGCTTGGGCGACAGGCCTGTTCGAGCTGATCGCCGGGCTGCTCATCCTCGTCGGCTTCAAGACGCCGGTCGTGGCGCTGCTGCTCGCTGCCTTCTGCATCGCGGCGGGCTTCCTCGGTCATTATGGCCAGGGCGGCGACGATCCGACGCTGACCTTCATGCATTCACAGATGCTGATGAAGGACATCGCCATAGCAGGCGGTTTCCTGGCGCTGGCAATGGCTGGTGCGGGCGCCTGGTCGGCCGACGGGCGGCTGGTTGCAGCGAGCGCCTAAGCTGCCGCCCGGTTTATTCAGTGTCCAGAAAAACGAACTTTGCGAGACGGCTCACATTGACGGGCCCGCGAAGAGGACGAAGATCCCGGCAACCAACAGCTGAAGAACCTGCCTGGATTTCACGGCGTTTCCCTTCTTTCCTCAACGGTCGCGACGCGACAGCGCGGGCGTCTATTTGACAGACATGCTAGGCCCGCCCTCGACCGCCAGCACCAGCCGGCGGTTGGTGACCCTTGCCAGCTGTGCCAGCCGGCCGGCCGGCCGCTCGCCGTAAAGATCGGCCAGCGCTGCCGGCAGCACCAGCGCCAGCACGCCATTGCCGCGGTTTTCCCATTTCAGTCGCGGCATGACGCCGGGCATTGCCGCGCTCAGCAAATAGACGACGCGCAGCAGCGCGGCCAGCACGCGGGCGCGCTCGAGATAGCGCGGTGTCGCCAGCCCGCGGATTTCCGGAGCGGCTTCATTGAACACGCCCTCGTGACGAAACAGGCTGACAAGCGCCAGGAAGGCGCGGCCGGGATGGTCGACGCCAATAAAAGAGGCGTGAGCGATGATGTTGAGCGATTGCTTGCCGCGATATTCGGGATGGGCACGCCAGCCGATATCGGCGAGCAGGCAGGCGGCGTGGCGGTAGCGCGCCTCATCCCTGGTTTCGTCGATGCCGAAGGCGGCGAACGCCTTGCCGGTCCATTCGACAAGCTCATGCGCGTGGTCGACCGAGCGCGAGCGCAGGCGGGCAAGCTCTTCCGCAGCCGAGATCAGCGGATCGGCCTTCTGCTCGGCCTTATCGAGCAGTGAATAGAGAAAGCCCTCGCGCACGCCCAGCGCCGACACGATGATCTTCGACGGCTGCATCGCCGCCATGATCTCCTGCAGCACGATGGCGCCATAGGGCAGCAGCGAGCGGCGGTTCTTGGAGATGCCCTCGATGCCTTTGATCTTATCGATCTCGGCTTTGGCGACCTGCCGGAGGAAGTTCGCGGCGCTTTCGATGCCGATCTCGTAGTGGTGCATGACGCCGAGCGGGTAGTTGGTCATTTCCATGTGCAGCCGGGCGAGGTTTCGCCAGGTGCCGCCGACCGTGTAGAAGGCCCTGCCCTGCCCGCCCTTCAGCAATTTCGCCCGCGCCAGTTGCTCGCGCGTGATCCTTGCCGCCTGGGCCAGCGAGTTCTTCGCCATGTCCTGCAGGCGCAAGCCGCCCAACGGCAGCGTGATGCCGTCACCGATCGTCTCACCGTCGATATCGATCAGTTCGAGGCTGCCGCCGCCAAGGTCGCCGGCGATGCCGTTGGCCGGATGGAAACCGGAGATGACGCCGAGTGCCGAATAATGAGCTTCCTCGCGACCGCTCAGCACCTGGATCTCGGTCCTGAGCACATCCTCGGCGCGGTGGATGAAGTCGGGGCCGTTGACCGCCTCACGAGCGGCGGCGGTCGCCAGCACATACATGCGCTCGGCGCCGGCCTGGTCGGAGAGCGCGCGGAAGCGGCGGAACTCTTCCATCGAACGTGTCACCGCCTCGGGATCGAGCTTTCCGGTCGAAACGATGCCGCGGCCGAGGCCGGCCAGCATCTTTTCGTTGAACAGCAAGGTCGGCGAGCGCGCCAGCCCCTCATAGATCACAAGACGGATCGAGTTCGACCCGATATCGATGATGGACAGCGGTCGGCGGTCCTGGAGCCGGCCCTGGGACGCTGAAATCATCAGCCCGTCGCTGCGTTCTGTTTCTTGCGGCGTTTGAACTGCGCGATGCGCTTGGGCGCATGCGACTTCAACGCATCGCCCCGTCCGGACAGGCTCGGATTGGTCATGAAATATTCCTGCGCGTTGAACGGTTCCTCGCCCTCCTCCAGCACGACGCGCCGGGAGGTTCCATCAGCCAATACGTCGAAACTTTGCTGGTTGTCCATGATGTTGCCGAGCATGATCTGGCCGAGCACCTGCTCATGCACAGTTGGATTGGTGATCGGCACCATGGTCTCGACGCGGCGGTCGAGATTGCGCGGCATCAGATCGGCCGAGGAGATGTAGACGATCGCCCCGTCCGAGGGCAGGCCGTGGCCGTTGCCGAAGCAATAGATGCGGCTGTGCTCGAGGAAGCGGCCGACGATCGACTTCACCCTGATGTTCTCCGATAGGCCGGGCACCTGCGGTCTCAGACAGCAGATGCCGCGCACGACGAGATCGATCTCGACGCCGGCGCGGCTGGCATCGTAGAGCGCATCGATGACGATCGGGTCGACCAAGGCGTTCATCTTCATCCAGATGCGGGCCGGTCTGCCCTCCAGCGCGTGGCTGATCTCATCCGAAATGTGCTGGAGGATGCGGTCGCGCAGCGTGAACGGCGAGATGGCCAGCCGCATCTGCTCGGCCGGCTCGGCATAGCCGGTGATAAAGTTGAACAACTGGGCGACATCGCGCGCGATTGTCGGGTCGGTGGTGAAGAAGGACAGATCGGTGTAGATGCGGGCGGTGACCGGGTGGTAGTTGCCGGTGCCGAGATGCACGTAATTGCGCAGCCTGCCGTCCTCGCGCCGCACGACCAGCGACATCTTTGCGTGGGTCTTCAGTTCGAGAAAGCCAAAGACGACCTGGACGCCGGCGCGCTCGAGGTCGCGCGCCCAGCGGATGTTGGCCTCCTCGTCGAAGCGCGCCTTGAGCTCGACCAGCGCCGTCACCGACTTGCCGGCTTCCGCCGCATCGACCAAAGCCCGTACGATCGGGCTGTCGTTGGAGGTGCGGTAGAGCGTCTGCTTGATCGCCACCACTTCCGGGTCGGCCATTGCCTGGCGCAGAAACTGCACCACCACGTCGAAGGATTCGTAAGGGTGGTGGACGATGATGTCCTTCTCGCGGATCGCGGCAAAACAGTCGCCGCCATGCTCGCGGATGCGCTCGGGAAAGCGCGGATTGTAAGGCGTGAACTTCAGATCGTCGCGGGCGACGGCGACGATCTCCGAGATCTGGCTGAGCGCCAGCGGACCGGTGAGCACGCTGATCCGGCTGGCCGAGACGCCGAGCTCGCCGGCGACGAAATCGCGCAATTCGGCCGGCATCGACCTGTCGAACTCGATGCGGATGACCGAGCCGCGGCGTCGCCGCTTCAGCGCCGTCTCGAACAGCCGCACCAGATCCTCTGATTCTTCCTCGACCTCGATATCGCTGTCGCGGATGATGCGGAACGTGCCGGAGCCCTTGACCTCATAGCCGGGGAACAGCTTGCCGATATAGAGACTGACCGCCTCTTCGAGTGGAATGAAGCGGACATGATGCTTGCGATCCGGCAAACGGATGAAGCGCCTCAGCGCCACAGGCAGGCGCAGAAGCGCGCTCATTTCCTCGCCGTTCTTGCGATGGCGCAATTGCAGCGCCATCGAGAAACCGAGATTGGGAATGAACGGAAACGGATGCGCCGGGTCGATCGACAGCGGGGTCAGGACCGGAAATACCTGCTCCTGGAAATGGTCCTCGAGCCAGGTCTTCTCGTCCTTGGTCAGCGCATCGCGGGTGATGCTTTCGATGCCTTGTCTGTCGAGCAGCAGCATCAGCGCCGAAAGGCTGTTCTGCTGGTCCTCCTGCAGGCGCTCGACCTCGCGCAGCAATTGTTCGAGCTGCTGCTCGGGAGTGCGCCCATCCGGGCTCTTCAGCACGATGCCCTCGCGCACCTGGCCGGCAAGACCGGCGACGCGGACCATGAAGAACTCGTCGAGGTTGGCGGCCGATATCGACAGAAAGCGCACGCGCTCGAGCAGCGGATGATTTGCGTTCAGCGATTCCTCGAGCACGCGCCGGTTGAATTGCAGCCAGGAAAACTCGCGATTGACGAAGCGGTCGGGATTGCCGCCTTCGTGGCTCGCGGCCTCGACGGTGATGAATTCGTTCTGGACCGGCTTCAGTTCGTTCATGGTTTCCGCTCTTCCCACACCGTTCGACGACCACAGCCTTAACCGGCTTAACTTATCCTCTGACAGGCTTTTGCGACAGTTTCATTTCATCGATCTTGCAAAGAGATGGGTTATGATCCAGATGCAATCGACAAGATCAGGAGACGACGATGGCAGGCGGTTCCATTCCCCATTTCCAGAACGATGCGGGCTATCCGGCAATCGACATCGGCGTCAAGGAATTCATGTGCACCGGCGCCAATCCGCCTTTCGACCACCCGCATGTATTTCTCGATATGGGCGACGACAATGAAAAAGTCTGCCCCTATTGCTCGACGCTCTATCGCTATTCGCCCAAGCTGAAGGCATTGGAAACGCAGCCGCCGGGCTGCCTCTATATCGACCAGGCCGCCTGATACTTCCGCGACAAGCCTGATGCGACAAACGCAGTCCCGGCAGGTGGTCATCGCCGGGGCGGGCGTCGCCGGGCTGACCGCGGCACTGGCTTTCGCCGAGCGCGGCTATCGGATAAAACTGTTCGAACAGGCGCAGCATCTCGAGGCTGCCGGCGCCGGCATCCAGCTTTCACCCAACGCGACACGCATCCTTCGACAATTCGGCGTACTCGATCGGCTGCTGCCGACGGCGGTGCGGCCGGAGACGGTCGTGCTGAAGGATGCCGTCACGCTGCGCGAGCTGGCGCGCGTACCGCTTGGCCAGGTAGCTGAAACGCGCTGGGGGGCACCCTATCTCGTCGCCCACCGCGCCGATCTGCAGTCAGCGCTGATGGAGCGGATAGCCGAGCGCTCCGAGGTCGAGCTTGCCACCGGTGCCCGCGTCGGCGGCGTCGCAACCGGACCGAATGGCATCACCGCAACAGTCGAGATTGCCGGCACGACCATCGAAACCGAAGCATCGTTGCTGGTCGGAGCCGATGGCGTCTGGTCGTCGGTGCGAGAAACGCTCGCCCGCGAGGCGGCCGATTTCCGGAGAAGCCGCTTCTCGGGCGAGCTTGCCTGGCGCGCAACGGTGGCCGCGGACAGCCTCGCCGGACAAGCCTTCAGGGTGATCGGTGCGCCGGATTGCGTTACCGCATTCCTCTATCCAGGCTTCCATATGGTCGCCTATCCGGTCAGCCGTGGCGCGGTCTTCAACCTCGCGGCCTTCACCAAGGGCGAGCGCATCGCCGAGAGCTGGTCGGGGCATGCCGACCCCGCCATCCTCGCCAGCGCCATGCGCGGTACCGCGCCGGCGCTGGTCCGTCTGGCGAGCGAGGCCACGCCATGGACGGCATGGCCGATCCATACCGTCGAGCAGCGGCGGTGGACGACGCCGGAGGGCATAGCGCTGATTGGCGATGCGGCGCATGCGATGACGCCGTTTGCCGCACAGGGAGCGGCGATGGCGATCGAAGACGCGGTAACCCTTGCCGGTTTCGTTGCCAGCTCGCCTGCCGACCTCAGCAACGCGCTTGTCGCCTGGGAACAGGCGCGGCGGCCGCGCGTATCCCAGGTCGCCCGCCGCGGCGCCCTCAACCGCCTCGCCTGGCATGCGGCCGGGCCGGTGGCGATGGCCCGCAACCTGTTCCTGGCGATGCGCTCACCCGAAAAACTCGCCGCTGATCTGGACTGGCTCTATGGCTGGCGGGCGGACGCTCGGCGGTCCTAAGTCATCGGAGCCTTGTCAATTGTAAAGCCGCATCGACAGGCTAAGCGAGGCCGGCAGCGGGTTCCACCAGCCGGTGCGCAGGCCGGCGGTGCGCAGTGCCGCCGCCGCCCAGGTGTTGCAGCCGACCAGCGCGTTGAAATGGCCATTGGCTTCGAAGAAACGATCGAAACGGGAGTAGGCCGCATCCTCGATCGGCATGGCCCCGTTCGGTCCCTGCTGAAAACTCGCTGCAATGAAATCGAGCAGCGCCGCAAAGCGTTCCTCACTTACGTCGAAGCCGGCGACGTCGGGATGCGGCTCGGCGATTTCGCCTGAAATGTCGACATGCATCACCGAGGCATCGACGGTCAGCGCCTTCATCACCGGCACTGCCTTCAGTTCCGACCAGGTCGGCGTCTCGAGATAGAAGGCGCGGCCGCCCCAGCCGAAGACGATGTAGCGGACCTCCGCCATGTCGGCCGGAATGCCGGCATCGACCAGGAAGTGGAAGCGCCGGCGCACATCGTCGTCGACCGGGATGGCGATGTCGGTGTGGATCGGATTTTTCAGCACCACGATGTGGTGGCTTGTGCCGATCGGATCGGCAGCGGCCGCCGGCCAGAGCGGGCGCGGCAGCAGCGTGCCCAGCGCCACCGCAAGGACTGCTGCAACGACCAGCAGGCCGAGAAAACGAGCAAGCTTCTTCATGGGGAAGGCATAGGCCAAGCAATGTTCAAGGTGAAGCCTCTCCGGAAATTGCACAGCTGACTTAGAGCTTGACGCGTATCCTCCCGGGGAGGATATGCAGAGGCATGTCAGATCACCTCCACGCTTCGCATCCTTCCATCATAAAGCGCCTGAAGCGCGCGCAAGGCCACCTCGCGGCGGTGCTGGCGATGATCGAGGCGCATCGCCCTTGCGTTGATCTGGCGCAGCAGCTTCATGCCGTCGAACGGGCCATCAGCAGCGCCAAGCGCGAGCTGATCAACGATCACATCGAGCATTGCCTGACGGACAGCGTCGAAACCGGCGGCAACTCGCTGGCGGAGCTCAAGCAGCTGGCGAAATATCTATGAATGCCATCGTAGCCCGCATTCTGGAATGGCTCGGGTTCGGCTCGCACGCCGCACATCATCACGGCGATCACGGTCCGCACGGCCACAGCCATGGCGTCATCGATGCGACAATTGCCACCACCGATCGGGGCATCTGGGCAATCAAATGGTCGTTCGTGATCCTGGCGATCACCGCAGCATTGCAGATGGTCGTGGTTGTGCTGTCGGGGAGCGTGGCATTGCTGGCCGATACGATCCATAACATCGGCGATGCGACCACGGCGATCCCGCTATGGATTGCGTTCGTGCTGGCGCGGCGCAAGCCGTCGCGGACCTTCACCTATGGCTTGGGCCGGGTCGAGGATCTGGCCGGCATCATCATCGTGCTCATCATCCTGTTCAGCGCTGTAGTCGCCGCCTACCAAGCCATCGACAGGCTGATCAATCCACAAGCGGTGACGCACCTGGGCTGGCTGGCGGCGGCGGGCATTGTCGGCTTCCTCGGCAACGAGGCGGTTGCCGTGTTCCGTATCCGTGTCGGCCGCGAAATCAACAGCGCGGCACTGATTGCCGACGGCTATCACGCCCGCACCGACGGACTTACCAGCCTTGCCGTGGTCATCGGAGCCATCGGCGTCTGGCTCGGCTTTTCCTTGGCCGACCCGATTGTCGGCCTGCTGATCACGATTGCGATCTTCGGTATCGTCTGGCAATCGGCCCGCTCGGTGCTGACCCGCATGCTGGATGGAATCGAACCCGGTGTGATGGATGAAATCCGGCATGCCGCCGAGCACGTTCCGGGCGCACGCATTGTCGATGCCAAGGCGCGCTGGATCGGTCATAGATTGCACGCCGACATCGCAATTGCCGCAGACGAAACCCTGCCGCTCTCGGAAGCGAACAACATCGCGGCAGCGCTGAAGGACGAACTGTCCCAGCATATGCCGGCCTTGGTTACGGCGAATGTGCGGTTTTCAACCGAACGTGGAGAGAACGACCATCCGCACCCTCACGAGACGTGCATGACGAAAACCACGGCCACGAGCACTGACGCTCCTTTTTAGACGGCTACGGTCAGGTGACATCGATGACGACCATCAGCCCGCCTCCGCCCTTCTCCTCGACATTGTTGTTCGTGGTGTGATGCGGGATGTGGCAATGGATCAGCCATTTGCCCGGACGCTGCGCCTTCCAGATCACGTCGTAGCGCTGACCCGGCCCGACATTGACCGTATCGGCAAGGAAACGACCCAAGGCAGGGATCGTTTCGCCGTCGCGGGCAACGACCTCGAACGGTCCGCCATGGATATGCATCGGATGGATGAAGCCGTTGTTGGTGCCGATGAACCGCACCTTGAGCGTCTCGCCAACCTTCATCGGGATCGTCTCGGTCGAGGGATAGGCCTTGCCGTTGATGGTGAAGAAATTCGGCATGCCCCCGTCCATCGGCATCGACGGGTAGGTCAGCCCTTCCCGCACCAGCCATTCCTGAAGCTCGATGACGTAATCATGGTCGGCCGCGGCCTCATCGGCGGGATTGGCGGGGTCGATGATCAGCGCACCGTAGAGGCCGAGCGCCTGGGTCCGGTCCGGCTTGGCATGTGGGTGATAGAAATAGGTTCCGTGCTGGGTTGCGGTGAATTCGTACGAATAGGATTGGCCGGGCTCGATCGGCGCCTGCGTGATCTCGGCCGGCCCATCCATCTGGTTCGGCAGGATCAAGCCATGCCAATGCACCGTCGTTTCCTCAGGCAGGCCGTTGGTGACGTTGATCCTGACCCGATCGCCCTGGCGAATGTGAATTCGCGGACCAGGAATCTGGCCATTATAGGCATAAGCGTCGACTGCAACATCCGGCAGGATCTGCCAGCGGACCACCGAAGGCCTGAGGTCGAATACCTTGATGCCGTTCTCCATCCGAAACGGCAGGTCCTGGTCACCCCTTGTCGACAGACCATAAGAGGCGGCAACGAGGCGCGGATCGGTAGCGGCCATGTCGCGCATCGCATCAGCCGGCGTATCGCGATCCATGATCATTCCTTGCGGCATGATCACCCCGCCGACGTCGCGTGCCGACAGCGTCAGGTTCAGCCAGTTCGCCGGCGCGATCATGCCGATGCCGAGCGCCAGCAGGGAGACGGCACCCAGGGCAGCGACCTGCGGCGTCGTGGCATCTGTCTCCATGTGATGGCCGCCGCCTTTGCCTTTGTGGGAAGCCATATCGTGGCGCTGCCCGCGATGGCCGCTGGCGTCGGCCTGCTGCATTTGCATCTGCGCATGTTGTCTCGTTGCAGGCTGCTTTCGACCATCGATGCCGGCTGCCTGCGCGCGCTGCGTCATCAGCCCATGCTTCAGCCCCCGGGCGACCAGCCAGACATTGGCCGGGTAGGCAAGCGCAAAGCCGGCGATGACGCCGATCGACATCACGCCCCAGAACAACAGCTCCGTCGGTTCCATCGCGCGCATGTCGCGGCCCATCATCAGGAAGCTCATGACCGGTGCCATGCCGGCCATCATGAAGTTCATGGAGATGAACTCGGGCAGGAAGCTCTTGCGCACGTTCTCCCAATAGGTGCCGCCCATCATCGATTTCATGAACAGCGATTGGAAGATGAACAGGCCGAAGGCAAAGCCGGCCAGATATTCGACGATCAGGTCGATCCACATCGGCAGGCCGAGCGCCGCCGTGACGGCGGCGGCAAGAATGATGCCGGTGGCATCGCCGGCGACGCAATGGATGGTGGAGCCGACGCCCTGCTTCCAGAGCGGGCGGGTGAAGAGTTCATGCTCGCCCGGCCGAGGCTCCTTGTCGGCGAGCACGTAGAGCAGCAAGCCGAGCGGACCCATATAGAGGGTGACCAGAATGAAGCCCCATTTCATCACCACCGGCTCGGGATTGTTGCGATATTGGTCGAAGCCGACATAAAGCGTCGAAGCCAGCGCCAGCGCGAACCAGACGACGAGGAAATAATCGATCGGTTGGATGAGCATCAGGATGAACCCGTGACCTGCCGCCGCACGCGCCCACGCGGCTCGCTATACAACTCCCAATGGCAATGAACGCAGCCGGCGCGCTTATGATCCGCGCCGGCCTTAGTTACCAGGTTGCAACGTGACCACTCGAACGACCTGAAGCACGCTTGCTATCTTCTCGCGCAGCGCACGGTCAGCGCTCGTCGAATACGCGCGAAGCCAGCAAGACAGAGAGGCTTGATCCGCCGCTCTTGTCCGCACCGGGGTACAGGATCAGTGCAGGATCTGCGACAGGAACAGCTTCGTGCGCTCATGGCGCGGGTGGTCGAAGAACTCGGCCGGCGTGTTCTGCTCGACGATCTGGCCTTGGTCCATGAAGATCACACGGTTGGCGACTTTACGCGCAAAGCCCATCTCGTGGGTGACGCAGAGCATGGTCATGCCTTCCTCCGCCAGCCCGACCATCGTCTCCAGCACTTCCTTGATCATTTCCGGATCGAGAGCCGAGGTCGGCTCATCGAACAGCATGATGCGCGGGTTCATGCACAGCGAGCGGGCGATCGCCACGCGCTGTTGCTGGCCGCCGGAAAGCTGGCCGGGATATTTGTTGGCCTGTTCCGGGATCTTGACGCGCTTGAGGAAATGCATGGCGATTTCCTCGGCCTGCTTGCGCGGCATCTTGCGCACCCAGATCGGCGCCAGCGTGCAATTCTCCAGAATGGTCAGATGCGGGAACAGGTTGAAGTGCTGGAACACCATGCCGACCTCGCGGCGCACCTCGTCGATCTTCTTCAGATCGTTGGTCAGTTCCTTGCCGTCGACGATGATTTTGCCCTTCTGGTGTTCCTCCAGCCGGTTGATGCAGCGGATCATCGTCGATTTGCCGGAACCCGACGGGCCGCAGATGACGATCCGCTCGCCGCGCATCACCTTTAGATTGATGTCCTTCAGCACATGGAATTCGCCGTACCATTTGTGCATGGCGATGATGTCGATGGCGACATCGGTGGTGGAAATGTGCATCTTGGCGGCATTGACCTTGATCTCTTCCGCACTGACGGCGTTTTCTATGGCCATGACAAGGTCCCCTTTTTAGCGTTTGTGGCCGGTGTCGAGACGGCGTTCCGTGTACATTGAATAGCGCGACATGCCGAAGCAGAACAGCCAGAAGATGAAAGCCGCGAACACCAGGCCGGATCTGGCCGTCTGCGGCGTCGCCCAACTGGCGTCGGAGAAGTTCTGCTTGACGATGCCGAGGAGGTCGAACATCGAGATGACGATGACCAGGCTGGTGTCCTTGAACATGCCGATGAAGGTGTTGACGATGCCGGGAATGACCAGCTTCAGCGCCTGCGGCATGACGACCAGACCTATCTTCTGCCAGTAGCTGAGGCCGAGCGAATCGGCGCCCTCATACTGGCCTTTGGGGATCGCCTGCAGGCCGCCGCGCACCACTTCGGCCATGTAGGCGGCGGCAAACAGCGACACGCCGATCAGCGCGCGCAGGAACTTGTCGAAGCTGACGCCGGCCGGCAGGAACAGCGGCAGCATCACGCTGGCAAAGAACAGCACCGTAATCAGCGGGATGCCGCGTACCGTCTCGATGAAGATCACGCACAGCAGCTTGACGATCGGCATGTTCGAGCGCCGGCCGAGCGCCAGCACGATGCCGACCGGCAGCGACACGGCTATGCCGACGAAGGACAGGCTGAGTGTCACCAGCAGTCCACCCCAGAGCGGGGTTTCGACATAGGGCAGGCCGAACATGCCGCCGACCAGCAGAACGAAGGCGACGACCGGCAGTACGAAAAAGAGAAGAATGGCGTTCAGCCCCTTGCGCGGTACGCGCGGAATGAGCAGCGGCACCAGCAGCGCCACGAACAGGATGGCCACCAGGATCGGGCGCCAACGCTCTTCCAGAGGATAGCGGCCGAACATGAACTGGCCGAACTTGGCGTTGACGAAGGCCCAGCAGGCCCCGGTCCAGCCGTCCGGCTGGATGCCGCCCTGCGCCACGGTGGCGCAGACCGTGCGGTCCGGTCCCGTCCACTGGGCGTTGATGAAAGCCCAATTGACGATCTGCGGCAGGATCATGGCAACCAGCACGATGCCGATGATGGTCAGGATGGCGTCGCCGGTCGATGCGATCAGATTCTTGCGGACCCAGGCGGTGAGGCCACGCTCGCTCGATGGCGCCGGTTGGGCCAGCGCCATCTCCGTCCGCACCCAGGACATGTCGTGTTCCTGCATGTCCCTACCTCTCCACCAGCGCCATCCTGGCGTTCACGACGTTCATAATCGCCGACGTGATCAGGCTGAGCGCGAGATAGACAGCCATCATGATCACCACGCCTTCAACCGCCTGCCCGGTCTGGTTCAAGACCGTGCCGGCAGTCGCTGTCAGGTCCGGATAGCCGATGGCGATGGCGAGCGAGGAATTCTTGGTCAGGTTGAGATACTGGCTAGTCAGCGGCGGAATAACGATGCGCATCGCCTGCGGCACGACGACAAGCCTGAGGATCGATCCCGAGCGCAGCCCGAGTGCCGCGGCCGCCTCGGTCTGGCCTGCGCTGACGCCCCTGATGCCGGCGCGCACGATTTCGGCGATAAAGGCGGCCGTATAGCAGGACAACGCCAGATAGAGGGACAGGAACTCGGGCCTGACCTGAAAACCACCGACGAGATTGAAGGTCGACTGCTTTGGAAATTCGAAGCTCAGCGGAAAGCCGCTCAGCGCGTAGGCCAGCAGCGGCAGGCCGACAATCAACGCTATGGATGTCCAGAACACCGGGAATGGCTGTCCCGTCGCCATCTGCCGCTGCCGCGCCTTGCGGGCCACGAACCAGGCCATGGCGATGCCGAGGAGCAGTGCGACCAGGATCAGCCAGGAGCCCTCGCCCAATATTGCGCGGGGAAAATAGAAGCCGCGCTGGTTGAGGAAGGAGCCGAACGGCAGATTGATGCTCTCGCGCGGCGGCGGCAGCACGGCGAGCACGCCGGAATACCAGAAGAAGATGACCAGCAGCGGGGGGATGTTGCGGAACACCTCGACATAAACGGTGCAGATCTTCCTGATCAGCCAGTTATGCGACAGCCGGCCGATGCCGACGATGAAACCGATGATGGTGGCGGTGATGATGCCGACGACGGCCACGATCACGGTGTTGATAAAGCCGACCAGGATGGCACGGAAATAGGTCGAATCCGATGAATAAGCGATGGCGCTTTCGCTGATGTCGAAACCGGCGCGGCCCTTGAGAAAGCCGAAGCCGGAAGCGATGTGCAGCCGCGTCAAATTGGCGATGACGTTGTGGGTAACCCACCAGACACCCGCTACCAGCAGGACGAGGACCAGCGCTTGAAAGAATATGCCGCGGACGCGCGGATCATTGATGAAGGAACCGCGGCTTGGCTCCTCGCGAAGAACTTCCTGCGATGCCATTCGACAGTCCCCTGGAAAGAGAGACCGGAAGGCAGACGATCTGCCTTCCGGATCCATTTTCGATCAGCGGATCGGCGGAGCGTACTGCAGGCCACCCTTGGTCCACAGCGCGTTGATGCCGCGGGCGATCTTCAGCGGGCTGCCGGAGCCGACATTGCGTTCGAACATCTCGCCGTAATTGCCGACGGCTTTGACGATGTTGACGACCCAGTCATTGGAGACGCCGAGATCGGTGCCGATCTTGGTGTCGGCTTCCTGGCCGAGCACGCGCTTGATCTCGGGATTGTCCGAGTTCTTCATCTCGTCAACATTGGCCTGGGTGATGCCCAGTTCCTCGGCGTTGAGCAGCGCGAAATAGGTCCACTTGACGATGTGGTACCACTGGTCGTCGCCCTGGCGCACGGCCGGCCCAAGCGGTTCCTTGGAGATGATCTCGGGCAGCACGACGTGGTCGGCCGGCGAGCTGAGCGTCAGGCGAATGCCGTAGAGACCCGACTGGTCGGTGGTGTAGACGTCGCAGCGGCCGGCGTCATAGGCGGCGTTAACCTCATCCAGCTTTTCGAAGACGACGGGGTTGTACTCCATCTTGTTCGACTTGAAATAGTCGGCAAGGTTGAGCTCGGTCGTGGTGCCGCTCTGCACACACACCGCCGCGCCCGAAAGCTGCAGTGCCGAATTCACGCCCGGAAGCTTCTTGGCGTTGATCATGAAGCCCTGACCGTCATAATAGGTGACGCCGACGAAGTTCAGGCCAAGCGCCGTGTCGCGGTTGATGGTCCAGGTGGTGTTGCGCGACAGGATGTCGACCTCGCCCGACTGCAGCGCGGTGAACCGCTCCTTGGCACTGAGCGGCGTGAACTTGACTTTGCTGCCATCGCCGAAGACGGCGGCCGCCACGGCGCGGCAGAAATCCACATCGATGCCTTTCCATTCACCCTTGTCGTCAGGCGCCGCGAAGCCAGCAAGACCCGTATTGGTGCCGCACTGGATGAAGCCTTTCGCCTTGACGTCGTCGAGCGTGCTCGCCGACGCAGCCGAAGCCGCGAATCCAAACGCGGCGGCGCCCAAAACGCCGATTGCAATGTGTTTCATGACCCACAGACCCTTTTCTGTTTTTTCCAGGCGAACCTGACTTTTTCCCGTGTGAACGCAGCTATGTAATCCCGGCCCATCACCGGAATCGCGCATCGTAACCGACGCGCTGCCTCCCATTCACGAACAACATCGAAGGCGATTATTCCTGTGAGGTCAAGGGAAATGACCAAATCCGAAAGACTTTGAAAACCAACCGCCTGAAATGCCTGAATTGCAGACAAACGCGCTCGCAAATTGGTCAGCGCGCCAATTAAGCCGGCAAAGTCCGACCTTGACTTGCCAAGCGCACCTGGCAGCCGTTCAGAGGATCTACGGCGCATTGCTGAATTGGCATATTCAAGACCTTGGCCTGGCGAGTGCGGTGCGGTTGCGCGGCCAATGCCGCCGCACTATGGCTAACGACCAACCCATGGGACGAAAAGCAATGGCAAAAGACGGCAGCGAGATGGGCGTCAACACGCGGCTCGCCCATTCCGGCAACAACCCGCATGACTATTTCGGCTTCGTCAATCCGCCGGTGGTGCATGCCTCGACCGTGCTCTATCCCAATGCGGCGGCGATGGCTTCACGCAGCCAGAGATACACCTACGGCACGCGCGGCACGCCGACCACCGATGCGCTGAACAGCGCGATCGATGCGCTGGAAGGTTCGGCAGGCACGGTCGCGGTACCGTCCGGCCTGGCGGCGGTGACGCTGCCGCTGCTCGCCTTCCTGTCGGCCGGCGATCATCTGCTGATCGTCGATTCCGTTTATCATCCGACCCGCAACTTCGCCGACACGATGCTGAAGCGGCTGGGCATCGAGGTCGAGTATTACGAACCGCGCATCGGCGCCGGCATCGCGGCGCTGATCAAGCCCAACACCAAGGTGGTGTTCACCGAATCGCCGGCCTCCAACACTTTCGAGGTGCAGGACATACCGGCCATCGCCAAGGCAGCACATGCCGCCGGCGCCATCGTCATGATGGACAACACCTGGGCGACGCCGCTCTACTTCCGCCCGCTCGACCACGGCGTCGACATCTCGATCCACGCGGCGACGAAATACCCGGCCGGCCATTCCGACGTGCTGCTCGGCACGGTGTCGGCCAATGCAGCTTGCTGGAATCAGCTTTGCGAGACGTTCAACACGATGGGCTGCTGCGCCGGACCGGACGACGTCTACCAGGTGCTGCGCGGCCTGCGCACGATGGGCGTGCGGCTGGAGCATCATCAAAAGAGCGCGCTTTCCCTCGCCGGCTGGCTGGAGGATCAGCCCGGCGTAGCGCAGGTGCTGCATCCGGGGCTGCCCAGTCATCCCGACCACGCTATGTGGAAGCGCGATTTTTGCGGATCGAGCGGCATCTTCTCGATCGTTCTCGCGGGCGGCGGACAGAAGCAGCAGCACGCCTTCCTCGACGCGTTGAAGTTTTTCGGCCTCGGCTATTCCTGGGGCGGCTATGAGAGCCTTGCCGTGCCGGTATTCCTTGGCGACCGCACAATCGCCAAGGGCCCGTATGACGGGCCGCTGGTGCGCCTGCAGATCGGGCTCGAGGATGTCGAGGATTTGAAGGCCGACCTGGCGCGCGGGCTGGCGGCGGCCGCTGAGGCCTGAGCCAGCACCTTTCCAGACTGAGTCAGAAAATTGGCGTAACAGCCTGGAAAAATTGCGATCCTGAGCGATATCACGGCGACCGATCGGCCGGCTCTACAAAACAGGGGCGGCGGCGTGGTGAAGGCGGTAGAATAGTCTCTGCCAGTCCTTGAAACGGATCGAGGTTGGCCGGCGGGATCGGTCGGGAACCTTTTGTCGGCCGATGCATCCAATGTCGCGATGAGAAGCCTATCAGGAGATCGGCCATGCCTGCTGCGTTGACGGCAACGCCCGCCGCTTCCGGCGATATGCAGCTTGTCGGCCGCGCGCTGGCACGTGATGGCGATGCATTTCGCACCATCATCAAGACGCACAACCAAAGGCTCTACCGCATCGCCCGCGGTGTTGTGCGGAACGACAGCGAGGCCGAGGACATCGTCCAGGAGGCGTATGTCAGCGCCTTTGCCCATCTCGAGTCCTTTCGCGGCGATGCCTCGCTCGCCACATGGCTGTCGCGTATCGTCATCAACGAAGCCCTCGGCCGCTTGCGCAAAAGGCGGCGAATGGTAGCGATGCCTGAAAACCCGCAAGCCGAAATCATCCGGTTTCCCCTCAACCCGAGCGACGATCCGGAGCGGACGATGGCGCAACGGCAGATCCTTGAGCTTGTCGAACGGGCAACCGACAGTCTGCCCGATGTCTACCGGATCGTGTTCGTGGCGCGCGTCATCGAGGGATTGAGCATCGAGGAGACCGCCGAACTGCTTGGCGTGCGACCAGAAACCATCAAGACGCGGCTGCACCGCGCCCGCGCGCTGGTGCGCAAGGCGCTGGACGACCAGATCGGCCCGGTGCTGCTCGACGCCTTTCCGTTCGCGGGCCGGCGCTGCGAACGGCTGACCAATGCCGTGATGCAGCGGCTTGGTCCTTCCGGATAGGCCGCGGCGATTTTCGCGGGAACGTTTTCCCGTGACCTGCATCCAATGAGCATCACTGAAAACGAAGCCCGATGCAGTTCCGCGTCGGGGCGAAGGAGAGCATCATGTTTATTCGATCGACCACGGCACTGGCCGCAATTTTCCTGCTTGGCGCAGCGCCCTCGTCGCAAGCTGCCGACAAACCGACCGATCCGCAGATCGCACATATCGCCTACACAGCGGGCGTGCTTGACGTCGAGGCGGCCAAGCAGGCGCTGAAGAAATCCAAGAACAAGGAAGTCGTGGACTTCGCCAAGGACATGGTGCGAGATCATGAGGCGGTCAACAAACAGGCTCTCGACCTGGTCAAGAAGCTCAAGGTCACGCCTGAGGATAATCCGACCAGCAAAGCGCTGACCAAGGCGGCGGCCGAGGAACGTGCCAAGCTTGCCAAGCTCAAGGGCGCAGCGTTCGACAAGGCCTATGTCGCCAGCGAGGTGGCCTACCACAAGCAGGTCAATGGCGCGCTCGAAACTCTGCTGATCCCGTCCGCCAGCAATGCCGAGCTGAAGAGCCTGCTGGAAACCGGCTTGAAAATATTCCAAGGCCACGAACAGCACGCCGAACACGTCGCCGGCATGC
Organism: Mesorhizobium sp. M1027; assembly: GCF_040318745.1. Lineage (NCBI taxonomy): Bacteria > Pseudomonadati > Pseudomonadota > Alphaproteobacteria > Hyphomicrobiales > Phyllobacteriaceae > Mesorhizobium > Mesorhizobium sp. M1027. Next base: position 44,722 of record NZ_JAMYMW010000014.1, on the reverse strand, counting down.
TGAAGTGAGGATCGAGCCAATGATGTCGCGGCGGCATCTGTGGGTTGCTCTGGCATTGGCCATGGGTGCCGCGCCGGCCAAGGCCGAAACCATCGAGGTGACGATCGAGAAGCTTGTGTTTTCGCCGGCGAAGATCGAGGCGAAGGTCGGCGACACGATCAGGTGGGTAAACAAGGACGTGTTCGCCCACACGGCAACCGTCAACGGCGCCTGGGAAGTGATGATCCCGCCGAAGAAGGCGGCGAGCCTGACGGTGAAGAAGGCGGAATCGGTCGATTATTTCTGCCGCTTCCATCCCAACATGAAAGGCCATCTGACGGTGACATCGCCCTGACCGGCTAATGCATGCCGCGCAAAAGTGTGCAGCGGTCTTGCGATAACGACATGATGAAAAAGAGCCTAATGCGCGCCGCATGAGGTCGGTCGAATGCGACGCGCTTCTAGGCCGCCAGCCATGCCGTCCCGGCAAGAAGGGTGACCAGCGTCAACGGCAGGCCGACCTTGAAGAAGGCGATGAAGCCCAGCGGTTTGCCGGAGACCCGCGCGTGCTCGGCAACGATCAGATTGGCGACCGAGCCGAGCAACGTGAAATTGCCGGCCAGCGTCGAACTCATGGCGACGACCAGCCAGGCCCGCTCGGGGTTTTCCAGTCCGGGCACGAACGGCTTCAGCGCCAGCACGGCCGGGACGTTGCTCATGATGTTGGACAGCACCGCGGTGAAGCCGGACAGCCGCCAGACATCATTCAGCCCTAGGTCCTTTGCCGAAGCCACGATGTCGGGCGTAAGCAGCGTCTTCTCGGCTCCGGCGACGACGATGAACAGCCCGGCGAACATGAACAGCAGCGGCCCATCGATCTCGCGATAGATGCGCTCAGGTTTGATGGCGCGGGTCAGCAACAGAATCGCGCCGCCGATCAGCGCCGCCTTGGCAACCGGAACGCCGGCAAAGAAGGCGATGGCCAAACCGATACAGACGACCACCGCCTTCAGCACCTGTCCCGGCAGCATGCGGCCTCGGTAGACTTCGGGGCTGAGCTCGGCCTTGCGCGAAAATTCGGCATGGTAGACGATGCGAATGATGACGATGACGGCGACGAGGCCGAACAGGGCCACCGGCGCAAGTGCCGCCGAGAAGGCCGGATAGGAAATCCCCGACAGGGCGCCGATGACCATGTTCTGCGGATTGCCGGTGATGGTCGCGACACTGCCGCAATTGGATGCGGTCGCCGTGGCGATCAGGTAGGGAACCGGGTTGCGGTTGATGACGCGGGTGACGTGGACGACGATCGGCGCCATGACCAGGCAGATAGCGTCGTTGACGAGGAATGCCGACAGGAGGCCGGTCAACAGCGTCACCATCACCAGCAGCATGAATGGCGCATGCGCATGCTCGATGGCGAACCCGCCGAGCGCGCGAAAGGCGCCCGACACTTTCAGATGCGCCACGACGATCATCATGCCGAGCAGAAGCGTGATGGTGTCGAAGCTGATGGCGCGGTAGGCGTCTTCCATGTCGAGCGCGCCGATGGCGATCATCGCCGCACCGCCGAGCAGTGCTATCCCTGCCCGGTCGAGGCGCAGCCCGGGTATTCTGCCGACGGCAACGCCGGCATAAGTCAGGACAAGGATCAGCAGCGCCGCCGCGCCCATCGCTGTCATGTGTCGGAAATCCTATGCGACTGGCGAGTGAACCTGTCCCGAATGGACCTGTGAGCGGCCTGAGATATTGGCGATCCCGACAGGATTCGAACCTGTGACCATCGGCTTAGAAGGCCGGTGCTCTATCCAGCTGAGCTACGGGACCGCTGGCCGGCCGCATGACCGGCGGATTGTGCCGGCAGGGCCGGTATGGGATCAATGCGTCCAGGGCGTCCTGCGGTCATAGCGGAAATTCTCCGCATAGGAAATCTGGCGGCGCTTGATTTCCTTCGGCTCCTCGACGCGGAAAGCCAGGCCTTCCTTCTCGGCATAGCCGACCGCCTCTTCTCTTGTGTCGAAGGTCAGCCTGATCTGGCTTCGCATGTCGCCGGACGTGGTGTAGCCCATCAGCGGATCGATCTTCTTGCGCTGCTCCGGATCGAATTCCAGCACCCAATGGCCGGTCTTGGCCTTGCCGGACTGCATCGCGGTTTTGGCTGGGCTGAAAATGCGGGCTGACATGACCACCTCATTGCTGGTTGCAAGCGCACGACCCCGACACCAGATTACTGTTCTCTGGCCATGCACTAGCCCGTCATTACTGCGCAATGCCGCCGGCAGCAAGGCCGATGGCTTTTTACGCTTGCTTTGGTGGGCTGAAATCACTAGGCAACAGACCGTTCGGAGTGTAGCGCAGCCTGGTAGCGCATCTGGTTTGGGACCAGAGGGTCGGGAGTTCGAATCTCTCCACTCCGACCATTCCTCACAGCGAATCTCGTCGGCAGCGCAAGCGGATCATGCTTGAGCGTGTCTGCCGCCGCCGCTGATGCGTAAGCGACGGACGGACAGCACGAGTCTGCGCTGCCCGTCCGATACCCAAGCCGTCAGCCCTGGATGAAGGCCAGCAGATCCGAATTGATGATCTCCGGATGGGTGGTGCACATGCCGTGCGGCAGGCCCTTGTAGACCTTGAGCGTGCCATGCTTCACCAGCTTGATCGCAAGCAGCGCGGAATCGGCGATCGGCACGATCTGGTCGTCGTCGCCGTGCATGATCAGGACGGGCACGTCGAGCTTCCTTAGATCGTCGGTGAAGTCGGTCTCGGAAAAGGCTTTGATGCAGTCGTAATGGGCCTTGGCTCCGCCCATCATGCCTTGGCGCCACCAATTGTCGACGGCGCCTTGCGAGACCTTGGCGCCCTCGCGGTTGAAGCCATAAAACGGGCCGGCCGGCACATCCCTGTAGAACTGGGCGCGGTTAGCGGCCAGGGCGGCGCGAAAGCCGTCGAAGACTTCGATCGGCAAGCCGCCGGGGTTGCTGTCGGTCTTGACCATAATCGGCGGCACGGCGCCGATCAGCACCGCCTTGGCAACACGGCCGCCGCCGCCATAAAGCGCGACGTAACGCGCCACCTCGCCGCCACCGGTCGAGTGGCCGATGTGGATCGCATCCCTGAGATCGAGATGCGCCGCCAGCGCCGCCACATCGGCGGCGTAGGTGTCCATCTCATTGCCGGTCGCGGTCTGCGACGAGCGGCCGTGGCCGCGGCGGTCATGTGCGATGACGCGGTAGCCCTTTTCGAGGAAGAACAGCATCTGGTTGTCCCAGTCGTCTGAGCTCAGCGGCCAGCCGTGATGGAACACGATCGGCTGGCCCTTGCCCCAATCCTTGTAGAAAATCTCGGTGCCGTCATGGGTGGTGAATGTGCTCATCGTCCTACTCCTTGATGGAAAAGTTGGGGGTAACAGGGAAGCTTTTAGCCCCCTCAGCTGGAAAAATTATAACAGTGCGGTCAGGGTGAGCATTGGCAAAACGGACATTCAACGTGGCAAAACTGACAAATGACGGCTGCGCGTGATCTGATCGAAATCGGCCTCGTCTTGTATCCCGGCGTGCAGGAAGCAGCCGTGCTCGGCCTGACCGATCTTTTCATGCTGGCAAACCGGCTGGCTGTCGAGCGGTCGCCGGACGCGGCGAGGCTTCGCGTCAGTCATTGGCAATTGGAGGACGCGGGCCACACCGTAGTCCGCAGCTTCGACAGCGAGCCCGGCGCCGACAATGAACCAGCCATGGTTATCCTCCCGCCGACGTTGGGGGATCCGATCGCTCGGGAAGCAGCCGCGCCCTATGCCGGCTGGCTCAGGGATCGCCACACGGCAGGCGCGACGCTCGGTTCGGTCTGCGCCGGCGCCTTCGTGCTTGCCGAGACCGGCCTGTTGTCCGGTCGCGCCGCGACGACGCACTGGGCTTATCGCGACGCGCTGGCGCTACGCTTTCCCGATATCCTGCTCGACGCCGACAGGCTGGTCATCGACGATGGCGATATCATTACCGCCGGCGGCTACATGGCCTGGACCGATCTCGGCCTGAAGCTGGTGGACAGGGTGCTCGGGTCACCCGTAATGATGGACACGGCGCGTTTCATGCTGGTCGATCCACCGGGCCGCGAGCAACGTTTTTACAGCCCGTTTGCGCCGCGATTGACCCATGACGACGAAGCGATCCTCAAGGTGCAGCATTGGCTGCAGGCGAACGGCGCGCGCGACGTGACGCTTGGCGCCATGGCCGAGCATGCGGGGCTGGAGGAGCGGACCTTTCTGCGACGCTTCCGCAACGCCACTGGCCTCAGGCCGACCGAATATTGTCAGCACCTGCGGGTCGGCAAGGCGCGCGAGATGCTGGAAACCACGATGCGATCGATCGACCAGATCGCCTGGGAGGTCGGCTATGACGATCCCGGCTCCTTCCGCAAGGTATTCGCCAGGATAACCGGCCTGGTGCCCGGCGATTATCGCCGACGCTTTGGCGTGGAACGAGCCGCGATTGCCGGAGGTGAAAGTTGAGACCTGGCCGCCGCAATGGCGCTACTAGATGCATCTGACGGCAAGCTCGCCGGGCGAGAACCCCAACCACTCCATCCCGGCGAGCCTACTACCTGATTTGATACGCAATCAGGACCGGGATTAGCCGGCAAGCTGTCAGGTGCAAGACAGATGCCAGCCTTTTTTCCCAAAATGGGACGGCGGCTGAACTGGAATCCTCTAAATCTCGAACTCGCCCTGCCCTTCGTCCATGGCGCTGACGGTCTCGGCGGCGAGCGCTCGCGTGATCGGCGTCTTGCGCTCGAGCGCGGTGCGGTCGAGCCGCTCGACCACCCGCATTGCGGTGGCCAGCGAGCGTTCGATGCGGCGCACCAGATATTGCACGACATGCGGCTCGACCTCGACCTGCCGATCGGCGAACAGCTTTGTGATGACGCCGGCCAGCAAGAGGTCGTCGGGCTCGTGGATCTCGACGGTAGCCGCCGCCTTCAGCCGCGATGCCAGGTCGGGCAGCCCGACGCCCCAGGCGGAGGGAAAGCGGCGCGCCGTCAACAGTAAGGTCGAGCCGGCGCCGCGCACCGCATTGATCAGGTGGAACAGACCGTGCTCGTCGACCGGGCCGGCATCGACATCGTCGATCAGGGCCGGATGCGCGCCAAGATTTTCGATGCGCTCGCCGATGCGGCCGGCCTCCACTTTGACCGCGTCGGCGCGGGTCTGCCAGATCGAGGCCAGATGGGTTTTTCCGGAGCCGGCCGGCCCGGCCAGCACGACAACCGGCGACGGCCAGTCCGGCCAGCGGTCGACAAGCGCCGCCGCCTGGCTGTTGGTGCTGGAAACGACGAGCTCGTCGCGCGAATAGCCGGTGCCGTGGCCTAGATCGAGCGGCAATTGGCGCGGCGGATCGATCTTGTCCGGCATCTGGCTCAACCGCGCGCGCCCCCGCGGCGGCGCACCTGCAGCGGCGGCACCGGCTCGTCGGCATGGCCCTTGTAGAGCGGCGATTCGAGATAGCGCGCGATGGCGAAGCGCACCAGAACGGCAACGGCGGCGGAAGCCGGAACGGCGATCAGCAGGCCGACGAAGCCGAACAGCGCGCCGAAGGCAAACAGCGCGAACATCAGCCACACCGGATGCAGGCCGACGCTTTTGCCGACCAGCCGCGGCTGCAGGATATTGCCCTCGATGAACTGGCCGACGAAGAACACGCCGGCCACCGCCGCGATCATGGTCCAGTCCGGCCAGAACTGGACGAAGGCGACGCCGACGGCCAGCACCAGGCCGGTCAGCGAGCCGACATAGGGGATGAACGAGATCAGCCCGGCAAACAGGCCGATGAGGATGCCGAAATTCAGGCCCGTCAACGTCAGGCCGGTGGCATACATGGCGCCCAGCACCAGGCACAGCGTGCCCTGTCCGCGCACGAAGCCGGCGGTTGCCGTGTTGATATCCCTGGCGATCGCCCTGACGGTCTTGACATAGTCGCGTGGCACCCAGCTGTCGACGATTGCCACCATGCGGTCCCAGTCGAGCAGCATGTAGAAGGCGACGACCGGCGTCACCACGAACAGGCTGACGACCGAGACCAGCGCCACGCCGGAGCTCCAGATCGAGGTGAAGACGGTGGTCAGGAGGCCGAAGCCGGAGGTCAGCAGCGAGTTCAAGCCTTCACGCAGGCCATTGGCGTCGACGCCGAATTTCTCTTCCAGCCATTTCGGGTCGAAGCTGGTGATCAGGCTCTGCAGCCGGGTCAGATAGTCCGGCAGCTTGCTAGCGAAATCAGCCATCTGCGAGGCGAGCACCGGAACCAGGATGACGACGGCCAGCACCAGGACGACGATAAAGGCGACGAGGATGACCACCGTCGCCATCAGCCTGGACAGGCCGAGACGCTCCAGCCGGTCGGCGACAGGGTCGAGGAAATAGGCGAGCACCATGCCGGCAACGAAGGGCAGAAGGATGCCGCTGAAGACGTAAAGGAAGACGGCGAGGATGATGGCGCTGACCAGCCAGAAGCGGATCTGCCGGCGAAACGACGCCGATGCCGCAGCCTCCGCTGCCGCGGCTTCGGCCTCGGCGTCGATGGACCGTTCGTCAGGTGCCCGATGTTCAGGTGCCGGGTGTGGAGCCTTCGCCATAGCCGCTCATATGCCTCAGCCAAGCCACGAGATAGGCCGCGGCCGAAGCCACGGTCAAGACCCCGGACAGCAATATGAGGGCCGGCCTCAGCGGATCGAGACGGATGTCGAAGGCCAGTTCGCCCAGCACCACTGCCGCCAGTACGATCTGAATCGCGGTGTTGGCCTTCGACACCAGGAGCGGCTTCATCTCAACCGGATGCGCCATGACGGTGGATAAAAGCACGGCGCAGACGATCAGTGCGTCGCGCGATACCATGGTAACGACCAGCCACAGCGGCAGTTCGCCGCTGAAGCCCAGGACCACGAAAACCGAGACCAGCAGCAGCTTGTCCGCCATCGGATCGAGATAGGCGCCGAGCCTGGAAAACTGATTGAAATGGCGGGCGATGAAGCCGTCGACGCCGTCGGAAATGCCGGCAATGAGGAAGCCGGCAAACGCCCAGTCCCAGCGTTCCTGCAGCATGGCCAGCACCACTGCCGGCACCAGCACGAAGCGCATGATCGTGATCATGTTAGGGATGGTCAAACGCATATCCCGTCGCTCTTGTTTGTCGATACATGATGGAGAAGGAGGGTTACGGCAAGTGAGAAGCGACACAGAAGCTGCCAATCACCCCTCGAGGGCGCCAGCAATGAAATAGGTCAAGACAAATGAAATAGGTCAAGACAGATGTCGATTTCGGGGAGGCTCATTCGTCTCACGATGGGAAGCCGAAGAATTCGCCCAGACCTTCCTGGACCGCGAGCAAGGAAAACGGACGCGATGACAATCACTATCACAGCTTTTGAACGATCGCCCGATGGCGGCAAGGGACTAGCGCGCGATACGCGCGTTCGCTGGGCGCTCGAAGAAGTGGGGCAGCCGTATGAGGTTCGTCTTGTTTCCTTTGCAGAAATGAAGGCGCCTGGCCATCTGGCCATCCATCCCTTCGGCCAGATCCCCACCTATGAGGAAGGTTCTCTCTCGCTGTTCGAAACCGGCTCGATCGTCTTTCACCTTGCTGAGCAGCATACGGGATTGCTGCCGAAGGATCGCAATGCCCGCGCGCGTGCGATCACGTGGATGTTTGCCGCACTTAATACCGTCGAGCCGCCGATCCTCGAATTAACGACGGCAAGAATATTCGAACGTGACAAGCCTTGGAGCGAGGAGCGCTTGCCGTTGGTAAAGGACCGTGTTCGGGCTCGGCTGGACAAACTCTCGGCCCACTTAGGCGTCGCCGACTGGCTCGATGATACGTTCAGCGCGGGCGATTTATTGATGGTGTCAGTGCTGCTGCGACTAAGAATGTCCGGCATTTTGGACGAATATCAAAACTTGGCTGCCTATGTAGCGCGCGGGGAAGCACGGCCGGCCTATATCCGGGCTTTCACCGCGCAATTTGCGATCAACGCCCCATCAACCAGCATTACCTCATAAAGCTGAGCCGACAGCAGGGCTTTCTCATTGATCTGGAACCAGGTTGGGGTTTGACCTGGATGCGCAATGGTGCCGATCGGCAGGTCGGCGGGACAGCGCCCCTCTGGCCTGCCGGCCATCTCCCCCTCAAGTGGGGAGATTGGCAGTTTCAGCGCCGTTATCCTTGCGGACCGAAACCGTTCATGCGAAGAGCCCGAGAAAGCAGGGAAAGAGTATGAGCAAGCGCAAGAACGGGCTCACCTATGCCGAAGCGGGCGTCGACATCGACGCCGGCAATCTCATGGTCGAGAAGATCAAGCCGCTGGTGCGCGCCACCCGCCGGCCGGGCGCCGATGGCGAGATCGGCGGTTTCGGCGGCCTGTTCGATCTCAAGGCAGCCGGCTTTACCGATCCGGTGCTGGTCGCCGCCAATGACGGCGTCGGCACCAAGCTGAAGATTGCCATCGATGCCGGCAAGCATGACACGATCGGTATCGACCTCGTCGCCATGTGCGTCAACGACATCGTCGTGCAGGGCGCCGAACCGCTGTTCTTCCTCGACTATTTTGCCACCGGCAAGCTCGATCCCGACCAGGGCGCTTCGATCGTCGGCGGCATTGCCGCCGGCTGCCGGCAGGCCGGTTGCGCGCTGATCGGTGGCGAGACGGCGGAAATGCCCGGCATGTATCACGACAAGGACTACGACCTTGCCGGCTTTGCAGTCGGTGCCGCCGAACGCGGCCAGTTGCTGCCGACCGACGACATCGTCGAGGGCGACGTGCTGCTCGGCCTTGCCTCGTCGGGCCTGCATTCGAACGGCTTCTCGCTGGTCCGCCGCATCGTCGCCGCAAGCGGCCTTGGCTGGGGCGATCCGGCGCCGTTCAATGACGAGGCGACGCTGGCCGAGGCGCTGCTCGAGCCGACGCGCATCTACGTCAAGTCGATCCTCAAGGCGATCCGCAACACGCATGGCATCAAGGCGCTGGCCCATATCACCGGTGGCGGCTTTCCCGAAAACATCCCGCGCGTTCTGCCCAAGGATTTTTCGGCCGAGCTCGATCTCGGCGCCATCGAGGTGCCGCCGGTGTTTTCGTGGCTGGCCAAGACCGGTGGCGTCGCGCCGGAAGAGATGATGCGCACCTTCAATTGCGGCATCGGCATGATCCTGGTCGTCGCCTCCGGCCAGGCGGCGCAGGTCGCCGCCGTTCTGCAGGAGGCCGGCGAGACGGTGACGCCGATCGGCCAGATCGTGCCGCGCCGCGATGCCGGCGTCATCTATCGGGGCTCGATCGGCCTATGACCAGAAAACGCACCGTAGTGCTCATTTCGGGGCGCGGCTCCAACATGACGGCGCTGATCGCGGCGGCGAGCAACCCGGCCTATCCGGCCGAAATCGTCGGCGTCATCTCCGATCGCGCCAATGCCGCCGGCCTCGGCATCGCCGCGGCGCGCGGCATCGCCACCAGGGTGATTTCGCGCTCGGACCATGCCAGCAAGGAAGCGCATGACGGGGCGATCGACGCGGCCCTTGTCTCTTTTGGCGCCGAGATCGTCGCGCTGGCCGGCTATATGCGCATTCTCGGCGCGCGTTTCGTCGAGAAGTGGCAGGGCCGCATGGTCAACATCCACCCTGCCCTGCTGCCTGCCTTCAAGGGGCTGGATACACATGCGCGGGCGCTCCGCGCAGGCATGCGCATCCATGGCTGCACAGTGCATTTCGTCACGCTCGACATGGATGATGGGCCGATCATCGCCCAGGCCGCGGTGCCGGTGATGGTCGGCGACAATGAGGATACGCTGGCCGCGCGCGTGCTCAAGGCTGAGCACCAACTCTATCCGCTGGCGCTGGGGCTGGTCGCCGAAGGCAAGGCGCGGATGGAAGGCGGCCGCACGGTGTTTTCGCGCTTCGCCGACGATGCCGACAACGCCACGTCGGTGGTGATCGCGCCCGACCCGCTGCGCGAAGAGACCGATCTCGAGCACCTGGCGCGGATCACCCCGTAAGGGTCCGTCGAAAAAGCCAATAAATCGTCGGGTCGGCAGAAATAGACCAATGGACGTTTTCGACAGCGCGATCCGGACAAAGCGTGATCTGGCCGGCGTCTTCGAGTACGACGAGGCGGACCATCCGAAAACTGCCACGGCATATTTTTATCTCTGTCGGATCGAGGACGGGCGAGTAGGTCCTGTCGTTGGTGCAATTCACGTTCGATCGGGCGATTGGGCCATTACTGAAGCAGACATTTCGGTCAGATGGGATAAAGATGAACGGTGCGTAGGCCTGTTTATCTTTGGTGCGCTTTGGGCGAGTTTTGATGCCGTCACGGGTGCAAGACATGGCGGCGGATATGGGAAAGACTTTCAGCCGGACATCCCTTGGATTTGAATTGAATCCATGAAGCAACTGCTGCTGCTGCGTCACGCCAAGTCGAGTTGGGACGATCCCGACCTCATCGACTTCGACCGGCCGCTGTCCGCGCGCGGGCTGAAGGCAGCGCCGCTGGTCGGACGCGAACTGGCCCGGCGCGGCTGGCTGCCGGAACTGGCGCTGGTATCGCCGGCGCTGCGCACCCGCGACACGTGGCGGCTGCTCTCGGCGGAATTGCCGGCGAAGGTGCAGGTCAAATTTGCCCAGGCGCTCTACGAGGCAGCGGCGGCGGACATCCTCGCCAAGGTGCGGCAAGTAAAGGCGGGAACCGGAACGCTGCTGCTGCTCGGCCACAATCCAGGGTTGGAGGAGTTCGCGCGCGGTCTTGCCGGGGCTGGATCGGATCAAGCGGCGCTGAAAAAACTGGCGGATAAATTCCCGACCGCGGCCCTGGCTCGGTTTGACGTCGATGGCGATTGGGACGGTCTCACCTTCGGCGGCGCCCGGCTGACGCACTGCATCTGGCCGAAGGATCTTCGCTAGGGATTGCCTGGCAGGCCGGGGATCGCCGACCTTCGGCCAAAACCCGCTTCGCACCAAACAAGAGCGGCGGGCCAAGCCCGCCGCTCTTTGTGCTCCGGGGCCGTGATAATCAGCGGCCCCAGATGCCTTGGCCGGATTCAGGCGCCACCGACTCGGAAGTCGTCTTGGCACCAGCATGCTCGGAAGTAACCGGCTTGCGGATCGAGCCGGTAAACGTGTTGTCGACGTTGGCAGCAGGAGCGGCCGGCTGGTTGACGTTGTCCGAGCCATAGTGGTCGCTGCCGGCAAAAGCAGTGCCGGTGGCAACAAGGATGGCGGCGGCGGTAAGAGCGATCTTGGTCATTTCGGGTACTCCGGTAGTCTTTGTTCTGTCCGTCAAGTGGCGTGCCTTGGGAGGAATTCGCGTCGCTCGGACCACCCCGAGATGGGTCGGCAAGCCTGTCGTTTCCAATCACGAAAATTTTGTTCGGGTGCGCCAAATTGGCCGCTTGAAATTCGACATGCGGCTCCTTCCGCCACACTGTTCTTCTTTATTGTCAATTGGTTACGCGGTCATTGGTGATTTTCTTGGCGAACATTCTGGGAGCCGGCGTTCACCCTTTCCTGTACGCTCCGTCAACAGAACCGAACCGTTCGGTTCTAGTTCTTTACGTTTGACTGATCAGCGCTTCAGAGCCTCAATCGACATGTCTACCGACGGGTCAGTGCGCGCCATGAAAATCACGCCGCCAGCTCAGCGCCAGCGGCGTCATGCTTGGGCCGCGCGCTGGCCAGAAGCACGACGGGGCAATTGCAGGCGGCCAAAACAGCGCCGGCGGTTTCGCCGAAGAACAGGTCCCCACCCGGACGTTGGGTGACGCCCATCACGACGATCGCCGCGCCGTTGGCCGCCTCCCGGGTGATGGCCTTGTCGGGTGTGACGCGGGTATGGAACGCTGTGTCGATATGCAGGCCGTAGCGGCCCGCCAAATCGGCGATGTCTTTCAGCACGGCCTCTTCGCGGCTATGCGACACCGATGTCGACCTGCGGCCCTTGGCTGCCTTTTGCGAAACGTAGAGAACTTTGATCCGTGCCCGGTTTGGACGGGCCAGCGCCAGCGCCAAGTCGGCGGCGCGACGCGCCACCTGGGTACCGTTGACGGGGACGAGAATGCTGGTTCCGGCCTTCAGCGTCGGCATCTTTTCGCCAGCATTGCCGCCGTTCAGGACCAGGCAAAGCGGGCCGTCAAATCCTGCGGCAATGTCGTTGAGGGCCGGCGCGAAGGCGCCATCGGCGGTCAGCACATTGTCAAGGCCGACCAGCAACAGGCCGTATCCCTTGCGGGCCTCTTCGGCGATCGTCTCACCCGTGGCCTCCAATTCGGTGCGGGCCGTCAGATGGACTTGTCGACAAGCGTATCTTCGATCCGTTTCACCGCCTGAGCGCTTTTTTTTGCACCCTTCTTGATTTCCTGCAGGGCGCGCTCCTGTCCCTTGCTGTCGGTCGGCCTGTCAACTCGGCCGTCTTTCGGCTGAAGCAAGGTGGTGGGCATGCCGCTGCCTCCACCGACCAGCCCGGCGAGATAGGCAGTGAACTTGCCGATCCTGCTGTCATCGACCAACACCAGCAGCCGCTCCAGCCTGGAAATGAAGCCGTATTCGTCCAACGCCTCGCGCTCGACACGCTGCTGCTCGTCATGCCCAACCGGCAGCCGGCCGAGCGCCCAGCGCAGCATCGGCGGCATGGCCAAGGTGGTGATCACGGCCATGGTGACGATCATGGTGAAGAGGTTGTGCGACAGGATGTTCATCGACAAGCCGATGCTGGCGACGATCACCTCGGTCGAGCCGCGCGCGTTCATTGCACTGCCGACGGCGAGTGCTTCCTTGAACGACATGGCGGCGAGCTTGGCGCCGATGAATGCGCCGCCAAACTTGCCGATGCTGGCGATGACCACAAGTGCGCCCGTCAGCATGGCAAGCGTCGGGTCGGCGAGCACTGTGAGATCGGCGGAAAGCCCCGCCATGCCGAAGAAGATTGGCATGAACAGCGCGGTGATGACGCCGCGCAGCTGGCCTTCGATATGGCTGGAGAGGATAGGCGATTCCCCGACAAGGATGCCGGCGACGAACGCCCCCAGCACCGTATGGACGCCTATCATGTTGGTGATCAGCGCCATGACGCCCATGATGATAAGGATCATGGTGATCACCGCAAACTCGCTGCGGAATTGATCGTTGGTCCAGCGGATCAAGGTGAAGACAAGACGGCGGCCAATGGTGAAGGAGAACACCATGAACAGTGCCACGGCGGCGATGGTGGTCACCAGCGGTACGAGCTGCAGCCTGCCATTGGTGGCGATGCCGAAGGTTACGGCGATGACCAGCCAGCCGATCGTGTCCTCGATGATCGCCGAGGAAATAATCACCTGTCCGAGGTTGCGACGCATGAAGTTCATCTCGCGCACCACCATGGCGACGATCTTGACTGACGAGATCGACAGCGCGGTGCCCAGGAACAGCCCGGCAACGGTGCGTTGCGTCGGGTTGGGCAGCAATGCGTCCGGCAGGAACTGCGCCAGCGCGAAACCGCAGATGAAGGGCACCACGACGCCGGTAGCCGAAATGGAAAAACAGGCCGCGCCAACCCGGCGTACCAGCCGCAGGTCCGTCTCCATGCCGGTCAGCAAAAGCAGCATCAGGATGCCGAGCTGCGAGACGGCGTCGATCATGCCCTTTTGCGCGGGATCGGTGGGAAAGATCAGGTGCTGGGCCGACGGCCATAGCCAGCCGAACAGCGAAGGACCGAGCAGGATGCCGCCGATCAGTTGGCCCATGATTGCCGGCTGGCCATAGCGCTGCAACACTTCGCCCAGGCCGCGCCCGACAAGCAGCAGAAGCACGATCTCGGCGACGAAAGCGCCTTCGCCCGAACCACCCATGCCGGAGGCCTTGGTCCCGGCAACAAGCGTCTCCGCTGCCCCGGCCGCGCCTGCGGGGACGAAAGCGCAAACCAGCAGCGCCAGGCTGGAACGTGTCGGAGCCTGCCAACCCATGAAACCCCCATCGCCCAAATGCACGTGTCCAACAACGCGCGACAGGGCGTTGCGTTGCTAGACGTGAACGTCACCGAACGAGAGTTCGCCGTCGTCGCTCTCCGTCAGAAAGGCTGTCACCAGCAGGCCCGCATAGAGGAGGGCGACCAGCACGACGATGGCGCCACCAGGAACTGGACCCAGCGCAGCACTGGCGACGGCCTCACGCATCGACCCGACGAAGCCGATGCGGACGCCTTCGGTCAGAAGACTGGGGGTCGACAGTTTGAGGATCCAGGCCAGCAGCAGAATCAGCAGCATGTAGATGTAATTGCGACGCAGGCGGCGCGCCAAAGCCACGCGTTGCGAAATCAAGAATTTCGGGGCGCGCAGGCTCTCGCCGACGATCAACAGCCAATCGGACGCGAAGTCCGGCTGCGGCGAGAATATCTGCGCGAAATAGTGCCGTTCGAACTGGCGCACGCGAGCCCGATAGAAGTCGAAGAAGCGATATCGGCGGGCCTCTATCCACAGCAGCAGCAGGACAAGCAGCATGGCAAACAGCAGCACGCCATGGTGAGCGCTGGCTGTCGAAAGCGAAACGGAGAGCATCGCCGCGACAACGGTTATCGCCCAGTTGCTCGTCCGGTCCAGGCGGTCGCGCCACCCAGCCATGCGCGCAATCTCGGCGCGATGAAAGTGGGACATCGTGGTTACGAGTTCGCCGGACGACAGTGTCCTTCCGATGGGATCCGGCGCCGGCAACACTTCCGCCATGACAATGCCTCCACCCGCCACGCGAAAACGGCCGGATGGAGATATCGTTCCGACGCTCAACCCGCCGGGCGCAGCCAGACCTTGTTGTCGTGGAAGGCGGCGCCGCCACAGGGCGCCGGCGCATCGGCGCCGGTGAGCACGTTGATGCCCTCGCCGCGCTCATGGGCGCTGTTCGGCCAGATGCCTTCGGCGACGACCACGCCACACTTGATGCCGTCGAACAGCTTTGCGTGCAGCACCACCTCGCCACGCTGGTTGCCGACTTCGACACGGCCGCCGTCGCCGACGCCGAGTGCCGCCGCATCATCGGGATGCAAGAGCAGCTCCGGCCGGCGCTCTTTTGCCTGCGATACCGGCGTTTCGGCAAAGGTCGAATTGAGGAAATTGCGCGCCGGCGAGGTGGTCAGCCGGAACGGGTGCGCCTCGTCCGCCACTTCGATCAGGTCGACATGGTCGGGGAATTCCGGCAGGCTCGCCACCGGCCCGAACAGGCCCATGCTTTTCGGTGGCCGGTTGGGCGCGGCCTGGCCCGTCCAGTCGGCGCGAAAATGGAACTTCTTGTCGGCATGGCCGAAGCCGTCGAGGAAATGCGCGGCCGCGAAATCCGGCTGCAAATCGACCCATTTCTGCTCTTTCAGGCTCGAAAAGCTGCCCAGCCCGCGCTTGCCCAGAATGATGTCGATATGCTGCTGCTCGGTCATGCCGAAGCCAGGACGATCGGCGACACCGAGCCTTTTGCCGAGCTCCTCCATGACGAAATGGTTGGTGCGCGGACCTTCCGGCGGGTCGATCAGCTTCGGCCCGAGTGTGATGTGCTGGTTGCCGCCACCCTTGTAGACGTCGTCATGCTCGAGAAACATCGTCGCCGGCAGCACCACATCAGCGAGCTTGGCGGTGTCGGTCATGAACTGCTCGTGCACGCAGGAAAACAGATCGTCGCGCAGAAAACCTTGCTTCACCAGCCGCTGCTCCGGCGCGACATTCACCGGATTGGTGTTCTGGATCAGCAGCGCCGTCACCGGCGGGCCGCCATAGAGCGCATCCTCAGCCCCGGTCAGCACCGGGCCGATGCGCGAATGATCGAGATGACGGATCGCGGGGTCGCGCATCCGTGTGCCTTCGAGCAGTTCCTGGTTGAGCTTGAAGATGCCCGAATTGGAATGGAAGGCGCCGCCGCCCTCATATTGCCAGCAGCCGGTAACCGCGGCGATCGCGGCCGCGGCGTGCATGTTGACCGAACCGTTGCGCTGCCGCGAAAAACCGTAGCCGAGGCGAAAGTAGGTCTTCTTCGTCGTGCCGACGAGACGGGCGAAGGCCTCGATTTCGTCGACGGAAAGCCCGGTGATGTCTGCGGCCCATTGCGGCGTCCGCGTCTTGAGATGCGCTTCCAGACCGTGCGGATCGTCGGTGTATTTTTCCAGATAGGCGCGGTCGGCCATGCCGTCACGGAACAGCACGTGCATCACCGCGCAGGCCAGCGCGCCGTCGGTGCCGGGCTTCAGCACCAGGCCGAGATCGGCCTGCTTCATCGTTGCATTTTCGTAGACGTCGATGACGACGATCTTGGCGCCGCGTTCCTTGCGCGCCTTGATGGCGTGGGTCATGACGTTGACCTGCGTGACCACGGCGTTGGTGCCCCAGATCACCACGCAGTCGGACTTTGCCATTTCGCGCGGGTCGGAGCCGCGCAGCGCGCCGGCGCCCATCATCCAGCCGGTCCAGGCCAGATTGGTGCAGATCGAACCGAAGAAGCCGGAGTATTTTTTGGCGTGCCTGAGCCGCTCTATGCCGTCGCGCTGCACCAGCCCCATCGTGCCGGCATAGTAATAGGGCCAGACCGTCTCCGAGCCGTATTTTGCCTCCGCCGCGATGAATTTTTCAGCGACCAGATCGAGCGCCGCCTCCCAGCTCGCTTCCTTCCAGGCGCCGTCGCCCTTGGCGCCGGCCCGCACCAGCGGCTTCAGCAGGCGGTCGGGATGATGGACGCGATCGGCGTAACGGGCGACCTTGGCGCAGATGACGCCGGCCGTATAGCTGTTGGCCTTGGCGCCATGGACGCGGCCGATGCGCCTGGCGTCGAGCAGTTCGACCTCGAGCGCGCAGGTCGAAGGGCAATCATGCGGACAGGCCGAATGGCCGATTTTGAGCTTGGCGTGCTGATTCATGGGAGCAAACTAGCCGGTTGTTATGGCGACGTGTAGGGCCAGATGGGCGGGCCTACATCCCCCTCTGGGCTATTCGTCGGAAAGGCCGATCAAGTCCAAGAATGCATCAAAGTCCGGCGCAATGGGCCAAACGCTTTCGACAAGATCAATATTTGTCATGTCAAACGCAACGAGCGGATAAAGCCCCACTGTGCGTAGATCGAACGCAATCGCCTCGCCGCCCCCGTTGCTGCCGATAACGAAAAAACCCGGAAAGAACTCCTTGAATGTCCCCTGTTGCTCTATTTCGATCACCTCTTCCGCAGCGTGCAAGGCAAGCCATAGCGGCTGGACTGGCAGGGGGCCCTCACCACCGTTGCTGAAAGAGAGAAGGGCAGCATAGCTTTCAGGCAGGACCAAAGGGCCCACTCCCCTGAGTTTCTCGATCGCTTCGTCTGACGCTCCATCTTTTTTGCGCCACTCCCGACCTTCAAGCATCTCATTCACCTCCTACCGCGAACCATTTGGGTATCCGGGAACGTACCCGGCCACATGACCGCGACACGCTTGAGCAACGCGTCGTAGGCGCGGCATTTCGGGCATCTCCCCCGCGAGGGGGGAGATTGCGCTCTTCCTACTCCGCCGTGCCTTCCTCGTACTCCGCCGACATCGACAGCCATTTTTCCTCATGGCCGGCCAGCTGTTGCGCGAGCTGGGAGCGCTCCTTGGCCAGCCTTGTCGCGCTCGAGGGGTCCTTTTCGTAGACGGCCGGGTTGGCGAGTTCGTCCTCGATCAGGTCGATGCGCTTGCGGATGCGGTCGATCAGCGCTTCGGTGGCGCGGATTTCCTTGGCCAGCGGCTCGAAGGCGGCGCGGCGCGCGGCTGCATCGCGGCGGCGGTCGGCCTTCGACGCTTTGTCCGCCTCGCGCTTGCCGCGGCGGTCCCCGGAGACGCCGGTGACCAGCGTCTTGTAATCCTCGAGATCGCCGTCATATGGATTGACCGCGCCGTCCTTGACCAGCCACAGCCGGTCGGCGGTCGCTTCGAGCAGATGGCGGTCATGCGAGATCAGTATGACGGCGCCGGGAAAATCGTTCAGCGCATGGATCAGTGATTCACGGCTGTCGATGTCGAGATGGTTGGTGGGCTCGTCGAGGATGAAAAGGTTCGGCCCCTCGAAGGCCGACAGGCCCATCAGGAGCCGCGCCTTTTCGCCGCCGGACAGATCCTTGGCGGCGGTGTTCATCTTTTCGGTGGTCAGGCCGAACTGGGCGACGCGGCCGCGCACCTTGGATTCCGGCGCATCCGGCATCAGCCGGCGGACATGCTCATAGGCGTTTTCGTCGGGCCTGAGATCGTCGAGCTGGTGCTGGGCGAAGATTGCCACCTTAAGCCCGGGCGCCACCGTCATGCTGCCGGTCTCCGGCTTCAGCCGGCCGGCCAAAAGCTTGGCGAAGGTCGACTTGCCGTTGCCGTTGGCGCCGAGCAGCGCGATGCGATCGTCGGCATCGATGCGCAGCGTCATCTTCTTCAGGATCGGCTCGCCCTCGGTGTAGCCGACGTTGACGTTGTTGAGCGCAATGATCGGCGAGGCCACCGTCTTCACCGGCTCCGGAAAGGAGAATGGCCGCACCGTGTCGTTCACGATCGCGGCGATTGGCTTCATCTTCTCCAGCGCCTTGATGCGCGACTGCGCCTGCCTCGCCTTCGATGCCTTGGCGCGGAAGCGCTCGACGAAGGATTCCATGTGCTTGCGCGCGGCTTCCTGCTTGACGCGGCCCTTCTCCTGCAATTCGCGCTGCTCGGTGTATTGGCGCTCGAACTGGTCGTAGCCGCCGCGCCAGAAGGTCAGCTTCTTCTGGTCGAGATGAACGATCGAATTGACGGCGCGGTTGAGCAGGTCGCGATCATGCGAAATCAGCAGCACGGTATGCGGGTATTTCGATACGTAGTTTTCCAGCCAGAGCGTGCCTTCGAGGTCGAGATAATTGGTCGGCTCGTCGAGCAGCAGCAGATCGGGCTCGGCAAACAGCACCGCGGCCAGCGCGACGCGCATGCGCCAGCCGCCGGAGAAGGACGAGGCCGGGCGCCGCTGCGCGGCATCGTCGAAGCCAAGGCCGGCGAGAATGGTGGCCGCGCGTGACTCGGCCGAGTGCGCATCGATATCGGCCAGCCGCATGTGGATGTCGGCGATGCGGTGCGGGTCGGTCGCCGTCTTTTCCTCTTCGAGCAGGGCACTCCGTTCGAGGTCGGCCTTGAGCACGATCTCGATCAGCGGCTCCTCGGTGCCCGGCGCTTCCTGCGCGACCTGGCCGATGCGCGTGTTTTTGGGCAGGCTGATCGAGCCGGTCTCGGAGGCGAGGTCGCCGGTGATCGCCTTGAACAGGGTCGTCTTGCCGGTGCCGTTGCGGCCGACAAGGCCAGCCTTGCTGCCGGCCGGCAAGGTCAGTGAGGCATGGTCGAGAAGCAGGCGTCCGGCCATGCGGAGCGAAAGGTCGTTGATGATCAGCATGGCCGGGCTTTTGCACGGGACAACCATGCTTCGCAAGGCCTTGAGCCCCGGTTCGCCGCATAAGGGCGCGAAAACCGGCAAGCAGGTGACGTCGACCCCGCGCGCCGCAACGTCCCGCAAAACGCAAAAAAGAACCCGCTATCCTGAGGGGGGACAAGGAGAGCGGGCCCTTTCGTGAACGGCGGCCTTGGGAGCGTCCGATCGACACCCAAACACGCAGCAGCCCGCTTTGTTCCATGGGAAGAACGGACTATGTGATGAACAAACGCTGCTGTGGCCGGCAGGTTTGTCCACAGGGGCGTGCCGTCTGTACGCTATCGCCCATGACGCTGCGGAAAGACTCAGCTATCCTTGGATGTGCGGCGGGCCTGATCTCCGCCTGGCCGGCGCCATCAGCTTCCTCCCAAGCGGCGCCGGCCACCTTCCTTGACCGGAGCCGACTCCATTTGAGGCGATCATTGTTTCGGCGGCGTGCCAGGCTGATCGCCGCCGGTCGTCGATTTCGGCACCGGATTCTTGTCGACCTGCGGGTTCTGCTCGACCGTATCGCCAGGGGCCTTGGTCGGCTGGATGTTGTTGTCGCAACCCGCAACTGTCAGAGCCGCCATAAGCAGCAGGATTGAGCGCTTTTTCATCGCAGTCTCCTCTCGCCCGACAACGAGGCGTCGGCGATTTGGTTGCGCGGCCGGTGTCGTTCCCGCATTCGCCGAGGAGCCGGGGAACAAAATGCCGCGTCTCCGGTTGCTGCACAATCAATGGAGGAAGGCATGATCCGTCTGCTCATCGCCGGGGCAATCGTCTATGTTGCTTATCGCGTCGCCAGGAAAGTGATCGACGAGGTGCCTGACGATTTCGATCCGCTGCTGTTGCCGCCGCCACAGGACGATCGCGAGGCGCTGCGGCGGCAATCGGCAAGCATGGGCGTCGAGCCCGAGCGTTAGTCGACAGGCCTGCCCGCAAGGCTTCTTCGTTCACGGGCCCTATTCCGGCTCCGCAAACCGTTGCGAACAAAGCAGAAACGATGCTTGATGGGCGATGAACCTCGCCGCCCGTGATTCGTCCTTCCAGCCGGCCTATCTGGCGAAGCTCAATGCCGAGCAGAGGCTTGCCGTCGAACATGGCGACGGCAAGATCGCCGGGCCGTTGCTGGTGATTGCCGGCGCCGGCTCCGGCAAGACCAACACGCTGGCGCACCGGGTCGCGCATCTGATCGTCAGGGGTGCTGACCCGCGGCGGATCCTTTTGATGACATTTTCGCGCCGTGCCGCGGCGGAAATGGCCAAGCGGGTCGAGCGCATCGCCGGCGAGGTGCTGGGGCGCGATGCCTCGGTGATTACCGATGCGCTGAGCTGGGCCGGCACGTTCCACGGCATCGGCGCCAGGCTGCTGCGCGATTATGCGCTGGAGATCGGCCTCGATCCGGCCTTCACCATCCACGATCGCGAGGATTCCGCCGACCTGATGAACCTCGCCCGCCACGAGCTTGGGTTTTCGAAGACCGAAGCCCGCTTCCCGACCAAGGGCACCTGCCTTGCGATCTATTCGCGCGCCGTCAACGCACAGGCGCCGCTCGGCGAGATGCTGGGTTCGGTGTTCCCGTGGTGCGCCGGCTGGGCCGAACAGCTGAAGCAATTGTTCGCCCGATATGTCGAGGCCAAGCAGGGGCAGAACGTGCTCGATTACGACGACCTGCTGCTCTACTGGGCGCAGATGGCCGGCGAGCCGGAAATCGCCGCGCATCTGGGTGCACGTTTCGACCATGTGCTGGTCGACGAGTACCAGGACACCAACCGGCTGCAGGCATCGATCCTGACGGCGCTCAAGCCCGACGGATCGGGGCTGACGGTGGTCGGCGACGACGCGCAGTCGATCTATTCGTTCCGCGCCGCGGAAGTGCGCAATATCCTGGATTTTCCCAAGCAGTTCGCGCGGCCGGCGGAGGTCGTCATGCTGGAGCGCAACTACCGCTCGACCGAGACCATCCTGGCTGCCGCCAATGCGGTGATCGGCGAAGCTTCGGAACGTTTCACCAAAAATCTCTGGACCGAGCGCAAATCGGCGGAAAAGCCGAAGCTGGTGAGCGTGCGCGACGAGACCGAGCAGGCGAGCTATGTCTGCCAGGCCATACTCACCGAACGCGAGGCCGGCACCGTTCTCAAAGCACAGGCGGTGCTGTTTCGCGCCTCCCACCATAGCGGCCCGTTGGAGATCGAGCTGACGCGCCGCAACATCCCCTTCGTCAAGTTCGGCGGGCTGAAATTCCTCGATGCAGCTCACGTCAAGGACTTGCTGGCTGTACTGCGCTTTGCCGAAAACCCGCGCGACCGCGTCGCCGGCTTTCGCGTGCTGCAACTTCTGCCGGGCATCGGCCCTTCGGCCGCCAATGCGATCGTCGAGACCATGGCAAATTCGCTTGACGAGACGATGGGGCTTGCCCGCTATCGGCCGCCGCAGCGTGCCGCCGACGACTGGCCGGGCTTTGTCGCGCTCTATAGCGGCCTGCGTGCCGACGCGCAAAAATGGCCGGCCGACATCGAACAGGTCAGGCTCTGGTACGAGCCGCATCTGGAACGTATCCACGAGGATGCAACGACGCGCCGGGCCGATCTCCTGCAGCTCGAGCAGATCGCTTCCGGCTATGCGTCGCGCGAGCGCTTCCTCACGGAGCTGACACTCGATCCGCCGGACGCGACCAGCGACGAGGCCGGCCCGCCGCACCGCGACGAGGAT
Organism: Mesorhizobium sp. M1027; assembly: GCF_040318745.1. Classification (NCBI taxonomy): domain Bacteria; kingdom Pseudomonadati; phylum Pseudomonadota; class Alphaproteobacteria; order Hyphomicrobiales; family Phyllobacteriaceae; genus Mesorhizobium; species Mesorhizobium sp. M1027. The sequence continues at coordinate 22,632 of NZ_JAMYMW010000014.1, read as the reverse complement.
TATCTGATCCTGTCGACGATCCATTCGGCCAAGGGCCAGGAGTGGAAGAACGTCTTCGTGCTCAACACCGTCGACGGCTGCATCCCGATCGATCTCGGCGTCGGCAGCAAGGAGGACGTCGACGAGGAGCGGCGGCTGCTCTACGTGGCGATGACGCGGGCCAAGGACAGCCTGCACCTGGTCATGCCGCATCGCTTTTTCGTCCACGGCCAGGCGGCGCGCGGCGACCGCCACGTCTATGCCTCGCGCACGCGCTTCATCCCGCGCTCGATCCTCGGCGCCTTCGAGCAGGTGGCATGGGCCAGCGTCCAGGCCAGAGACGATCCGCGCCGCCAGCCGCAGGTGCGTGTCGACCTCGGCGCCCGCATGCGCGGCATGTGGAAATAGGCACCCGCCTCGACGCCGGCGCTGCTCGCCCGGCGACCGCTCCCAGAGCCGGCGAAAAAACAATCCCGGCAACATGGAACCTCGCGCCGTGATCCGCGTTTCTGCCCGACCCCCAGACCGGAGAACGGCGTCCGCCGTGACCTCCGCCCATTCGAGAGGCCAGAATGCACGACAGGACGTTTTCCACCCCGGTCGCCCTAACCGTTGGCGCCGGCTACAAGCGTACGATCGCTTCGTTCTCCGAGATGCACGAATTCCTCACCGAGTTCCCGCCTTCGCGCCGCCGGCTGAGCTATGGCGCCGCGGTGAAGGCCTGCGAGGCGGCACGTGCCGGCGAGATCTCGGCCGAAGCGGCACGCGACGCTCTGATCACCTTCGCCGTGACGGCAGGCATCCTCTGGCCGGCCGCCCAGCCGGCGGTCTCGGTCAAGCCGGTCGCCCGGGGCCTCGGCGGCTACGCCGCCTGACCGAAACGACCATCAATGGACCGTCATCGGGCCGCTGCCCGGCGGGTCGCCCGCTGCTGCGGGTTCGAAACTGACCTGATCGCGGCCGTTCGATTTGGCCTTGTAAAGGTGCTTGTCCGCCACCACGAACATCTCGGCGTAGGTGGTCGGCCCGCTGAAGGCGACGCCGCCGATGCTGACCGAGAGAGGACAGGGCCGGCCGTCAGGCGAGAACTCCGCCTCACGGACGCGTCGGCGAATTGTCTCCGCCACCAGCCAGGACTGCGAAGGATCTGCGCCGGGAAGGAAAACCGCAAATTCCTCGCCGCCGATCCGGCCGACGATATCGGCGCCGCGTAGCTGGCCCTGGATTGTCTTGGCGATCAGCTTGAGCGCCTGGTCTCCGCAGTCGTGGCCGAGGCGGTCGTTGACGGATTTGAAATGGTCGGCATCGACGATCAGCAAGGCGCCGGCATTAACGACAGAATGGCTGCGGGCCTGTTCGAGATAGGCCTCGACGAGCATGGAAAACGCACCCCGGTTGAACACCGCCGTCAGGCTGTCGGTCGCCGCGACGACGGCCAGTGCCTTCTGCGCGATCGCCAACTGGCGCATTTTCCACATCAGGAAAAAGAAGAAGGAGCTGGCCAGGATAAGCGGCAGCAGCAGGTCGGTCAGCTGCGCCCGCCACAGCGCTTCCGGCGACAAATATGGGAAATTGAAGGAGTCGACGAGGAATGCGGCTGCAATGCAGACCGCCGTACCCGCGACGGTAACCGCCACGACCCTGCCCCAGCTCGTCGGGGACAAATCGATCTGCATGCTTTTGCTCCTGCTTCAGCCGGCTACCTTGAAGCAACAGCACAAACGAAGTCCTAAGACTTTGCTTTCAATTCGATCGCAGTCGAAGCGAACCAGCCGTCGAGATGGCGGCCAGATAAGAAGATCGGTCCTAAATCAGCTGCCTTCTGATGCTCATCCGCGTCACCGCGGTCACAAGAATGGCGCCGATCATGAAATAGATGGTCGCGACAATGTCGCCCTGGTGGAAATAATAACCGGAGTTGAGAAGCGCCAGGACCACGGCGAAGAACGCCACAAGGCGCAAGGGTTCATTGGGCATGCGTGCCAATTCTCGCTGTTGCTGCTGAATGCTGCTGGAGCGGCCGCCCTCACGACCGTCCGCTCCATAAAATGTTTTGGCGCGTTTTGCAATCTCGGCAGATTGTCCTCTATCCACCGTCCGCTTCACCAGCCGCCCCAGGTTCAGGCGAAAGCCCTGCCCTCCTCGCTACGCTGGAACATCGTCAGGTCCAGTCCGAGGCTTGGCTTGCCCAGAATGGTCAGGATCGCATGCGCCTGGCCGCGGTGGTGGGTCTGGTGGTTGAAGAAGTGGTCGAGCGCCGGCGCCAGCCGCTGCGAGACGGTGCGCATATCCGACACGGTCATGTAGGAGAAGCGGCCCGACAGCGCCTTGTCGCTCAGGCCGTCGACCCAGTCGATGATCCGTTTGTCCTCGGCCTCGCGCGCCAGCCGCAAGCCTGGCAAGGCGCGGTGCAGGATCGTGTCGAGCCTTGCCGGCGCGTCGCCCTCGCCGGTGAAGCGTTTCATCCAGATACGGTCGGCTGCCAGGAGGTGGTTGAGCGTTCCCATCATCGAACCGAAGAAGACGCCGATATTGCGGTCGAACTCTTCCTCGTCGAGATCGGCGGCGGCATCGTAGATGCGGCCGTTGGCCCATTGATTGTAGGCCGCAAACATCCTGAAATGCTGTTTCATTTTCTCTCGACCTGCGAGACCCTGTTTCGCGCGGGTCTGTTTCGGCCATAGTTAGACTGCAAGGACGCTGCCGCCAATGACCATTCTGCTCTACGACCTTGTTGGACGCGACGCCGCTCGCCCGTTCAGCCCACATTGCTGGAAGGCGGCGATGGCGCTGGCCCACAAGGGACTCGACATCGCCAGCGTGCCGACCTGTTTCCTCGAAGTGCCGAAGGTGGAAGGCGGCGTTTCGAAGCTCGTTCCGGTGATCCGCGACGGCGAGACGGTGGTCGCCGATTCCTTCGCCATCGCGCTCTATCTCGAGGAGACCTATCCCGAGCGGCCGACATTGTTTTCCGGCGACGGCGGTAAGGCGACGGCGCGCTTCATCGAACGCTGGTCGCAGCTGACCATCCATCCCTACGTCACCACCGCGGCGCTACTGGACCTGCATGCCATGCAGGACGAAGCGAACGCCGCCTATTTCCGGCAGAACCGCGAGCAGCGCTTCGGCAGGTGCCTGGAGGCGGTTTGCGCCACCCGCGACGCCGGACTCGCCGGCTTCCGCGCCTCGCTGGAGCCGCTCCGCTCGATGCTCGGCTGTCAGCCCTTCATTGGCGGCCCGTCGCCGCTATTTGCCGATTACATCGTTTTCGGCGCGCTGCAATGGGCGCGTATCGCCACGCCCTACCGGCTGCTCGACGACAGCGATGTCGTGGCTCAATGGTTCGAACGATGCCTCGATCTGCATGGCGGCCTCGGCCGCACGGTCGCGCCGGCAGCGATCGCCCCGCTCGCAAGTTGAGCTCGGCAGCTTCATCGGCAACGCCACATTCTGTTCTTGCTTTGTGCCGGCAGCTATGCTACTAATTTCGGTATGGTGCTGATTCGTACCGACGACCCGCCCGGCTTGCCGAGGCGGGTTTTGTTTGCCGATCAAGGTTCAACGGCGTAGATGACGGCAACGTCGCCCGGCCTCGGCTAAAGCGCGTCGCGTTCGACCGGCCTCATGTGACGCGCTTTAGGTTCTTGTTTTGATGCATGTCGTTACCGCAAAACCGCTGCACACCTTTGCGCGGCATGCACTTGTTTGTCGTTGCCGCAAAACCGCTGCACACTTTTGCGCGACATGCATTAGAATTCCCGCCCGGCGAAATGCGACAACGCGGGTAGACGAAGTGTCGCTTGAGGCGCCGCATCACTGCCCGGATCGAAGCAAACAAGACGAAAAACCGGCGAACCGGGCAACCACAACAGAGGCAGCGCGCCATGACCGCAAACCCAGAGTTCCCGGCCGATTTTCGCGCCGGGCTTGCCAAGCTCTTCCTGTGGCGGCGCGACGTCAGGCGGTTCAAGCCGACGCCGCTCCCGGAAGGGGCGCTGGAGCGGCTGCTCGAGCTTGCCAGCGCCGCGCCGTCCGTCGGGCTGAGCCAACCTTGGCGCTTCGTCATCGTCGAGAGCGAAACATGCCGCGCCGCCGTCAGGGCATGCTTCGAGCGCTGCAACGCGGAGGCACTCGCAAATTTTTGCGGTGAACGCGCCGCGCTGTATGGGCGCCTGAAACTTGCCGGCCTGAACGAGGCGCCCTGCCAGCTTGCGGTTTTCGCCGACCGCGCAACCGAGCAAGGGCATGGGCTTGGCCGCCAGACCATGCCAGCCACCATAGACTATTCCGCTGTCATGGCGGTCCACACGATGTGGCTGGCGGCGCGCGCCGAGGGAATAGGCATGGGCTGGGTCTCGATCCTCGACCCGGCCGAGATGGCGACGATCCTGGACGTGCCGCCGGAGTGGACACTGATCGGTTACTTCTGCATCGGCTACCCCAGCGAGAACCACAGCGTGCCGGAACTGGAACGGGAAGGCTGGGAAACGCGGCGGCCGTCTATCGTGACAAGGCGGTAGTGGAATGGCAGCGCTGCCATCCTCCTTGCGGGGAAGAATGACTCCTCCCCAGCAGGGCTGTGGATATCATGGATGGTTCGCCGATCGTCAGCATGCCAGCAAGACACCATGGCAAAGCCGGTCGTGAAGGCCTTGACCTGAGGAAGTGCATAGAATGTTTCGCTACGACATGCAGGCCGAGATCTGGGTCTATCCGGGCAAGGGCGGCTGGCATTTCGTGACCCTGCCGCCGGAGCTTGGAGCCCGGATCAAGGCGGCGATGGTTGGGATGGCAAGGCCCCTGGGGCTCCCTTGGCGTGGAGGCCGTCATCGGCCAGACCAGATGGCGGACATCGCTGTTTCCCGACAAGAAATCCGGCAGCCTGCTCTTGCCGATCAAGACCGCGGTGCGGGTCCGCGAAGGCCTCGGGGCTGGCGACACGGCCAACCTGACGATCGAGATGCAGTTATGACGACGTCGGGTCAGGCTGACGACGACGCGCTATAGGGCGGCCAGTCGATCGGACCCAAGTGGGTACCGGTTGTCGGAAAATCCGATCTCAACAAAAAGATGAGCGGCGGCATGGTTCGACTTGAAAGTCCGCCGCCCCACCGCAGAAATGCGCGCTGCGCCGGCCTCCCCTTGGCAAGGCGGCGGGCGGCTTGTATAGAGCCCGCCACCCTCAATTCCACTCTCCATCACAAGGACGACCCCATGGCGCTCGAACGCACCTTTTCCATGATCAAGCCGGACGCGACCCGTCGCAATCTCACCGGCGCTATCACCAAGATACTGGAAGATGCCGGCCTGCGCGTCGTGGCTTCGCGCCGGGTGTGGATGAGCCGCCGCGAGGCGGAAGGTTTCTATGCCGTGCACAAGGAACGTCCGTTCTTCGGCGAGCTGGTCGAATCCATGTCGTCGGGCCCGACAGTCGTGCAGGTACTGGAAGGCGAGAACGCCATTGCCAAGAACCGCGAAGTGATGGGCGCCACCAATCCGGCAAGCGCCGCCGAAGGCACTATCCGCAAGCTGCACGCACTGTCGATCGGCGAGAACTCCGTGCACGGTTCCGATGCGCCGGAAACCGCCGCGCAAGAGATCAAATACTGGTTCTCGGATACCGAGATCGTCGGCTAAGCCGGCATTCCGAACCCCATCAAAAGGCCGGCGCAACGCCGGCCTTTTTCGCTAAAGCGCGTCGCGTTCGATCGGTCTCATGCGATGCACTTCAGGTTCTTGTTTTGATGCATGCCGGTATCGCAAAACCGCTGCACGCTGCTGCGCGATATGCAGTAGCGGACATTTTCAGCTTCAGGCTCCTCGACGGGTCACCGGTGCGTTAAGCTCGGAGGGCGGATCAAACGCCGTCCCGACAATGAGGATTTTGGGGAGCCGACAAGGCCATGACCAGCGCCATTCCCGGCTTCTTCCAGGGCACCGAAATGCCAACCAGCGGCTGGTGGGAAGCGCTGTGGCCCGAGCCCGCCAGCGTCCTGGCGGCAGTAGGCATGAAGCCCGGCACGGACGTGGTCGATCTCTGCTGCGGCGACGGCTGGTTCACGCTGCCAATCGCCAGGGTCGCCCGTCATGTAATCGCTATCGACATCGATGCCGATCTGCTCGAAGTCGCAAGGCGGCGGTTGGCCGAAGGCGGCGCGGGCAATTGCGAGTTTGTGGCGGGCGACGCCTATGAGCTTGCCGGGCTGGTGCCTCAGACCGTCGACTTCGTTTTCATGGCCAACGCTTTCCATGGCATTCCGGACCGGCCGCGCCTTGCCCGCGCCGTGCGGACGACGCTTGACCCTGCCGGTCGTTTTGCCATCGTCAACTGGCACCAGTATCCGCGCGAGCAAACCACGCTCTTGGGCGAGCCGCGCGGGCCAAAGACCGAGCTGAGGCTGTCACCCAAACAGACCATCGCGGCGGTGGAAGCGAGCGGGTTCAAGCTTGCCGAATTGGTTGATGTGCCGCCCTATCACTATGGCGCGGTATTCAAACAAGCGACAAATTGAGAATGCCGGGCGTATGCGACTTTGTCGCTAGGATGTGTGTCGCCCGCCGCCCCCTAGCGGCGGGTTCTGTCAGTCTATTTCGCCTGGCGTTCCTTCACGTTCGCATGTTCATTCGCCGCCTCCGTGTCGGTGGACGGGGTCTTGGTCTCTTCACCTGAAAACGGGCTGCCCTGCCCCGGTGCGAGATCGCCGCTATGGCCGGCCTTGTTGGTCTGGAACGGTTGGCTGTCCGCTTTGAGACCGTGGTCAAGAGCATTGACAAGATGGTCGTCCGCCTTGGCAAGGCCGGTAAAGGCAAGGAGCGATGCACCGGTGGCGGCAAGGATAAGCGTGTGCGTTTTCATGTCTGGACTCCTTTGAGTTAAGGCCAGAACGAGCCGCAGCCATTCTGGCGGCTTCAACGAAGGGACAAATGTCCCTTTTGCCTTACCCGCCATTTTATGTGGAACTAACGCGCCCTCTGCCCGGCCTCTTCCCGCTGAAACACATCGTGATCGACATGCGGCTGCCGCGCGGGCCAATCGGCGCGGACTAAGCGCTAGCTCGCGGCATTGAAGCGCAGGATGTCGCGCGGCCATCTCTGTCGGCGATGACAAGCTTGCCGGCGTCGACGTGGTAGGATGCTGCTTTGGCCAGCGCCTCGAACAGCGCCTTTTCCTCGGCCATGACCTGAGGCGCGCAGGCCTTAAAGGTCGAGCCGATGTCGCTGATAGCGATCGTCGAGCCGTTTATCCTGGCGGTGGCGAAATAGACGTTGCAAGGGCCGCTGCCGCCGGCCTTGCCGGCTTCGCTGATGCGGAATGTCGCCCGCGGCTCGGCAATCACGCCGACGCCGTCGATATATTCGACCAGCCAGCTTTGGCCGAACACGGAAGGTGCCGCCGGCTCGTCGCCCGGCGCCGCCATTTTCAGCATGATGGTCTGTGGCGCGTCGCTGAGCGGGTCGACCTGATGGCGCGTATCGGTGACGAATAGCAGCCGGTCATCGACGGTGATGCGCGCCTGCAGCGCGTAGGTCATATCAGGCCGGATCACCCGCGGGTCGAAGCTGATCTCGAACTTGATCGGCACCTGGCCGGCCGGCACCACCTTGCGCTCGCCGATGATTGCTGCCGGCGCGTCGGCCAGCGACACGTCGGCAAGCTGCACGGAAAGCACGGCATTGGGCGGCAGCGCGATGCGCTCGCGATACATCACCTCGCCCTTGAGGGTCTTTTCGGCAGCCACGGAACGATCCGGAACGGCAAGTATGCCAACGGCCAGCGGCACCAGTCCGAAGATGAAGAACTCGGCGATCCTGTCCAGCATGATCCTGCTCCCCTTCGGCAAAGGGTTTCGCAGGATTGCGGTCAATGAATGGCCGGCGGCGTATTGGCATGGCTGTCCCAGGAATTTGTTTGGACGGCGGGGCGCTTCCAGCGGCCCGCCGCCTTGTCGTCGGGCTTCTTGGCCGCTCCGCAAACTCTGTTCAGTCCACGCTCGGCGACTGTCTCGGAAAAGCCCATGCCGCAGGATGAGCTCCAGTCGGGCGATCTCGGCCGCCGGTTTGACTATGCGGCGGCATTCACCGCCGGTTTGCTCGATCCTGACCGTGCCCCGCCTGACTCTGTCTCGGGGCCGAACGGGAAGGCTGCGATCAAGCGACATGCCGTCTACCGCAACAACGTCACGGTCAGCCTGATCGATGCGCTGGCCGCCAGCTTTCCAGCGACGCTGCGCATCACCGGCCCGGATTTCTTTCGCGCGATGGCGCGCTTTCACATCCGCGAAACGCCACCCACCTCGCCGCTTCTATTCGAATATGGCCGCGACTTTCCCGATTTCATCGAGCGCTACGAACACGCGCAGTCGATGCCGTGGCTGGCCGACGTGGCGCGCATCGAGCGGGCCTGGCTCGATGCCTATCATGCCGCCGACGCGGAGGCGCTGTCGGCTGAGGCACTGGCGTCGATCCCTCGCGAGAGGCTTGCCGACACCGTGCTGCGGCCGCATCCGGCGACGCGGATCGCGCGCTCCCGGTTCCCGGCAGTCACAGTCTTCGCGGCAAACCGGAACGACGCTCCTGTTGGGCCGATCCGGGCAACGGGCGCTGAAGATGCGCTGGTCACGCGGCCCGGCCTCGAGGTCTTCGTCCGCCACCTACCGCCCGGCGGCGCAGTATTTATCTCGCATCTGGTCGCGGGCGAGTCGCTCGGTGCAGCGGCCGCGGCAGCGTTTGCGGAGAGTGCCGAATTCGAGCTTTCCGCCAACATTGCCGGTGTGCTGGAAGCGGGAGCCTTCACGACGGCACATCAGGAAAGGTGAGCACGATGAGCCATAGGCAGAACGCGAGCACCGAACCGCGAGGGTTCGCCGCTCTCGTCGAAAGGCTGAATGCCGCCCTGCGCACGATCGCGACGCCATCGCTGACGCAGCTTGTCCTGCGCTGCGCGCTCGCTGTCCCGTTCTGGCGGTCCGGCGTCAACATGGGACGGTTTTCTACAGTTGAACGATGTCGCAGTGCTGCTTTTCAGCTCGGAACTCAAATTGCATCTGCCGGGCGGTCCTTATGATTTTCCGGCACCCGCGCTGGTGGCGTTCGCTTCAGGGTCAGCGGAGATCGTGTTGCCAGTTCTCCTTGTTTTCGGCCTGGCGACGCGACTGGCGGCGTTCGGGTTGCTGCTGATGACGCTGGTCATCGAGCTCACCGTGCCGGACGGCTCGCCGCTGCACATTACCTGGGCGGCGATGGCGCTTGGCATCATGGCCTGGGGACCCGGCCGGATTTCGCTCGATCATCTGATCGGCACTGACAAAGGTTGAGGGCTCGCGGAAGCCTGGTCAGTCTCGCTTCCAGCGGCTCGCCGCCTTGTCGTCGGCCTCCTTGGCGTCGACCCAGCCGCCTTCGGAACCGTCGCTATGGTGTTCCTTTTTCCAGAACGGCGCCCGTGATTTCAAATAATCCATCAGGAAATTCGCGGCCTCGAACGCCGCCTGCCGGTGGGCGGAAGCGGACACCACCAGCACGATGTTTTCGCCCGGCGCGATCTTGCCGTGGCGATGGATGACGGTGAGCCCCTGCAGCGGCCAGCGCTCGATTGCCTCGCCGGCGATGCGGGATATCTCGGCTTCAGCCATTCCGGGATAATGTTCGAGCTCGAGCGCGGAGAGCCTGCCTTGCTCGTCGCGGCAAAGGCCGGAGAAGGTCACCACAGCGCCGATGTCGTTGCGACCCCTGGTCAGCCTGGCGATCTCGGCGGCGACGTCGAAATCCTCCGCCTGGATGCGCACGACAGGCACCACCGCGGACATGGTTCAGCCACCGGTCATCGGCGGGAACAGCGCGATCTCGCGCGCGCCGGCGATCTTTTCGCGGTGCTCGACATGTTCCTGGTTGATGGCGACGCGGATCACGTCAGGATATTGCAGCGCGTGCTCGTATTCCTCGCCGCGCGATTTCAGCCAGCGCAACAGGTCGGCGACCGTTTCGATGCCGGCCGGCAACTCGACGTCTTCTTCCGGTCTGCCGATCCGCTCGCGCACCCAGGCGAAATAAATGAGCTTCGTCGACATGCTACTCGTCCATGATGTGCTTGAGGCCGGCGCGGAAATAGTCGTAGCCAGTGTAGAGCGTCACCAGGGCGGCGATCCACAGCAGCACCAGCCCGGTCTGGGTGGTCAGCGGAAAGAGCTTGTCGCCGGCCGGGCCCGCAAGCAGGAAGGCGATGGCGATCATCTGGATGGTGGTCTTCCATTTGGCGAGCTGCGTCACCGGCACCGAGACCTTCAAAGCCGCCAGATATTCGCGCAGGCCCGAGACCAGGATCTCGCGGCACAGGATGATGATCGCCGCCCACAGCGACCAGCCGGCGATGCCGGCATGGCGGTCGGTGTCGGCGGCAAGCAGCAGCAGGCAAGTGGCGACCAGCAGCTTGTCGGCGATCGGGTCCAGCATCTTGCCGATGTTGGAGGTCTGCTGCCAGGCGCGCGCCAGATAGCCGTCGAAGTAATCGGTGATCGAGGCGAGCAGGAAAATGATGAGCGCCGACCAGCGCGCGAAGTCGCTCGATTTCAGATGCCCCTCCAGGAAGAAGCACAGCACCACCAGCGGCACCGCCAGGATGCGGGCGTAAGTGAGCATGTTGGGCAGGTTGAACGCGCGCTGGGACATGTTTTGGGAACTCTTTCTGCCTGCTTAGTCAAATCAGAAGCGAATGTGGGGGGTCAACAGGCCAGAATCGATTAGCCAGCCGAAATATCGGCAATAAGTCTTAGCTCTCGTGAAAATGATTGTAGACCAATTTCGCCACCTGTTCGGAAATGCCATCGACCTTGACCAAGTCCTCGACGGCGGCACGGCTGACCGCCTTGGCCGTACCGAAATGCATCAGCAGCGCGCGCTTGCGGCCCGGGCCGATGCCGCTGATCTCGTCGAGCGGGCTCTTGACCATCTCCTTCTTGCGGCGGGCGCGGTGCGAACCGATGGCGAAGCGATGGACCTCGTCGCGCAGCCGCTGGACGAAATAGAGCACCGGATCGCGAACGGGCAGCGAGAATGGGGCCCTGCCCTTGACGAAGAAGCGTTCGCGGCCGGCATCGCGGTCCTGACCCTTGGCGATGCCGATGGCGACAACGCGATCCTCGATGCCGAGATCGGCGAGGATCTTGCGCACCGCCGTCATCTGGCCCTGGCCGCCGTCGATGAGGATGACGTCGGGCCAGGCGGGGAAGCCGCCCGCGTCCTCGATATCGTCGCCCGGTTCGGTAGGGCTCGCCTCGCCCGTGCCCTCGGTTTGCGGGGCATCGCCATGTTCCTTCAACAGCCGCGAGAAGCGCCGCTGCATCACCTCGCGCATCATGCCGAAATCGTCGCCCGGCGTGATCTCGGTCGAGCGGATGTTGAACTTTCGATACTGGTTCTTCACAAACCCTTCCGGCCCGGCGACGACCATGGCGCCGACGGCGTTGGTTCCCATGATGTGCGAGTTGTCATAGACCTCGATGCGCACCGGCGGCTTTTCCAGGCCGAAGGTCTCGGCAAAGCCAGTGAGCAGCCGCGCCTGAGTTGAGGTTTCGGCCAGCCGCCGGCCGAGCGCTTCGCGCGAATTCTGCAGCGCATTGTCGGTCAGGTCCTTCTTCTCGCCGCGCTGCGGCACCGAGATCGACACCTTGCGGCCGGCCCGGGTGGAGAGCGCCTCCGCCAGCAATTCCTGGTCCTCGACGCCATGCGACAACAGGATGGTGCGCGGCGTCGGCTTGTCGTCGTAGAACTGCGCCAGGAACGATCCCAGCACCTCGCCGGCTTCGAGCGCCGGATCGGCCTTGGGAAAATAGGCGCGGTTGCCCCAGTTCTGGCCGGTGCGGAAGAAGAACACCTGGATGCAGACCTGGCCGCCCTCCTGATGGATGGCGAAGACATCGGCCTCGTCGACGGTCTGCGGATTGATGCCTTGATGGCTCTGCACATGCGACAGCGCCGCCAGCCGGTCGCGATAGATGGCGGCGCGTTCGAAATCGAGGTTCTCCGAAGCCTGCTGCATGGCGGCGGAGATCTCCGTCTTCACCTTCTGGCTGCGGCCGGAAAGGAAACCCTTCGCCTCGGCGACAAGCCTTGCATAATCGCCATGCGAGATTTCGCCGGTGCATGGGCCGGCGCAGCGCTTGATCTGGAACAAAAGGCAAGGCCGGGTGCGGTTCTCATAGAAGGAGTCGGTGCAGCTCCTGAGCAGGAAGGCGCGCTGCAGCGAGTTGATGGTACGGCCGACGGCGCCGGCCGAGGCGAAGGGGCCGAAATAGTCTCCCTTGCGTGAGCGCGCGCCACGATGCTTGTAGATACCGGGCGAGACATGATCGCCGGTCAACAGGATATAGGGGAACGACTTGTCGTCGCGCATCAGCACGTTGAAGCGTGGCCGCAAGCGCTTGATGAGGTTGGCTTCAAGCAGCAGCGCTTCGATCTCGGTGCGGGTGACGACGAACTCCATCGTCGACGTCTCGCGCACCATGCGGCCGATGCGGCTGGTGTGGAACCGGCCTTGCGCGTAGCTGGTGACCCGCTTCTTGAGGCTGCGTGCCTTGCCGACATAGAGCACGTCGCCGGCGGCATTCATCATCCGGTAGACGCCGGGCGCATTGGGCAGCCGCTTGACCAGCGTCTGGATCACCTCGGCGCCGACCATGCCGTCGGCGTCGCCGGCATGCGGGGTCCAGTCGATGGCGGTGAAGGTGACGTCCGGACCGCCGGCCGCAGGCTCGACGACCTCTTCGGCCGCCTCGTCCTCGAGGTCGATTTCGGGCGGCAGGTCGTCGGCGCCACCGCGCGTTTTTTGTTTCTGGTCAATGGGGCTCATTCCGCCATGCCTGTCACATCGGGCGTCTGCCATGCAAGGTGCTGGCCGCCGTCGAGCGCAATCATCTGGCCGGTGACCGAGCGTGCCGCCCACAGATAACGGATGGTGGCACCGAATTCCGGCAATTCCGGGCCGCGTTTCAGGATCAGCCCGGCAATCTGGGCATCGAAATCGCTGTCGTGCTGGCGCGTGTTCTTCAAGGTCGGGCCAGGACCAATAGCGTTGACGCGGATGCGGGGACCCAGCGCCTGCGCCATCATCTCGGTCGACGCCCACAATGTCGACTTCGACAGCGCATAGGAAAAATAACGCGGCGTCGGGCGCCAGACGCGCTGGTCGATCATGTTGACGATCAGCCCCTCACTGTTCTGCGGCAAGGCCCGGGCGAAAGTCTGCGCCAACAGCGCCGGCGCCTTGACATGCACGGCGAAATGGCGATCCCAGGCCGGCCAGTCGAAATCCTCAACACTGTCGTGCTCGAACAGCGAGGCGTTGTTGACCAGCAGCGACACCGGCCCGAGCGCCGCCGCCGCGCGGCCGACAAGGTTGCCGACGGCATCCATGTCGGTCAGGTCGGCAGCAACCACGGCGGCCTGGCCATGTCGACCAAAATGACCACCGTTGATTTCGGCCGCGAGCGCCTCCGCCTCGGCCAGCGAGCGATTGCAGTGAATGGCGACGGCAAAACCATGCCCGGCAAGATCTTCGACGATCGCCCTGCCGATCCGCCTCGCCCCGCCCGTCACCAGTGCCGTCGCGGCGACCTTGCTCATCTGTCAATCCTTAATCCGATGCCGATTCCGACCTGCCGGGATAGCGCCGGCAAATTATGGCCCGCCAAGCGTTAAATCCCATTTCCACCTGGGGCAAGATTGTGGCAAAGTGGCCGGTGGGCGTTCTGGTTCGACCGGAATTCGGGCCAGCCCGTCCGCAATATAGGGCGCTGGAGCCCTTATACCAAGCCGTGTGCAGTGCAGCACGGCGAACCTGCTGACATTCGCTGTTGCGAAGATGCAACGTCAAGGTTCTGCCTCATTCGTGCCAGGGAATGACCCAAGTTCAGGTTCGCTTCAGCCGCATTTCGACACGACATTTGCAACCGTTGAACGCCGGATCCGTTTCATCCCCCGGACGGGTTGAGGGCGCTCATGAAAAACAAGCCTGTGTCCTGTGGCTTAAGGAGTAAAGAACAATGCAAGCCAATCTTAAATTTGCGCGACCGCTGGCGGTGGCGTTTGGGCTGTTCGCCCTCGGCGGAACTGCCTATGCCGCGGACGTGGTTCAGGAAGAGCCGCCGGCACCTGCCCCGATTGCAGAACTTCCGGTCGCATCCTGGGCCGGTCCCTATGCCGGTGTGAGCGTCGGCTACGGCTTCGCCGGCCATGCCAAAGCCAAAGACATTGGCGTCGACGTCGACACCAAGGGTTTTGTCGGCGGCGTCTTCGGCGGCTATAATTGGCAGCAGGAGAACTTCGTCTACGGTGCCGAAGCCGATATCGGCTACAACGGCGTCAAGGGCGACGATGCCGGCATCGAGGCCAAGGGTGGCTTCGAGGGCTCGCTGCGTGCCCGCCTCGGCTATGCCGTCAGCCCGGACATCCTGCTCTACGGCACCGCCGGTGGCGCGCTGAAGAACCAGAAGATTGAAGCTGCCGGCGTAAGCGACACCAACACGCAGTTCGGCTGGACAGCCGGCGTCGGTACCGACATCAAGATCACCGACAATGTGTTCGGCCGTGTCGAGTATCGTTACACGGACTTCGGCAGGAAGGACTTCGACGGTATCGGCAAAGTTAAGTCGACCGACAATCGCGTCACTTTCGGCGTCGGTATGAAGTTCTGAGTCGTCCAAGCCACGACACGAAAAAGCCGGGCCTCGCGCCCGGCTTTTTTTGTGGCACCGGTTGAGGCCGCCCGCCCTCAAGCCGGGATGGCGGGCTTCAGTTCCGGGAACTTCTCGTCGAAGCGTGCCGCCCAGCGCGTCAGCCGGCCGCGGCCCTTTTCCCATTTTCCGGCGAAGCGCAGCGAGAGATAGCCAAGGCAGGCGCGCAATGCGATTTGGCCTAAGGTGATTTTCTTCGGCAGCTTCGGCGGATTGGCGTTGAGCAGATCGAGCGCGGCCGAAATCTTCGTCCACTGGCGCTCGAGCCAAGGCTGGTAGACCATCTCTTCCGGCCGCGTGCGCCGCTCATAGACCATCGACAGCGCGCAGTCGCAGATACCGTCGGCCAATGCCTCCAGCACCTCCGCCTCAAGGCGCCTGTCGGGATTGCGCGGAAACAATGCGTTCTTCGACATCCGATTGAGATGCTGGGTGATGGCGCGGCTGTCGTGGACCGAGCGGCCGTCATCGAGCACCAGCACCGGGATCTTGCCGAGCGGATTGGCGCCGATCAGTTCGGCCGGCCTTTCCTCCGTCTTTATCGGCACGAGATCGACCGCGATGCCAGCATAAAGTGCTGCCATGCGCGCCTTGGAGCTGTAGGGGGAAGTAGACGCGTAGAGCAGTCTGGGCATTGTCGATTCCTGTTTGGCGGCTACAGCTCCATATGCCCCGTTGGACGCGCAAAAGGACGCGGTAGCATTGTGACTTCGCGCATGACCCTCACCGAAAATCGATTCCGACAGGGGCTCGTGCGTGGGCACTGTTGACCGATCATGCAGGGTTCATCAACGGCCAGAGGCGGAAAACCGCGCCGCCAGCGTACAACCATTGTCTCGACGTCAATCGCGATGCGATAAGCCGCAGTGCGGCGGCAGACGCGAGCGGGTCGGACAATCCAAATCCGATTGGCTACCAACTCGGCCTTGCACCGAAGGTTAGCCTTTGGCAGCCACGAAAATCCCACCGGACTTCGCCGCATGGCGAAGCCCTGGGAGCTGCGAAAAGACGTCTTCCTCCCGCCTCTTTCTCGTTCTGCCCGACCGTCAACCAAGAAGCGAGGCGCCTGTCCGGCATCCCGCCCTGACTGTCTTGAGTATTGTCCCCGACGGTAGCAGGGCGGCGACTACTTCTTGGCCTTCGCCTTTGCGGGCGCTGCTTTCGGCTTGGCCGCGGGCGCTGCTTTCTTCACTGCCGCAGAAGATTTCGCAGCGGCGGCCTTTGCCGGTGCTGCCTTCTTCGCAGCTGGCTTCGCGGCCGCCTTTGCAGCCGGCTTCTTGGCCGGTGCCGCCTTCTTTGCGGGTGCAGCCTTGGCCGGTGCTGCCTTTGCCTTAGCAGGTGCTGCTTTCTTCACGGCCGGTTTTGCCGCGGCCTTGGCGGCCGGCTTTTTGGCCGGCGCTGCTTTTGCCTTAGGCGCGGCGGCCTTCGCTTTGGCAGCGGGTGCCGCTTTCTTCACAGCAGTTGCGGCCTTTGCCGCGGCTGCTTTTGCTGGTGCTTTCTTTGCCGGTGCCTTGGATGCCGGCGCCTTGGATGACTGCTTAGCCATATCATGCCCCTTCCGTTGTGCCGACGGCCGTTATTGACCCGGCGCGCATTGCATATCTGACTCGCGGCTTGCTAGCCAGCGAAGCATTAGAATGATTTTTGCAGCTTAAGTTTCGGTTACGGCGAGCGCACGACCATTTTACCCTCGCAAAAACCGGCTGCGAATCTTTGTCTCCCGCAGTGAAGTTCTGCGACAGAAATTCTGGCCGCTCTATCTCGACCGGTCTTCTCGTCAAGCTCAGGACCTTTTCGACCAGCTTTGCGCTTCAACGTCCGGCGCGCAGCGCGAACATTGTCCAGAACGAAGGCGGTCGCCCGCCTCGTCTTGTTTGAAAAGATAAACTACAGGTAAGTAGGAAGCAACGCGACGAGCACGCCGCTGCACTATCTTGCACGGCGCGATGAAAGTAAGCAGACAGCTCACATTTCTGAAGGACAGGATATCGTTCGATAGATCCGGTCGAGCCGACCGCGTGATCGAAAGCGCTTGGCCGTTCAGGCGCCGGGCGGCTCACGGCTCATCTGCAGCCGGCGCGAAGGCTCGGCCCTGTGGAGATGGACGGCGAAGGTATCCCATGGCGGCATGACGGAAATCTGTGCCAGGATGCGCCCCGCTTCACCGCGATGATAGCCGCCGTGCAGTACGACGTGGGTCAGCATTTCCTGTCGCGACATCAATACCTTATCCCCGTCGGTGAACACGAAAGCGAGGGGCTCGGACAGCTGCCGCGACGAAACGGTTTCGAGATAATCGGGATACCAGCGATCGGTCGCTGCGACCGCGGCGCGAAGTTCGTCGAACGCCGGCGTGTCCTCAGTGGTGGCGGCGGAGTAGCCATGGCTTGCGTCAACCAGGTGCGCCGAGAATATCCGCGACACCACATGGCTGTGATCGACGAGCCGTATCACGGCCTGCCGTTCCTTGCCGTGAACATGCGGGTCGAGACTCGCGAGCTTTTCCAGCAGTTCGTCATGGCCCAGGCCTGATAGGCAAACAGGCCGCGAACCAGAGCGAGCGCACTCATGGTCGGTGTCCTTTTCCGGAAATGCGAGTATGTTGTTTATATTTTCAGGAGAATGAGAGGGCGTGTCTACTCGCATTGCAAAACCGCATACGCGCATGCGCAAGCAGCCGCGCCAGGCGCGTTCCAGGGCAACCGTCGAGGCGATCATCGAGGCAGCGGCTCATGTTCTGAGCGGGCTGGGCTGGGCCGGCTTCACCACCAACAAAGTGGCCGAGACAGCAGGTGTAAGCATCGGCACGCTCTACCAGTATTTTCCCGACAAGCTCTCCCTGCTCGCAGCCGTCCGGCGCCGTCACTTCGATCATGTGCTGTCGGTCATTCGCGATTCGGCGGAAGACCAAAAGCCGCTCAGGACATTCGCGCAGGAGCTGGTGCGCGGCATGATCGCGGCACACAGCATTCACCCGACACTACACCAGGTGCTGCTCGACGAGGCGCCTGGCGATCGTGGCTCCAGGGCCGCCCATGCTTCGTTCCAGGCACAATACCTCAATCACTATGCGACTGCTGTCGCCAGTTATCGCAAGCCAAGGAAAGGCGCCGACATGGAGACCGTGGCGCGGGTGCTTTCGTCAGCGATCGAAGGTGTGATCCACAACGCGGCACGCCGGAACATGCTCGCCGCGCCGGAGCTGCAAAAGCAACTCGTCGAACTGATCTGCGCCTACCTGTCGGGAGCGGGCCGTACCGGTCGATAGCGCATGGCACGGCGGAAGTCGGGATTTCTGTGTGTCGTTCAAACCCGGCTTGTGAGGTGCGGCAAGCACGATGCCAACAATGCCGCACCTGATGCGGCCAAGAGTGTGAGGACGATCTTTCGAAAAGTCGCCTCGCTAACGCCGATGTAGAGTCTCGCGCCAAGGAGTGTCGGTATCAACATCGCCGGCGCGACGACGGCAAACATCGGCAGCATTTCGAGCTTGATCTTTCCGGCCGCAAGATAGGCGGCCATCGTCATGGAGAGGGTCACAAGGTTGAAATTCTGGATGACAATACGCTGCCTGTCCTTTTCCCATTGGCGCAGCACGCACCACAGCGTTGGAACCGGGCCGGTGAAGCCGCCAAGTCCACCCATGATGCCACCGACCAGACCTATTGCACCGTCTGCAACAAGACCCCCGACCGTGATGGGAGGGAGGCGACGCGCAAAGAGCATCAAGGGACACCAAACGACCAGCAGCGCGCCGAAGACCAGCTTGAACAACTGCACATCCAGCAAGGGCAGGATGGCGACACCGACCGGAATCCCTATGGTCCCGCCGATCAGGAAGGGCAGCAGAAGCCTGAGGTCGAAACCCCGGCGGACGGTGACGGCAGCGATGATCTGACCGGTGAGCGCCCCAAAGACCGCCATGGCAGCAGCCAGTTGGGGTTCCACGGTCCAAACCCAAATCGACATGGCAACCAGGCTGAAAGCGAACCCGGAAAGCCCCTGGACGAAGCCAGCAACGACCGCGCCGAGAGCAACAGTATAAACGAGCAAATCCATGTGGTGCTGTTTCCCCGCAAACTCGTGACAGCAGATCGCGCTTCCCGCGAATGCTGCGCCGCATGGAAACGGTGACGGTCGATCAGGTGGCCGGTGCTAAAAAGTCGGAATCAGCGAGTGCGCGATCAGCGCAGGACGCGGCAGCGGCCGTTGTAGACCATCCAGCGGTCGAAGCCCGACACGCAGAATTCGACATTGTCGCCGATCGAGGCAAAACCCTGGCCTTCCTCGATCAAGTACCAGATGGTGCGGGCGCGACCGTCGGAGAGGCTGACGGTCGCGCCGCAATAACGGCGACCGATCGGCCAGATGTCGTCGGCCGGCAGATAGCGATGCTGGTGGATGCGCTGGAAGTCGACGATCTGCACATCCGGCAGATGCGGCACGTGATGCACCTGATAGGAGAAGCGGTCGGTGATTTTGTTCAGCACCCAGGCCTCGCCGCACACGCCGCTGTCCTCGTCAGTATAGATTGCAAGGTCGGCGGCCTGCACCGCCGGAGTAACGCCAAGAGGCGCAGCCAGCGGCGTGCAAACGGCGAGCAGTACGGCAAGGGCGGATTGGGCGAAGCGAGTCATGGCAGCCTCTCAAGGTCGACTGCGCCCACTGTGCGGATTCGCTGACGCGCGGTCAAGCGGTTGTAGCGACTATGGTTGTGGTGACGCGGTTGCACTGAGGGAACGGCAAGGACCGCATCTCAAACTACTCTCCCGCCAGCCAGTCCAGCGTCCAATGCGATGGCTGCTCGACAGCAAGCAGCCGGTGCAGCGCCGGCAGCAGCGTCCGCAACTCGCCCTCCAGGGTGAAGGGCGGATTGACCACCACCATGCCGCAGCCATCGAGGCTCGGCTCGACGGAGGCCGGCCTGATCTCAAAACCGATGTCGAGCAGCCTGGGAACGCCCGTCTGCTTCAGCGCCCTGCGGAAGGCGGCGACCGCCTTGCGGTCCTTGAGCGGATACCAGAGCGCGTAAATCCCTCCTGGCCAGCGCCGATGGGCTCTTTGCAGCCCGTCGACCAAGCGACCGAACTCGCCCTCTTCCTCGAAAGGCGGATCGATGAGGACGAGGCCGCGCTTCTCCTTTGGCGGCAGATGCGCGCCGAGCGCCAGCCAGCCGTCGAGCTCGATCACCCGGGTCTGGAAGTCGCCGTCGAACAGCGACTTCAGCCTGGCGGCATCCTTGGCATGCAGCTCGACCGCCGACAGCCGGTCCTGCTTGCGCATCAGGTGCCGAGCGATCAGCGGCGAACCCGGGTATTTTTTCACGTCGCCGTCCGGATTAAGCGAGCGGACGGCTTCAAGATACGGCGCCAGCAGTGCTGCCGCCGGCGCATCGAGGGCCGCATCGACCAGCCGGCCGATGCCGCCTTGCCATTCGCCGGTCTTTTGCGCTTCGGTCGAGGACAGATCGTAACGGCCGATCCCGGCATGGGTGTCGATGACCCGAAACGCCTTGTCCTTCTGCTTCAGATATTCGATCAGCCGGCTGAGCACGACATGCTTGACGACGTCGGCGAAGTTTCCGGCATGGTAGGCGTGGCGATAGTTCAATTG
The DNA here is from genome assembly GCF_040318745.1 of Mesorhizobium sp. M1027. Lineage (NCBI taxonomy): Bacteria > Pseudomonadati > Pseudomonadota > Alphaproteobacteria > Hyphomicrobiales > Phyllobacteriaceae > Mesorhizobium > Mesorhizobium sp. M1027. The sequence continues at coordinate 2,317 of NZ_JAMYMW010000014.1, read as the reverse complement.
GAGCCCCTGCCCCAGCGAGGCGGTGGCGGCTGCGAGTTCGGATTTTCCGGCCGACGGCCGCCGAAACGGAATGCCAGCACCAGCCCGGCCAGGCCGGCCGCCATCAGCGAAAAACCGACCGGCCGCGCTCGGCGGTCGATCTCGCCGGCAGCCGAGCGCAGGACGAGGTCGACGGCCCGCATCGGAATGCCCTCGGCGTCGCCCGGACCAACGGTGAAAATGTAGGGGCCGGCGGTAACCGTCGGGATCAGGCCCGCCTCGTCGCGAAAGATCCTGTCCGGCAGTTGCGGACTGACCTGCCGAGGATTGTCGGAATGGTTGAACTGCAGCGTCGAGGCGAGCACCGTCCTGCCGCCGGTGGCGGCAGTGACGGTCAACACGGTGCGCTGCTGCGAGACGATACGCTCGGCTCTTGCCGTAAGGTCGACCAGCACGCGTAGCGGCCCGTCGCGTGCGCTAAGGGCCACTGTCACTGGCTTGAACCGGCCCTGCTCGTAAACCCTCCAGGTGCCGATCTCACGGCCGGAGAAATTGGTCATCGCCCAGGGATAGACGACGCCGATGCCGGTACCGATAAGCAGTATCACGGCGAACAGAGAGCGCATGAGGTCAAGACCCGGTATTCGGCGCGCTGGTGCCGTCGCGGGCGCGCTCCATTTCGTCCAGGAGCATGTCAAGGCCGAGATCAAACGTCCGGTCAAATTCGGCGGTGCCGAAATAACGCCCGGCCGCAGCTACTTTTGGAAAATCCTGCGCCAGTTGCTCATCGCTGACTGTGGTCACGGCCGAAGGCCCCTTCGCATAGCCGGCAGTCTCGTCGAGGATGGCACCCATCAGATAATAGCCGGTGGTACGGAACAGCCGCGCACCAAGTTCCGGTCCGAAGCCGCCGGCCTCGAACAGGCCGAGGATGCCGTTCAGCCACGCAAGGCAGGTCGGCGAGTTCATCCGGTAGGTGACGAAGAAGCTGGCGAAAGCCGGGTGCTCACGCGCGACGCGGCGGAAATCCTGCACGGCGATGCGCAACCTTTGTCGCCAAGGTAGGTCCGTGTCGGGCATTTCGAGGGAGCCGATCAGCCGGTCCACCAAGGCTTCGAAGAGATGCGCCACCGAAGGAAAGTGGTGATAGATGCTCATCGCCTCGCAGCCGAGTGCAGTCGCCAGCTTGCGCATCGAAAAACCGGCGAGGCCCTCGCTCTCGATCACCTTCAAAGCGGCATCCTCGATCATCTCGCGAGACAGTCGGCCGCGCGGTCGCTTTTTTTTGATCGATGTGTCCATGGTGCCGCTTGACAACTTACGCTGTAAGGTTCATTTTCGACATTACCTTACATCGTAAGGCTAACAAATGCCAGAGGAGAATGTCATGTCTGTCTGTCGTACTCTTTCATCAAAGCACTCTTCCATCCGCCGTGCCTGCCTGCTCGCCGCCGCCTGTGTGCTGACGCTGGCTGCAACTCCTTCTTATGCCGATGAGTATGACGCAACCGTCAAGGACATCCAGTCGACCATGGGCGGGGTGCCCGGTTTCGTAAAGCAGTTCCCGAAAGCCGGTCTGCCCGGTGCATGGGCCGAGGTCAAGGCTATCCAGCTCAGCGACAAGACGGCGCTGCCGCCGAAAGTTAAGTCGCTGATCTCGCTGGCGGTGGCGGCGCAAATCCCGTGCAACTACTGTATCTGGTCGGACACGCAGGACGCCAAGCGGGCCGGCGCCACCGACGAGGAGATCCAGGAGGCGGTCGCCGTTTCAGCGCTGACCCGCCATTGGAGCACCATCTTCAACGGCATGCAGGTCGATTTCGATACATTCAAGAAGGAGATGGGCGGCCAGTAATGCGCTCGTCATTAGAGCGGGATCCGTTCAAACTGAATTGGCCCTCCCGCTCTGACTGTTTGTGTGATCCGCCAGCACCTCATTGATGACCCGCCACGATTTTTCCGCCTCGCGCTGATTGCCGTCATGTCCCGAAGCGACGATCAGCGCCTTCCACAACGCCCAGCCCCGAGCGCGCGCCCAGCTGTGCTCGTCAAGGGCAATGGCGTCGCGGAACGCCTGGCGGCTCTCGCCGTAAAATTCCGTCCACGCGATCACCAGGTCACAGGCAGGATCGCCGATAGCCGAACTACCGAAATCGACCACCGCGCACAGCTTGCCATCTTCGACGAGTAGATTGCCCGAGGCGACGTCGCCATGGACCCAGACCGGCGGGGCCAGGCAACGCCCGGGCAGGGGCGGGGCCCCCACCGCCCCCGCCGCGGGCCGCGGGGAGGGGGCCCCCCCCGCCCCCCGCCGCGCGCGGGGGGGGGGGGGGGAGGG
>NZ_JAMYMW010000013.1:0-210508 GCF_040318745.1 Mesorhizobium sp. M1027 | reverse complement strand
ATCGCCACCCCGCCTTGGCGGGTGCTGTGGTCATGTCGTCCTGATCTAAATGCTACTGGGCCGGCTTGTAGATCTGGTCGAATATGCCTTCCTACCGAAGTGATGGCGCCGGACGTGTGGCACATGGCTGAAAAGCGCGGTTCATCGGTCGATGTAGCCGTGATGCGCGAGATAGTTGATAACCTGTTCGGCCAGCTCCTCCGACGCGCTCACCCCTGCCGCCAGCACAATTTCCGGCGACTCTGGCTCTTCATAGGGGCTGTCGATGCCAGTGAAATTTTTAAGTCGACCTAGACGCGCGCTCTTGTACAGTCCCTTTGGGTCCCGTTTCTCGGCCACGTGGAGAGGTGTACTCACGAAAATTTCGACATACTCTCCCGCAGCAAATAGCTCTCGGGCCATTTTGCGCTCGGCCCGGAACGGCGATATGAACGACGCCAAGACAATCAAGCCGGCGTCGACCATCAATTTCCCCACCTCACTGGCGCGCCGCAGGTTCTCGACACGGTCAGCATCCGTGAAACCAAGGTCACGGTTGAGGTCGTGGCGAACATTGTCACCGTCGAGAAGATATGTGTGCCGCCCCATTGAGACGAGGCGCTTTTCTACCAGGTTAGCAATCGTTGACTTGCCCGCCCCCGAAAGACCGGTAAACCACAAGATGACCGGTTTCTGACCTTTCAGGCGCGATCGTATGGCTTTGTTTATCTCCACTGCCTGGCAATGAATATTGGATGCCCGACGCAAGGCGAAAACAATCATTCCGGCACCGACCGTCTGGTTTGACAGCCGATCAATCATGATGAAGCCGCCCATAACGCGGTTGGACGAATACGGCTCGAACGCGATCGGCTCCTGCGTCGACAGGTTAAGTGCGCCGATCTCGTTTAGGTGGAGCGTCTTGGCCGCCAATTTTTGAAACGTATTCACGTCGACCTTGTACTTTATCTCCATCACGCTTGCACCCACAGTGCGCGAGCCAATCTTGAGATAATAGGTCCGCCCTGGGATGAGCTCGTCGTCGCTCATCCAGATCACGTGGGCCGAAAACTGATCAGAAACCTCGGGGTGGCTGGCAGCTGCACAAATGATGTCACCACGCGAAACATCAATTTCGTGTTCCAGAACCAAGGTAATCGCTTCGCCAGCCGCCGCCCATTCGTGCTGGCCGTCGTAGGTGATGATCGACTTGACCCTGGACGTACAACCGGACTGTGCGACAACGACTGGATCCCCAACGTTGACCACGCCACATGCGATTGTTCCCGAATAGCCACGGAAGTTCAAATTCGGTCTATTGACCCATTGCACCGGCAACCGGAATGGGCCGGCTGTTTCATCGCGGACCACATCGACGGTTTCGAGGTGCTCGATGAGCGTCGGCCCTTCATACCACGCCAACTTGGCGCTCCGCTCCGCCAGGTTGTCGCCAAAGCGTGCCGACATCGGAATGGAGAGTATCGTTTTGAAGCCAAGGTCCGCGATGAAAGTCTGATAGTCAGCGCCAATCCGATCAAAGGCCTTCTGGGAGTAATCCACCAGGTCGATCTTGTTGATTGCGGCAACGAGGTGCTTGATCCCAAGCAGCGACGCGATGAAAGTATGGCGGCGTGTCTGCGTGAGAACCCCCTTCCGCGCGTCGATGAGAATGACGGCAAGGTCGGCATTCGACGCGCCGGTCGCCATGTTGCGCGTGTATTGCTCATGGCCAGGCGTGTCAGCGACAATGAACTTGCGGCGATGGGTCGAAAAGAATCGATAGGCGACATCGATGGTGATGCCTTGTTCACGCTCCGCTTCCAAACCGTCCACCAGACGCGCGAAATCGATGTCATCTCCAGTTGTTCCGTGCTTACGAGAATCGCGTCTCAGACCCGCGAGCTGATCCTCAAAAAGCAGTTTGGCATCGTAAAGCAGGCGTCCGATCAGTGTCGATTTTCCGTCATCGACACTTCCACACGTCAGGAAGCGAAGCAGGTCCTTGCTTTCATGGCGCTCCAGGTACTGGCTGATCGCTGCGGGGTCTATCGGTATCGCGTTCATCAGAAGTATCCCTCCCGCCTCTTTTTTTCCATCGCCCCTGACTCGTCGTGATCGATTAGACGCCCAGAGCGCTCGGACGTTCGAGCAAACAGCATCTCGTAGACGATCTCCGCAACCGTCGACGCATCCGATTCAATTGCGGCGGTCAGCGGGTAGCAACCCAAAGTGCGAAAGCGCACCATTCTCATTTCCGGTATTTCGCCGGGCTCAAGCGGCAGCCGGTCATCATCGACCATTATCAGCACGTCCTGGCGCCACACGACCGGACGCTTGGCCGCGAAATAGAGCGAAACGACGGGAATGTTTTCCTTCAGGATGTACTGCCAAATGTCGAGCTCGGTCCAATTGGAAAGAGGGAAGACACGGATGGACTCCCCATGACGAATCCGCCCGTTGAAAACATTCCAGAGTTCCGGGCGCTGGGTCTTCGGATCCCAGTTGTGATTTTCCGTTCGAAAGGAAAAGATGCGCTCCTTGGCTCGGCTTTTCTCCTCATCGCGTCGAGCCCCGCCAAACGCTGCGTCGAATTTATACTTGGTCAACGCCTGCTTGAGTGCGTCGGTTTTCATAACGCTTGTGTAAGTGGAAGAGCCGTAAGTGAACGGGTTGATCCCTTCCTTCAAGCCCTGCATGTTGGTATGGACGATCAGATCCATGCCCGCGCACTCGGCAGCATCATCACGGAACTGAATCATCTGCTTGAATTTCCAAGTCGTATCGACGTGAAGTAGCGGAAAGGGCGGGCGCGACGGAAAGTACGCCTTGAGCGCCAAATGCAACATTACCGACGAGTCTTTGCCGATCGAATAGAGCATTACCGGGTTTTGAAATTCCGCCGCAACCTCGCGGAAAATGTGGATTGACTCTGCCTCAAGTCGCTTAAGGTGGGTCAATCTTCCGCTGGAGACGAAGGGGGTTCCATTCGTGGCCACCATATCGTGCAGCATCTCACGCTTTCCCTCTTCACGATCCTCCATCGACAGAGCGAGGCGTGCTTTTCATCCGCGGTGTGCTCGTGGAGCAATCGGGGACTACACCGAGCCTCTGAGCCCAATTTTTCCGACGTAGAATTCTGCTTCGCCGTAAGCGACAAGATTTGCAAAATCGACATCTGATCGTTGGCGCCCCCTTGTTGTAGGTCCCTCGAGATTAAGGACGATGCCACCAGCAACTCGCAGGATTGCGTCGCCAGCCGCCGTGTCCCACTCCATGGTTCTGCCTGGCCGGGGATAGGTGTCCGTCTCACCTGCCGCTACACGCCAGAGCTTCAGCAATGGCCCTGAGGGAACGGCGCTAACCATACGGTCCATTATGTCGATCCCGTCCAACTCTTCCGCCTGTGCGACTTTTGTACCGAGCTTTACGTGGGATACCGGGATACCTGGGATAAATGAGGCATATCGGCGACACTCGCTGTGACCGCGGACACAGTGAACTCGATATTTTCATGACAGGTTGGAGCAGCTGATATGCTGCTCGATCCGCAACTGCTCGATCCATTAAATGCGTTGCGACAAGGGGCTGAATTGGTTGGTTATGTGTATGACTGTCAGCCGTTCGAACACACGAGAGCGCGAATGTTGAATAGATCGGTGCGCTGGCGAGCAGGCAGCTGCGCCGCGCTCACATGCTTGTTACTCTTGTTCGTCTACGCGAACCTGTCGAATGGCCCTGCCCTAGCACAGGAGTACAACGTCGACGAGTACCGTCTGCAGACTGGCGACGTGATCGGCTTCGCGGTCATAGGCTATCCCGAGATGCAAAAGCGAGCTGTGATCGACCAGAGCGGTACAATTGTGTTGCCGGTCTTGGGCCCCCTAAAGGTTCGCCAGAAGACAATAGAGGATGTTCGCAAGGAGGTAATCGAGGTCCTAAAACCGAAGTCCCTTCCGCAACGATCCGCTGACGGCACTGAGAATTGGACCGGGTTCTATCCAGATCAGATTATAGTTGATATTGAGGAATACCGACCGGTCTATATCGACGGGGACATTGCCTCTCCTGGGACTCAGGCCTTCCGACCAGGAATGGCTGTCCGACAAGCTGTGGCTGCGGGCGGCGGCTATAAGCTCGGTCGCGGCGAGGTTGAAAACCCTGAAATGACAGTAGCGGACCTTGGCGGCCGCCTCTACGTTCTGCGCATCAAGTATCAGGAAAGCCAAATCAAGGCTGCTCGAATAGAGGCGCAGCTGAGCGGCGCCAGGGCGATCGAGGTTCCGGAGGCAGAACGTGACCCGAGCCTCGAACCCCGTCGCGACGAAGCTTTGCAGCAGGAACAGAAGCATCTTGAAGCTCTCTATGTGGATCAGGAGAAAGAGCGCGCTTCAATCAAGTTGGCCACGACCAAGGCGGCGGAACGGATGGGCTACCTGAAGGAGCAGCAGAAGGCGGATCAAGCTGGCGCGGCAGCGGATGCGGCTGAACTTGATCGCCTCAAGAAGCTCTTCGAAAAAGGTCTGATCCAGATCACCATGATCAACGATGCTCAACGCGCAGTGCTCTTGTCAGCGACCCGCGCTTTGCAAACCAACGCTGAGATCTCTCGACTTGAACGCGACCAAGGGGAATTGCAGCGCAGCCTTGAGAAGCTTACCGACCAGGGTCGAATTAACCTGTTGGCTGACTTGCAGACTGAAAGCGCGGCGATGATGGAAATGCGCGCTGAGATGGATTCTTTGGCCAAACAAATCGCCTATGTGAGGCAGCTGCGCAGCGACCTTTTGGCCGAAGGGGGCCGCCGGGTTATGATGGGTGTAACCCGTTCCAATGACGGAAAGACAGCGACGATCGAGGCGACCGAAGATACTCTGCTCGCTCCGGGTGACACCATCACAATTACGCTACAGGCCCCACCAGGAGCGGCGATCGCGAACTAACTGATTAAATATTGTTACGGCGTTCATCGTCACACCTCCCCTGCCAAACGGAGGACGAAACCCGCAAGCTGCTGCCGGGCACCTGAAGTGGACGACGGCCCGGGACTTGGTTCCGCCTTTTTACGCGGAGATAGAGCCCACCGCCGTCGCTATGTCGGTTTCAGCTCCTTGGCGCGAATAGTAGTTTCGGCTAATATATGCGTGAACGACCGATCCCAGCAACTCTGTGCCTAGGTTGCGGCGGATAGCAGCAAACGAAGAATGCTGAAAAGCAAAGAGATTCAGTGGTGGACGCCTGCACACACCAAGGAGAAGGGTTTGGATGACACTCCGTCCGTCAATCTCTCGTCAGGTCTTTGCGAACTTCACGCTGCCTGATTGTCTAATTGATATCTCGTCCAAAAATGATTTCTGGCCAATATGGGGGCGATTGCAATTCTCTTCCTTCGGGCGCGACTAGGGATGGCGGATTTGCCGGGCAATTCACAGCACTCTGCCCACACGCTCGTGGCGGTTATCATCCCTGCCTACAACGCAGAGCCATTCATCGAGCGTACCTTGGCGTCCGTGCTCGCCCAAACGCATAAAAATACGGAAATAATAGTCGTTGACGATGGTTCGACCGACGCAACAGCATCGATCGTTCGACGACTGGCTGATGGCGACGGGCGCATCAAATTGCTCCAACAGAAGAATGGTGGCGTCGCGTCGGCGCGGAATGCGGGGGTGCGGGCAAGCAAGGGCATCTTTATAGCGCCTGTAGACGCCGATGATCTCTGGCACCCGACCAAGCTCGAAAAGCAGCTGCGTGTTTTCGCGGCGGCTGGCAATGATCTAGGGCTTGTCTACACACTTTACCGGACGATTGACGCCGATGATATGGTGATCATCACGCCGAAGCAGAGGCACCCAAATGGATGGGTGTTCATGCAGCATCTCGGACAAAATTTCATCGGCAACGGCAGTTCGGTGATGCTTCGGCGCGATGTTCTCTTCGAAATGGGTGGCTACTCCTCGCGACTGCGCGAGAGCGGTGCAGAGGGTTGCGAGGACTTCTTCATCCAACAGAGCATTGCCTCCAAATACCGTTTCGGCGTCGTTGAGGAGCATCTTGTCGGATACCGCCGAACGCCAGGGAATATGTCGGCAGATTTCGTGCGAATGCTCATCTCGCGTCGGATGGTGCTCGAGAGCGTACTTGCCCGCTGCACAGAGGCGGTGAAGCCGGTCCTGCTGGATGCGATCTTCCGCACCGATGTCGAGATTGCCAAGCTTGGGCTGATGACACACCGATTTGCTGCTGTCGCCAGGAACTGCACTAAAATGCTCTGGCGATCACCTGTGCAGTTCGCGAAACTCGTTGCCGCATTTACGGCCATTTTCCTGCGCAAGGCGAAGCGAGCACTTCCCCAACCGGAAAGCGAGGACCGCAGCTCAGGGGAAAACGGCTCGGAGAGCGGAGGAAATTTTTGGAACTACTCTATTCATGAGTTTGCGGATTCCGCCGAGAAAGCCGACTACCGCGTGGTGCTCAGCAATCTTGCTGTAATGGACGAGAAGCTTGGACCAAGCGGAGCCTATTTGACGCGGCTTCCCGAAGGAGGGACGCTTGCAATGCCCAACGAGGACACGAATTCGGACAGCCTATGTCCCCTTCGTGACATGAGATGAAGAAGCTGTTGCTGGCTGGAGGAGCAGGATTCATCGGGTCGCACCTGGTCGACCGGCTTCTCAAAAGAAACGATTTGGACATGCTGGTTGTGGTCGACAGCCTATGGACCGGCAGAGCAGAAAACGTTGGTCATATCCGAGATCAACGCCTAGTGCTGGTCCGCTCCGAGGTGGAGCATTTCAAATCCGATTTCCAATTCGACGAGATCTTTCATCTTGCCTCGCCCGCGTCGCCGCCGGTCTATATGCGGGAGCCCGAGCGTACCGTCTCAGCAAATCTAATTGGCGCTATGCGGCTCTTGAAGCTGCTCAAAAAGGATGGGCGAATCTGCTTTGCGTCGTCCTCGGAGGTTTATGGAAATCCGTTGGTCAACCCGCTGCCCGAGACGTATCGGGGGTCAGTGGACTGTACGGGCCCGCGCTCTTCCTACGACGAAGGCAAGCGCTGCACCGAGGCGCTCCTCTTCGAAAGCAACCGTGTCCGCGGCGTCGATGTGCGGGTTGCCAGGCTCTTTAACGTCTACGGCCCGCGCACCCGAGCCGATGATGGGCGTGCTGTTTCCAACTTTATCGCCAATGCGTTGGCCGGCAAGCCGATCGTCGTCCATGGTGATGGTCTCCAAACCCGCAGCTGGGGTTATGTCGACGATATTGTCGATGGGCTCGAACGGCTGTTCTGGCTGGAGAACTTCAATCATGTGGGAGCAGTCAACGTAGGAAACGACCGGGAAATTTCGGTGCTTGAGATCGCGCAGTATGTTGCAGGCCTCATTCCCGGAACGACCATTGTTCATGGTGAGCCGGCGCCGCAGGATCCGACCAACCGGCGTCCTGACCTGACCCTATGCCGAAGAATCTTGCCGGGGTGGTCGTGCAAAGTGCCCTATGAAGAGGGTCTCGTGCGCACATTGCGCTGGTTTGAGGCCAATGGTGGAATTGCGGAAATGAGGGCAACTCACGCGATCTAGAGCCAGCAATGATCGGCATGATCTGAGATAGGCGGGCGGCATGGACTGCGGAGCGGAAGGTGAATGAGTCAACGGTTCGCGTGACCGTCCTTATTGTCACTTACAATCACGCACGCTACGTGGCGGCTGCGATCGACAGCGCTCTCATGCAAGAGGCCGATTTCGGTGTCGAGATATTGATCAGTGAAGACTTTTCGACCGACGGAACCCGGAAGATTGTCGAGCGATATGTTTCCAACCATCCTGAAAGGCTGTCGGCGATCTATTCCGGCAGTAATGTGAGATCGAACGAAGTCGTCACGAGAGGACTCCGGATGGCGCGTGGGCGCTACGTCTCGATCCTCAATGGCGACGACCTGTGGACATCCACGACCAAGCTCAAAGATCAGGCGGCCCATCTCAACGCGCACCCGGAACTCTCCGCAATATTCCACAATGCAGTCGTGGCGGATGGCGATGAGTTCACATCGACGCGGTGGACGCGGGCGGACCAGAAACCCATCGTGACGCAAAGGGATATCTGGGAAGGCAATCCTTTCGCAACTTGCGCCGGCATGATGCGAACCGCGTGCGTTCGAAATGTGCCGTGGTGGTATGCTGATTTCTTTCCGATAACTGACTGGCCGCTGTATGTGCTTTGCGCAAGGACAGCAGATCTCGCTTTTGTCGACGAGGTAGCAGGTGTCTACCGTCTGTATCCGGGCGGACTCATATCGGCACTGCCAAACCGACCCAAGCTGGATGCAATAGAAGGATTCTACCGGCGCATGGCGCAGGTCATGGACACGCAGGTGGCAAATTCTGCCCGCGGCGGCTGCTCCCGCTACTTTTATGAATGGTCAATGCGGTATCTGGTAGAAGGCGATTTGCCATCGGCCAGATCGTGCTTCCTGCGGAGCCTTCGCAGCGGTGGCATCGGACGTGACGTGGACAAACGCGACATTGTCAGGTTGGGGCTGCACCTGCTGAAGTCCTCGGTGCTCCAGCGATGACGGCGGTCCGTGACTTCGAGTATCGCGATCCGATCTCGCCGTTGCCACGGGAGGCTGCACGCCCGAAATGGTCAGTGATGATCCCCGCCTGTAATTGCGCCTGCTTTCTTGCCGCAACGCTGGAAAGTGTGCTGGCGCAGGACCCCGGCCCGGCTCAAATGCAAATCGAGGTGGTTGACGACTGTTCTTCCGATGATCCGCAAAGAGTCTTGAATGAAATCGGTGGGAACCGCGTTGGCTTTTTCCACCAGCCGCAAAATCTAGGGCATATCGGCAACTTCCATACCTGCCTGGATCGTGCCCAGGGCGAACTCGTACATCTCCTGCACGGCGACGACGCCGTCCGCCCCGGCTTCTACGAATTGCTCGGACGAGGCTTCGATGCGGACCCGAGTACAGGCGCGGCATTCTGCCGGGCGATCTTCATGGATGCCCACGGACAGGAGCTGTCGATCCCGCCTGTAATGCAGTCAAGCCCCGGACGGCTCGAGAATGCGGCGGCTCGACTGGCGTTGGAACAGCACGTCATGACGCCATCAATCGTGGTGCGCCGCGCGGTCTACGAAGAACTCGGCGCCTTCGACCGGCGGCTCAAATGCAGTGAAGACTGGGAGATGTGGGTCCGCATCGCTTCTCAATTTCCTGTCTGGTACGAACCGCAGGCCCTTGCACTTTATCGGATGCACCCCCAATCGAACACAGGGCGCCATATCCGAAGTGCCGAGGACATGGCCTACACGCGAATGGCGATCGATATTTTCAAGAGCTATCTTCCAACCGAGCTTGCGGACGATGTCGCCGCGTCGGCCCGGCGGACCTATGCGCTAAGCGCTCTCGAGACTGCGCGGCGACTGTTCGGCGCCGGCGATTGGGCTGGATGCTTGGCGCAGATGAGCGAAGCGTTCCGCTTCGATCCCTCACTCAAGACAATTGGTCGTATGCTGCGGCTCGTTGCAAGACAGGGAGGCAGGATTGTCCATCCTAGTTGAAACCGCGCAGCGGCCTGCAGGACTCCGGGAAGATGAACCGGTCCGGCTCGTTTTGGCCGGATGTGGAGCTGTCACAAGGCTCTACTATGCGGAAGCGCTTTCACGCCTTCAAAGCAGAGGCCAAGTTGCAGTCGCGGGGATATTCGATCCAGATGCGAAGCAGGCCGCACTCGTTCAGGCGCGACTGCCCTCAGCCAAGGTTGCGGCCAGTTTCGACGGCCTTTTGGCTATGGACGCCGATATTGCGATCATTGCTTCGCCACCTGGATATCACGCTGATCAGTCGACACAAGCGTTGGAAGCCGGGATGCATGTTCTGTGCGAAAAGCCGATGGCCACGAGCAGCTCCGAGGCGGCTCGTATCCTTGCGGCAGCGGCAGCCAACAATCTTCATGTGGCAACAGGGCTCGTCAGAAGGCAGTTCCCTGCGACGCGGTCGATAAAGGCCATGCTGGAGGGCGGAATGATCGGACGGTTACGAAGCGTCAGTTGTTTTGAGGGCGGCTCCTTCCAGTGGCCGGTGGCTTCGATGAGCTATTTCAGCTTCGCGGAGTCCGGTGGTGGTGTGCTTCAGGATATCGGCACGCATTGCCTTGACCTCCTGACCTGGTGGTTTGGAGAGCCCGACGAAATCCACTACGCCGATGACGCAATGGGCGGCGTCGAGGCGAACTGCCTTGTCCGGCTGCGTTTTGGCGGCTTCGACGCGACGGTCAGGTTGAGCCGGGATTGGGCTCGCCCGAATCTGTACCGCCTTGAGGGCGAACGTGGCTCGATTTCCTGGACGGTCAATGAGACCGAGACTGTGGAGGTCGCCTTGAATGGAAGTCGCACGACAGGCTGCGTTTCCTTCACCAATGCCGACGGCCGGTCGCGCGATTTTGTCGATGCATTTTGCGATCAGGTTTCGGGCTTGGTGGATGCGGTCCGAAATGGGGCCCCCCTTTCCGTGCCGGCCAGTGTTGGGCGCAATGTGGTCGATCTGATCGAAGGATGCTATGCTAGACGGAAACTGATGGACATGCCGTGGCTCGGTCCGGAAGAATTGCTCCATGTCGCTGCTTCCGCCGGGACCAGACAATGACCGGCACTGTTGCAGTGCTTGGCGCCAACGGTTTCATAGGTTGCCGCACCGTGGAGTTGCTGCAACTTTCCGGCTGGGCCAATGTGAGGCCGATCGTTCGCAGGCCGGATGCTTTCGCCAGTCTGTCTCGCTTTGCGATTGACGCAATGGTGGCGGATGCGCGTGATATTCAGGCTCTTACCGCTGCCTTTACGGGCTGTCAGTACGTCGTACATGCAGTTGCCGGTGACGCCCGCACGATCGTCGATGCTATCGAGCCCGTCTATCGTGCAGCCACCGCTGCCGGCGTGCTTCGTCTGATCTATCTCAGCAGCGCTTCCGTTCATGGCCAATCGCCCCCGCCCGGGACGGACGAAACGAGCGCGCTGCATGACGATCAGACGATCGAGTACAACAATGCGAAGATTCATGCCGAACGCCGTCTCGGGCAACTGTCACGCGACGGCACGGTGCAGGTAGTGGTGCTGCGGCCCGGAATTGTCTTTGGCCCACGCTCCAGTTGGACCGGTGGTTTTGCCGACGAGCTCATTGACGGTTCCGCCTACCTGGTGGATGGCGGTCGTGGTATCTGCAACAGCGCCTATGTCGACAATGTCATTCACGCGATCAAGCTCGCCATCGAAGTGCCCGAGGCCTCTGGGCGAACCTATCTGATCGGAGACCGGGAAGAGATCAGTTGGGCAGATCTTTGCCGACCGATCGCCGAGGCACTGGGGTTCGACCTGGCCGCGATTTCGGCTTCAGCGCCATTGTCATTTGCTCCGAGATGGAAACAAGGACTGAAGGAAAGCCAAGGATATCGGCGGCTTGTCCGAAGCCTGCCAAGGCCTGTTCGCAGCGGACTGAAGGCAGGCTATGCCGAGTGGCGGAAGGCAGGACGCAATGCGACCGGTGCGACTACGGCCCCAACGGTCATGGTATCGGAGGAGCGTGCACTTTTGCACCAGTGCCAGACGAAACTTCCATGGCGCAAGGCCGAGCGTGAGCTCGGATACCAGCCGGCTGTCAGCTTCGAGGAAGCATGTCGGCGATCTGTCGGCTGGTTGACCTTTGCCGGCTACCCGACCTGCCGAAACGGAGCGGGTGAGAGATGACCACCCGCCCCGCTGCATCCAGCGTTTCAGTTGTCATCACGACCTACAATCATGCGCGGTTCCTTGCCGAAGCGATCGACAGCGTCCGCAACCAGACCGTGAAGCCGGATGAGATCATCATTGTGGACGATGGGTCGTCGGACAATCCCGAAAGTGTTGTTCGTCGATATGACGACGTCCACTACATCCGCCAAAAAAACCAGGGTTTGGCCGCTGCCCGTAACACCGGGATGACGGCAGCGCGCGGCGAATTCATTGCCTTCCTGGATGCCGACGACAGGCTGCGCCCGGTAGCGCTGGCCACCAATCTTGCCTTGTTTCACGACAATCCCGATTGCGCGTTGGTCTACGGTGCTTTCCGCTCCATCGACGAGGCCGGTGCAGTCAGGAATACTGTACCACTGAGGTCGGTGGGCGAGGACCCGTATGCATGCTTCCTGACCGACAACCTGATTGGAATGCATGCGACGGTGCTCTATCGCCGCAGGACATTGGAAGCCGCCGGCGGATTTGACCGGTCACTGCGGGCTTGCGAGGACTACGACGTCTACCTTCGCCTATCTCGGGCGAACAAGGTGGCCTGCATTCCGGAATACCTCGCAGATTACCGTCGGCACGCAACGAATATGTCGAACAGCAATCCGATGATGTTGCGCGCGGCGCTGAAGGTCCTTCGCCGGCAGCGGGACGTCGCGCAGACCAATCCGGATTGGGCGGCCGCCTACCGTCAGGGTGTCGAAAAATGGAAGTGCTATTATACGGACAAGCAACTGGGACAGCTTGGTACAGCGCTTCGGTTCCGCTCTTCACTCGCCGGTCAACTCAGCAGCACTATCGCCGTTTCGCTTGCAGCGCCGTTACAGACCGCTGTGATGCTCCGGCATCGTCTCAGGCGCCGGTCAAGTCGGCACCGCTCGAGCGCCCGGTTCGGTGACCTCGAGCGTACCGTACCCTTCAGCACGGAGTTCGGTTTTGATCGCGGCAAGCCATTGGACCGCCGCTATGTCGAGACTTTCCTCGCGTCCTGTTCGTTGAACATATCCGGAAGGGTCCTGGAGATCGGTGATAACGCCTATACGATGCGTTTCGGAGGCAGTCGGGTTACCGCAAGCGATGTTCTGAACCGTTATAACGGCCACCCGTTGACAACCTTCGTGGGTGATCTGGCGAATAACGACGATCTGCCGTCCGAGACCTTCGATTGTATCGTACTCACCCAGACCCTGCACCTTCTTTTCGATCTACCTGCTGCAGTCGCAACCCTGTGGCGGATCCTGAAGCCGGGAGGCGTTCTCCTGATTACAGTGCCTTGGGTCAGCCCGATTGACAGGGGAGAATGGGGCGAGAGCTGGTTCTGGTCGATAACTCCGGCTGCCCTAAGGCGACTTCTGTCGGACAGGTTCGGGGCGAAGAACGTCGAAGTCAGTCACTATGGAAACGCGTATTCTGCTACGGCCTTCCTCTACGGCCTGGCGGAACATGAGCTGAATTCGGCATTACTTGATGTGCACGACCCCTATTGTCCGGTAATAGTCGCGGCGCGGGCTTTCAGGCGATGAGCGGCGCCGTGACAGCGCGTCAAACTGTCAGCAAATTCCTGCGACGGGGGCGCCTGCTTGCCGGTTTCGGTCGACCTATCGTGCTGATGTATCACCGCATCGCAGAACCGCTCGTCGATCCTTGGGAACTCGCGGTTTCGCCGCAAAATTTCGCACGCCAGATCGAACTTCTTACGAAAGCGCGGGACATTGTTCCCCTGCAATGGCTGGCGCAACGGCTTGGGGAGAGACGGTCACCGAGAAATGCGGTGGCAATCACCTTTGACGACGGCTACGCGGATGTCCTCCAAAACGCGGTGCCGATCATGCGGCGTATGAACTGTCCTGCGACTGTCTTCGTCACCACCCATGCGATCACCGATCCCTCAGTGTTCTGGTGGGACATTCTATCCCGCATCATTTTGGAGATGCCTGCTCTCCCGAACACTCTGGAGATCGAGATCGCTGGCCGAAACTATGACTGGCGCGTTTGGGAGGACGCAATGCCGGCGGACTCCAATAACGCGATCAACCGCACGACGCTCCATTTCAACTTGCACGCACTGCTGAAGCCGTTGAGTGCACACGAACGCGAGAAGGCCCTTGAGCGGCTGGCAAGATGGGCAGGAACCGACGCCAGTCCCCGAGGGCGCGATCGCGCCATGACGCATTCGGAGCTGCGGCAGCTCGCCGACACCGATGGCGTTTCGATCGGCGCCCACACCTGTACGCACCCATCCTTGCCGCTACTGAAACGGGACGAGCTTGAACGCGAGATTTCAGGCAGCCGCCAACAATGCGAGGAGATTACAGGACGGCGGGTGGTGGGATTCGCATACCCGTTTGGAGATTTCGATGGCAGCACCGCCAACGCCGTAAGGTCTGCCGGCATAGACTATGCAGTAACTACCCTGCCGCGTGAAGCTGGGCCTCGCGTCGACCCTTACCGATTGCCGCGCGTTACGGTCGCCGATTGGGGTGAAGTTGACTTTCGGCGCATGGTGCTGTGCCATGGCTGACAATTCAGGCGGACAGCCGCGTGTTACGGCAATTATAGTCGTGTTCAATGGTGAGAGTTATCTCCGGGAAGCTGTTGACAGCATTGTAGGTCAAAGCTTCACCGACTGGGAACTCCTCGTTGTCGACGATGGCTCGACTGACCAGTCGTCCGCCATCATACGCGGTTATGAGCAGCGGCTGCCGGGCAAGGTGCGACTATTGTCTCACCATGACAATGGCAATCACGGTATCAGCGCCTCGCGCAACCGTGGACTGACGGAAGCGCGCGGCGCCTACGTCGCATTTCTCGACGCAGACGATGCATGGCTGCCCGAAAAGCTTTCCGAACAGGTCTCTATTATGGAAAGCGATCCGGCGCTCGGCATGATCTATGGCCGGACTCTGATCTGGCATAGCTGGCAAGAGGCTGCTGACCGCGCGGACTTCTACTACCCGCTCGGCGTCGAACCAGACACCCGATACGAGCCTCCCGTGCTGTTTGAGCTGCTACTTCAGAACGAGGTCCAGACGCCGACAACATGCAATGCCCTGATGCGTTCAAGCTTATTCGCAACGCTTGGGGGGTTCGAGAACAGCTTTCGCCTGATGTTCGAGGACCAGACGTTCTTTGCCAAGGCGCTCGCATTCGCGCCCGCCTACGTGTCCGGCCGGACCTGGGCAAAATACCGCCAGCATTCTGAAAGTTGCTCTGTTGCCTGCTCTGAGGCAGGCACTGACGAGGCCGCGCGTATCACGTTTCTCACATGGCTAAATCGCACAATGGCGGATAAGGGCGCCTCTTTCCGCATTCGTTCAGCAATCTGGAAAGCGCTTGCGCGCGAGCGCCGCAAGGTGATCAAGCGAAGTATCAAAGGATGGCTTCGGCGATGACTTCCCTGCCGCGAGTGACGATCATAACCCCCTTCCTCAATGCGGAGGCAACTCTGGGCGAAGCGATCGCCAGCGTCCAAGCTCAGACAGTTGCGGACTGGGAGCTTTTGCTGGTCGACGATGGCTCGACGGATGACAGTGTCAGGATCGCCAATGATGTTGCAGCAACCGATCCTCGGATCAAGGTGCTGAACAGGCCTCCCGGATCCAAGCGTGGCGCGGCGGCAGCGAGAAACGCCGGAATAGAGGCCGGCAGCGGCGATTTGCTTGCCTTCCTGGATGCAGACGATCTGTACGAACCGCATATGCTCCGGACGGTTCTGGCGGCAGCCGATGCCAACCCGGAAGCCGCAATGATCTTCGGGCCGACGAGATGGTGGTATCCAGACGGTGAGCGCCCCGACTGGATCGAGCCGACGGACGGGCTTGCTGGCCGTTTGCATCAGCCCCCGCGGCTTCTAAGGCGACTTCTGCTGATCCAGAACGGTCACGTTCCGTGTACCTGTTCGGTGCTCTTGCGAAGGAGCGCGATCAGCACGGTCGGCGGCTTTGAGGAGCGCTTCGATCTCTATGAAGACCAAGCTCTGTGGGCGAAGCTATTCCTGCGTCTTCCCGTCTTTGTCACGCCTGTAACTCTGGCACGCTACCGGCAGTATTCCGGTTCGACGTCGGCGGCGGCGGCTGAGCGAGGGGTCTACGACGGCATGGGGAAACACCCTGCCCGCGCTGCATTCCTCGACTGGGTCGCGCAACATTTGCAGGAGAGTGGACTGCGAGGCTTCCACGTCCGATGGACGCTGCGGCTGGCGCGTGCGCCCTACGTCGCGCCGCCGACGATTGGAAGCAGGGCCGACCGGCTTATCCTGAAGATCATGATGTGGACAGCAAAGCAACAGCGCCGGATTCGGCGTAAACTCGTGCGTGCTTCAGTTTGAAAGCAAGCGTCAACGCCTAGTCACCCATCGGTGCGGAAAGCTGACACTGCCGAAGCCGGGTTGGGCGGTAACCGGTCGGTTGTCGAGCAAGCCGGGCATGACATCGAACACGGCGGCGGTCTCGACCTGGTCTTCGACCACTCTGTCGTCCGCCACTAGCGCCACATCAATCCTGTAGCGCCCTGGTCTCAGCATAAGTCTCTCTACATGCACCGTGTAGACTTCGCCCTGACGATCATGCTCGGAGTGCTCCATCGTGTCGAATGACGTCACAGGATCGCCGAGGTCGTCAATAATGGTAATAAGGCATTGTGCAAGTTCGCGCGGCCCATCGACCTGAAGCCGAAAAACCGCCGGCTGCCCCGACGCGACGGGACCCGTTTTGTTGAAAACCTCGATGCCGACGACACGCAGGCGGCCTCGCCCGGTGCGCGTCGTTCGTGTACTCAGATCGGTGCTCGCTCGCGCTTCCAGTGTCTGCAGATAATTCCGGACCAGGTCGCCCGTCGGGCCGTCGGCCAGGATCGTCCCGCCGTCGATAAAAATTGCGCGGTTGCAAAGCCGCTGCAGAACCGACATCTGGTGGCTAGCGATCAGCACTGTGCGGCCCGTTTCGGCGACGCTTTCGGCCTTGGCAATGCATTTCTTCTGGAATGCGGCATCGCCGACGGCCAGTATCTCATCGATCACCAGAATATCGGGATCGACATGCGCGGCAACCGCGAAGGCCAAGCGTAAGTACATGCCGCTTGAGTAACGCTTAACAGGCGTGTCGAGAAACGGCTCGATGCCGGAGAAATCGACGATTTCATCGAGCTTGGATCTGATCTCGGCGCGGCGCATGCCGAGTATCGCTCCGTTGAGATAGATGTTCTCGCGGCCGGTCAGCTCCGCGTGGAACCCCGTGCCGACCTCCAGCAAAGCTCCCAGCCGTCCGCGTATCGTCGCGCGACCGGAAGTCGGCTCCACAATCTGCGCCAATATCTTGAGAATGGTGCTCTTTCCCGCGCCGTTGGGTCCGATCACGGCAAGGACTTCGCCCGCGCGCACCTGGAAGGAGACGTTCCTCAGGGCCCAGAATTGATCGTCTCCACCGTTGCGTCGACCCAAAGCGGACTTCCTGTGAAGGATTCGCCTTGCGCCGCTGGCCAGCGCGTCCCGCAAGGTAGGGAAGCTATTGTTCGCCACCCCCAGTCTGTAGGCCTTGGAGAGATTGGTGGCTTCAATCACTGTGTCGGTCATTGCTCAGATCAGGTCCGGAAAGGCGCGTTCGGACTTTGAGAAAATAGCCAGTCCGGCAACGAGAAGGGCCAGCGAGGAGAGAGTCGATATCGAGATCATGACCCAATCGGCGGGCGTGCCCAATACGCTCCAGCGCATGGCTTCGACTATCCCCACCATAGGGTTCAGGCTGTAGAGCGGCCGCCAAAAGTGCGGCACGAGATTGCCCGGATAGACAACCGGAGTCATGAACAGAACTATCTGAAGGCTGAACGGCACGAGATATCCCACATCGCGAAAGCGGACATTGATCGCAGATAGTGCCACTCCCAGCCCCGTCGCCGACGCAGCCATGACGAGCACGAACAGTGGCAGGAAGATCACCTGCGGTGCCGGCCAGATTCCGAATGCCAGCAGCGCCGCGAACAAAAGAGTGAGGCCGACGATCATATCGGTCAGGCACGTGGCCATAGCGGATATGGGAATGATCAGACGCGGAAAATAGACGCGCTTCACAAGTTCCTGGTTGCCGACAAGGCTGCCCGTCATGCTGCCAACCGCTCGCGAAAAAAAATTCCACGGCACGAGCCCACACAGGACAAACAGCGGGTATGGCGCTCCGTTTGATGAGATGCCCACGAGTCGGCCAAACAAGACGCTGAAGACCGACATGGCAACGAGCGGCTGCAGCATTGCCCAGAGCACACCCAGATAAGTCTGGCGGTATTTGACCTTGAAGTCGCGCCAGGCCAGGAAGAACACAACTTCCCGATATCGCCAAAGTTCGGAAAGGTCGATCAGCCGCCGCTTGCGGGACGGATCGATTACTGTCTCAACAGCTAAAGGTTGCGGGTCTGTCCGTACCGACACTATGATGGCGTCCGCCCTCCCTTGACGGCCCCATTGAGGCCTACATTTCCGCGCAGTGCAATCAGGACTTTCTCCGAAGTCTATTCTCGGGGAACGCTCGAATGCCTGGACTATTTTTCAGCCTCCGCCAGCCGGCTCTGCGAGAATAGCCACCGCGGTGATTCCGGATCAGAAACAGGAGCCCTAAGACCCCTGCGCCGAAACTGCCGAGGCAAAACGCCCAGCGCCACGCGTCGAGCCCAAATGGCTGGAGCGGCGCAAGCCAGCGGGCGATGAAGATGTAGCAGTGGGGGCCAAGGGCGGCGGTGGTGCCGACGAGAAGGATCAGCATGCCACGGCGTCTGGGCGGCAGGATTTCCGTCAGGTAGGAAATGACCAGAGGTGGAAGGCCCCAAGAGCGATGCCCGAATGCCACGCAGCACTGTAAAGGATTGGATGTCTCGGCTAAACGCGGCAAGGAGCGAGACCACAGTGAGGAACAGCAACACGCCAGAGAGCACCAACTTTCGCCCGTAACGATCGGCGACCCATCCCGTGGGCCCCAATGAACATCGAGGACAGTAGCCAGGAGAGTTGCGCCGGATCAACCGGATTGGGTGGCTCGGAGAATACTGCGGAAGGGGCGCTGTCGATGCGATTTCCGCGACATCGAAGCAGAAGGCGTCGGCACAAACGATAAGCACCAGGAGGTGTAATCTCGTCAAGTCAGGCCGAGGTCTGGTGCAGCCCGCCCTGGTCGAACGCACACAAGATCGCTTTGTCATCTCACAACCGGCGCTGTGCGCCGCCACCTCATAGCTCGTCTCGCCCGCTTCAAGGCGTGCCATCGCCCGCTGCCGCAGATCTACCGAATAGGCTTCGCCATCAGTCAAGACCTCCACGGCCGGGACATCGAATTTGATTTGCTCAATCTTGGGAATCTGGATTCAGCCAAAACGCGAACCGCTCTAGCCTAGAAGTCTAGGCTACGTGCGCCTCCGATAGCAGATGACCTCTTCGATAGTGGGTCTCGCGATGTAGCGCTCTCCGCTAGCACCTAATCAATCAAGATCAAGCAGTTGCGTGAGCAACCGCTACCACCAGCCACACTCTGGGTAGACGTCGACGCGCGTCGGAGAGTTTTCGTTAGTCGGCGGTGGCACGCGCCGGCGGGATTGTCTTGATGCGACGCGGGATCTATTTCGCGAGCCAGCCACCGTCAAAGCGTCAAAGGGCAGGATCGCTCCATCACGTACGACGCTGCGCCCGCGCCCAGGTAGGACAAAGTCTATATATTTTAGTTACCGAGCAATCTTCAGCGCGGCCGATGGATAGCCGGAAAGTATCTGTGCGCGCCAAGCATCTTCTTCATTCGGAGCTGCTGTCAGCCTCTTATGAGTGACTCGACGAAACCGGCCCAGCACAATCAGGACAAGACCTCCCAGCAGCCCTGCTATTCCGGCTCCGATTAACATGGTCGGCGTCAGGCCGTCGGCGTGGTGGCGGATGAGGCGCCCAACCCCCGGAATGCGCGCGGAGGGCCACACAAAGAGCAAGCCGCCGATGCCGCCAACAAGCAGTCGGCTGTCCTGCCAAGACAAAAACTTGGCACCCAGCGACCCAGGCCATTCCGACCGCGGCGCCGCAGACAAATTCTACAAACAGCAGTATGCTTGGGACCCCAGGCATGGCTAAGGGAGCTCCACCATAGAATCCTACGTCGCTGGGTCTGCGGACGCTCCGAGTGAGCGCATCGCGCAGAGCCTGTTCCCACAACGCGCCGAGTTGTTGCACGCAAGCATTTCGATATATCCGGAGATCGTAGTGCATGAAGGAGACGAGCCAAATGCCGTCGGCGACTTCGGTGATTCCGAGCCTCTGGCCGGCGAGCACGGTGGAGATGTTGATCTTCTTCTCTTCTTCCTGTGCATGCAGCCGCGCAGATGCCGCCGCAGGGCGGCGCTCCTCCTCACTGTGTCTCGCCGCCGCCACGTCATTGCCAGGCAGCCGAAGGCAAAGGCCCGTGGCCAATTCAGTGGTCCGCGTCCGATGCCACGGCTGATCTCGCAACGCGGTCGGCCTTTCCGCGAGCATAGCTAGGCATCTTGACGGCAATGATGGAGAGAATACCGATGATTGTGCCGGCGATCACATCTATCAAATGATGACCGCCTTCCGGCAGCGTGGCCACAATCATGGCGGCATTCACCAGGGCCAACACGACAAAAAGTGGCCGGATGGTCCGCGCGGCATAGACCACTGCCAATCCAAGTGCCGTGTGGAACGACGGGAACGTGACGAGCCCTGTGCCTTTAGTCACAATTAGATCAAACGGCTCGCCTGATCGCAGCGCCATAAGCACATGATGGTGCCACATTCCGGCATCAGTGGTGAAGTTCGAAAATAGCCCGCGCGCCGGCTTGAAATAGGCATAAGCGCCTTCAGCTGGCGCCAACGCCATCAGTGCGCCCGTGAAGACCGAGGCAACCGCTAGAAGAGCCACAAACTCCAGTGCTCGTTCTCGTTGGTTTCTCACCGCGTGGACTAACAAAACGAGCGGCATTTGAAACGCCAGCACATGATAAGCAAAAACCAGGACGGATGCTGTAGTCGGCTGGTTGGTCGTGGCCAGAAACCACCGCCAGTCGAAACCGAGGCAGGAATCGATAGAAGCTAGAACCGGGTCTGCCAGCGGCCTTGAGGTGGCCGACGCCAGGTACATGAAGACGGTGGTTGAAATGGCGAGCGGTATGAATGCTACTGCGGAAACGACCAGGATTCTCAAGCAGCCACAAAGATGTTTGATTATGCTGGCGATTGGGCTTGTATCAGATCTCAATCTATGGAGGGCAATTGCCGATGCCATCCAAGATGCGCTGAGGACAAGGGCCACCTTGCCTATGTCAACCCAGTTCCTCGGTGAAAAATCGACTGTAGAAAATGGCAACCAAAAAATGTCAATCAGCCCGAAAAGAGCTGTGACCAAGGCAATAGTTACTAAGTGATTTCGAGTTTCAACGTCTCGGTCAGCCAATGAAGCATTCCTAACGCCGCCGTGTAAGATCACCAGGCATGCCCTTACATCTGTACACTGCAGGTCAGCATGGGGCACAGTCACTGCCATCGGCACAATGAGGATAAAGACGGAATGAGCCTTGGCGTGGTCTGCCCATAGGCTTCGTATTCGGGGAACACCGCTCGCAAGACCCTCTCCTCGTTCACGAGCCGCCGATATTGGAAAGCCAGGGCAATCGCGCAGATTGCGACGGTCGCCCATGTCGCGTTGCCGAGAAGAATGCCGAGCAGGACGATCGCTTCGCAGACGTAGAGCGGGTGACGCACGATCTGGTAAGGGCCTGCCGTGACGAGCCGCCTGGCCTGCGCGGTGATGCTGAAGGATCTGCCAAGCCAGAACAGGCACAAGATGCAAAGAGCGAAACCAACTATGGTGGTCAGGTCCGCAACAAACTCGATCTGCGGAGCTGCCTGGATGCGAGGGACCGCGATCAAAGTTGCGGTGGCAAAGCATCCGATGAGCGCAGAGATTCGGGGTTCAACTCCGTGCGCTGTTCCCAGGGGCGGAAGACGCGCCACTGTCATCACAACGACGAGCACGAGAAAGCCGAGAGCGGCGACATCTGCAGTGAGATCGATAATCCACGCCACTGTCCATTCTGCGCGGGCAAGAGCTACCATGAATGTTGCGGCCTTCAAGGTCGCACAGATCGTGAAGTAAAGCGTCATCGCTGCACGCCCGATGAAATCACGTATCTCTGGTGGAGGGAGCTTCATTCATTCTGCCCTTCGGGATCACTGGATAGGCGAGTTGCTCGACGTAAGTTGATGGAATCGGATCATCGACGCCATAGCGCTCCGGGACAGCGTTACCGGGCAGGTACATCGTTCCGAGGAGCGCATCGATCAATGAAAGTTGACCTGCGAAGTTCTTGTCGTATGCGGCGCGCTCGTGAGCGTGGTGCCAATGATGGAACTGGGGTGACGCGATCAACCAGCGAAGCGGGCCGATATTCAGCCTGACGTTGGCGTGCAGCAAAAGCCCGTGGACGTGAAAAATTAGTGCAAACAGGGCGATCGCCGAGCTGCTGAAACCCAACAGATATACAGGCACGAGCGACGCGCTCTTTGTCAGAGCCTGATCAACAGGGTGAACCCTGTGCGCTGCCAACCAGTCCAGTTCTTCAATGCTGTGATGAATCGAATGGAAGCGCCACAAAAAGGGAACGGCATGGAAGGTGCGGTGGGCCAGGTAAAAGCCAACGTCCGCAATGACAATGATCTCTGACACCTGGAGCCAAACAGGTTGCGATGATACTGCGCTGCCGACATAGGCCGGCACCAGCCGCCCCACCGTACTCGTTGCTACCGTGATAGCCGCAATCAGGCCAAGGCTTATCGGGATGCCATTAAACAGCGCATACACGAGATCATTGAAGAAGGCTTTCCTAAATATCTTCTGATGGGGGCGCAGAGCGAACAGGTATTCGATCGGAACGAAGATCAGAACCGCAATTAAGAGCGCTTTGATATTCAGAATGTCCATACGGCGTCCCGCCGGCAAGACGCAATCCAAGCACTTCGCCAATTTGAGCGCAAGCTAATGGTTCTCGGAGATTAGTTGAAAAGGTAATTTGCGCGCCAAACATGTCAGGCTGAGAGCCCGCCTAGTGGATGGAATCTAACGCTTGGTGCCCGCGTTTGACGGCGGCAATGATCTTGTCGGGGTCGGCGATCCAAGAGAAGGGTTTGGGTTGCTGGTTGTGCTCTACGAGGAAGCGGTTGATTGCCGCTTGGAGGTCGACAACGGATTGGAAGACGCCGCGCTTGAGGCGACGTTTCGACAACTTGGCGAAGAAACCCTCGACCGCGTTGAGCCACGAGCACGACGTCGGCGTGAAGTGGAAGGTGAAGCGCTGATGGCGGTCGAGCCAAGCGCGCACCTTGGGGTGCTTGTGGGCGGCGTAGTTGTCGACGACGACGTGGACGGCCTTGCTGGCCGGCATTTGCGCCTCGATGGCGTTGAGGAAGCGGATGAACTCCTGATGGCGATGCCGCTGCATGTTCTTGCCGATAACGGTGCCGTCGAGCACGTTGAGGGCGGCAAACAGGGTGGTCGTGCCATGCCGCTTATAGTCGTGGGTCATGGTGCCGAGCCTTCCCTTCTTCATGGGCAGGCCGGGCTGGTGCGGTCGAGCGCCTGGATCTGGCTCTTCTCGTCGACCGACAGCACGATTGCGTGAGCCGGCGGATCGGCGGATCGACATAGAGGCCGACGACGTCGCGCAGCTTATTGACGAACTGGGGATAGTTGGAGAGCTTGAACTGGCGCCAGCGGTTGGGCTGCAGCCCGTGCGCCTTCCAGATGCGACGCACAGCTTGCGCTGATGCCAGCCGCTTGCGCCATCATGTCGGCGGTCCAGTGCGTCGTCTCGCTCGGCAGATTGACAAGCGTCAGCGCCACCACGCGCTCGGCCACCTCGGGTCCGAGCGCGTGGTCGGCGTCCTCGGCGATTACGGCGGCTGATGATCCTCGAACCAGAATGATGACTGGCGTCGCGAGATAGTTCCCACCGACGGCAAGGGAAAATGCGATGTCATGACGATACGTCCATTGTCCGAGCAAGCCTCCAGGAATGCCCACCGCGTCCGACGTGCCTGGTCAGGGTCCGTGTCGTACCGAAAGCTCCAGTCGGGGTATATGCATTGCATCGGCCAATGCATGAGATCGCCGGAAAACACTGCCCCTACGCCTCGAGATCTCAGGCCGATGGCTACGTGCCCCGGGGTGTGGCCCGGCGTCGGCTCCAGCCACACTTCGCCATCGAGTTCATAATCCATATCGACAAGCACAGCCCGACCAGCCTCGACGATTGGCAGCACATTGTCCTCATAGGTCCGTTCGTCGGCATCGCCGGAGGCGGCCTGTGCGGCCTCGAACTCGCGCCGCGCCATGATGTAGCGGGCGTTCGGGAATGTCGGTATCCAACGCCCGTCCACCAATCGTGTGTTCCAGCCGCAATGGTCGATATGAAGATGGGTGCACAGCACATAGTCGATCTGCTCGGGAGCAACACCTGCATTCGCCAGGCGCGCCAAAAAGGTGCCGTCATTGCGGCGATGCCAATGCCGGAAGTATGCGCACGTCTTGTCGTTGCCGACGCAACTGTCGACCAGAATAGTGTGGTGGCCGGTACGAACCAGAAAACTCTGGATGGGAAGAATAAGCCGGCCGGTTGCCGGCGATATCAATCGGGGCGTGAGCCAATGAAGATGCGGTTCGAGTGCTTCGTCGGTGCAGTCGGGGAACCATTCCGATGGCGTCCGCAGAGGGTCGCACATCTCCAGAATTCTGGTTACCCAGATATTCCCGATTCTCCAATCGTCCATTGATGCGATCCTTCTTCGATCGAGGACGGATCGCTAGATATAACATTTGCGGCAAGATGGCGTCAGACCTTTCTTCCGATAGGAAGACGGAGGCGCTCGCGATGTGGCCGCGCTTACGATCGGGTACCAATCGTTAGATCTTAACCACTAGAACCGTGAGTTGCCATAGATCTGTAGCGCCAGCGTGCAGATAGCAGCGATCGAGATCGGCACGCCGAACGGGACGACGCCTTTGCGGTCCAGATGCTGAACGTAGACGCGGAAGGCCCCTTCGGGCAGCATCAAGGGATTCTTCACGACTAACGCGGTCGCAAGCGCGAAGACCAGCAACAGCACGGAAAACACCAGGAGCCCGCTGCCGCCGATCAGAAACGAAACCACCGCCATCAGTTTGACATCGCCAGCGCCGACCTTGCGCATGGCCCACAACAAGAAAAGCGCCACGAACAGCAGTAGGCCGGCAACCGCGCTCAGGCCCATGTCCCACCACGACCCGCTGAGGATCGACATAACCTGCAGCGAACCCAGCCCAAGACACAAAAGCAGCAGCACGTCACGGTTAGATATTTTTTGGGTCGTGAAGTCGAGCCATGCAATCCTTGCCAGCAAAGGAACCGCTAGCCCCTTCATCAGCAGCGCTCCGGCAAGCAACATGTAGCGCCTTACCGTTCGAGATTCTTCACGCTGGACGACAGGAGTCGCAAATTGTTGGCGACGGTCGGATCGTTGGGAGCCAGTTCGTATGCTTTGAGGAAATTACTGCGCGCGTCCTGCAGCTTGCCGCGCAGCAGATAGGAATAGCCGACATTGTTGTAATATTCGGGCGTTGGCCCAATGAGCCGGAAGGCCTGGCCATAGGCCCTGTCGGCGAGATCGAAGCGGTGGATGCGGTCGCTACAGGCGGCGAGGCCCAGCCATGCGGCACCGTCGTTGGGGGCGAGTTGCGTCGCCTTGTAGAACAGGGCGCCCGCATTGCCATAATTTTCCGAGCGGAACTGGTTCATGGCTTCGGCAACGGCTTGGTCGGAGGCATAGTATTCGACGTCGCTGACCGTCTTCAGTCCGTCGAAGGTATCGCCGAAGGCAGTAAGCTCCACTTTCGCCGGCTCGTTAGTGCGGACGACTCCCGTTGGATCCGTCGCATTCGACTGACATCCGGAAAGCACGACTACCAGCAAACTGGCAGCGGCAACGAGGCACATTGGCCTTTTCATTTTATCCCCCAGGGATCTTTCCGATCCCGTCCCCTGACCAAAGCACATCCCGGTCTAGAAGAAAATGCCCTTCATTCGAATGATCACTGGAAGCATCACAACCATCATCACAACAGGAAAGATGCATAGCCCCAGTGGTATCATCATCTTGACAGGCAAAGCGTTGGCGCGTTCCTCGGCGAAGAGAATTCTTTGTCCCCGCATTTCGTCGCTGTAGACGCGCAAGGCGTCCGTCAAACTGGTGCCGAGCTCTTCGGATTGACGGAACAGCACAGCCAGCGCGCGCGCCTCCTCCAGTCCAACGCGGTCGGATAGTTCGCGCAGGGCCTCGCGCAACGGCTTGCCCGCGCGCAACTGAAGATTCATGATCGCGAGTTGGATACCGAGCCATCTGTGGGTGCCAGCCAGTTCGCTGCCGACACGCTCGACAGCCGCCTCGAGGCTCATGCCGGCATCGGCACAGGTGATCATCATGTCCATGAAATCCGGAAAGCCGCGACGATAAATCTGCTTCTGTCCCTTTTCGAATCGATCGAGAGCAATGCTCGGAATGACGATGCATCCCAGCCCAAGCAGGGCAGAGCCTGCAAAGGTGACAAGACCGGGAAGTCCGGGTGGCAATATCCGCGACAGGAGCGCAAACGTCACGGAAAAGCCAAGACAGACCGCACCAAGGCGCGACAGAGTATAGATCATTGGCGCGCTTGACTGATAGAAGCCGGCGCGAAAGAGCTTTGCGTCCAGCGCGCTGGGCTGGTCGCGTTCTTTTTCGATCGATCTAAAATATGCGTCGACGGGCCGCTGTGCTGAAATCTTGGCCAGTTCTTCCTGGCCCAAAAGCGAGCGGCGGTTAGGAATGCCCTCTGCCATGAGGCTTTGCGCAACCAGCTTCCTCGTCTGCAGCGCCGGCAAGAAGACGAGCGCGCCAACCAGGAAAAACGCTACGGCCGCCAGGAAGACGGCAATGGACACCAGAAGGCTTATATCCTGGGTCACCAACTCTAAAGCTCCGCTCCCTCAAAAATCGAAATTGACCATACGGTACATAATGAAGTCGCCGAGCAGCGCCCAGAACCCGAAAACCAGGAACACTGGCATGATCAAGGGGCTGTCCCACACATCACCGTAGTAGCTGGGGGCCAGGCCCGTGAGGATGGCGAGCATCAAGAGAGGAAACAGGGAAATGATCCACGCGGACATTCGCCCCTCGGCCGAGAGCGCCCTAATCTTCAACCTGAGTTTCTGCCTTTCGCGCAGCACCACTGAGAGATTCGACAGAATTTCGGTAAGATTGCCGCCAGTCTTGGCCTGAATCGACAGCGACACTGACAGCAAATGCAGACCTTCGAAACCGACGCGTTGCGAGAGTTTTCGCACCGCGTTTTCAAGGCTAAGGCCAAAGGTGATCTCGTCGGAAACAATGCCGAATTCGGTGCCCAGCGGATCAGGCATCTCTCGTGCGACAAGGCTTACAGCCACGGAAGTCGGATGACCGGCACGCAGCGAACGCACGATCATCTCAAGGGCATCCGGCAATTGCTTCGCGAATTTCTGGATTCGCCTGGCGCGCGCGCGACGGAGGACCAGAAACGGCAGGACGAATCCGATGAGCAGAAAGATGATCAACGAAACCACGGCGGAGAAGTGCAGCAGGAACGCAAATACCAGGGCCAGAGCCAGTCCACCGAGAGTAAATGTCGCGAGGAACGACAGCGGATTCCCGGTAACGCCGGATTGGGTGTACAGCCTGTTCAGGCCAACAGCATTGAAAAGAAAATCGCCCGAGCTGGTAAGCCCACGTTCTCGCAGCAATCGCTGCAAGGTCTGTTCGGCCGGAGCGTCATCGGCGAGCCGCTTCAGCCGACGGTTGATCGTGCTGACGGTTGAGCGCCGCTTGGAGTAAGTTACATACAGAGCCTCGGCCGCGAGGATGAGGGACGCAGCCGCCAGTACATAGATAAAGTAGAGCAACGTCTGGCCGGTCGGCATTAGAGCGGGACCTGTGGGTTGAACGCGTCCTTGGCGAACTGATGGCCAAGCGTCGCCGCTTCCTGGGCAAAGCGCGGACGAATGCCGGTCGCACGAAATTCCCCAACGATCTGGCCCTCGGCAGTCACATCGCGGCGGACGAAATGGTAAAGTTCCTGAACCTGTACGACATTGCCTTCCATACCGGTGAGTTCTGATATGGAAACAACCCGCCTTCCACCATCGGAAAGCCGTTGCGTCTGCACAATGACGTCGATGGCCGAGGCAATCTGAGCCCGTATTGAATCGTGGCTCATCGGCATGCCAGCCATACCGACCATCTGTTCCAATCGCGATATCGCATCTCGGGGCGTGTTGGCATGAATGGTGGTCATTGAACCTTCATGGCCGGTGTTCATAGCCTGCAGCATGTCGAAGGCTTCCTCGCCGCGCACCTCGCCGACGATGATGCGGTCCGGCCGCATGCGAAGCGCGTTTTTCAGCAATTCGCGCTGGCGAACTTCGCCCTTTCCCTCAACATTGGGCGGACGCGTCTCGAGACGGCCCACATGCGGCTGCTGCAGCTGCAGTTCCGCTGCGTCCTCGATGGTGATCAGGCGCTCCCTGGCTGGGATGTAGCTCGACAAGGCGTTGAGCAGGGTCGTCTTGCCGCTGCCTGTGCCGCCGGAAACGAGGATCGACTTGCGGGCCTGCACGGCAATGCGCAACAGGTCGATCATCGGCTGGCGGATCGAATTAAACGCCATCAGGCCTTCGAGCGAATAGGGATTCTTGGAGAACTTGCGAATCGAGACCAGCGGGCCATCCACCGAGATCGGCCGCACCGCTATGTTGACTCGCGACCCATCTTCCAGCCGCGCATCGACCATTGGCGCCGATTCATCGACGCGCCGGCCGATAGCCGAGACGATCTTGTTGATGACACGTAGGAGATGGGCTTCGTCGCGAAAGCGGATCGCCGTCTCCTCTATGACGCCACGCCGCTCTATGAAGACTCGCTTGTGGGTGTTGATCAGAATATCGGAAATCGAATCATCCTTGAGCAACGGCTCGATCGGACCCAGCCCGAGCATCTCGTCGGCGGTGTCGCTGGTCAATTGGTCAAGTTCGCGGGCGTTAAGCGGCACGTTGCGAGCACGAACGAATTCCCGCACGATGGGGCGGATCTCGTTCAGGATTTCCTCCTTGGACGCACTCTCAAGGGCCGTCAGGTTGAAGCGATCAATCAAGTGGCGGTGGAGCTCGACCTTGAGCGTAAGGAAATCCTCCCCCGGTGATTCGAATTCCGCAGAACGGGAGAGTGCGGGGACTGCCGGCACGATCGGATCGAGCTTCGGCTCGACCCGCGGCTCGCTTGACCCTTTGGTGAACCGGCCCAGCATTTTGCGCTACCCCCTTGGACTCGCCTTCGGGGGTAGTAAACGTTAACCCCGAAGACGGCAGGCACCGAGCACGTTCCCGAACTCAATACTTCTTGCATTTAACATCCAGGTTGAAAAAACATCTCATCTAATCGAACGAGGCGTCCGGCCGCAAATATACAAGGGACTGCCAAAACACCGCCTCGCGTCTTTTTGGCCACGATGGCCCCTTTCGGGCTCCGGCAAGCCCTTGGATATAATGGAATATGCCTATCCGCTAATATCGCCTCGCTTCTGCCATAGAAGCGGCGAAATTGTGAACGGATGGTTAAAAGACAGGCGAAAAGCAGGCAGATTCAATGTCTTGCTGCAGACAGAACCTCGAAACGTTAATACCATTTCAGGCACAGCACAGGTATAAAGAAGTTAAAGAACCGTTAACTTGTTTGACTCTGCTTTTTATCGGCCCCTAGGATTAAGTCGACGGAGGATGCTCAGGTATGCGATTTCATCCTTGGCTCGTCTCGTCAGGGTTTGAACCTCCAAAGGGAGAAATTTGGCATGAAAAAGCTCATGACGATGACCCGGCAGTTTCGCGACGACGAACACGGCGCTGCCATGGTCGAATATACCATCCTGCTCGGCATCATCACTGTCGCAGTGATCGCCACCATCATTCTTGTCGGTGGCTGGGTTGCCGGCCAATGGACGGGGCTTTACGCGCTGTTGCCGTGATCGCTTTAGTCCTACCAACGACGCCGGGG
The DNA here is from genome assembly GCF_040318745.1 of Mesorhizobium sp. M1027. Lineage (NCBI taxonomy): Bacteria > Pseudomonadati > Pseudomonadota > Alphaproteobacteria > Hyphomicrobiales > Phyllobacteriaceae > Mesorhizobium > Mesorhizobium sp. M1027. Next base: position 180,625 of record NZ_JAMYMW010000013.1, on the reverse strand, counting down.
GCTCTCCCGGCGTCGATCCAGGCGATGGGTGAACGGAGTCTGGCGGGGAAAGAAAGTGCGTGCAAATACTGTCATCATGATCGTTCTCGCCGGCGTATTCGGCGTGCTCGCGGTGGTTCTCGCCAATATCTGGCTGACCAGTCAACGCAGTGCTATGGCGAAGACTGACGTGCCGCGCGACACCATCGTGGTCGCGGCCGTATCCTTGAAATTCGGCGACACGCTGTCGGCCGACAAGCTGCGTGAAATCGTATGGCCGGCGGGCGCGGTTCCGGCCGGTGCTTTCAAGACGACAAAAGATCTACTCGCTGGCGAAGGCACAAAGCAGGCGCTGCAGGCGATCGGCGCCAATGAACCCGTTCTTGCCACCAAGATTACCGGTCCCGGCCAGCGCGCCACTCTTTCGGCGGTGCTCGGCGAAGGCATGAAAGCTGTTTCCATCAGAGTCAACGATGTGCTCGGGGTCGCAGGATTCGTTTTCCCAGGTGATCGGGTCGATGTGCTCTTGACCCGCACCGTGCGCAATCCTGGAGGTGCGGACCAGAGTTTCGTCGACGTGCTGTTGCAGAGCATGAAGGTGCTCGCCGTCGACCAGGTCGCTGATGAAAGCACGGACAGTCCGACGGTGGTGAAATCGGTGACTGTCGAGGCTAGCACCAAGGACGCCCAGAAGCTGACGCTGGCCGCCGGTGCCGGCCAGTTGTCGCTCGCGCTTCGCCAGGCAGCCGCCGGCAAGGACGAGATCACCCAACGCATCACGCTTTCCGACCTGACCGGCGAAACGCCGGCCGATGTCGCAGCGAGGCAGGCCGAACTCGCCAGGCAGGCGACGGCCGATGCTGCTGCGGCAGCCGAGCGCAAGCGCGCGGACGACAAGATCAATGGCCTGACTCGGGCCGTCGAACAGGTCGGAAACCGGCTCGACGACTTGAGCAAAGCAAAGCCTGCTCCGGCCGTGACCTCGGCACCCGAAGCGCAAGAGGTCGTTAAGGAAGTGATCAAATATGTGCAGCCGGAGCCGTCAGCCCGTGCGACTATCGGCGTTTTTCGGGGCGTGAAGCTCGAAAAATATGACGTACCGCGACAAAGATAACTCTGGTATGTTGAGATAAAGAGCGTCCGAAGAGCCGCCAAAGGGGGGAATGTAGATGCGAACGGTCCGGGCAACACTGGCAGCCGCCGCGCTGGCCTGTTCGGTGATATTACTGCCGATCGGCCTTGAGGCTACGGCAGCCGATCGCCGTATCGACGTGTCGAACCCCAAGGTCCATCGTGTCTTCCTGCCCATGTCGCAATCGCTGACGATTGAGGTGAATGCCACTCTTGGCGATATCGTCGTCGCCGACGAGAAGATCGCAGATGCCCAGCCGATGACGGACAAGACGCTCTACGTCATTGCCAAGGGGGCCGGTACCACAACCGTCAATCTCTTTTCCGAAGACAAGCGCTCGCTTGGCGTAATCCAGATCGAGGTCGGCGTCGACGTCAACGATATGGCGCAGGCAATTCGGCAGGTAGCGCCCAGATCGCGGATCGATATCGGCTCGGTCAATGGCAAGGTCCGGCTCGGCGGGCATGTGAAAGACGGCGCGACGCTGGCGTCGATCCTGGAAGTGGCCCAGCAATACGGTCCCGACGCGATTATCAATGCCGTTACCGTTGATGACAGCCAGCAAGTGAATCTGGAAGTGCGCGTGCTCGAGGCCAAGCGCAATGCCGGTCGCGACCTTGGTGTGTCGATCAGGAGCACGAACAACAGCGGAACGACCCGAACTGGAACGGGCATTGCCGCCGTCGATGAAGATAACGTGGTGCTCGGACCGGGCGGTCTGCTCACTGGCCTGCTCTCGAACACCAATCCGTTCGCGGCGCTGATCACTCGCGTCATCGACAGCAACATCAAGGTCGATCTGATCATCGAGGCGCTTGAGGCAAAGGGTGTCGTGCGCATGTTGGCCGAGCCCAATCTCACCACGCTTTCCGGCGAGCCGGCCAGCTTCAACGCCGGCGGTGAAGTGCCCATCCGCAGCCTCGACAGCGACGGCCAGATCAACATTGTGTACAAGCAGTTCGGCGTGAATCTGCAGTTCACGCCGATCGTGCTCAACGACGACAAGATCCATATCAAGCTAGCGCCGGAGGTAAGCGACCTGAACGGCTTCACGCCGGCTGGCGACCCGATCTTCACCACCCGCAAGCTGGCGACCGTCGTCGAGTTGCGCGACGGCCAGAGTTTCGCCGTCGGCGGGCTCTTGTCCAGCAAGAATACCAAAATCCAGAGGCAGGTGCCATGGCTGGGCCAAGTGCCGATCGTCGGCGCGCTGTTCCACAATTCAAGCAATCAGAAGGAAGAGACCGAACTGGTCGTCATCGTCACCCCGCATATCGTGCGCCCGGCGAAACCCGGCGAGCAACTGGCGACCCCATTCGACAAGACACGGCCGGCCAACGACCCGGAGTTTTTCGTGCTCGGCCAACTGGAAGTAACCAAGGACATGGTGCGCAAATATGAACTGGGCGAAGGCGTCGTCGGCCCCTATGGCCACATGCTCGACCTGAAATCCAAGGACAAGATGATCTATGTCAAGAAATAGGGTGTTGATCATGCTTTTGTGTGCCAGCGGGTTGGCGGGCTGCGCCGACTATCTAAACCGCTACGACACGGTGACACTGGCCGCAGGCGACACCCAGAAATACAATTCGCTTCTGCAGACGGTCGATCCGCTCAATCCGGCGTCGAAAAAGACCGCCATTGAAGGGGATGGCGCGCGCGCTGCTGCTCTTGCCCAGAGTTATAAGTTTCCACCGCCACCACCGCCGCCGCCGGCCATCACGGTCAATGTCGGGACGCCGAAAGACACGGCGGATTGAACAGAAGGATCAGCGCGTCAGGTAAACAAGGAATCCTGGCGTCAAGGAGCAAAAGAGCAAGGCCATGCTGCGTATTATTCGCGCGTTCTGGCACGATCAGAGGGGAATAGCGCTGATACTGGTCAGCGTCATGCTGCCGGCGATCATCGGATTTTCTCTGCTGGTGATCGACATGAGCCGGCTCAACAATCTGCATAACGATCTGCAGAAGGGTGCTGATGCGTTTGCCCTGGCAGGCGCGGCTGAGCTGGACGGGACGTCGGGCTCTATCAGCCGTGCTGATAGGGCGATCGCTACGCTGGTACGCAATCGATACACCTTCTCGACCGCCGGCCCTCCTCAAACGCTCGCTTCCGCCGGAGTAACACGCCGATATCTTCGCTCATTGCCGGCCACCGACAATCTCCCGATTGTGCCGGCCAATGTGATCACCGACGAGCTGAATGATGCCAAACTTGCCCGTTTTGTTGAAGTCACTGTAGCCCCGGTCGGGTTTGCTGCAATCTTCCCGGCTTCCTTCTTGTCATCCAGCGCCAGCAACAATTTCAATGTCGGCGCAGTCGCTGTGGCGGGCTTCACTTCCGGCGTGTGCGATTTCACGCCGGTTTTTATGTGCAACCCTTACGAGACGGTGAACGGGACGAATGCAGCGGGCGGATTCACACTTGAGCAGGCCGTCTCCAACCCGGCTGTACATCGTCGATTGATCGAACTGAGGAAGGTCGGAAATGGGGCTGCCGCTGGCCCTGGTAACTTCGGCTTCCTCGAACCTCCGGCCGGTGTGGGGAACGGTGCTCAAGCCCTCGCTCAGACGATTGCAACATCAAGGCCGATTGGTTGCTACAGTTCCGCCAACGTTAGCACGAAAACTGGCCAGAACGCCGGCCCAGTGCAAGACGCCTTCAATGTTCGTTTCGGCATTGCATCCAGCGGCAACCATTTCAATAGTGCTGAATACGGTCCAGCCGCGAACGTCCGCAAAGGGGCAATCAAGACCCGAGGAAGCGCAAACCAATGTCCTTCCATGAACCAACTTTCATTCACCCAAGCTGGAACAATGGGCCTTCCACGCGACGCGACCACTCCATACCTCGGCGGCCGAATGGGCGATGGAAATTGGAATTTCTCTGGTTACTGGAGCACCAACTTTGGTTCCGCTGCCTACCCATCTTCATGGAATACGACCAAGCCGACGCGCTATCAGGTCTACCGTTACGAGATATCAGCCGGGTTGGTAGGCATGGCGTCGACTGGTGGAGAGATCGGAACCCCGTCGGCAACTTGCCAACCTCCTGTCACGACGGTTGACCGTCGGTTGATTTACGGTGCGATCCTGAACTGCAATGCACTCCACGCTGCCGGCAGCGATCTGTCCGGCCACAGCACGGATCTGCCGGTGGAAGCTTTTGGAAGCTTTTTACTGACTGAACCGGTTGCGTCGCCATCGGAAGACGCATCCGTGATGGTTGAATTGGTAGACGTTACTGGGGGTGGCGGCCAGGGCACGCTAGACAATTTCCTCCGCGACGAAGCTCAGCTTTACCGGTGATGGCGATGATTGGAATGCTATTGCGTCATCTCGATAGATTTCGATGCGATCAACGCGGTGCAGTGCTCATCGAAATGACGCTGATCACGCCGCTGATGCTGATTTTGGCGGGTGGCGTGTTCGAGTTCGGCAATCTGATTCACGAAAAACTCTTGATGGAGGCCGGACTTTCAGATGCAAGCCGGTTCGCCGCGCGCTGCAACAGCCAATTGTATACGCAAGCCGGGCTTGCGGCGATCAACTGCGCCGACATCGCTGCAAACATCGCTGTGTTCGGCAATGCCGCGGGAACAGGCAGTGCACGCGTCAGCGGCTGGCAGAAATCGAATGTGACGGTGACAATCGCCGCCTCCGGTTCCTGCCATGACGCTGTGGTTGCCGGCGTCGCGCAATATCGATCAACCACCGCGCAGGTCTGTATCGTCAGGGCTGCGGGTACCTTGGCGTACGGCGGGGTCGGCATGCTATCGATCATCGGCATCGGCCCGATCACGTTGAACGGCTCTCACGAGGAGCGGCTGATCCGGTTCTGACCATGTTCAAGCGTTTTGCGGATTCGGACGACGGCGCGGCGATGGTCGAAATGACCATCGTTTCGACGCTGCTGTTTGCCCTTGTCCTCGGTTTCATCGATTTCGGTCACGCCTTCTACCAATGGAACGCTGCTACCAAGGCGGTCCAACTCGGCGCCCGGCTGGCCTCGATTTCAGACCCAATTGCGACGGCCCTTGCAACTGCGGCGCCGACGACGACACCGGGTGCGCCAGTCGTTGCCGCGGCATATGGCCCCTTCGTCTGCAGATATACTGCTGGCACAGGAGCTTGCACCAACGGCGGCACATTCAATGCCGCCAACTTCAGCCGTATCTTCCGCGGGGACACGGCAAACACCAACGATGATGCCTGCCCCCCACTCGCAGCAAATCAACGGCCCGGGATGTGCCACTTCTTTCCGCGCTTGCGCCGCGACAACGTGGTGGTCACCTATAGCGCCACTGGCTTGGGCTATCAGACCCGGCTGGGCGGACCGGTGCCGACAATCACCGTAGGTCTTCAAAACGTGACCTTTCAGTTCTTCTTTCTGCAAGGGCTGATGGGCTTTGCGAACGTCACCATGCCGTCCATGCTAAGCACGGTTACCGGCGAAGACCTGAAGAGCACATCACCATGAACGCCATCAACACCAAGGTTCTCCCAACCAAACGAAAGCAGGTCGCCCTGTTCTCGTCGGATTCACAGTTCAAGCACGACGTGGCGACGCGGCTCGATGCGCTGGCGATTTATGACGTCCGGATTTCCGAAACGGATGACTTTCTCAAAGGCCCGACCCCCGACACGCGGCCGGGCATCGTAATCCTCGACCTTGCCAATGGCGAGTTGCTTGGTAAGCCCGGCATTGTCGAGGGGCGCGCCCTGTGGGCGGCCGTGCCGCTGATTGCGGTTTCCGACGAGCTGACCTCTGAACAGACGCGCATCCTGGTGCGGATGAACGCCTCGGACTGGCTGCACAAACCAGTCGATGCCAAGGAGCTTCTGAATGCGGTCACCTTCCACGACACCGGCAACCAGGGCACCAAGAGCCGCATCACCACCTTTATCGGCGCTAGCGGCGGCGCCGGCGCTACGACGCTCGCTTTGTCAGCGGCGGAGTACCTGGCCTCGAAATCCATCGAACGTGCAGCTTCGACCTGCCTCGTCGACCTCGATTTCCAAAGCGCCAATTGTGGCGCCTATGTCAACCTCTTCAACCAGTTCGACCTTGCCGGCATCATCGGGCAGCCGGAACGACTCGATGTCGAACTGATGGACGTCATCAAGCTCTCGCGCCCGTCAGGCCTGACGCTGTACGCCTTCGAAAGGCCGCAACTGCCATTCGAGCCGCAGGGCGCGGATTTCGTGTTCCGGCTGCTGGACCTTGTCGCCTATCGCTTCGACGACATCGTCATCGACCTGCCCAACATCGAAACTCCCTGGCAGAATCCTGTGCTTTCCACGAGCGACGCGATCTTCATCGTGTTCGAGCTCAACGTCGCGTCGCTGCGGCAGGGCAAGCGGCTCTACAAGAAGATCCGCGATTTGCGCGGCAATTCGGTGAACATCACGCTGGTCGCCAACAAGCACAAGTGCAAATGGTTCGGCAACCATTTTTCGCGCAGCGAACTCGAGAAGATATTCAAGGCACCGCACATCAAATCGGTTGCCCTGGACAATGCGCTGCTGACCGATGCGCTGAACCGAGCCATCATGCCTTCCGAAGTGGACGGGCGGGCACGCTTCAACAGGGATCTGAAGCGGATTTTCAAAGAGAGGCTCGATGACCCTGCCCGGTAGATACCGCTTCCTTCCGCTGCTTGCAGGCGCGTGCATCATGGGCCTGGTATTGGGGGCATCGGCCTGGGACTGCGCCGATGCCCGCTCCGCGCTATCGGACCAGCCGCCGCTGCCAGCCATGGGCCCCAGCCTGCGCAAGTTCGTTGTTTTCCAAACCGCGGAACAGCCGGGCACGATCATTATCCGCAAGCAGGAGAAGGCGCTCTATCTTGTGACCCGAGAGGGTGAGGCGCTGCGCTACCAGATCAGCGTCGGGCGTGACGGATTTGGCTGGACCGGCACCGTTGAAGTGGGGGCGAAAACCGAATGGCCGGAATGGCGCCCACCAAGAGAAATGCGCGCGCGCCAGCCGGAGCTGCCGGATATGGTGCCGGCCGGTCCCTACAATCCGCTCGGCGCACGGGCGCTCTACTTATCCCGAGACGGACACGACACGCTTTATCGCATACACGGCACCAACGACCCTTCAGGCGTTGGCTTCGACGGCACATCGGGATGCTTTCGTCTTACCAACACCGATGTGATCGATCTTTTCAGGCGCGTCTCGGTCGGTGCAAAGGTGGTGGTCCAATGACGATGATTAGCGACCCGGACATGCCGGCGATCGACATTGGGCCGGCGACCCAACCTATAGAGCAAGCTGTCGCTGGGAAACCGAGCAATGCCAGGATGATCGGCGTTGTCGCTGCAGGCGCCTTGCTGATCACAGCCGCAAATCTAACAGCCGCGTTCTATCTCTTCCGCGGCATCAACGATCTGCGCTCTGTCGAAGGGAGGCTGGAACAGCTCGGATCGTTCGAGCAACGGATTGCGGCCCGGCTCGACACCGTCAATAACGGCTTTCAAAGCCGGTTCGAAAAACTGGACAATCAACTGCAGGGTAGCTTCAGCCAGATCAACGGCAGCATTGCCCGGATTGAACAGAACTTACCGCTGGTCCACGACGACGTTTCTAGCGTGGCGGAGCCTCTTGTTGAGACGACCAGCGCCACGGCGGAGCCGCTCAGCGATCTCGATGGTGAAGAAGCGACCGAACACAGTATCGTCGAAGCACCACGCCCGCCCAAAAGGAGGAGCGCAGCACCGGTGCCTCCTGCCCCAAGCTCCTCCTACCGGCGCATAGAGCAGCCTGACGGCAAGGTGTATTATCGCAAGATCGATTAGAGCGGGATACGGGAGCGTAGGGAATGCTTGCCAGACAAGATCGTCCGCCACTTTTGGCGTCGCGCGTGTCGCGACAGACGAATCGACGCTCGAAAGGGAGGCAAGACTTATTCGGTCATTCGGGGGCATGATGTGCTCAGTCGACATCGAGACGGGTCGCAATACGACTCTGAGTTACCTTTTGAAGCCGATCATCAAGGCGTCAGGAGATCATGAGTGAGCGATATCGCCACCTCTCCTCCCACCAATCGTGATCGGCTGCTTCTAACGATCACGAAAGAGGATTTCGGGCTGGAATTCCGGGTGGTCGCGCGTGGCGGCATACGCCGCGGCATCCGTCTGGAAAAGGCTTTTTGGATATCTCTGAAGCAGATGGCTGAAAGTAGGAAATGCACGATCGGCATGCTGATCGAGGAGATCGCCGAAAGTGCGACCAACACTGGTAACCTGACATCGGCGATACGGGTGGCCTGCATAAACAGGCTCGCCGATGAAAACATCGTCCTGCGGAAGCTTGCATCGATCAGGACGATCAATGCCATATTGCTTGCCTGCCCCTCGCCCGCTTTTGCCTTGGCGTCATCGAAGAAGATCCTGACGTTCAATGCTTCGTTCCAGCAATTGGTCAAGCGTCAGTTGCCGATCGGAGCAAACAATGATGCACGACTAAATCTCAAGCTGGCGCTGGATCTTAATGTCGCCGACATCTTTGCCCAACTCGACGCCGGCGAAGTACCGATCGCCAGCGGCTTTGTAATCGGGGCCGGCGAACTTCGGTATCGAGGTCAATTGAATATAGTACGGGCGCCCGTACCCGAACCGGAGTTGCTGATGGCGTTCGTCAACAGTTAGAGCTGCGGCCTCCGGGGAGCGAGGCTCAATCCGGGATGAAGATGCTTCGTGTCATTTAGGGCGAATAGGAACTGTCTGCGAGCCTTCGCTTGGACCCGACCGCTATGGCCAGCACGACGGCCCACGCCGTTTGGCAGGATCGGATTCTACCATCGCCAATCAACCGAATTCATTACAATGAAGGGCGACAACCTCGAAGAGAGAGGGCATGACGACGTACTGGCGCCAGAGAAGGCTTGGCGAGCGTAAAAACGGAATTGGATCCGAACTCGGGTGATCATCGCGCAGATCCGCGTGGAAAAGCTACGCAAGCTGCAAGAAGAAATATCGCAGGATCGAAACACATGTGTTGGCTGCAAAATAGTAAGCTTCCTCGATCCGCGAAGGTAATTGCCGAGGCTGAGCACGCCGAACGTACCGAAAAAACAGCAAGACTGAGATCGCTTCGGATGGCAGCTCAAAGTGACCTGAAGGTTACGTTCGTCGAGGAGCTCGATTGCTCTTTACTTGTCGCGGCACTGACTAGAGGCGAATTATCGGCTGAACCTCCCGACGGCCTGAATGATCGCATTGGCAGGGGCCGAGCAAGGACAGCGGGCAAAAACCAGTATTCCTCCGCGCTCGCCAATTCGGATTAGCGAGTGTTCCCTCGTCCGATGATTCAGAAGGCGATCTTGACACCCGGCTTGCCGCTGACAGTGGAACTGTCTTGAGACCACCTTGCCGCGAATTTCACTGCTGGGCGTGGTCGATTGAGCGTTGAACCCAGACGACATTGCGACATTGCGACGAGAAGTCTGCGTCTTCAAACTCACTCTTCGCCCTCAACGCTTGCCGTGTTGGAATAGCCGAAGCGCTCCTGGATATCCGCTCGCGCATACGGGCTGATCACCATACCGTCGCCGAACAGAAAATCGGCGTAAACTCCAGGTTCGAACTTGACTGCGCCAAACGACAAACGACTCTTTCGATACGAGACCTGAGCCCGTCAACAGCGCAGCCTTGGCAAGTTATTGGCTACCCTGCAGACGGGTCATTGGGCCCATTTCCATCATCGATGCCGCAGCTTTGATGTTCGCCGCACCTTGGGTTCGCACGCCTACAAGTTCGGTCTCCATGCTGTTCTCGATTGGCTGCGGCGAAGCTTTGCGCGCGATGCTCCGTTACAGGAAACGGCTTGAACGCTCCCCGCGCGGCTTGGGGCCGGCTCGCTTGGGCTGTTCTGTCTGGCGACAGCGGCTGTTTCACGCGAATTTTGCAAAAAAATGAACTGGTGCATTTGAAAAAGGATCTCGTGCTGTAGGCACCGCAGCTATATCCCTCGATTGGGTGATTAGCCGCTGGCGGTCTCCCGACTGGAACCCCGAACACTTTGCGAATTGTTGGCGGATCCGACAGGACTCTGAGGCATAGCTAAGATCGCTTTAGCTCGCGCCCGAGCATGTTCCCGTCTTCGATCATCTGCGCGGTCATCCCGCATCTTCTATGACATGGGCTTCAACGGAACCGGCATTGCACAGACGCCCATCGGCGGCCGCGTGCTCGCCAGTCTGGTGCTCAGCGCAAGGACCGGCGGAGCGCCAGCGGTCTTGTCGGCATCGACCGGCGGCTGCATTGCCTCCAGAGCCGTTCCGCTATCTCGGCGCCAGACTTGTACGCGGCGCAATCCGGCGCAAGAGCGACATCGAGATCCGCAATCGGAACCCGGATGTTCTCACCCGTTTTCTTGCGCAGCTTACGCCGAGGCATCGCAAGCAGTAGTAGTCGTGCCCAGCAGTCCGCCTGGGCTGTCATTCAGCCGAGCCGATCCCGATGGCCGATGTTGTTGTAGGCAAGCGAAGAGACATACGACACGTCAATATCCGTGCATGGCCTCAACCTCGGCATAGACGCGCTGCAATTCAGCTCCAGCCAGACCGTCGCGGCCGGAGATCAGACGGCCTCGCGGTTGCGGTGAACCGCAATTGAATTACGCTCCACCAAGCGGGCCGCCAGCACACGGTGCTCGAAAGGCAAACTGGCCTCCCCTAACCTCCTCAAGAGAAGCTCCGCCGCCGCCGCTCCGATCAATTGTGCTGGCTGCGCGATGGCTGTGATGCCGTGGGCCACGAATTGCATCCAGTCGAGATCGTCGAAGCAAAGCAGCGAAAGGTTTCCCGGGATCGCAAGCTTCAGTGCCGATGTCGCCTCCAGAACGCCTGTCGACATCACGCCATCGGCGGTAAACAGGGCGGACGGCGCATTGCGCATTGTCAGCAGGTCGAGTGCCTCCTTGCGGGCCGCCTCGCTAGAATAGATCGCCACGCGGCGGATCAACTGCGGATCCGGTGTAATGCCCGCAGCGCGATGGGCTTCGAGGTAACCCAATAGCCTTTGCCAGCTTGGATGATGATAGCGAATATCAGCGCTGGAGAGATCGGCGTTTGCCACAAACGAGCCAACATCATCGCGTTGGCCCGGTCCGAGCTCCGCCAGAATTCCGATGCGGCTGTGTCCGGCGCCGATCATCGCCGCGATGCTGCTACGCGTTATGGAAACATTGTCGACCACCACTGTATCGGTTTCCAGGCCCGCGACCATGCGGTCAAACTGCACGACGGGACAGCGGGCTGCGACTGCCTCACGAAGATGATCCGGTTCGTCCACGAAAGTCGACGAGACAACTAAACCGTCGACCTGCTTTTCCAGCAGGAGCTGCACCGCCTCTCGCTCGAGTTCGGCATTTTCGTCACTATTCGTGACGATAACCCCGAAGCCGCCACAGCGCGCGACATCCCCTATTCCGCGCAGGACGCTGGCATAGAAGGGGCTTTCGATGTCGCCGACGACAACTCCGATAGTCTGCGTCTTACCGGTGATCAGGCCTTTGGCCAGGCGATTGGGCCGATAGCCCAGCGCAGCTGCCGCGGCGCGCACCTTCTCCTGAACCTCGGGGCTGCTGTAGCCGTACCCACCAAGGACACGCCCGGCCGTGGCGGAACTCACCCCGGCCCGGCGAGCGACCTCTATGATAGTTGCGTTTTTCGACGATCTTTGAGTCACTCGGCAAACCCCGCCGCCCATGCGCGCGTTGTGACGGGGACCTAGCGGCAGTTAAGCCCGCGCCGCAAGGCCGAACACCGAAGCACCCGCCGTTGCGCACACCATTGCAATCACAGCACCTCTGACAGAAAGCGCCGAAGACGTGGACTCTGCGGATTGTCGAAAAGGTCCTCTGGTCGTCCTGCCTCGACTATCCGCCCCTCGTCCATGAATACGACCTGGTTCGCGACTTTGCGAGCGAAGTTCATCTCGTGTGTAACGACCACCATCGTCATCCCGCCCCGCCCGAGGTCGGCCATCAAATTCAGGACACCTTTGACCAATTCCGGATCGAGGGCACTGGTGACTTCGTCGAACAGCATAACCTCAGGTTCGAGGGCCAGGGCGCGCGCGATGGCCACCCGCTGCTGTTGCCCACCCGAGAGATTAGCCGGCCGATGATCTTTGCGCTCCAGCAGTCCGACTTCATTCAGCCTCGCTAAGGCCGCCCCCTCAGCCTCCTCGCGCGACATGCGTTTAACTTTGCGCAGCGCCAGGGTGATGTTGGCGAGGGCGCTGCGGTCGGGAAACAGATTGAACTGCTGGAAAACCATGCCGACGCGCCGCCGGAGTTGGTCAGGGGTCTGTTTGTAGATGCTTTCGCCATCGAGCAGAATGTCACCGGCTCGACACTCTACGAGGCGGTTGAGGCAACGCAGCAAGGTCGACTTGCCCGAGCCGGACGGCCCGATGAGGCAGGTGACGGTCCCGGGCTGCACTTTCAGACTGACGTCATGGAGCACCTGGACGACGCCGTAGGCCATGTCGATATTCTTGACCTCGATGCCGCCGCCCTTGAAGCGTGTGGGCGCCGCTGCAGGCAACGTCGCTGCGCCCGGCACGATCGCTTCGGCAAGCTCGGCGACTTCCTTGAGGCCGCTCTGCACAGCGGTGACACGTTTGCCGACGCGCATGCGAGCGTCGATGTAATTGACGAGGTGGGTTAGCGGCACCGTGATCACGAGATAGAACACGCCGGCCAGCAACAGTGGTGACAGATTGCCGGTCAGCACGGCCTGGTCCTGGCCGACGCGAAACAGTTCGCGTTCGGAGGCGAGCAGGCCAAGGAAATAGACCAGGCTGGAGTCCTTGACGTTACCGATGAACTGGTTGACCAGTGCAGGCAGGACGCGGCGGATGCCTTGCGGGATCACCACCAGGCGCATGCCTTGGCCGTACGTCATACCGAGAGTGCGCGTTGCGTCGATCTGACCACGCTCGACGCTCTGAATACCGGCGCGAAAAATCTCTCCGATGTAGGCGCCGGCAATCAGGCTGAGTGCCAGAATGCCCAGCGGATAAGGCGATGGACCGAACAGATCTCGGCCCAACCGCGCGAAGCCTTGGCCAATAATCAGGATCGTGACAATGGCGGGAAGCCCGCGGAAGATATCGGTGTAGACTCGGGCAAGGAGTTTCAGCGGCCGGTTTTCGGAAATCCCCATGACAGCGAGGACGATACCGATCAGCGTCCCGAAAAACGTCGAGGCAAGGGCCAGGATCAAAGTGTTCTTGAGGCCGACCATCACCATGTTTGGCAGAACTTCTGCCATCGCCTGGAAATCAAGGAAGCTGCGGGCGAAGGTATCGAACCAGCTCATATCAAGTCCATCTATAACTCGGCCGGGCACCGTTGCTCACGGGCCCGGCCGGAAACGAAAATGAATACGCGCGAATTTACTTCTTGGGCAGATATTGATCGGGCATCGGAGTGCCCGGGAACCACTTCTCATGCAGCCGTTTCCAGGTGCCATCGTCCATGGCCTCGCGCAGCGCCTTATTCAGCGCCTCGCGGAAGGCATCGTTGCCTTTCTTGACCACGAACCCGGCCGGCGCATCGAAGGACGGCACGTTCATTGTTATCTTCAGGTTCTTATAGCGCTCCACATACTGCTTGGCCGACTCATAATCAGTGAAATGGCCATCGATCGTCCCGTTATTCAGCGCCGCCACCGCAGTGTTGTTGTCGGGGAATTTGACAATGTCGCCCTTCAGATTCTTCTCGGCATAGATTTCCTGCAGCGTTCCCTGGATCACGCCGATGCGCTTTCCGGCGGTGCTCTCATTGCTCGTCAGTGCCGGATCCGCCGAAATGATCGACAGGTAGCCGGCGAGATAGCCGTCGCCAAAATCCACGGTCTTCTTGCGCTCCGCGGTCGTGCCGATGGCCGCGACAGCGACGTCGAAGCGGCCGTTGGCCACCGACGGCAGCAGCGCCGAGAATTCCTGGCCGGTGAAAACGACCTGTTCCTCCTTGAACCCGAGCCGGCGCGCCACATCACGGAACAGTTCGGCGTCGAAGCCAGTGAAGTTACCGTTGGCGTCGGTGAAGACATAGGGTTTCGCATCGCCCATGGTTCCGACGCTGATCACCGTCGGGTCGATGAGGTTGTAGGGGTTGTCGGCCGCGTTTGCCTGCGTTGACGAGGCCAACGTGCCAAGTCCTGTCAACAGCGCGATCGTCAGCGCCAGACCGGATTTCACCAGTTGGCGCCTGCTCAAATTCGTGTGCATGTCTTCTCCTCTTACGATTGGCCGAACTCGGCCCTGCGATCCCACTCGACGTCTCATTTAAACGCTCTTAGGTGGCGTTTTGGTCAGATAGGTGAGAACGTTATCATTTTCACTAGCATTGTCCATTTCTCGCGTCAATTGCTTCGGAGAATTTCGCTGCTAGACGGTTTCCAGTCTTGAGCGTGCCTAGCTCCGCGAAGGATCTCCGGCGTCATCTTTCCTAACTCGATTGCTGTCGCGTGGCCGATCGCCCCGTAGTACTGGCAGGTAGCGGCCGCCGCCTCCGCGGCATGGCCGAGAATGTCTTGAGGCGCCTCTTCCTTAAGCAGGCCGAATAGCGTTCTGGCGATGAAGGTGTCGCCCGCGCCCAGGGTGTCGACGGGTTCGACCAGCCGCGCCGGGGTGCTGTAGGAGACGGTGTCGCTGTGAAGCACCGCGCCAGCTCGACCTCGAGTCACCAGAACCCATTTTGAACCACATGCAAGCAGTTCGGATACGATTGCAGCCAATTTATCGTCGTTGAGACCGTCGCCCGAGACGGAGGCCAGATAGCAATAGCGCCCAATCTCGCGCCGGTGTCCCGGCTCCCGCCGTGTAGAAAAATCGTAAGATAACAGGGATTTGCTCGATACCGCGGCAACCCACGGGTCTAACCCGCTGGATTGGCCGATGTGGACGGCCTGAAAGCCCGAGAGAAAATCCAGATCTTCTTGCGTTGGCGTGAACATCGAGACGCCGAGGTCGAAGTCCAGGAAAATCCGATCAGCGTTTCGGTGACCTATGAGGCAGTAGGCAGTCGACCCTTCGAGGCGACGCAATCGGGTGACGTCCACGCGTTCCGACGCCAGTGCAGCGCAGATCAGGTCCCCGGCCCGGTCTTTGCCGATCGCTCCAACATAGGCCGACTGCCCGCCGAAGCGGCTCACATAGACCGAGACATTGAGGCAGTTTCCTCCGGGGAACATCTCGCCGCGAGCAAGATAACAATCGACCACGTTATCACCCATCGCGGCAATCTTGACCATTGCATGACTTTCAGTTTAAAGGATATGAGAACGTTCGCACAATCACCACTATCTGTCAATTGTGCCCCCGGCCAAGCTTGTCAACGAGACGAGGAAGCTCATGATTTCCGCCCTGCCCGCCGACGTGGAACGCGCCCTGACCGCTACGACGGGCAAGCGATTTTCGCACCTATTCCTCGTGGCGTGCGGCGGCTCGCTCTCGATCATGATGGCAGGCAAATACTTCGTCGACCGTCACAGCGGCACATTCGCCTGCGACATCTACAACGCGGATGAGTTCGTCTGCCGAGATCCGCGACGGTTGGGACCTGACACGCTCGTTGTCCTTTGCTCGCAGACAGGAACCACCACGGAGACCGTGCGGGCGGCCAATCACGCAAAACACCGAGGCGCAACGACAATCGGTATGACGCTCGACCAAACATCGCCCCTCGCGCGGGCGGTCGACCACCCGGTAGCCTACCAGGCATCCTACACGACGGGCAAAGCAATCGATGCGGCCTACAGCAATTACGGCGTGCTCTATATGTTGCTCGCTGGCCTGATCGATGCTCGGGAGGATGCCAAGCTAACCGCCGACCTGCTGATGAGCCTGAGCCATCTTCAGCCGGCCATCGAACGTGCGCACCGGATCTATGCCGACCGGTTTCGGGCCTTTGCACCCCGTTTCGCGCCGCGCAAGGGGATCTACACACTTGCCAGCGGTGCCAGCTATGGCGCGGCCTATTCCTACGCCATCTGCGTGTTGATGGAGATGCAATGGTACGACTCGCAGGCCATACACGCCAACGAGTTTTTCCATGGCCCCTTTGAGGTGGTGGACAAGGATGCCGGCTTCGTCGTGATGTTGGGCTTGGACGAAACGAGGCGCCTCACGGAACGCGCCCGCGACTTCCTTGTCAAGTACGGCAGCCGGGAAAACACCCTGGTGCTCGATGGAGCGGAACTCGACCTCAGCGGTATGTCCAATCGCATCAAACCCTATCTCGTGCCCTTGGTCTTCTTCGACACTCTGTGGCGTTTTGCCTACGAGCTGGCCGGTCTGCGCGGCCGGCCGATGCTCGAGGGCCGGCGCTACATGAAGAAGCTAACGGACTACTAGTTCCGCCGCGCTCTGCAGCGATCTAACAACTCCAGCCCGTCTTCTGCGAAGAAGGATTTCTCTATGACTGCATTCCCAAAGCCGCGCCATGTCGTTGTTATCGGCGCGGGCATCTTCGGCATCTCTTCCGCGTTGCACCTCGCTCGTCTTGGCGTTGATGTAACCATTGTCAACGACGGCGCGCCCGCCAATGGCGCATCCAGCCGTTCACTTTCCTGGCTGAACTCAGCACGACGTGCGGACACTGCCTACCACCGCCTGAGGCTTGCAGGCATCGACCGTTATCGGACCCTGGCCGCCACAAGGCCGGAAACGGCGGCCTGGCTTCGCTTTGACGGCGGCCTCACCTGGGATGCGGATGACGAGGCGAACCAGATCGCGTCCATCTGCCAGCTGGAGCAGGATATCGGGTATGACGCGCTTCCGCTCGGCCCTGCCGAAGTCGGCGCAGTGGCGCCCGGCGTCAACGCCAGCGCCATCACCCCGCAGGGTGCCATCTTCAATCCTGGCGAAGGATGGGTTGACCTGCCCTGCCTGATCGATCTGCTGCTCAATGAGTTCCGCTCCCGCGGCGGCAAACTCGTGCAGAACGCTGGACGCGTGCGGATAGATGCCACAGATGGTCGCGCGCGTGGCGTCGTCACTGCCGACGGTATGCCGTTAAAGGCGGATGCGGTGGTCCTTGCCGTTGGGCCAGCGACGCCCGCCATGCTCGCGACGGTCGGAGTTCATGTCCCCGACGCCACCCCGATTTCACTTCTCTTGAAAACCAAGCCGATCAAGACCGAGCTCCGTGCCGTGCTGAATACGCCCCGCGTGGCGGTGCGCCCGACGCCGGATGGCGCACTTGTTTTGGATTCGGCGTGGTCGGAGGAAGAAGTCATGGTCAACTCCGACGGAACCTACACCGTGCACGACAAGACCGTCAAAGGACTGCTCGAGGAGGCTAGTGCGGTGCTCGAGGGCAATCCGCGGCTCCAACTCGCTACCTATGCAGTTGGCCCGAAGCCGATCCCCGGCGATGGCGAGCCAGTGCTTGGCTCCGTCGAGACCGTTGCCGGGCTTCACGTCGCCTTTAGCCACAGCGGCGCCACGCTTGGATTGATCGTCGGCGAATTGCTTGCCAAAGAAATCGCCTCAGGCAATCCGCATCCCATGCTTGCAACGTTCCGCCCTAATCGTTTCAACTGAAAGGGCAATTGGGCAAGGCCGAACCCGTCCAGATGGGCCGCGGGCCTGGGGAATCTTGCCCTTACCGAGAGAGGGGTGACAGGATCGCGTGATCAGGTCGTCGTCTTATGGTCAGATGGCCACTCGCGATCCATTGGAGTGCGCTGACCGCGACAAGTTGCAAGCCTCCGCATCTTCGAAAACCAGATAACCGCGCACGATCAGAAGCCCCGTTCCACCAGAACGAACAACTTCACCTTGTTGAGAGACGGCCCGCCTTGCGGTCTGCGAGGGGTCGGCAATGTCCAGGCCTAGTGACTTGACCAAGCATTGACCAAGCGTCAGCATTGCGCCTATTGTTGTGTACAGCGATTGTCGGGCAATCCACACTCAGCTCAACGGCAATGAACACGGCTCGCCGCGAGGGGCCCCGACGTGTACAAGGACAGAAAATGCCCATCACGGTGAAAGTTGGCGAGGCCAAGACGCATCTCTCGGAACTGCTTTCAAGAGTCGAAGCAGGCGAGGAGGTGATTATTTCGCGCGGCAACGATCCCATCGCTAAACTGTCGCGGATTCAACGGCGCAACGATGTCGAAGCCGTGATCGAAGAGATCAGCGCTGCCCGGGCCCGCGCCAAGCCCGTGACGCAGGACGAAATTCGGGCCTGGCGCGATGAAGGGCGCCGCGCTTGATGGCGATCATCGTGTGATGCCTTTCGTTGTCGACCTTTCCATGGCGGCTGCCTGGATTCTTCCTGATGAAGACAGCGAGGCGGCGGCCGCCCTGATGCGACGATTGCCGGGAACAAGGGCGCCTGTCCCTTCTCTGTTCTGGCACGAGGCGCGGAACGTCGTACTGATTGCCGAGCGGTGTGGCCGCATCGCGGCGGGCGAAGCTGCCACCACCATGGCACGGCTGCGCCGATTGCCGCTAGAGGACGCGGGCGGCGGGTCGGACGGCGCGGTGCTGAGCCTAGCGGCTTCGCACGGGCTCAGCGTCTATGACGCCGCCTATCTTGCGCTGGCAATCGAAACCGAGTTGCCCCTGGCCACCCTCGATCGTAAGCTCGCATTTGCCGCGCGCGGCCAGGGAGTCCGAATTCTGGGGCCGCTCGCGAATGGCAACTGACCTCTTCGCTCGACCACCTGCCAATGTTGTTCGACGTGCCAAAGTCTCTCGTTTCCGTGCTGCCCTTGGATCGCCGCAAGTTTCTGGCCGAACTTTGACCGACGACGCCCGCGCCCTGGGAACCTGCCCCATCTGGCTAGGAAGGCATTTTGTGCCCAGAGGCGCTTGACCGCCGGTCGGCCCGGAAAACCGGTTAAAATCCTATTTGCGGAAAGAAACGGGCACAAGCGACCTTGGCAGTTCGATAACGCGCCGATATGCGGGCCAAGGGTGGCTGCAATGCTGGGGGGCCAGATGCTGCTGGCATGCCGCCTCATCACTTCGACGAGGCCGGCGTGGTAAAGCCGACCCATTGGACCATCGGCGACAAAGCAGTCGCGTGGCAGACACAAGCCGCGTCGGGACGATCCACACGTATCCAACTGTCGGCGAGCGCAGCATCGAAACGGCCGGCGCCGGAAAAGCGGCCGGAACAGAAAGAAGCGCGAGCCGGCCAACGACGCTGAGGCGACCTTGGATCGTGGCCGCGGTGTAGAATCCGAGCCGGGCTTTCTGGAGCCCAAGAACAACCGCTTTCGATGAGAGGCGGCATATCGAGACAATCGGGCCTTCGAGCAACGGTCGCGCGTTTGCGCCTGAGCGCAACAGCCTGATGGTGCTGCGCGGCTACGCCTATCTCAACTGCGGGAACAGACACAAAGACCCCGGTGGTCTACCTTGTGGGAATCAGGTGGAGTGCAGACTTCCCGCCCTTCACGGCCGCCGCCGACAGCTTGCGGTCAAAGCTTGCAAGCTGGCCGCCACGCGCCTTGGCGAGCGCGAGAAGATAGGTGTCGGTGACCTGTGCCGAGGTCAGGATTTTCGCTGCATCTATGTTGCCAGAGCCAACCAGGCTCACATCGTCGGGCCAGAAGCTGTGCCCGTGCAGAGTCCGCAACTTGCTAACGATTTGCGCAACGACGGCGGGCGAGCCGGGACAATTGGGATATCTTTGGTTGCCGACGATGCGCAGGACGCCGTTTTCGGTGATGGGACACGTAGCCCATACGGCGTTACCGGTCACTTCGAACCAGCCATGCGCGTCGTCATGGGCGACGTGGCCAGGATCGATCAGCGCGACCAGCACATTGACGTCGAGCAGGAACGTCAAGGCAGTTCGTCTCGCAAGGCGTTGACCGTCTCAAGCGTGACAGGAGGTGCGTCCGGCCGAGGCGACAGAAGAGGAATCCCGTTACGCTCGCCGCCGGCTTGAGGCCGGCGCAGCGAGCGCCGTGCGAGATCGGTGATGACCTCGCCGAGGCTGCGATCCTGCTGCTGGGCGATGGCCTTGGCCGCGACCAGGACATCGTCATCGATCGCAAGTGTGGTTCTCATATCGCCCTCCTTGGTGCGCATCAAACATCACGCATCATATAGAATAGCGACGTCGGATACTCAAGCTGTGCGACTTCCGACAGCGGTGCGACTTCGTAGCGTCGTAAGCAGATGAGTTGTCCGGATTCCCTCATACTTTGACTCCCGACAAAGTTGCGCAGGGCCGAAAGGACCGTTATGGCCGCGCTACCTAAGGGACGTGCCTTCCGGAAGCTTATCAGCTCGGGAGACTATCGGCAGAAGCTACGGAGGCTGCAGCAAGGACCGGCGCACCCCCTTTGAGATGCGTCGGAGCAAAGGTCTACGCGTGGCGGATTTCGGTTCCCAGCACCTTCAGGCATTCGCGGATGAACGCAGCAAGCGCCGTCCAACCTTTTGCCGAAACCATCGTCCCATCCACATATGCCTCCGTTGGAGACAGGTCGATATAGGTTCCGCCCGCAAGCGTCACCTCCGGCTCGCATGCCGCCAGTGCACCGACCTTCTTGCCACGCACGACGCCATCTACCGCGATCAGGATCTGCACGCCGTGGCAGATCGTGAAAATCGGCTTCTTGCTTTCGTGGAAGTGACGCACCATCGCCTGCACGCGCTTGTCCGTGCGGATGTATTCGGGCCCACGACCGCCAGCGCAGTAAACAGCGTGGTATTGCTCCAGCTGCTTCTCGGCGTCGGAGAAGGTCTTGTTGATCAGCGCAGAGTGGCCGAGCTTTTCGGTGTAGGTCTGATCGCCCTCGAAATCGTGCAGCGACGTTTTGATCAGGTCTCCGGCGCTTTTGTCTGGGCACACGACGTGAACAGTGTGGCCCACCGCTTCCATAGCCTGCTGGTAGACGAAGATTTCGTATTCCTCGGTGAATTCACCGGTCAGCATCAGGATCTTTTTGCCTGGCATGGTACTTCCTTTCCTGTGACAACGGGGCCGGCCGAGACCTGTACTCGCCCCGTAGGTTTGAGTTTCTAGAAGGCTGAATCGGGGAAGTAGTCTTCGTTGACACTGGCCTGCGTGATGATCGTCGATGGCGGGTACGGGGACATCGGGGCAATCTCAGTCGAACGCCAACAACAAACGGTCGCGGGAATGCTCGATATGGCGACGCATCGCCTGCTCGGCAGCGGCAGGATCGGCCGTAGCGAAAGCGGCCAGAATGGCTTCATGCTCGTCAAGCGCCTCCTCGGTGACGCGCGAATGGAACATTAGGCGAAATATGTGGAAGTGGGTATGCTGGTGAGCCAGTGTCTCGCGCACCAGTTCGTTGTTGGCGAATTCCATGACCTTGTCATGGAAAATGGCATCCTGGCGGGCGAAGTTGGAATACCGCAGGCGCTCGTCCTTGCCCTCATGGCGCGCCATGACGCCGGCCGATTTCTGAAGTTGTGCGAGCTTTACCTCATCCATGAGCACCGCTGCCTTGGCTGCACCATGAGGCTCTAGCAGCAGGCGAAGCTCGTAGAGTTCGTCGAACCGTCGTTTCGTGATCTGCGGCGCAGCGCGGTAACCGATCAGATGCGTCTTCAGCACCAAGCCTTCGCCCTCGAGCCGGCCGAGCGCCTCGCGGATCGGCGTATGGGAGACGTTGAATTCCTTGACCAGGCTGTCGACCGTGATGCGCGAACCCGGCGCAATCTTTAGCGACATGAGTTGCGCAAAAATCGCTTCGTAGACGTCCTCAACCAGGCTGCTGGAGCGCTGGATACGCCCGCCGCCGAGGTTCGTATCGTCCGCATTGAGTAAGTTAATGGCCTGCATGTTTTGCCTCTTGACACATGGAGTTGCTAACACGATGCTCCGGCCAATGCAATCCTATATCATATACGATTTTATAGAGGATATCATTTGCTGCCGTTACGAGACGAAACAATGGCGCTAGCGGTGGCCCTGCGGGAGCAGCGTGCCGCGCCCGCAGCCTTTCCAGACATCATCATAGGATGCACGGCATGAGCCTTTTCGCTGCCATAAGGCTGCCGCGCGAAATCCTCTTCGGGAAGGGCCAACGCCACGTCATTCCGGTTGTCGCGGCCAGGCTCGGGCGTCGCGCGCTCGTCTGCACCGATGAACGTTTTGCCGCAACGGGCTCGTTCGCAGCGATTGTCGCGGCGCTGCGAGCCGCCGCGATAGATGTGCTGGTGCATGACCGAGTCCTACCCGACGTTCCCCGAGACACGGTTGCCGTCTGCGTCGAGGAGGCGCGGAAGTTCGCGCCCGACATGGTGATCGGCATTGGCGGCGGCAGTTGTCTCGACATGGCCAAATGCGCCGCGTTGCTCATGAGCCACGGCGGTCAGCTCCAGGATTACTACGGCGAGTTCAAGGTGCCCGGTCCAACGCTGCCGTTGATCGCGGTGCCGACGACAGCCGGAACCGGCTCTGAAGTGACCCCGGTTGCCGTGATCTCGGATCCGGATCGCACACTGAAGGTCGGCATCTCCAGCCCTTATCTGATAGCGGCCGCAGCCATATGCGACCCTGAACTGACGATGACATGCCCGCCGGGATTGACGGCGATCGCAGGCGCCGATGCGCTGACGCATGCAATCGAGGCCTTCACCGCCGCCAGGCGCGGAACCGATCCCGGCCTTCCGCAGAAACATGTCTTTGTCGGCAAAACCGCCTTGACCGACCATTTCGCCCTGCTGGCGATCAAGCTGCTTGGCCGAAGCCTTGAAACGGCATACCGCCGGCCCTCTGACGAGGACGCCCGGGCCGACGTGATGATGGGCGCACTTGCAGCCGGCTGCGCGTTCGGAACGGCCGGCACGGCGGCAGCGCACGCCGTACAATATCCGGTCGGCGCGATAACCCACACCGCTCACGGATTGGGTGTCGCCACCATGTTGCCGTATGTCATGAAGTACAACAGAACAGCCACAGCGACCGAGATGGCCGAGATCGCCAGCGCGCTCTGCCTCGATGGAAAAGGCCGGACGCCGGACGAGTTGGCCGACGCGACCATTGGCGAGGTCAGTCGCCTGTTTGGGGCAATCGGGATCACCCCCTCGTTGGCCGAGCTAGGGCTGCCCGCCGACAAGCTCGATTGGACGGCGGAACAAGCGATCGGTATCGAGCGCCTCATCAAGAACAATCCGCGGCCATTCGATTTGAGGTCCATGCGACGCCTGGTCCAGGCCGCCTTTGATGGCGACCTCGCCAGCTGCGCGGTGTAAACAATCGGGAATATCGAGATGAACACGTTTTCACAGGTTCTGTCGGATGATCAGGGCGTCAGCGACTTCCACACAATTTCGCACGGGCTCTATATTGACGGCCAATGGCGGCAGTCCGCGGATGGCAAGGTAATTCCGGTTATCGATCCCTCGACGGAAGCCATCATCGCGGCCGTACCCGATGCGACCTTGGAGGACGCGGCCGCCGCCGTTGACGCCGCTGCCAAGGCAGCCCATGGCTGGCGGACAACGTCGCCGCGAAAGCGCTCCGAGATCCTCCGACGCTGCTTTGAACTGATGACGGAACGATCGGAAGCGCTGGCTACTCTCATCGCATTGGAAAATGGAAAGGCCCTGCGGGATGCCCGAGGCGAGATCGCTTACGCCGCGGAGTTTTTCCGTTGGAATGCCGAGGAGGCGGTTCGCATTACCGGTGAATTCGGTACTGCGCCTTCCGGCACCAACCGCATCGTGGTCGACTACGAACCGATCGGCATCTGCGTCCTGATCACGCCCTGGAATTTTCCTGCCGCAATGGCGACGCGCAAGATCGCGCCGGCACTTGCCGCTGGATGCACGGTGATCCTGAAGCCGGCCAGTGAGACCCCGCTTACCGCCTACGCGCTGGCTGCGCTCTACCAGGACGCAGGCGTTCCACCGGGGGTGGTCAACGTCCTGACAACTTCCAGTCCCGGGCCTTTGACAGCCGCCATGCTGGCCGATCCGCGAGTGCGCAAACTCTCCTTCACCGGCTCGACGGGTGTGGGTCGCGCTCTGCTGGCAGAAGCTGCCAGGCATGTGGTTTCGTGTTCGATGGAGCTCGGAGGCAATGCCCCTTTTATCGTGTTCGACGACGCCGATCTCGAAGCGGCGCTCGATGGCGCAATGGTGGCCAAGATGCGCAACGCCGGCGAGGCCTGCACCGCCGCGAACCGCCTCTACGTGCAATCCGGCATCTACGAAGCCTTTTCGGATGGCCTCGAGAAGCGGATGTCGTCGCTCAAGGTCGGCCCCGGCACTGATCCGGACACGGAATGCGGGCCAATGATTACGAAAAAGGCGGTCGAGAAGATAGACCGCCTTGTCACCGACGCGGTCGCACGCGGCGCGCGGGTCATGTGCGGCGGCTCAGTCCTGCCCGGACGTGGCTTCTTCTACCCTCCGACAGTGCTTCGCGACGTGCCAGGCGACGCAAAGATGGCGCATGAGGAGATATTCGGGCCGGTGGCGCCAATCTCCAGCTTCGAAACCGAGGCCGAGGTCATCGCGCGCGCCAATGACACTGAATATGGGCTTGCTGCCTACATCTACACGCGCGATCTGGCGGGCGGGATGCGGGTGGCCTCCCGGATCGAGGCCGGGATGATTGCTCTCAACCGCGGGCTGATGTCCGATCCGGCTGCCCCCTTCGGCGGCGTCAAGCAGAGCGGGCTCGGCCGCGAGGGAGGGCAGCATCACGGCATTGCGGAATTCATGGAGGCGAAATACCTCGCCATCAGCATGTGAGCAGAAGAATGCAAGGCGACCCCTTTCGCATCCGCGACCACGTCGCGGAATTTGACGAAATCGTGCAGGACTTCGTTGATCGCAGCAAGGCCGCCCGCGCCACTATTGCGATGACCGCGGACGTGGCCTACGGACCGGATCCGACCGAAACCATGGACCTGTTCTTCCCCGCAGGCAAAAGAACGGCCCTGCCAGTGCACGTCTTTGTCCACGGCGGCTACTGGAGAATGTTCTCCAAGCGCGATTATTCATATATGGCGACGACGATTACCCAGGCCGGGGCCATTGCCGTCATCCTTGATTACGCTCTGATGCCCAAGGTCAGAATGGCGAGGATCGTCGACCAGGTGCGCCGCGCCAAGCAGTGGGTCCTGGCCAACATCGCCGATCATGGTGGAAACCCGATGGCCCTGACTGTCAGTGGTCATTCGGCAGGAGCACATCTTGCAACGTTTCTGTTCGAGGGAGAGCATACCCCCTCGAATGTGAGGGCAGCCCTTCTGTTGAGCGGGCTCTATGATTTGAAGCCGCTCCAGGATTCCTTTCTCGCCAACGAGATTGGAATCACCGACGAGGAAGTCGCCATGTTCACACCTCTCGCTTGTCGGCATGATCCTCAAACCAAGACGGCGGTTCTGGTCGGAGCCAATGAGACGCCACCCTTCCATCAGCAAGCCGATCGATTCAAAGCAAGCTTGCTGCGGCAGGGATCGCTAGTAACGTCGCATGTGCTCCCGAACCGCAACCACATGGACAGTGTCAGAGATCTTGGCGTGCCGGGGACTGAGGCTGCCGATTGCCTTGCAAAACTGATCGCCAAGGCCTGCTGACTAACTCGGGTTCTCGGGGCGGTTTGTTTTGCGCCACTCCTCGTACTCCCCGCGGGCATCGTCATGCAACGGATAGTAGCGTTGCAACGGCCCGCCCTCCATGAGCTTCGCTCGCGAGAACTCCTCCCAATCGTGATGCTTCTGTGATTCTTCGATCACCTTCGGGGCCATTACGACGGGAAGCACCACCACGCCGTCGTCGTCGGCGACGATGATGTCGCCGGGGATCACCGTGACACCGCCGCAGGCAATCGGGACGTTGACGGCATTGGGATAGATGCTGGTCTGCACATGATAGTTTGGCGTCCAGCCGCGCAGCCATAGGGGCAGGTCGAGCTTTTCGACATTGGGCCGGTCGCGCATGCATCCGTCGATGACGATACCCGCCCCACCCCTGCCCTTGAAATAGGTCGACATCATATCGCCGAAGACGCCCGAGCTCATGTCGCCGCGCGCGTCGACCACGACCACATCGCCCTCCTGCGCGTGATAGAGCACGTGCCGGTGCAGTTGCGTCTCCGGATCGGCATATTCTCCCTCGGTGAAGAGGTCCGGCCGCTGCGGCAGGAACTGCAGCGTCAACGCCGGCCCGACGATCGATTTCCCGTGGTTTTGCGCCACCGGACCGACCATGTGCGGATTGCGGAAGCCCATGTGGCCAAGCGTGCCGGCCACCGTCGCGGCGCCGATCTCCCTTAGCGCGTCGATCAGGTCTTTAGGCGGCCGCATGATGTCGGAAGTATGCGTCATTGTGGACTCCGATTGAATGGAACTACCAGTTCGTAACAGAACCGTCGCGGCGCCTAAGGTGAGGCGCTTCCCAGAAACGCAGACTTTGCGCCTGGACCGCAACTTCGTTGACCTCGACGCCGAGCCCCGGCAGATCGCCGACCGGGTAATCGGTCCCGTCGAGCCGTGGTTGCACGGGGAAGAAGTCGGAATTGTCGAAGCCCAGCTTCGTTTCGGGCGCCCTGGTCTCGAGCCACGCGAAGTTGGGTACCGCTGCAGCGAGATGCACGGTCGCGGCCGTGCACACTGGACCAAGCGGATTGTGCGGCATCAGGTCCACATAATGCGCCTCGCTCCAGCCAGCGATTTTCATCGCCTCGGTGAGCCCGCCGACATTGCAGACATCGATCCGGTTGAACTGATGGATGCCGCGCTCGATGTAGGGCAGGAACTGCCACTTGCTGGCAAATTCCTCGCCGATGGCAAAGGGGATGTCGGTCATCGTGCGCAGTGATTCATAGGCCTCCGGCGTCTCAGCCCGTATCGGCTCCTCGAGGAAATCAAGCACGCCGCGGCCGAGCTTGTTGCAGAAGCTCGCCGCCTCTGCCACCGACAGCCGATGATGATAGTCGAGACCGAGGACCACGTCGCCGCCCAGCGCCTCGCGCGCCTTGTTCAGCATACTCGCGGTAGCGCCGATGGACTCGCGCGGCTCGAAGATGTCCTTGCTGTTTTGCCCGAAAGGGAAGAAGCGGATTGCCTGCCACCCCTGTGCGCGAAGCTCGCGCGCCCGTTCGATGGCAACATCGCCTTCGGCCTCGTCGCCGGTCGAGGCGAAGGTGGGGATGCGGTCGCGCTGCTTGCCGCCCAGCAGCTCATAGACCGGCACGCCCAGCGCCTTGCCCTTGATGTCGTGAAGGGCGATGTCGATGGCGGAAATCGCCGCCTGAAGGACTCGCCCGCCTTCGAAGTACTGGCTGCGGTAAACCTCCTGCCAGATCCGCCCGATCTGCATCGGGTCGCGGCCGATGAGAAACTCGCGATAGTGCTCGACCGCGCCGGCCACGGCCCTCTCGCGACCGCTCAAGCCGCTCTCGCCCCAGCCGAAGATGCCTTGGTCGGTCTCGATCTTGACGAGCATCTGATTGCGGGTTCCCACCCACACCGGATAGGGCTTGATCGCGGTGATCTTAAGCTTCTCAGTCATCCACGCCCACGTTTCACGCGCATTCGCGCTATCTCAGTTGGCCTTGAGGGCCATTTCAGTTTCGCCGTCGAACAGATGCATCCGCTCCTGGTCGAACTCGAGCCAGATCTGCTCGTCGGGCGCGACGGCAATGTTCGGCGGCACGCTGACGTTGACGATGGCGCCGGACAGGAACGCCTGAACAAAGGTGACGTCGCCGGTCGGCTCCACCGTATAGGCCTTGGCAGGGACGCTGCCTGGTACCGCACTCTTGTGGAGCTTGATCGTCGAGTGACGTGCGCCGAGCACGACTTTCCGGGTCGTCGCTTTCGCCACCTTCTGGGCATTGCGCGCTGAGAGCTCAAGGCGCCAGCCCTCGGCGCCGGTCAACACCGTGTTGCCGTTTGCCATCGAGGCCTCTAGCGGAATAAGGCTCATCGCCGGGCTGCCGATGAAGCTGGCCACGAACATGTTCACCGGATGGGCAAAGACCTGCGCCGGTGAATCGTATTGCTGCAGGTAGCCGCCATTCATCACCGCCATCTTGTCAGCCATGGTCACGGCTTCGAGCTGGTCGTGCGTCACATAGATGATCGTCGCCTTGAGGTCCTGGTGGAAACGCTTGATCTCCGACCGCATCTGCACGCGCAGTTTGGCATCGAGGTTAGACAGTGGCTCGTCCATGAGGAACACGGCGGGGTCGCGAACGAGGGCACGGCCAAGGGCCACACGCTGCTGCTGTCCGCCCGAAAGTTCGCGCGGCTTGCGCTCGAGCAGATGCGTCATGTCGAGCACTCGCGCCGCTTCCTTGACCTTCTTGTCGATCTCGTCCCTGGGGAGTTTGCGCATTTGAAGCGGGAACGCCAGGTTCTTGTAGACCGATTTCTGCGGGTAGAGCGCGTAGTTCTGGAACACCATTGCGATGTCCCGGTCCTTGGGGTCGAGGTCGTTGACCACCCGCTCGCCGATGATGATGTCGCCCGATGAGATCGGGGTCAGCCCGGCGACGAGATTGAGCGTGGTTGTCTTGCCGCAGCCTGAAGGGCCGACGAGCGCAACGAACTCGCCGTCATTGACCGTCAGTGAGACGTGGTTGACAGCTTTGAAGCTGCCATAGCTCTTGACGAGATCTTGGAGGACCACGTGGGCCATCGGCAACTCCCTAGTGCTTGACCGCGCCTTCTGTAAGGGCGCGTACAAAGTATCGTTGCAGGACCAGGAACAGCACCACGACGGGCACGCTCATCATGAAGCTCGCCGCCATCAGGCCCGGAAAGTCCGTCGTATTTTCCGAGAAGAAGCGTTGGATGCCGACCGGCAGCGTCAACTGCTCGTTCTTGGAGAGGAAGGTGTAGGCGTAGATGTACTCGTTCCACGCGCCGATGAAGGAATAGATTGCGGTGGCGATAATCCCCGGCGTCGAGAGCGGCATCACGATCATGATGAAGGCCTGGAACCGTGTGGCGCCATCAATGCGCGCCGCCTGCTCAAGCTGCACCGGGATGTTGTCGTAAAAGCCCTTGAGCAGCCAGATCGCCAGCGGCAGGCCGAAGGTGAGATAGGTGAGGATCAGCGAGCCGTGCGTGTTTATCAGACCGATGGCGCGCATCAGGATGAAGAGTGGCACGAGAAAGATCACCGCCGGGAACATATTGCGCAGCAGCACGGCAAAGAACAGGAAATTCCGGCCGGGGAAACTGAAGCGCGAAAACGCGTAGGCCGCAGGGACAGCCACGATCACCGAAAGAATTGTCGTGACGGTCGACACGAAAAGGCTGTTCCAGAAGAAGCGGAGGAAGTCCTGGCCGACGCTGTTCTGCGGATCGAGCAGTTTCTGGTAGCTGGCGAGGGTAGGTTCGTCCGGCCACCATTGCGGCGGGAATTGTGTCGCCGCGAATCC
Organism: Mesorhizobium sp. M1027; assembly: GCF_040318745.1. Taxonomy (NCBI): domain Bacteria; kingdom Pseudomonadati; phylum Pseudomonadota; class Alphaproteobacteria; order Hyphomicrobiales; family Phyllobacteriaceae; genus Mesorhizobium; species Mesorhizobium sp. M1027. Next base: position 151,145 of record NZ_JAMYMW010000013.1, on the reverse strand, counting down.
GGACTTGATCGAGGTGATCAGCATCCAGATCATCGGCAACGCGGTATAAAGCAGCATGAACACGAGGAATATGCGCCCGGCCCACCGCCATCCGTCGACGCGCATGCGGCGACGGGCCTGGGCTCGAGGGGCTGTCTCGGCAATCGTGCTCATGCGCTCCCCTCTTTCCGTTCGTTGCCGCTTAACGCACGGACGTAGAAGTAGCCCAGCGTCATCAGTGTGAGGAACAGGAGCACCGAATAGGCCGATGCCACGCCCCAGCGCTGCCGTCCGAAGGCGAGCTCATAAATATGGGTTATCCAGATATGCGATGCATTCGACGGCCCGCCGCCGGTCATGATCCAGGGGATGATGAAGGAATTGAAGTTGGCCACCGCGAGCAGCAGCATCGTCACCACCGAGACGTTGCGCAAGTGCGGGAAGGTGACGTGCCAAAAGCGCTGCCATGCATTGGCACCGTCGACTTTTGCGGCGCGCAGCAACTGGTCGGGGACTGTCTGCAGGCCGGCCATCATCATGATCATGGCGAACGGAAACTCGCGCCAGATATTGACGACGATCAGGGAGGGCAGCACCGTGCTGACATTGTCGATGAAATTCGGCGGCTGGTCGGCCAATCCGAGGCCAACCAGCACCGCGCCGATGATTCCGAAGTCCGAATGGTAGATCCACTTCCAGATGTAGGAGGCGGCGACGGCACTGATGACCCAAGGGATGATCAGGACAGCGCGCAAGACGCCACGGCCGATGAAGTCGCGGTGGAGCGCCAGCGCTGTGGCAAACCCCAGGACAAAGGAGATGAAAGTTGACCCCAGTGTCCAGATCAGTGTGTTCCAGGTGACTTTCCAGAACACCTGACTGGTGAGGATGGTCGTGTAGTTGTCGAGGCCGATGAAGGTCTTATCGCGGAGCTGCAGGCCAGGCGGTGTCTTAAAGAACGACAGCTCGACCGTATAGTAGATCGGATAGGCGATGACGATGAGCATCACGGCGATCGCCGGGAGCACGTACGCGTAGTCCGCGCGATGCTGCCAGATCTTCCGCAGCGCGCCGGACCTGCCGGGTTGCACTCTTCGGCGAGCCTCGGCCTTGCCGGTTACGATCGTCACTGTGGGGTGCCCTTATTCTTCGGAACGAACCGGCTGGACCATCGACCCAGCCGGTCAGGCTTGCGCTAGAGTCCGCCCATCAGCTCTCTCACCCTCTTGGCTGCGTCGTCCGCTGCCTGGTCGACGGTCATCGCTCCGGTCAGGGCGTTCTGCAGCATGTCCGGGATGATGATGTTCATGATCTCGGGGGCCTGCGGCAGCGCTGGGAACGGGATGCCGTATGGCAGCATCGAGGTCGTGACATCGAGGAACTTGATGTTGTCCAGACGTTCCTTCATCCACTTGGTCTTAAAGCCGTTGAGGTTGCCCGGATTCGAGCCGGCGTACGCCATCTTCAGCGACCATTCAGGGCTCGTCCACATGCAGATGATGGCCTTTGCAGCCGGCTCATCTACCTTGCCGCCCTCGACATATTCGGGCTTCAGGATGTGAATGTTCGAGCCGCCGAACACGACGGCGCGCTTGCCGTCGGGACCGGTCGGGATCAGGCCGTAGCGCATGTTGTCGATGACCGTCTGCGCCTTGTCCTTGTCGGTGCCCGTCGCCTTTTTCTGCAGGTCGAGCATCACGTTATAGTCGGACGGGTGCGAGATCATCATGCCGAGCTGGCCGGCGACGAACAGGGGCTGATTATCGGCCTGCTGGTTGGTGAGTGCCGAAACCGGAACCGACTTGTCGCGAACATACATGTCGTAGGAGGCTTGCAGCGCTGCCTTGCTTTGCGGGCTATCGAGCTGGACCTGCTCATAGGTCGGGTTCGGCGTCGCTTCGTCGAAGACGCCGCCGCCATAGGCCCACAGCTGTGGCATGAAGCGGTACGGCGTATTGCCGGCATTCTTGCGAGCCACGAGGCCATACCCGGCAATGCCGAGCTTGTCGTGGATCTGCTTGGAATACTTGACCACGTCGTCCCACGTTGCCGGCGGCTTGTCCGGATCGAGGCCGGCACGCTTGAAGATGTCGGCGTTCCAGATGAACGCCATCGTCTCGTTGTTGGTCGGAATACCGTAGGTCACGCCCTCCCAGGTCACGGCCTTCATGGCGCCGGGCCAGAAGTCCTCGGTCGTATACCCCACATCCTCGGGCTTGAGCGGCTGCAGATAGCCCTTTGAGGCGAACTCGGTACCACCCAGGATTTGCAGGCGGACCGCCATCGGCGCGGCATTGCCCAGGAGCGCCGTGCGGAACTTGTCGAGAAGGTCGTTATAAGTGAGGGCTTGTTCCTCGAGCTGGATGTTCGGATAGGTCTTGCGGAAGGTCTCGAAGAAATTCTTGTAGTACTGGCGCAGGAGGTCGGGGTCGCCCTCGAACACGCCCTGATACCAGAAAGTCAGTCGCCCCTTGTAATCGAGCGGGGTGACCTTGGCGCAATCGGCGGCCGTGTCAAAATCCTGTGTGCCCGCAATCGAGCGCACATATTCCGGCGACCACTTGCTCAGGTCGACCGGCGGTGCACCCAGCGCCGATGTAGACGTCAGGGATGCGATCAAAGCAGTGGCGACAGTGCCGCGCAGGACGGCACTGCCGAGGGCAATTCTCGTCATAGGTATCCTCCCTGGTTCTCCCATGCCGCCCTAAAGCGGTCCTTGCTCGTTTCGATCGCGAGGATGCTTCTTTCAGATCAGTGTATCCGCTCGATCGCTTGGTACGTTTTCAGATCATGGATTGCCTGTCAACGCGCAGAATCGTACATTGTTTGCGGAAGCCGTGTGTGATATCGGGCAAGGTATGTATTAAAACGGGGAGCCGGCCTTGGCCGAAACAAGCGATTTCAAAGCGATGCCACCGGTGGGGACCGATCCCATCGGAGCCTCGAGCGAGGGCGCCTCGCTTTATGAATTGATCCGGGAAGACATCATCGAGGGACGGCTCGCCCCCAACGAACGGCTTGTCGTCACCGATCTCGCCCGGCGTCACGGCACTTCGACCAATCCTGTGCGCGAAGCCCTGCAACTGTTGCGCGGCGAAGGGTTTGTCACCTTTGTCGCCAACCGCGGGGCGCGCGTCCGACCCATAGATCAGGATTTTGTCCGGGATATCTACGAGATCGGTGTTCTGATCGAGCCAGCCCTGACACGATGGTTTGTGAACATGGCTACCAGCGAGGACATCGCCGAACTCGAACGTCTCCAGGGCCTGATCGAAGAGAACAACTTCGCCGACACATTCAGGCATAGTGAGCTGGATACCGCTTTCCACACCGTGATGTACCAACGGCACTACAACCGCCACGCCGCCGAGCTTTGGTGGAAGCATCGCGAAGTGCTGCGAGCCGTGAGCCGTCGTTTCAATTTCACGCTGGCGCGACGTGCCGCGATCATGCGCGAGCACCGCGAACTCATCGCGCTTGTCAAGGCGGGAGAGGCCGACAAGGCGGCCGAACTCGTTTCCCGCCATGTCGAGGGTTCGGGCAGGCATATTCTGGAACAGATGCGAGCGCGCAACGCGGCTCGGGCCGGATAGAATGTCCAGTCCAAAACCATCGTTAGCTGACTATTTTCAGGCAAAGGTAGTTGAGATGAAAATCACGAGCATTCGGCCGTGGCTGATCAAGTCCGATGCTTCTTACTGGGGAGAGTTCCTGTTCGTCGAAGTGACGACCGACGAGGGAGTGAGTGGCTGGGGAGAGATCACCACCACGACAAGGCTCGCCAACCGCGCTCTCTGCACGATCCTGCGGCAGATCGGCGTCGCCGTGACAGGCGAGGATCCGGCGCGCATCGAGCATCTCTGGCACAAGATCTTCCGCAGCTTCACCTACATGGGAAGCCGCGGCGCCGCCGTCGAATGCGTGAGCGCTATCGACATAGCCCTCTGGGACATCAGGGGCAAAGTCCTCGGCAAGCCGATTTACGAGCTGCTGGGCGGGCCGGTACGCGATGAGATCGCGCTCTACACCCATCCCAACCAGGCCAAATTCACCAGCAAGGAGGCTGTGGTCCGCGAAATTCTAGACATTGTCGAGTCCGGACACACTGCGCTCAAGTTCGATCCCTACCCCCACCAGGGCCGCAGCGCCGATGGCCTGCCCCGCGAACAGCGGGACGGCTACCTCGACGGCAGCATGACCCGCAAGGACGAGCGCGAAGCCGCCGAGCTCACGGCTCTGATCCGCGAAACGGCAGGACCCGATATCGACATTCTCATCGATGCGCATGGCCGCTTCGACGTCCCCACCGCCATTCGCCTCTGTCGGAGTCTCGAAGAGGCCGGCCAGATCGACTGGTTTGAGGAGCCCTGCCCGCCCGAGAGCCTTAACGCCCTCAAGCAGGTGCGTGAGAAGGTCAATACCGCTATCTCATGGGGCGAGCGCGGCCACACGAAATGGGATTTCGTGCCGGTACTTGAGAACAGGCTCGCCGACTACATCATGCCCGACGTTACCTGGACCGGCGGCATTACCGAACTCAAGAAAATTTCTGCGCTGTGCGAAGCCTACTACGTGCCGGTCTCGCCACATGACGCCGCGGGACCAATCAACGTGGTTGCGGGAGCGCAGGTGATGATGACTGTTCCCAACTTCTACAAACTCGAAACGTCGGAGTGGAACCTGGGCAAATACGATCACCTGATCGACAGACCACTCGACATTTCGAACGGCAGCCTCAAGCTGACGTCGAAGCCTGGTCTCGGCATTGAGATGGACCGCGACTACCTGCAGGCCCACGAGATCGAGCTGGGCTAGCAACACTCTGTGCCGGCGCAGGGTGCGGGGCGACAAGCCGAAACGAGGATAAGTCATGGCAAAGACAGCTGGCGCCGACGAAGCGCTCAATCGGGTGAACGCGAACTCCAAGCCATCCCAGCTTCGCATCACCGACATGCGGATAGCCGAAATCGTCGGCGCGCCGTTCACCTCAACCCTGCTCAAGATTTACACCAACCAGGGCATCGTCGGGCTTGGCGAGGTGCGCGACGGCGCCAGCGCCACCTACGCGCTGATGCTGAAGAGCCGGCTGCTTGGCGAGAACCCTTGTGACATCGACCGCCTGTTTCGCCGGATCAAGCAGTTTGGTGGGCACGGCCGGCAAGGCGGCGGCGTCTCGGCGGTCGAAATTGCGTTGTGGGATCTCGCCGGCAAGGCCTACGGCGTGCCCGTCTACCAGATGCTCGGCGGCCGGTTTCGGGAGAAGGTGCGCGTCTATTGCGACACCGACGCTACCGTGCCGAGCGGCACCGAGACCGGCAAGCGCCTCAAGCAGCGCATGGCGCTCGGCTTCACCTTCCTCAAGATGGATCTGGGGCTGATGCAGATCGCGGATGTACCCGGTGCGGTCGTGTCCCCTGCCGGCTCACTTGAAGGGTACCGCGTTCATCCCGGCCGCGGCCCCGTCAAGACCCTTGAGGAGCGACGCGCCCGCAATGCCGCCTACGATTTGCACAACGTCCCCCATCCGTTTACCGGCCTCCACTTTTCCGACAAGGGCCTCGACCTGCTTGAGCAGTACATTGCCGAGGTTCGCGATGTGATCGGCATGGATATTCCGCTCGCCATTGACCATGTCGGCCACATCTCGCTGCAGAACGGAATTCGGCTCGCCAGGCGGATTGAAAAATACGTGCCGGCCTGGCTCGAGGATGTGATCCCATGGCAGTACACCGAGCAGTACCGGCAACTGCAGGCCGCGACCACGGTGCCGATCTGCACGGGCGAGGACATTTACCTCAAGGAGGGTTTCGAACCTTTGCTCAAGACTGGCGGTGTCTCGGTCGTCCACCCGGACCTGCTCACCAGCGGAGGCATCCTCGAGACCAAGAAGACCGGCGACATGGCCCAGGACCACGGCGTCGCGATGGCCATCCATATGGCCGAAAGTCCCATCGCCGCAATGGCGGCGGCACATGTGGCGACCGCGACCGAAAACTTCATGGCGCTCGAATACCACTCTGCCGATGTCGACTGGTGGGACGATATCGTCACCGGCGTTCCCAGGCCGCTCGTGAAGGACGGCTTTGTCACTGTTCCGGACAAACCTGGCCTGGGGATTGACGACGTCGTCGACGAGGTAATCTCGCAGCATCTGCAGCCAGGTGTCACCGGCATCTGGCAGCCCACGGATCACTGGGATAACGAGTATTCCTGGGACCGCACCTGGAGCTGAGGCGAAAAGAACCGAAGATGAAGATCACCGACCTCCGCTGCGCCGTCATCGGCAAACATCCCATCGTCCGCATCGTTACCGACGAGGGCCTCTATGGCCTTGGCGAAGTCGAGTTTACCAAGACCTACCTCAAACCCTGGGTGCTGCATTTCCGCGAGGCGCTGATCGGCGAGGACCCGACCGACGTCGAGCGGGTGATGCTGAAGATCCGCCAACGCGGCTCTTTCAAGCCCTATGGCGCGGCGGTAAGCGCTATCGAGCATGCGCTGTGGGACATAGCCGGCAAGGCCGCAGGCGTGCCGGCCTACAAACTGCTCGGCGGCAAGGTGCGCGACAAGGTGCGCGTCTATAACGGCTCGATCCGCCAAAAGCGAACGGGGGACCGGCCGGAGGATTACGCCGCTGACGTGAAATGGATGATGGAGCAGCCGCAGAACTTCTTCATGATCAAGCAAGGGATCTCGTTCCACTCCAACATGAAGGACACCGTCGAGGGCTTCCATTACGGCGTGACGCAGAAGAAGGCTGGCTATCACGGTGCCATGGATCAGGGCGTGATCAGCGAGCGCGGTTTCAACCACATGCTCGACTGCGTGATCGCGATGAAGGAAGTGATGGGCGACAAGGTCAGCCTGGCGCTCGACTGCGGCCCTGGCTGGATGCTGCCCGATGCGATCAAGTTCGCTCGCGCGGTCGAGAAGTACAATTTGATGTGGCTCGAGGACATGCTGACCGGCGACTATGTGCCGTGGGTCAATCCGCAGGCCTATCGGGAGCTGACCACCTCCACCTCGACGCCAATTCATACCGGCGAGCAGATCTATCTGCGGCACAATTTCAAGGAGCTGATCGAAACTCAGGCGGTGCGCGTCATCGGTCCCGATCCGGCCGATATTGGCGGCATTGCCGAGCTCAAATGGGTCGCCGAGCACGCCTATATGCACTCGATCCTGATGGCACCGCACGGCACCGCGAACGGCCTTCTAGGCCTCGGCGCGCTGATCAATGTCTGCGCCACCCTGCCCGCCAACTACATCGCGTTTGAATACCCGAGCGCCTCCGACCCGTGGTGGGAGGACCTCGTAATCGGCCTGCCGTCGCAGATCGTGAAGGACAGCATGGTGGACCTGCTGGAAGCGCCGGGGCTGGGCCTCGACATCGACGCCGAAGCAGCCAGGAAGTATCTCCGGGAAGAGGATGCGGGCTTCTTCGACTGAACCATGTTCTTGCGCCACCCTGCACCGCGCGGACCGCTTCACGCAGCCTGTCATCCGGAATGACCGTTTCGGGGCCCGATAGCGGAATGGCGGCTTTAACGTTTGAAGACCGATTGCGGACGTTCAGCCCGACGGGACCAAAGTCTGCTCCCAGGTCTAGCCGCTCCCCGTCTCAATGGCATCCCGGATCGCCCGGTGGATCTGCGTCGCCAGTCGCGGGTGGCGGGGCAGCCACAGGGTGGACATTTCAGCCCACATGGAAAATGATCATCTTGCCATGCACAACACTGCAGTGCTCTGATTTCGACGAGTAGCCTGAACGTAGAAGCGGATCAACCGGCCTCCGGGTCCAGCGAGCGGGGACGCAAATGGACACCCTAGAGAATGGGCAATTGCATCGCGACGCGGGCGGGCGAGCCCGTCGATCGGCCGACTGGCTTGCCCGCGCCGCCGTATCGGCGACATTCCTGCTCGGCATGGCTTTCAGCACTGCGTTTGCGCAGGACCAGCAGCTACCCGTGGTGACGGCGGCCAAGCCGGTGGTCCGTGAAATCGTCGAAGACGACGAGTTCGTCGGGCGCTTCGAAGCCGTCGACCAGGTCGCCATCCGTTCGCGCGTCAGCGGCTATCTGGACAAGGTCAGCTTCCACGACGGCGCACTGGTCAACAAGGGAGACCTGCTCTTCACCATCGACCAGCGTCCGTACCAGGCGGCTTATGATGCCGCCAAGTCGCAAGTGAACGTCGCCAAGAGTCTGCTCGAATTCTCCAAGATGCAGCTGGATCGCGCCGACGAACTCGCCAAGACCGGCAATATCTCAACCGCGACGCTCGACGACCGCCGGCGGGAATACCTTTCGGCGCAGGCGCAGATGCAGGGCGCGACAGCTGCGCTGACGACGGCTAGCCTGAACATGGAATTCACCGAGATCAAGGCGCCCTTGTCCGGCCGCATCGACCGCCGGCTGGTGTCGGTCGGCAACCTCGTGCAGCCGGATTCCACCTTGCTGACGACCATCGTTACGCGCGATCCGATTGACTTCTATTTCGACGTCGATGAGCGCCTGTATTTCAGCTACGCCCGCGACGCGAAGGAGCGCGGCGGCAGCATGCAGGAAGGCGCCGGCGGGCTCGAGGTGGTGGTTCGCGTCGCCGACCGCGCGGAGCGGGTATTCAAAGGCAAGCTCGATTTTGCCGAGAACCGGATCGACAACGCGACCGGCACCATGCGGGTGCGTGCAAGGTTTCCCAACACCGACGGCATTCTCCAGCCAGGCATGTTCGGGCGCATCAACGTGCCGGGGTCGCTGCCGCATAGCGGCGTGCTGGTGCCCGACGAGGCGATCGGCGCCGATCAGGATCGCCGCATCGTGTTCCTGGTGGATGAGGCCGGGATGGTGTCGGCGAAGCCCGTGCGCACCGGCCCGCTTCTCGACGGCTACCGGGTGATCCGCGGGGGCCTGACCGGCGACGAGACGATCATCGTCAACGGGCTGATGCACGCCAGGCCCGGCACCAAGGTGAAGGTCGAGATGGTGACGTTGCCGCCCAAGGCCGAGATCGCCGAGTTGCAGCAATGAGGTTCGCACATTTCTTCGTCGACCGTCCGATCTTCGCATCGGTCGTTTCGGTCGTCCTGCTGATCCTCGGCGGGATTGCTTACACCCAGCTGCCGGTCGCGCAATATCCCGAGATCGCGCCGCCGACCATCGTCGTTCGCGCGCAGTATCCGGGCGCCGACGCCGAGACGGTCGCAGCGACGGTGGCAACGCCGATCGAGCAGGAGATCAACGGCGTCGAGGGCATGCTCTACATGTCGTCCTATTCGTCGGGCGACGGGGCGATGGCGCTGACCATCACATTCAAGCTGGGCACCGATCTCGACCAGGCGCAGGTGCTGGTGCAGAACCGCGTGTCGGTCGCCGAGCCGCGGCTGCCCGAAGAAGTCCGACGCCTCGGCATCACCACCACCAAGAGCTCGCCCGACCTGATGATGGTCGTGCACATGCTGTCGCCCGACAATACCTACGACCAGCTCTACGTCTCGAACTACGCCCGCTCGCGGGTGCGCGACATACTGCTCAGACTCGACGGCGTAGGCGACCTCATCATCTTCGGCGAGCGCGAATATTCGCTGCGCATTTGGCTCGATCCGGAAAAACTGTCCGCCCTGGGGATGACCTCGGGCGATGTGGTGCAGGCGCTGCGCGACCAGAACGTCCAGGTGTCGGGTGGCTCGATCGGCGCGCCGCCGACCAGCACCGGCACGGCGTTCCAGTACACGGTCACCACGCAAGGCCGCTTCAACGACGCACGCGACTTCCGATACGTGATCGTCAAATCGGCCGCCGACGGCCGCCTGATCTCGCTGCAGGACGTGGCGCGCATCGAGCTCGGCGCCAAGGATTACGTCACCAACTCCTATCTCAACGGCAAACCGGCGGTGGCGCTCGCCATCTTCCAGCGGCCGGGCACCAATGCGCTCGCCGCAGCCGCGGAGATCCAGGACAAGATGAAGGAGCTTTCCCGCGACTTCCCGAAGGGGCTGAGCTACGACATCGTCTACAATCCGACCGAGTTCGTCGCCGAGTCGATCCAGGAGGTCTACAAGACAATCCTCGAGGCGATGCTGCTGGTCATCATCGTCATTATCGTCTTCCTGCAATCGTGGCGCATGGCGATCGTGCCGATCGTGGCGATCCCCGTGTCGCTGATCGGCACGCTGGCGGTGCTTTACGCCGCCGGCTTCTCGCTCAACATGCTGACGCTGTTCGGCCTCGTTCTGGCGATCGGCATCGTCGTCGACGATGCGATCGTCGTGGTCGAGAACGTCGAGCGCAATATCGCCCGAGGGCTGGCGCCCAATCCGGCGTCGCACCTGACCATGGACGAAGTCGGAACCGCGGTCATCGCGATCTCGCTGGTGCTGATAGCCGTGTTCGTACCGACAGCCTTCATCCCCGGCATTTCTGGGCAGTTTTACCTGCAGTTTGCGATCACCATCGCGGTGTCGACGGCGATCTCGGCATTCAATTCGCTGACGCTTTCGCCGGCGCTGGCCGCACTGCTGTTCAAGCCGCACCACGCCGCGGCGGCGCCGCCGCGCTTTTTCCTGGCGCGGTTCGGACGGGCGCTCGCCGACGGCTTCAATCGCGGCTTCGACAGGGTCGCCCACTGGTATTCGAGCATCATCCGCGTGCTGATCGGCTCGTGGATAACGATCGCCGCCATGCTGGCCGTTTTCGCGGGCCTCATCTACGCCACGGTCTACCTGGTGCAGGCGGTGCCGCGCGGTTTCATTCCGTCGCTTGACCAGGGCTATGCGATCGTCGTCGTCCAGTTGCCGGACGGCGCTTCGCTGTCGAGGACCGATGCGGTCATCCAGCAGGCGTCGCAGATCATCCAGAAAACGCCAGGCGTCGACTACGCAGTCGCCTTCGCCGGCTTCTCCGGCGCGACCTTCACCAACGCCAGCAATGCGGGCGTGATCTTCGCCAGGTTCAAGCCGTTTGACGAGCGACTGAAAGCCGACCAGTCGGCAACCCAGGTCATCGGCAATCTGTTCGGCAGCCTGCAAAGCATCAAGGAAGCCTTCATTATCGCACTGCCGCCGCCGCCGATCCGCGGCGTCGGCAATGCCGGCGGCTTCAAGCTGCAGATCCAGGAGCGCAACAGCGCCGACATGCGACAGGTCCTGGCGCTTGCCTACGAAATCGCCGGCAAGGCCAACAAGACGCCGGGGCTGACGGGCGTGTTTACCACCTTCTCCGCGTCGAGCCCGCAATTCTTCCTGGCGATCGATCGCGACAAGGCGCGCATCCTGAACGTGCCTATCCCCAACATCTTCGAGACGCTGTCGATCAATTTGGGCACCGCCTACGTCAACGACTTCAACGCTTTCGGGCGCGTCTACCAGGTGCGGGCGCAGGCCGACCAGGCGTTCCGCATAGATCGCGCCGACATCTTGAAACTGAAGGTGCGCTCGGCGACCGGCGCGCTGGTTCCGCTCGGCACGTTGGTCGAGATCCGCGACGCCACCGGCCCGGCGTTGGTCCAGCGCTACAACATGTACGTCTCGGTGCCGCTGCAGGGCAACGCCGCGCCCGGCGTTTCCACAGGCGACGCGCTGGCATTGATGGAAGGGATCACGGCAAAGACGCTGCCGGCCGGTACCTCCTATGAATGGACCGAGCTCGCCTATCAGGAGCGCAACACAGGCAATGCCGCTCTCTATATCTTCGGACTTTCGGTGCTGTTCGTGTTCCTGGCGCTGGCGGCGCAATATGAAAGCTTGGTGCTGCCGTTCGCCATTGTGCTGGTGGTGCCGCTCGGCGTGCTCGCGGCGTTGCTCGGCGTGTCGTTCCGAGGGCTGGACAACAACATCCTCGTGCAGATCGGCCTCATCGTGCTAATCGGGCTTGCCGCCAAGAACGCGATCCTGATCGTCGAATTCGCGCGGCAGGCGCAGGAACGCGGGCTGTCGGCCGCCGAGGCTGCCGTCGAAGCCTGCCGGCTCAGGCTGCGGCCGATCCTGATGACCGCCTTCTCGTTCATCCTCGGCGTCGTGCCGCTGATGATCGCAACGGGCCCGGGCGCAGAAATGCGCCAGTCGCTCGGCACCGCGGTATTCTCCGGCATGCTCGGCGTCACCTTCGTCGGCCTTTTCCTGACGCCGGTGTTCTACGTCACGCTCAGGTCGCTGTTTTCGCGGCGCAAGCCCCGTGCCGAGGCCGAGCCTTCGGGGCCGGCAGGGGCGCCAGCGGAGACGGCCGCCGAGTAGGTTACGAATTCGCCGCGTCGGGCAGGGCTTACCACTCCAGAAAATCGGCGCGGCGCGGCAACGGCCACGATCTGCGCGACTTCGGCGTCGAGGTACAGCGGAGACTCTTGCTCGCTCTGAGCCAGCAATCCAGCCCAACAGCCGCATCCAGCGAGACGATGCCGGGCGGCGAGGCCAATGCGATCTTCTATCTGGTCGGCCAGGCGGGGCTTAAGGGCGCAACCGCGACCTCCGGCGTCCTCGCTTGCGGTGTCTGCTTTCAGAACGCGGACAAGCTAATCTCAATGGCCGAGATTGCGGCGCAGAGCAGATGGTCGGCTTTCAAACCCGGAGCGACAAGAGCAGACCTTTGTTCGGCGCAAGTGTCGTCCTGACGTGACGCGACGCGGTCTTCCGTTGCGAGCGCCGCTGGCTGGAGCTGCGTTAAGTCGGTCGGAGGCCAATGGTATTTTCAATGGAACGCTAATATACATGGAAACCCCAACGAGCAGCGCCTGCCAGATACTTGAGGAATGCCATGCGAAGGCTCATCTTCACGGCGATGTGTATCGCTGCCGCAACAGCCGCTAACGCCCATGATTGGTACGAAGACAAGATTGACCCGCAGACCAAATTCAAGTGCTGCGGCGGTTCAGATTGCCGCGCCATACCTCGGTCTTCGGTGCGGTCCAGGGTAGACGGCGGCTACACTTACTTGCCGCATAATTTCACCATCCCACGGGACCGTGTCCAGGAATCCCCGGACGGTCAATACCACATATGCGAAAATAAATATGCTGTAACCAATCAGCTGTATTGGCGTTGCTTCTTCGCACCTCGTGTAGATGTATCTATACTTCTAAAGCATTAATCGGTCGCCGCTTCCGCAATTCACTTCCGCAAGGCGCTAGTCCATTAATTCTGTTGGACTTTCTTCAAAAATTGCCGAAGCTCAAGCGCGCGACTGCCCCAGGGATTTTATGACTACGCCGCGGCTATCTAGAGCCTGCCCGCCCTGGGTGTAACTCTATTGGGCCCGGCCCGGGTGACTTCTGGGCGCGCTCCGCAATTCGGTGACAGTCCAGATTTTATCGTGTCGGCGCGGCCGTGGTTGTGTAGATTGGCTACGTGGCCCGCCTTGCACGCATTGTCGTCCCAAGTCCACTCGCCACGTGACGCAAACGCAGTAACGGCTGGCGATTTCGACCACGATGGACAGGCAAGCGACAGGGGATAACTGGCGCGGGATCATCAGCACGGTTCATGCGGGAGCGGCATTCGCCGGATGCGGCAGCTGCGGCTGAAGTCTCGAATTTGACGCATCAGCACTTGCAAATCGTCGGCCGAGGTCTTTTGCTCGCGCGATAGTTGCCCTTGACCGTTGAATGGTTGGCGAACAGATGAACAAGATCGATCGACGGCGGCCAGAGTCAGAAACGGACGCCACCGTAAATGCCGCGAGACTTGGAACTCGGCTGCGTCTCGCCCGCCAGACACGCGGCATGACGCTGAAGACGCTGGCCGCGGCTGCGAATTGCTCGGAAAGCCTGCTGTCCAAGATCGAGAACGGTAAGGCTTCGCCGTCCCTGCCCATGCTTCACCGTCTGGTCGAGGTTCTCGACACCAACATTGGCTGGATGTTCGAGCAAGTCGACGACGACGAGGCGATCGTATTCCGGGCGGGCGCAAGGCCTTTGATTGCGCTCGACGCGCTACGGCGCGGCGAAGGAATTTCGCTCGAACGCATCATTCCATATTCGCCTGGCCACCTCTTACAATGCAACATCCATCACATCGAGGCGGAGGGCTCGAGCGAAGGTCCGATCCAGCATTCCGGCGAGGAAGTCGGCTATGTGCTCGCCGGGCGGATCGAACTGATCGTCGATGGCAAGAGCCATGCTCTCGCCACGGGCGATGCCTTCGTGTTCAGGTCGGAGCTGCCGCATCATTACCGCAACATCGGCGAGGAACGCGCCAGCATTTTCTGGGTCAATACGCCGGCGACTTTCTGAGCAACGCTCGGCGTTCATTTGGATTGACAAATATTCAAGTCTCTTGAATGCTTGCTTCGTGCCTGTAGCACCAACGGGACCGGCCTAGGTCTGGTCCGCAAGCAAGGGGAACCGAAATGCGTCTGTTCAAACTTCTCGCCGGCTGTGCCGCCGCCGTTGCCATGGGCTCGGCAGCCATGGGCTCGGCGCTTGCCGATACGTTCGCTCTCGTCAACATCAACCAGCAGGCCCTGTTCTTCAACCAGATCAACGAGGGCGCGCAAAAGGCAGCCGACGCCGCCGGCGCCAAGCTGGTCATCTTCAACGCGAATAATGTGCCGAGCGCGCAGAACGACGCGATCGAGAACTACATCACGCAGAAAGTCGACGGCATCATTCTAGTCGCCATCGACGTCAACGGCGTCAAGCCTGCGATCACCGCAGCCAAGGCGGCCGGCATTCCCGTCATAGCCATCGACGCGCAGATCCCCGACGGCGACAATATTTCGTTCATCGGCGTCGACAACACCAAGGCCGGCGAGGACATCGGCAAATTCTACGCCGACTATGTGAAGACCGAGATGGGGGGCAAGGCCAAGATCGGTATCGTCGGCGCACTCAATTCATTCATCCAGAACCAGCGGCTCGACGGCTTCAAGAAGGCGGTGACCGAAAGCGGCCAGGCCGTCACCTTCCTCGACACGGTCGACGGCCAGAACGTTCAGGAGACCGCGTTGAGCGCTTCGGAAAACCTGATGACTGCCAATCCGGACATGAACTCGCTCTATGCAACCGGCGAACCAGCCTTGCTCGGCGCAGTTTCGGCCGTGACCAGCCAGGGCCGCACTGGCGACGTCAAGGTGTTCGGCTGGGATCTGACCAAGCAGGCCGTTCAGGGCATCGACGACGGCTGGGTGGTCGCGGTCGTGCAGCAGGATCCGGCAGGCGAAGGCAAGGCTGCGGTCGAAGCGCTGGGCAAGCTCAAGAAGGGCGAGAAAATCGATCCGATCATCAACATCCCGGTGACGATCGTGACCAAGAAGAATGTCGACCAATACCGCGCGATGTTCAAGTAAACTGCGTTGGCGACCGGGCCGCGGCGCCGTCTGAGGCTGCGCCGCGGATGACTTGCAATCGCGTGGAAT
Organism: Mesorhizobium sp. M1027; assembly: GCF_040318745.1. Taxonomy (NCBI): domain Bacteria; kingdom Pseudomonadati; phylum Pseudomonadota; class Alphaproteobacteria; order Hyphomicrobiales; family Phyllobacteriaceae; genus Mesorhizobium; species Mesorhizobium sp. M1027. The sequence goes on along the minus strand of NZ_JAMYMW010000013.1, from coordinate 135,822 downwards.
CCCAGATGAGCAGTGGCCAGACCTATCGGGTGCGGATGAGCGGCATCTCAAAGCGCTACAACGCCATCCAGACGCTCGATGACGTATCGCTGACGCTGAAGCCGGGCGAGGTGCTGGGGCTGGTCGGCGACAATGGCGCCGGCAAATCGACATTGAGCAAGGTGCTGTCGGGAGCCGTAGTTCCCGACGCCGGCACCATCGAGATCGACGGCAAGCCGGTGATCTTCAACTCGCCGGCGGACGCGCGTGCGGCGCGCGTCGAGATGGTCTACCAGGACCTGTCGCTGTGCGACACGGTCGACGTCGCCGGCAATCTGTTTCTCGGCCGCGAGCCGCGTCGCCGCATCGCAGGTATTTCCTTTCTCGACAAGAAGCGCATGCATGAAGAGACCCGCCAGATGCTCGATCGGCTCGGTATCGTCATTGCCGACACGCGACTCAAGGTCGAAAACCTCTCCGGCGGGCAGCGCCAGTCGATCGCGATCGGCCGTGCCGCCTCGTTCGAGCCGGCCGTGCTGATCATGGACGAGCCGACGGCAGCGCTTGCCGTGGCCGAAGTCGAGGCGGTGCTCGAACTGATCCGTGCGGTCAGTGCGCGCGGTGTCAGCGTCATCCTGATCACCCACCGGCTGCAGGATCTGTTCCTCGTCTGCGACCGCATCCAGGTCATGTACGAGGGGCGCAACGTAGCCGAGCGGCTGATCGGCGAGACCAACATCGAGGACGTGGTCAATCTGATCGTCGGCCGCAAGTTCAATGCGCGTTCCGCCACCAACGGCTACCGCGGTGGAGCGCCGGCATGAGCGACGCGATCCACGCCGCCCAGCCCTCACGAGTGCGCAAGGGCACCTGGCGCGATGCGCTCCTGGCCAATGGCAGTGTCGTCTCGATCGCGCTGTTCTTTCTGGTCGTCTGCATCATCTTCTCGGTTGCGACCGACGCGTTTCTGACATCGCCCAATCTGTTGAACATCCTGCGGCAGTCGGCGCCGCTGCTGATCGTTGCCGCGGCAATGACTTTCGTCATCACCACCGGCGGCATCGATCTTTCGGTCGGCTCCGTGCTGGCGCTGGTGGCGACGCTGTCGGCGACACTTTTGCAGTTTGGCCTGCCGTGGCCAGTCGTTATCCTCGTCATGCTCGCGCTCGGTGCCCTGCTTGGCGCGGTGCAGGGCTACTTCGTCGCCTATGAGGGCATCCCGTCCTTCATCGTCACGCTTGCCGGGCTTTCGGTGATCCGGGGCGTGGCGCTGCTGATCACCGGCGGCTATTCCATCCCGATCGAGCCCGGAAGCGCTTTCACCGTGCTGGGCCGCGCCTGGTTCCTTGGCGTGCCGGTGCCGGCGCTGATCGCGCTGGCGATCCTGGCGATCGCCTATCTCGCCTTCAACGAGACGCCGTTCGGCCGCTATGTCACCGGCATCGGCGCCAACGCCGAGGCGGTGCGGCGTGCCGGCGTCAACACGCGGCAGACGACGCTCTTCGTCTATGTGATTTCCGCCACCGCGGCGGCCCTTGCCGGCATCATCATTGCTGCCCGGCTCGGATCGGGATCTTCAAATGCCGGACAGGGTTTCGAGCTGGAAGTCATCGCCGCCGTCGTGCTCGGCGGCACCAGCCTGTTCGGCGGCCGTGGAACGATCATCGGCACGGTGCTCGGCGCGCTGACCGTCGCCGTCATCGGCAACGGCCTGATCCTGGCGCATCTGTCGCCCTTCCTGACGCCGATCGTCACCGGAACGATCATCCTGATCGCCATCTGGCTGAACTTCCGCCTGTTCCGCGGCGCCGTGCGGAGCCGTTGAGCCGATGAGTGGTCTGTTCGATGACGCAGCGCCCAGGCAGCGGTTGCCAATCGGGGTCGAAACCGGCCAAGTGATGACCGTGCTCGGCCCGGTTCCGGTCGAGGAGATGGGGATAACGCTGATGCACGAGCACATATTGCTCGACGGCGCGCGCAGCTGGAAATGCCCCTGCCATCCCGATGACATGGCGATCGCCGAGCAGCCGGTGAACATCGAGATCATCGGCGAATTGCGCATGAACCCTTACGTCAACCGCGACAATGTCTCGCTCGACGACGCCGACCTGGCGCTGTCGGAACTGCAGCGCTATCGCGCGCTGGGCGGCCACACCGTCGTCGACGCCACCAACATCGGCATCGGCCGTGACCCCGAAAAGCTCGCCCGCATCAGCCGCATGTCCGGCCTCAAGATCGTCATGGGCACCGGTTTCTATCTCGAGCATACCCATCCCGAATGGCTGAAGGCCATGGATGTCGACGCCGTGACCGAGTTCATCGTCAACGATGTCGGCGGCGGCGAGACGCAGCCGCCGATCATGGCCGGGCTGATCGGCGAGGTCGGCGTCAGCAAGGATTTCACCGCCGAGGAACGCAAGTCGCTGCGAGCTTCGGCGCGCGCCTCGCGTATCACCGGCGTGCCGCTGTCGATCCATCTGCCTGGCTGGGAGCGGCTGGCGCACGACGTGCTCGATATCGTCGAGGCCGAGGGCGCCGATCTTCGCCACACGGTGCTCTGCCACATGAACCCGAGCCACGACGATCCCGATTACCAGAAAAGCCTCGCCCGGCGCGGCGCGTTCCTCGAATACGACATGATCGGCATGGACTATTATTATGCCGACCAGGACGCGCAATCGCCCTCCGACGAGGAGAATGCACGCGCCATCGCCGCCCTTGTCGAGGCCGGCTTCGGCGACCGCCTGCTATTGTCGCAGGATGTGTTCCTCAAGATCATGCTGACGCGCTTCGGCGGCTTCGGCTATGGCTATATCCTGAAGCATTTCATACCGCGTCTGAAACGCCACGGCGTCGAGCAGGCGGCCATCGACCGCATGCTGATCGCCAATCCGAAAAGCGTATTCGCGCGGCTCTAAGCGGCCTGGAACTACACGGGAGTTCAAATGTCCAAGAAGAAGATCCTGCTTGCCGGCGAATCCTGGGTGTCGACCGCGACCCACATCAAGGGTTTCGACCAGTTCCCGACTGTCACCTATCACACCGGCGCCGACGAATTGCTGGGCGCGCTCAAGGCGACCGATTTCGACGTCACCTTCATGCCGGCGCATGAGGCGCAGCGTGGCTTTCCTCAGACGATGGAGGCGCTGTCGGCCTATGACGCGGTCGTGCTCTCCGACATTGGCGCCAACACCCTGCTGCTGCATCCCGACACCTGGGTCCACTCCAAGCCGACGCCGAACCGCCTGCGCCTGCTCCGCGATTACGTCAGCGACGGCGGCGGTCTGTTGATGTTCGGCGGTTATTACAGCTTCCAGGGCATCAATGGCGGCGCGCGCTACCGCAAGACGCCGATCGAGGACGTGCTGCCGGTGAACTGCCTGGCCTACGACGACCGCGTCGAGGTTCCCGAAGGCTTTGCCCCGGTGCCGAAACCAGGGTCGACACATCCTATCCTCAGGGGCCTCGGTTCGGACTGGCCGATCCTGCTCGGCTTCAACGAGGTGACACTGAAGGACGATGTGGAAGTTCTGGCCAGCGTATCGTCGGATTATGGTTCGCTGCCGCTGCTTGTCACCGGCCATTACGGCAAGGGCCGCACCGTGGCCTGGACATCCGATGTCGGGCCGCATTGGCTGCCGCCGCAGTTCATCGCCTGGCCAGGCTACAAGACCCTGTTCGAACAGATGCTGGGTTGGGCGACCGGCGAGAGCTGAGCCATGCATGTCCACGTCGTCGGCAATGCCTGCATCGATACCATGTTTCGCGTCGGCCGCCTCCCTGCCGCGGGCGAGACTTTGAATGCCGTGAGCCATGCCGACGGGCTCGGCGGCAAGGGTGCCAACCAGGCGGTCGCAGCAGCGCGGACTGGTGCAGAGGTGACGTTCTGGACGGCGCTCGGCAAGGACCGCGAAGGCACATGGATCAGGAGCCGCCTCAACAGCGAACTGTCAGACCTCGAGGTCAGCGAATTCGAGCTGCCGAGCGACCGCTCGACCATCGTCGTCGATCGAGGCGGCGAGAATTTCATTGTCAGCGGCGTTGCCTGCAGCGACGCGTTCGATCCGGTGGCGCAAACAGCACTTGTCCGCTGGATCGCTCCCGGCGACATCCTCGTCTGCCAGGGAAATTTGCGTGCCGCCGCGACCGATGCCAGCCTCAGAGCAGCAAAGGAAAACGGCGCACGCACCGTTCTCAACGCCAGCCCGATCGATGCGGCATCCGTTCCCGATCTTGGCCTGGCGGAGTTTTTGGTTGTCAACCAATCCGAGGCGAAAACCCTGACCGGCCGGGATGACATGATAGCAGCCGCCGGCGCGCTGGTAGCCAAAGGTGCAGGCACCGTCGTCATCACGCTCGGCGCCGCAGGCTGTCTGGTGCTTGGCCCGGGCCAGGACGAGCCGCTTCGTTTGCCGGCGCCGCAGGTCGAGGCGCTCGACACCAGCGGCGCCGGCGATGTGTTCTGCGGCTGTCTCGCCGGCGGGCTTGCTCGGGGCATGTTGGTTACCTCGGCGCTGGAGCTTGCGCTGGCGGCCGCCGCAATCGCCGTGACACGGCCGGGCACGCTGGCATCCTGTCCTTCCGCCTCCGAGATGGCGGTGCTCATCGATCAAATGGAGCTCTCATGACCCAGATCGGCCAATCCGGCGGCGACGCACTCTTCCACCTTTTCGGCCGCACCAAGGTAGTGATCGGCGTCGTTCACCTGGCGCCCCTGCCCGGCGCGCCGCGCTATGACGGCGAGGCCGTGGAGGTGATCTACCAGCGCGGGCTCGATGACGCTAAAGCCTATCTCGACGGCGGCTGCGACGGCGTCATCGTCGAGAACCATGGCGACATCCCTTTCGCCAAGCCTGACGATATCGGGCCGGAGACGGCGGCCTATATGGCGGTCGTTTCCGACCGCATCCGCCGCGAGCTCGGCAGGCCGGTCGGCATCAACGTGCTGGCCAATGCCGCGATCCCGGCCTTGGCGATCGCCAGCGCTGCCGGCGCCGGTTTCGTCCGCGTCAATCAATGGGCGAACGCCTATGTCGCCAATGAGGGTTTTGTCGAGGGCGAGTCGGGCCGCGCAGCGCGCTATCGCGCCAGGCTGCGCGCCAACGGCATCCGCATCTTCGCCGATGCCCATGTCAAACACGGCGCACATGCCATCGTCGCCGACCGTCCGGTGGAGGAACTGGTCAAGGACCTGGTCTTCTTCGATGCCGATGCCATCATCGCCACCGGCCAGCGCACCGGCCACGCCGCGGATTTGGGCTACATAAGCATGATCAAGCAGGCCGCCGGCCTGCCGACGCTGGTCGGAAGCGGCGTGACGCCGGACAATGCCAACGATATCCTCGCCATTGTCGACGGGGTCATCATCGCCAGCGCGCTGAAGCACGACGGCGTCTGGTGGAACCAGGTCGACTCTGCTCGAGTAAAGGCGTTCATGGGTGGTCTGAAGCGATAGCTCACTTCAACCGCCTAGCCCACCGCTCGGGCCACCTCGGTCAGAGACGACGGACACCCAGGATACTGCGCGAACAGATCGTCGACGGTCAGCAATGTGACGCCTTCCACAATCGATTGAGCAATCAGGATCCGATCGAAGGGGTCCTTGTGGATGGGTGGAAGCCCCTCCACCGCAATGGCATGCTCGCCGGTCATTGGCAGCTCATGATAACCATTGTCTATCAGGCCCATAAAACTTAGTCTAATGGGCCCGATCTTCGAGTGTCTATCTCTCCGCCGATAGGATGGGATCCAATTGCCCATTCCCTCGACCAAAAGCCGTGGCCGATCTTCGCGCTGGGCGCAGGCCAATGGCGCAGTCGAGGCGATTGAAATGGGCAATGCCTGAAAACTGGGGCGTCGAGGCCTACGCTCTCGGCGCCCCGTATCGGCATCACCGCCGTCCTTCACAGGCAAGGCTCCGCGATGACCCACCGTCCGCACCTGCACGTGATCGTGCCGGGCGGCTTCGCCCGGCTCGATCGATGATAGTCGAGCGGCTACTAGGCCGGCAACGCGCCGGATCTCTTGGCCGTCCAGGTGGCGATATAGTCCATCAGGCCAGGATTGAGGCAATCATAAGGTTCTAGCCCGATCGACTTCAGCTGTGACCTTATGCCGTCCATGCGGCTCGGATCGACACCGGATTCAATGATCGACGAGACAAAGGCGGTGAAGCCCGGCGGCGACCAGCCATCCTCCTGGAAGCGTTCCGGATGGATGAAGGACAGCCCCTTGAAAGCGTGGTCGCGCTCGACCGGGCCGTGCATGTGGACGCCGCAGCCGGTGCAGGCATGGCGCAGGATCAGCGCGCCCGGATCGACCACCTTCAGCTTGTCGCCGTTTTCGGTCACCGTCACGTCGTTTGTACCGGCAACCGCCACGACCGAGAACAGCGCGCCTTCCGGCTTCCAGCATTTGGTGCAGCCGCAGGCATGGTTGTGGGCGATCTGGCCCTTGACCTTCACCTTGACCGGGTTGCTGGTGCAGGCGCAGACCAGCGTGCCGCCGGCAAAGTCAGGCTTTTCCCGTGGCAATCCATTGTCGATTTTAGGGTGCAGTTTCTCCGGCATTTTTGTCTCCTCCCGTGTTGAACATGTGCATTTTCGGCCGTTGGCTGGTTAGCCGGCGGCTTTCTCCTCCTCAGTAAACCACGACGCTCCTGATCGACTTGCCTTCATGCATCAGGTCAAAGCCCTTGTTGATGTCCTCGAGCTTCAGCGTGTGGGTGATCATCGGATCGATCTCGATCTTGCCGGCCATGTACCAGTCGACGATCTTCGGCACGTCGGTGCGGCCGCGCGCGCCGCCGAAGGCGGTGCCCATCCAGGTGCGGCCGGTGACCAGCTGGAACGGCCGCGTCGAGATCTCCTGGCCGGCGCCGGCAACGCCGATGATGACCGACTTGCCCCAGCCGCGATGCGACGCTTCAAGCGCCTGGCGCATGACCTTGGTGTTGCCGGTGCAGTCGAAGGTGTAGTCGGCGCCGCCGATCTGGTCGGCGCCGCGCTTGGTCATGTTGACGAGATGGGCCACGATGTCGCCGTCGATCTCCTTCGGATTGACGAAATGCGTCATGCCGAACTTCTCGCCCCATTCTCGTCTGTCGTTGTTCACATCGACGCCGATGATCATGTCGGCGCCGGCAAGGCGCAGGCCCTGGATGACGTTGAGGCCGATGCCGCCGAGGCCGAAGACGATCGCCGTCGCGCCTTGCTCGACCTTGGCCGTGTTGATCACAGCACCGATGCCGGTGGTGACGCCGCAGCCGATGTAGCAGATCTTGTCGAAGGGCGCGTCGGCATCGACCTTGGCCACCGCGATCTCGGGCAGCACGGTGAAGTTGGAAAAGGTCGAGCAGCCCATATAGTGGAACAGCCTGTCCTTGCCGATCGAGAAGCGCGAGGTGCCGTCGGGCATCAGGCCCTGTCCCTGCGTGGCACGGATGGCGGTGCACAGATTGGTCTTGCGCGACAGGCAGGACGGGCACTGCCGGCATTCCGGCGTATAGAGCGGGATGACATGGTCGCCCTTCCTGACCGAGGTGACGCCCTTGCCGACGTCGACGACGATGCCGGCGCCCTCATGGCCGAGGATCGCCGGAAACAGGCCTTCGGGGTCGGCGCCCGACAGCGTGAACTCGTCGGTGTGGCAGATGCCGGTTGCCTTGATCTCGACCAGCACCTCGCCATCGCGAGGACCCTCGAGGTCGACCTCCATGATCTCCAGCGGCTTTCCGGCGGCGACGGCGACAGCGGCGCGCGTTTTCATCAGGCAATCCTCCCAAGACAACCCATAGAGTTTCACATTCGGCATTGCTGCGGATCATCTCGGAGTCGAAGACCGCAACACGCTCATTCACCGCCGTATTCCCACGAAAAGGCATAGGACTAAAGCAGACACGCAAGTCCACTTGCAGGGCTTTGATAAATCTTGTGGGGTCCGCTAAGCTCATTGCGGGCACCTTGAATTCGCGCTGGTCCGGGAACAATCGGACTTTAGTGCAAGAACAGGCAGTTTTATCGATGACGAGCGCGGTGCCAGGCACACTCGCGGCCTTTTTGTACCTATTTTTCCAGACCGCCGACATTGCGGACGTGATGGCCCAGGAAGTGATGGGCAAGCAACCGGTCGCAACCGACAGGCCGGAAAGAAAGATAACCGAAATCAGAATAGGTTATTTGCGGGCCTACGCGCCGCAACTGGCGCTTTCCCTGCTGGACCTGCCGCCACGCGACCAAGGTGTTGCCGGCGCCAATGTGGCGATCGGCGACAACAATACGACAGGAAAGTTCCTCAGCCAGAAATTCAGCCTCGACATAACCGAGATCAAGCCGGACGCCGACGCGGTACAAGCCTTCAACGATCTGATTGCCAAAGGTGACCGCTATGTTGTCGCGGACCTCTCGGCTAGGCAATTGCTGTCGATCGCAGACATCGCCCGCGACAAGGGCGTTCTGGTCTTCAATGTCGGTGCCACCGACGACAGCCTGCGCGAGGAAGACTGCCGCATAAATATTTTCCATATCGCGCCGACGCGAAGCATGCTGGCTGACGCGCTGGCCCAGTATCTCGTGGTAAAGAAATGGCCGAATTGGGTGCTGCTCTACGGTTCGCATGAGCAGGATCATCTCTACGCGGACGCGTTGCGCCGCGCGGCGGCCCGCTTCGGCGGTCAGATCGTCGCCGAGAAGGAGTTCAAAGACACCGGCACGGCGCGCCGCACCGACACCGGCGCCACGCAGATACAGCAGCAGATTTCCGTGTTCACGCAGGATCTGCCGGAGCATGACGTGGTGCTTGTCGCCGATGAGAGCGAGGTGTTCGGAACTTATGTGCCCTACCGCACCTGGACACCGCGGCTGGTCGCCGGCACGGCGGGCCTTGTCGCGTCGTCCTGGCATCCCGCGAGCGAGCAATGGGGCGGCATCCAGATGCAGAGCCGTTTCCTGAGGACGACCGGTCGGCGAATGCTGTCCAAGGACATGTCGGCCTGGACGGCGGTGCGGGTGGTGGGCGAAGCCAGCACGCGGACCAATGGCGACGATCCGAAGAAGATCGGCGACTACATCCGCTCGGACGATTTCTCGGTCGCCGCCTTCAAGGGACAGAAGCTGACCTTCCGCAAGTGGAACCATCAGCTTCGCCAGCCAATCCTGCTCGGCGACACCAAATCCGTCATCTCGACATCGCCACAGGAGGGTTATCTCCACCAAATCTCCGAGCTCGATACGCTCGGTATCGATCAGCCGGAAACGAAATGCGTACTTAAGTAGAACCAATCGGGAGGAATCTTCGTGCAGAGACGAGCTTGCGCACTCGCCATTCTCGCAACCGGCGTCATGGCCAATCCGGCGTGGGCTTACACCGTTTATGTCTCCAACGAGAAAGACAATACGATAACGGTCGTCGACACGGCGACGATGCAAGTGGTGAAGACCGTCGAAGTCGGCCAGAGGCCGCGCGGTATCACCATCTCGCATGACGGCAAGTTCATCTATTTGTGCGCCAGCGATGACGATACGATCGAAATCATCGATAGCGAGACGCTGCAAATTGTGGGCACGCTGCCATCCGGCCCGGATCCCGAACTGTTCGTGCTTTCGCCCGACGGGACCACGCTCTACGTCGCCAACGAGGACGACAATCTCGTCACCGCGATCAACATCGAGAGCAAGCAGGTCATGACCGAGATTCCCGTTGGGGTGGAGCCTGAAGGCATGGCTATCAGTCCCGATGGCAAAACCATGGTCAACACCTCCGAAACCACCAGCATGGCGCATTTTATCGACACCGACAGCCATGAGGTGACCGACAATGTCCTGGTCGACACGCGTCCGCGCTTTGCGCAATTCAAGCCCGACGGATCACAGATCTGGGTCAGCGCCGAAATCGGCGGCACCGTCAGCGTCATCGATAGTCTCAAGCGCGAGGTGGTGAAGAAGATCCAGTTCGCGATTGCGGGACTGCGGCCCGAAACCATCCAGCCGGTGGGCATCGCGATCAGCGCCGACGGCAAGAAAGCCTATGTCGCGCTCGGCCCGGCGAATCATGTCGCCGTCATCAATACCGAAACCTACGAGGTGGAAAAATACATCCTGGTCGGCCAGCGCGTCTGGCATCTCGACTTCACCCCCGATCAGAAGACGCTGATCACCACCAACGGCAATTCCAATGACATCACCTTCATCGACACGGCGACGGACGAGCCGGTTCAATCGGTTACGGTGGGCCAGCAGCCTTGGGGCGTGGCCATATCGCCCCACTAGACCGCAGCAATGATCAGGGAGGCCGACGTGATGAATATTTGCCGCGGGGATGTTGCACGTGCACTAGATAACCAGCGCGCCCCGAAGGAGCCAGCGGCATGCAGCATGTGAGGACAAGCGGAGCTGGAGACGAGGTGGCGGCGCTCGATGTTGCCGGCGTCAGCCATTCCTATGGTCCGAAGCGGGCGCTCAACGATGTCTCATTCTCGATCGCGCCGGGAACTTTCACCGTTCTGCTCGGCCTCAACGGCGCCGGCAAGACAACTTTGTTTTCACTGATCAGCCATCTTTACGGCACCCGCCGCGGATCGATCCGCATCTTCGGCCATGACGTCAGCCGCGCTTCGGGCGAAGCGCTCAGGCGTGTCGGCATCGTGTTCCAGGCACGCACGCTCGACCTCGACCTCAGCGTCCACCAGAACCTCTCCTACCACGCCTCATTGCATGGCATCGGCGGACACCATGCCCGGCAGCGCATTGCCGCGCTGCTGGATACAGTCAACATGCAGGGCCGTCAGCATGACAAGGCACGCAGTCTTTCCGGCGGCCAAATGCGGCGCATCGAGATCGCGCGGGCGCTGCTCCACCGCCCTTCCCTGCTGCTGCTCGACGAGGCGACGGTCGGTCTCGACATCCAGTCGCGTGCGGGCATTCTGGGCACCATCCGCAAGCTCGTCGAAACCGAGGGCATCGGCGTGCTGTGGGCGACGCATCTGATCGATGAGGTCGACGACGGCGACCATGTCGTCGTGCTGCGGCAGGGCGACCTGGTGGCCAAGGGTAAGGTGGCCGACGTCGTTGCGACGAGCGGTGCCAGTTCGATCCGCGACGCCTTTTCCAAGCTCAACCGCATCGAAACAAGCGGCATCGCGGAGATGTCGCCGTGAGCGCTCCCGCAATGCCCGCAAAAGTCGCGACCCTCACGCCGGTGAGTTTCGAACAATTTGGGCTCCGTCACTACCTCATTTGCCTCAAAGGGATCGTCGTGCGGGAGTGCCTGCGCTTCCTGCATCAGCGCGAGCGCTTCATTTCCTCGCTGGTTCGGCCGCTCGTCTGGCTGTTCATCTTTGCCGCCGGATTCCGGCAGGTGCTCGGCGTATCGATCATCCCGCCCTACAAGACCTACGTGCTCTACGAGGTCTACATCACGCCGGGCCTGTGCGGCATGATTCTGCTGTTTTCGGGCATGCAGTCTTCGCTGTCGATGGTCTATGACCGCGAAATGGGCAACATGCGCACCCTGCTGGTCAGCCCCTTCCCGCGTTGGTTTCTACTGATCTCGAAGATGCTCGCCGGTGTCGCCGTGTCGATCGCGCAGGTTTACGCGTTCCTTATCGTTGCCTGGTTCTGGGGCGTCAAGGCGCCGCCGCTTGGCTATCTCACCGTACTGCCTGCGCTGTTCCTGTCAGGCATGATGCTGTGCGCGCTCGGCATGCTTTTGTCCTCGATGATCAAGCAGCTCGAAAACTTCGCTGGCATCATGAACTTCGTCATCTTTCCCGGCTATTTCGCTTCTCCGGCACTCTATCCCTTGTGGCGTATCCAGGAGGCTAGCCCCCTGCTCTACAAGATCTGCCTCGCCAATCCTTTTACTTACGCCGTCGAACTGATCCGCTTCGCCTTCTACGGCCAGGTTGAGTGGCTGTCGCTAGCCGTCGTTGCCAGCTGCACGCTGCTGTTCCTTGCCGCCGCCATCATCGCCTACGACCCTTCGCGCGGCCTGATGACCCGCAAACAGGACACGGGAGGAAATACCTGATGGCACGAATGAGCCTTGTTCGCGGCCTGGCTCTGGTTGCCATGCTCGCGCCGGGCATCAACGCCATGGCGGCGAACCCCGATCCGGACTGGCCCTGCATGCAGCGCAAGGTGCCGCAACTCTCGCTCGGCCAGATCTGGAACGGACGGGACCTTCCTTCAGCGGCGAAGGACTGGTCGAAGGACCCCACCATCTCCGCCCTGATCGAGGAAGTGGCAGCTCGCCGGATGCCGATTGCGGAAGCTCAAAAGAAGATCAGGGATTTCGCGGCTTCCTTGCCGGCAGAACAGCTTGCACCCAAAATGGCGATGCTGGTGCAAGGCATGTTCGATCACCTGGACGCCGAGCGCTCGCAGGTGATTTCGGGCATTTCCCGCTACGCCCACAAGCAGCTCGAAATGGCCGCCGCGTTGCGCAAGGAAGGGTCCGATGTCGATGCGTTGCGGGCCAAGCCGGATGCAGATCCCGAAGAGATCGATCGGCGAACCGAAGAGCTGAAATTCGCAACGCGAATTTTCAATGAACGCGTCCAATCACTGACTTACGTCTGTGAAGTGCCGACGATAATCGAGCAGCGGCTTTATCAATTGTCCAAGGTCGTCTCGGAAGCGCTCGGCGCGAAGAAATAGAACCCCATTCGATCGTCGCGGCGGATATCACGAACCCCGGCCGGGCAGCACGCGCCAGCGCTGCACGAAATAACCGGGATGCGTCTCGATCCACTGAGCGACCAGCGGCTGCGCCTGCATGAACGCGGTCCCGGGATTCATCGCCAGGCCGTCCACCATCTGTTCGCGTTGTTCACAGGTCTGCGGCACAGCCGTCAGGCAGACCATCATAACGAGCGTGTAAAGCATTGCCCCTTGTCCCCATCGAATCCCGAACTCCATGCCGGGAGGTTTCCGTGATACCGACCCGTCTGCAGAGGTCGCACATACAGATCGCTTACGGGTGTGAAAGGACGTGGCCCCCGCTCTTTCGCGCCGCAACATAACATACCGCTAATCTAACGCCAACGACCGCAGGGCGTTCTCCAGAGCAATCGCGTCAGGTTGCGCCGCGCCAATGTGGTGACGATGGTCCAACGTCGATGATTCCGAGCTTCACGGTATTTCGTCGAGGTCATCAAACCGGCAGCCCGAGTTGCTTTCGCAGGCTGTTGTCGAATGCGGATGCGGGGACGAAACGGCGCAGGAAACTGACCTGGCGCGCCATTGTTCCAGCCGCATAGCGCCTCTTCGGAGCGGGATCGGTCGCAGCCGCCAAAACGGTCCTGGCCACCACTTCCGGCGCATCGCCTTTTTCCATCGCTTTGCGCACAGCTGCATTCATGCCGGCGCGCGCAGAGTCATAGATATCAAGCAACTGATCCGGCCTGGCGAGATTTTCTTCAAATGAGGTGCGGGTATAGGCGGGCTCCACCAAGACGACGCGAATACCGAAAGGACGCAGTTCGTGGTCGAGCGATTCGGAATAGCCTTCAACGGCATGCTTGGTCGACGAATAAAGCGCGAAATAGGGAGCTGGGATGAACCCCTGCACCGAGCTCAAATTGACGATTCTGCCCTTGCCTTGACGGCGCATTGTCGGCAGGACCGCTTTGGTTACTCGCATAATGCCAAAGACGTTCACGTCAAACAGCGACTTGGCCTGGGCCATCGAAGACTCCTCCGCGCCACCAAGCAGGCCAACGCCGGCATTGTTGACGAGCAGGTCGATGCGCCCGGTCTCGGCCAGCACGTCCTGTACAAGTTTCGCCACGGACGCGTCATCGGTCACGTCGCCGGTCAGCATGGTAATGCCGTCGGATCGTTCGGCGACTGCGCGACGGCTGGTTCCGAACACGCGAAAACCCGCGTTCTTCAGGGCTTTGGCCGTTGTGTGCCCGATGCCGCTGGATGCCCCGGTCACCAGGGCGACGCCTAGATTGGTCTTGTTCATGGAGGTCACATCCTTCTTCGTGTTTGGACCGGCGGGGGAGAAGCGCGAAAGGTCGGAGCGGAAGGCGTCAATCATGAGCGCCTCCGGTGCTCGCGCCGGCCAGATCATCCGTCCAGCGCCGGAACAGCGCACTGGCATTAACGCCTCCGAAGCCGAAGCCATTGGACATTGCGTAGTCCATCTCCATCGGCCGGGCCTGGTTTGCGACGAAGTCGATCCCGTCGCCGGCCGGATCGGGAGCGCTCAGATTGAGGCTCGGCGGTGCCATCTGATCCCTGAGCGCCAGGATAGCGAAGATAGCTCCGAGCCCGCCAGCGGCTCCGAGCAGGTGTCCGGTCGCCGATTTCGTTGCACTGACAGCTATCGCGAAATCGCGCCCGAACACGCTCTTGATCGCTTCGATCTCACCCAGGTCGCCCACCGGCGTGGAGGTCGCATGGGCATTGAGATGACGAACCTCGCGGGGCGAAATCCCTGCTTGGGCGATTGCGATCTCCATGGCCCGGCGCGCACCGTCGCCGTCCTCGGGACCGGAGGTGACGTGATGAGCATCGGCCGTCGTGCCGTAGCCGACAAGCTCGGCCAGCGGTCTTGCGCCGCGCGCCAGGGCGTGGCTCAATTCTTCGATGACCAGCATGCCGGCTCCTTCGCCATGACGAAGCCGTCCCGCGACTTGTCGAACGGTCGGGAGGCCTCATCCGGACGGTGATTAAAGGAGGTCGAAAGAGAGCGTGCCGCGGCAAACCCACCGAGGCTCACGATATTCATGCATGCTTCCGTCCCGCCGCACACGGCAATATCGGCTTCGTTGGCGCGAATTAGGCGAGCCGCATCGCCGATCGCCTGAATGGCGGCCGCGCACGCCGTCACCGGTGCACCGAGCGGACCTTTGAAGCCATAGCGGATCGAGATGTGGCCTGCCGCGAGGTTCACCAGGAACGACGGCACCGTAAAAGGTGATAGACGGCGGACGCCGCGTCGGTCGACCGTGCGCACCGCCTCGGTTATGGCCGGGAATCCGCCGACGCCCGAGGCGATGATCGTGGCCGTGCGCAAGCGACCTGCTTCCGAGACGGGTGCCCATCTTGCTTGGGCGAGTGCCTCTTGTGCAGCCGCCAGCGCAAAGAGAATGAACCGATCTACCTTGCGCTGATCCTTCGGCGGAAAGACGGCACCCGGATCGAAACCAGCATCCGAATCCTCGTCCAGCGAGGGAACCACCCCTCCGATCTTCGCCGGCAGGTCTCCCACCACATCATCCGGAAGCCTCCGGAGGCCCGAGCGGCCGGCCAGGAGACGCGACCAGGACGCTTCGACATCGGCAGCAAGAGGCGTGACCGCGCCCATGCCTGTTACAACAATCCGTCGCATCTATTTTCCTATCAGTTTGGGTGCGCCGCCGGCGCTACCACGCCGTTCAAGCGCCGGCTGCTTCGCGAACCTGATCGGTCGCCGCATCCAGAAAGGCCTGCGCGAGGTCGGGATCGTTGACGACGCGCGATAACATCAACGCACCGACCATCGTCGAGAGAATGGCCATGGCCTTGCCATCGGAATCCCCGCCACCGGTCCCAGCTATGAAACCGCCGAGGATCTTGAGATGCTCCTTGATCCCGGCTTCGAACGGCGCTTTCACGTCCTTGCCCTGTCTGCCGGCATCCGAACCCAGCGCTACGATCGGGCAGCCGTCCATCTTTTCTCCGCGATGGTCCATGCTGAGGTAGAACGCGATCACCGCGCCAAGCGGATCATCAGGGTTTGCCGCAGTCGCGGCCGACCATCGATGCGAGGCGCTCTCCATCGCCCGCCTGGACGCCTGCGCCGCCAGGTCGTCCTTGGATGCGAACTGCTTATAAAACGCGCCTTGGGTCAGTCCGGCACCCTTCATCAGATCCTTAAGGCCGATACCATCAAACCCGCGCTCCCGAAAAAGGCGGCTTGCCACGTTGATTACGGTTTCGCGGTTTTCCGCGGCCTGGGTACGACTTACGCGCATCGTTAGCTTCCTTTTTGGATTGCATTCGTAATCTATAAATCATATAGAGGTCGAACGCAATCTAAAAAAGGAGATATGAGATGATCCGCAATACCCTGAGCGCATCGCTCCTGGCCGCGCTGTTTCTCGCGACCCCGGCTTTTGCCGAGGAGGCCACCATCGGACGCCCGATCGAGGGCGGCAGCCTGCACGAGGGACACCTTGACATGGTGGTCTACTACGTCCCGGCCGACGGCGACCTCTTGGAGGTCACCGCCACCTTCGCGCCGAAGACCGAGGGCGATCCGCTGCGCGTCGTAATGGGTCTCGCCGACGACGACTCCGTGGCCTTTTCCATGCCGGGTCACCAGGGCTCGCTCTACACGTTCTCAAGGTCCGGGGATGAGGTGACGGTCTCGACCGGGACCGACATGCATCTGCGAGCCGACGCGACAATGCGCTGAGCCGAAGTTCAGACCGCAACCTGCGTGCTGCTGGCCGTTGGCTCTCGCGTCCGCGCGAGTCGCCACACGGTGCCTCGATCACGCCATCTAATAAGTTTGGGGCAAGCGTTTTGCCTGCACCGCGCGCCCTAACTCGCGCGACCTCCAGTGTTCGGTTCCTCGTGCGGATAGAGCTTGCCGAACAGGGGCAGGTACATCGCGCCCTTGCGCATCAGAAAATCGTGGAAGGTCGCCATCGCCGGCGAGATCGCGTGATCGCTGCGCATCACCGAAAACCATTGCCGGCGGATCGGCATGCCGACAACGTCGAGGATAACCAGCCGGCCGGCTTCGGTTTCGGCAGCGATGGTGTGGGCAGAGATGAACGCGATGCCGAGCCCGGCCATCACCGCCTGCTTGATGGTCTCGTTCGAGTCCATCTCGACGCCGAGATCGTCGATGCGGCCGGGCACGTCGCTCAGGAATATTTCCAGTGAGATGCGCGTTCCGGAGCCGGGCTCGCGAATGAGGAAATGCTCCTCGGCGATCCGCTCCTTGGAAATGTCGCGTGCCGACGCCAGCGGGTGGTCGGGTGGTGCGATGATGACCAGCGGGTGATCGCCGAAGACCGAAGCACGCACCGGGACTTCCTTGGCCGGGCGTCCCATCAGCGCGATATCGATGTCGTGGTTCTTCAGACTGTCAATCGTCTCGGCGCGGTTGCCGATGGCAAGGTGCATGTCGATATCGGGATGTTCCTTCATGAAGGCGGCCATCAGCCGCGGCGCGAAATATTTGGCCGTGGAAACGACGCCGAGCCGCAAGCTGCCGGCGCGCACGCCCTTGATCGCATCCATCTTGTCTTCGAGCAGACGAAGCCGCTCCTCGATGGCCTGTGCCGTCTCGACGAAGGCCAGACCTGCGGCAGTGGGACGCATGCCATCCGACGTCCGGTCGAACAAGGCCAGTTGGAACTCCTCCTCCACCTGCCGCAACTGGATCGTCACCGCTGGAGGAGACAGGCCTAACGCCTTGGCCGCGCTGACGATTTTTCCGTGGCTGATGATTGCCTGAACGGTCTTGAATTGCTTAAGCGTGAGGTTTCTCATATGGCATACTAAAATTTTTTTACTGCCGGAGTAAAGTTATTGAATTTTACTTATCCAGCGTCGTTTGTTCTCCTTTCCCAATCCGGCCGACCCCAGGAGAGGCGGCTGGATCGGGAGGTTACGATGCCAGCGGCAACGCTCGACGCTTTTCTGAACTCCTATCTTGGCGAGCCGGACGAACCGCGCTCCGCGGTCGTAGCGACCATCCGTCAGCTGACGCAGGCGGCCACCACGATCCGCAACACCATCAATCAAGGGGTGCTCGGCACGGCCTTTGCCGGAACCCGCGGCGCCAATGCTGACGGCGACATCCAGAAGGATCTCGATGTCTTTGCCGATGACATCTTCCTCGACGCCATGCGCCACGCTCCGGTCGCGCTCTACGCTTCCGAGGAACTGGAGCAGCCGGTGCTGCTCGACAGGCAAGCGGCTCTTGCCATCGCCATCGACCCGCTCGATGGCTCATCCAACATCGACACCAACGTGTCGATCGGAACGGTCTTCTCGCTCCTCCCTGCAATTGGTGCGCCGGATAGGAATCCGGCCGCCTCGTTTTTGCAGGCAGGCGTGAACCAGCTGGGCGCCGGTTTCTTCATCTACGGGCCGCAGTTGGCGCTGGTTCTGTCGCTCGGCAGCGGCACCCATGTCTTCGTTCTCTCGACCCGGCTCGGCACCTTCGTCCAGGCCTACGAGAGCCGGATCATCCCACAGCGAACCCAGGAGTTCGCCATCAATGCCGCCAACTACCGGCATTGGGACGAGGCGGTGCGGCTCTACATCGACGACTGCCTTGAAGGCACCGAAGGCCCACGCGAGAAGGACTTCAACATGCGCTGGATCGCCTCCCTGGTCGCGGACTGCTACCGCATATTGATGCGCGGCGGCGTATTCCTGTATCCGGGCGACAAGCGCAAGACTTACCGCCAGGGGCGACTGCGCCTCGTCTATGAGGCAAACCCGATCGCCTATCTCGTCGAACAGGCGGGCGGTGCCGCCACCGATACGATCACCCGCATCCTCGAAATCGAACCAGAGAACCTTCACCAGCGCGTGCCCATGGTTTTCGGATCGGCGCGCGAAGTCGCGCGCGTCACCCGCTACCACACCGAACCGAGCGCCATCGGCGAACGCGCGCCGCTGTTCAGCCGCCGCGGCCTTTTCAGGGCCTGAACACCATGTCGGCAAAGCACCCCATCATTACCATCACCGGGTCGTCGGGCGCAGGCACCACCTCTGTCAAGCGCATCTTCGAACTGATCTTCCGGCGCGAGAACATCGGGGCCGCCTTCATCGAAGGCGATGCTTTCCATCGCTACGACCGCGCCACGATGAAGGCGAAGGTGGCCGAGGAGGAAAAGGCGGGCAATCCGAACTTCACCCACTTCCATGCCGAGGCCAATGAATTGGCAATCCTAGAAGAGGTATTCGAGGAATATGGCCGCCGGGGAACCGGAAAGACCCGCACCTACATCCATGACGAGGATGAGGAGAAGCAGTACGGCACGCCGCCGGGACATTTCACCGAATGGCGCGAATTTCCGCCGAGCGACCTGCTCTTCTACGAGGGCCTGCATGGCTGCGTCGTCACCGACAAGATCAACCTGGCCAGGCACGCTGACCTTAGGATCGGCGTGGTGCCAGTCATAAATCTGGAATGGATCCAGAAGATCCACCGCGACCGCGCAACGCGCGGCTATTCCACAGAGGCGGTGATGGACGTGATCTTGCGGCGCATGCCGGACTATGTCCGCTACATCGTCCCGCAGTTTTCGCAGACCGCCATCAACTTCCAGCGCGTGCCGATCGTCGACACGTCCAATCCGTTCATCGCACGCTGGATTCCGACGCCCGACGAATCGATGCTGGTCATCCGCTTCGCCAATCCCCGCGGCATCGATTTCCCCTACCTGCTTTCGATGATCCACGACTCGTTCATGTCGCGGCCGAATTCCATAGTGGTGCCCGGCAACAAGCTCGACCTTGCCATGCAGCTGATCCTGACGCCGCTCATCCTGCAATTGATCGAACGCAAGAACCGTGTGTCGTGAGGAGGACGCCATGAACAGCCAGGCAGCAGCATTGAAGCCCGTCGCCGCCGTCTCGGAGCGCAACATGGCGAACGCCATTCGCGCATTGGCGATGGACAGCGTCCAAAAGGCCAATTCCGGTCATCCGGGCATGCCGATGGGCATGGCCGATGTCGCAACGGTGCTGTTCAGCCGCTTCATCAACATCGATCCGTCGGCGCCCAACTGGCCCGATCGCGACCGCTTCGTGCTGTCGGCCGGGCACGGCTCGATGCTGCAATATGCGCTGCATTACCTGCTCGGCTACGAGGACATGCCGATCGAGGAGCTGCAGCGGTTTCGCCAGCTGGGCAGCCGCACCGCCGGACATCCGGAATATGGCCATGCGCTCGGCATCGAGACGACGACCGGTCCGCTTGGACAAGGCATTTCGACCGCGGTCGGCATGGCGCTGGCGGAGCGCATGCTTGCTGCCCGCCACGGCGCCGATCTCGTCGACCATTTCACCTACGTGATCGCCGGCGACGGCTGCCTGCAGGAAGGCATCAGCCACGAGGCGATCGATCTTGCCGGTCACCTGAAGCTTTCGCGGCTGATCGTCTTCTGGGACGACAATGCGATCTCGATCGACGGACCGACTTCGCTGTCGACATCGATGGACCAGCCGGTACGGTTCAAAGCCGCTGGATGGCATGTCCAGTCGGTGAACGGCCACGACATCGAAACCGTTGCGGCGGCAATCGAAGCGGCGCAGCAATCGGACCAACCGTCTCTGATCGCCTGCAGCACGGTGATCGGCAAGGGGGCGCCCCACCTGGGCGGTTCGGAAAAGACGCATGGCGCGCCGCTTGGCGATGCGGAGATCGCCGCGACGCGCGAGAACATCGGCTGGGCCTACGCGCCGTTCGAGGTGCCGGACGATATCCTTTTCGCCTGGCGCGAGATCGCCAGCCGCGGTCAAGCGGTGCGGCGCGCCTGGGAGCAGCGGCTTGCCGCCTCGCCGCAGCGTGGGGCCTTCGAGATCGCGGTCGCCGGCGCCCTGCCCGAGGCGGTCTTCGAAGCGCTCGGTGTTTTCCGCAAGGAGCATGTCGAAAAGGCGACCAAGGTTGCGACGCGAAAAGCCTCGGAAATGGCGCTCGCTGCAATCAACTCCGCAACGGAACTGACCGTCGGCGGCTCCGCCGATCTGACGCATTCGAACCTGACGATCACCAAGGGGATGGATCGCATAGCGCCTAATGACTATGCCGGCCGCTACATTCACTACGGCATCCGTGAGCACGGCATGGCCGCGGCCATGAACGGCATCGCGCTGCATGGCGGCTTCGTGCCTTATGGCGGCACGTTCCTGTGCTTTGCCGACTATGCGCGCGGCGCGATGCGGCTCTCGGCGCTCATGGGCCAGCGCGTCATCTATGTGATGACGCACGATTCCATTGGTCTCGGCGAGGACGGCCCGACCCACCAGCCGGTCGAGCACCTGGCGATGCTGCGGGCGACGCCAAACCTCAACGTCTTCCGTCCGGCCGACATCATCGAAACGGCGGAATGCTGGGAACTGGCACTGAGAAGCGAGAACCGGCCAAGCGTGCTGGTGCTCTCGCGCCAGAACCTGCCGATGCTGCGCCAGGGGCACGGCGACGAGAACCGGTCGAGCCGTGGCGGCTACATCCTGCGCGAGCCAGCCCGGCACCGCGCCGTGACGCTGATCGCCACCGGCTCGGAGGTCGAGATTGCTATTGCCGCCGCCGAACGGCTGGAGACCGAGCACGGCATCGCCGCCGCGGTCGTCTCGATGCCGTGCTGGGAGCTCTTTGAGGAACAGGACGCGGACTACCGCAAGGCCGTCCTCGGCTCGGCGCCGCGCATCGCCATCGAAGCCGCAGCACGGCTCGGCTGGGACCGCTGGATCGGCGACACCGGCGCTTTCGTCGGCATGGCTGGTTTCGGCGCCAGCGCCCCTGCCCCGGATCTCTACCGGCATTTCGACATCACGCCCGAAGCCGTCGCGGCAGCGGCGCTGAAGCTCATCATCTAGGAGGACGACCCATGGCCCGCATCACCCTTCGCCAGCTTCTCGACCATGCCGCCGAGCACGGCTACGGGGTGCCGGCATTCAATATCAACAACATGGAACAGGGCCTCGCCATCATGGAGGCGGCCAGGGCCTGCGACGCGCCGGTCATCATCCAGGCCTCGCGCGGCGCCCGCTCCTATGCCAATGACATCATGCTGGCCAAGATGATGGAGGCTTTGACCGAAATCCATCCGGCCATTCCGCTCTGCATCCATCAGGATCACGGCAACAACGAAGCCACCTGCCTGTCGGCGATCCGCCACGGCTTCACCTCGGTGATGATGGACGGGTCATTGATGGCGGACGCCAAGACGCCGGCGAGCTACGAGTACAACGTCGCCATCACCGAACGTGTCGCACGCATGGCGCATTGGGTCGGCGCTTCAGTCGAAGGCGAGCTCGGCGTGCTCGGCTCGCTGGAAACCGGCCAGGGCGAGGCCGAGGACGGGCACGGCGCCGAAGGTGCGCTTTCCCATGACCAGCTTTTGACCGATCCCGATCAGGCGGTCGACTTCGTGACCGCCACCCGGGTCGACGCGCTGGCGATCGCCTGCGGTACCTCGCACGGCGCCTATAAATTCAGCCGCAAGCCTGACGGCGGCATCCTGGCCATGCAGGTGATCGAGGCGATCCATGAAAAGCTGCCCAACACGCATCTGGTCATGCACGGGTCTTCCTCCGTGCCGCAGGAACTGCAGGACATCATCAACAACTATGGCGGCGAGATGCCCCAGACCTTTGGCGTCCCGGTCGAGGAAATCGAGCGCGGCATCCGCTACGGCGTGCGCAAGGTCAACATCGACACCGATTGCCGAATGGCCATGGCCGGGCAGTTCCGCCGCGTCGCGACGCAGGACCCGCGCGAATTCGATCCGCGTAAATTCCTGAAACCCGCCATGGACGCGCTGCGCGACCTTTGCCGCGATCGCTTCGAACGCTTCGGCACCGCAGGCCACGCGTCGAAGATCAAGGTGATCGCCATGGATGAGATGGCGAAACTTTACGCCGCAGGAAAGCTCGACCCCCATATCGCAACCGCGAAAGCCGCCTGAGCGGCAAACAGGAGACCTGCCATGAACAAGATCGACATGCCCTCAGCAGGCACGCTCAAGGAAGGCAAGGAACGCTACAGGTCGGGCGTCATCCCCTACAAGAAGATGGGCTACTGGGAGCCGGACTACCGACCCAAGGAGACCGACCTGATCGCCATGTTTCGGATCACGCCGCAGCCCGGCGTCGACCACGAGGAGGCGGCCGCCGCCATCGCCGGTGAATCCTCTACCGCGACATGGACCGTGGTGTGGACCGACAGGCTGACCGCCTGCGAACTCTACCGCGCCAAGGCGTTCAAATCCGAGCCGGTGCCGAACACAGGTCCAGGCACCAGGATCGAGCAACAGTACTTCGCCTATATCGCCTACGACCTCGACCTGTTCGAGCCCGGATCCATCGCCAACCTGACTGCATCGATCATCGGCAACGTGTTCGGCTTCAAGGCCGTCAAGGCCCTGCGGCTCGAGGACATGCGCATTCCAGTGGCTTACCTCAAGACCTTCCAGGGCCCGGCGACCGGCATCGTGGTGGAACGCGAGCGGCTCGACAAGTTCGGTCGGCCGCTGCTCGGCGCGACGACGAAGCCGAAGCTTGGCCTGTCAGGCCGCAACTACGGCCGCGTCGTCTATGAGGCGCTGAAAGGTGGCCTCGACTTCGTCAAGGACGACGAGAACATCAACTCGCAGCCCTTCATGCATTGGCGCGACCGTTTCCTCTACTGCATGGAGGCTGTGAACAAGGCGTCGGCCGCCACCGGCGAAGTCAAGGGCCACTATCTCAACGTCACCGCCGGCACGATGGAGGAGATGTACGAGCGCGCCGAATTCGCAAAACAGCTTGGCTCCTGCATCGTCATGATCGACCTCGTCATTGGCTACACGGCGATCCAGTCGATGGCCAAGTGGGCACGCCGCAACGACATGATCCTGCACCTGCACCGGGCCGGCAACTCGACCTATTCGCGCCAGAAGAACCACGGCATGAATTTTCGCGTCATCTGCAAATGGATGCGCATGGCCGGCGTCGATCACATCCATGCCGGCACGGTGGTCGGCAAGCTGGAAGGCGACCCGCTGATGATCAAGGGGTTTTATGACACGCTGCGCGAGGAGCGCACGCCGCAGAACCTCGAAACCGGGCTGTTCTTCGATCAGGACTGGGCCTCGCTCAACAAGGTGATGCCCGTCGCCTCGGGCGGCATCCATGCCGGCCAGATGCACCAGTTGATCCACTATCTCGGCGAGGACGTCATCCTGCAGTTCGGCGGCGGCACGATCGGCCATCCGGACGGCATCCAGGCCGGCGCGACGGCCAATCGCGTCGCGCTGGAGGCGATGATCCTCGCCCGCAACGAGGGCCGCGACTATCTGCGCGAAGGGACCAAAATCCTCGAACAGGCGGCCAGATGGTGCTCGCCGCTCAAGGCAGCCCTGGAGACGTGGAAGGACGTCACCTTCAACTACGAATCGACCGACACGGCCGACTTTGTGCCAACCGCAACGCCGAGCTTCTAGACGAAAGGAACCGTCGCCATGATGACCAATCCTGGAAACAAGGTCACGCAGGGACAGTTTTCGTTCCTGCCTGAGCTAACCGACGAGCAGATTTCGGCGCAGATCAAATACGCGCTGAAAAACCACTGGGCGGTCAGCGTCGAATACACGGACGATCCGCATCCGCGAAACACCTATTGGGAAATGTACGGCAACCCGATGTTCGACCTGAGGGACCCGGCGGGCATCCTGCTTGAAGTCAACAATTGCCGGAAAGCCATGCCCAACATGTATGTCCGGGTCACGGCCTTCGATTCGACCAAGGGCTGGGAAGCGCCGCGCATGTCATTCGTCGTCAACCGGCCACCCAATGAACCCGGCTTTCGGCTGCTGCGCCAGGAACGCGACGGCCGCAGCCAGGGCTATTCGATCGTGCCTTATGCGACCGACAGGCCCGAAGGCGAGCGGAGCTAGGCGAAACCATGCTGGACGCGATAGCAAAGGGCGCTGCCGCGCAGGGCGAATCGGTCGATCTGCAGGCCGAGTTCGAAGCGTCCAACATCGACGAGGTGATGGATAAGCTCGACCGCGAACTCGTTGGCCTGAAACCCATCAAGACCCGCATCCGCGAGATCGCCGCGCTCCTCCTGGTCGACCGGCTTCGCCGCAAGTTCGGGCTGACCTCGGGCGCGCCGACGCTGCACATGAACTTTACGGGGAATCCCGGTACCGGAAAGACCACCGTGGCGCTCAGAATGGCAGAAATCCTGCATCGTCTCGGCTATGTCCGCGAAGGGCACATGGTCGCGGTGACGCGCGACGATCTCGTCGGCCAATATGTGGGCCACACCGCGCCCAAAACCCGCGAAGTGATCAAGCGAGCCATGGGCGGGGTGCTTTTCATCGACGAGGCCTACTATCTCTACAAGCCCGAGAACGAACGCGACTACGGTCAGGAATCGATCGAAATCCTGCTGCAGTGCATGGAAAACAACCGTGACGATCTGGTTGTGATTCTCGCCGGCTACAAGGACAAGATGGACCGCTTCTTCGACAGCAACCCCGGCATGCGCTCGCGCATCGCCCATCACCTCGATTTTCCCGACTACGGTGTCAGCGAACTCAAATCGATCGCCGAGATCATGCTGGCGGAACAGAATTACCGTCTCAGCGAAGCGGCGGCCAAGGCGCTCGAAGAGTATCTCCCGATCCGCATGCGGCTGCCGCATTTCTCCAACGCCCGCTCGGTCCGCAATGGCCTCGACCGGGCGCGGCTTCGCCAGGCCAGCCGGCTTTTCGCATCGCGCGACCGGGCGTTGACGAAAACCGATCTTATCACCATCGAGGAATCCGATATTCGTGGCAGCCGCGTGTTCGCGGAAGGTAAGCTCGAAGGCGAACCGGAGACGAAGGCGCGCTGACAAGATGACGGCGGTTGCTGTGCAGCGACTGGAAACGGACGACAGAATGGGAGCCGACGACCATGGGTACCAAGACAATCATCGCGCCCTCGGTGCTTTCCGCGGACTTCTCGCGGCTCGGCGACGAGGTCGAAGCAGTCGTCCGGGCGGGTGCCGACTGGATCCATCTCGACGTGATGGACGGCCATTTCGTGCCCAACATCACCTTCGGTCCGCCGGTGGTCAAGGCGATCCGTAATCGAACGGACAAGGTCTTCGACTGCCACCTGATGATCGCTCCGGCCGACGCCTATCTCGGCGCCTTCGCCGATGCCGGGTGCGACATCATTACGGTGCATGCCGAGGCCGGACCGCATCTCGACCGTTCGCTGCAGGCAATCAGGAATCTCGGTAAGAAGGCCGGCGTGTCGCTGAACCCGTCAACGCCGGAGAGCGTGATCGAATATGTGCTCGATCGGCTCGATCTGGTGCTTCTGATGACGGTCAATCCGGGCTTCGGCGGCCAGGCATTCATTTCGGCTGTCGTCGACAAGGTCAGACGGGTCAAGGCGCTGATCGGCAACCGTCCGATCAATATCGAGATCGACGGCGGCGTCACCCCCGAGACCGCTCCGCTGGTCACCGCTGCCGGCGCCAATGTGCTGGTCGCCGGCTCGGCCATCTTCAAGGGTGGCACCGAGGCTGCCTATCGTGCCAATATCGGCGCCATCAGGCAGGCGGCCGACGGGGCGCTCCAGAAAGCCGCGTAGAACCATCTCATCGGAGGGCAACATGGGGGCAATCCCACCTGTCTGTGATTTCGGCTGGCAAGCCGTCGATTTCGTTTTGCCCGGCGTCGACGGCAAATCGCATTCCATCTTCAGCCACGCCGGCCCGAACGGCTTGGTGGTGGCCTTCATCTGCAATCACTGCCCCTATGTGAAGGCGGTGATCTCACGCATCGTTCGCGATGCCAACGACCTCAAGGCAGAAGGCGTCGGCTTTGTCGCGATCAACTCCAACGATGCCGACGCCTACCCTGATGATTCCTTCGACAACATGAAACTTTTCGCCAGGACGAACGGCTTCACTTTCCCCTACCTCCACGACGAGCACCAGAGGGTGGCGCGTGCCTACGGAGCCGTTTGCACTCCGGATTTCTTCGGGCTCAACAACGAGTTGACGCTGCAATATCGCGGCCGGCTTGACGCGTCGCGACGCGACGCTGGACCGCCTGGGCTCAGGCGCGATCTGTTCGAGGCGATGAAGCAGGTTGCCCGAACCGGCGACGGACCGCTGGACCAGATCGCTTCGATCGGCTGTTCGATCAAATGGAAGGATGCTGCATGAACGTCGGCGCAGGCAGGCCGTTTCGATCGCCCAAGGCGATCCTTTTCGATCTCGACGGTACGCTGGTCGATTCGGCGCCTGATATAACGGCGGCCGTCAACGAATTGCTGGCCGGCCGCGATCTGCCGCCGCTGCGCCTGGATCAGGTCAAGGCCATGATCGGCGGCGGCATCAGGAAACTGGTCGAGCGAGCTTTCGCGGCTTCCGGTACGCCGCTCCTCGGCAGCGCGCTCGATGAAGCCAACCGCGTCATGGCGCCGATCTATCGCAGGCATCTGACCGGCCGCACGAGGCTGATGCCCGGCGTCAGGGAAGCTCTCACGCACTTGCATTTGAGCGGAATAGCCATGGGCGTGGTGACCAACAAGCCGCAGCTGGCGGCTCGTGAAATCCTGCTGCATTTTGGGCTGACGGACTATCTCGGCGCGATCGTCGGCGGAGACGCCGTGACATACTTGAAGCCGGCGCCAGACGCGCTATTGCTGGCGCTCGACCAGCTTCAGGTCGAACCTCGTGACACGTTGATGGTCGGCGACAGCGGTGCCGACATGGCCGCCGCCCGCGCGGCCGGCATGGCAGTCATTCTGCTGCGTGGCGGATACAGCCAAATTCCCGTTGAAGAGCTTGGCGCCGACCTCGTTTGCGACAGCCTGTTCGATCTGCCGTCCGCGATGCAGACGCTGCAAGACGCTGCGTGACCCCAAGCGCAAAGCCCAGGCCAACGCCGGCCGGGCGCAGTCCAAATGGCCGGCGGTACCGCGTTATTTGGAGAATTGCTTCAGGTAGGCGATGACATTGGCGATGTCCTCGTCCTTCTTGAGGCCGACAAACGCCATCTTCGTCCCTTTGACCATCGCCTTGGGATCGCGAAGATAGGTCGTCAGCGTGGCTTCGTCCCATTTGACGCCCGACTTGCCGGCCTCGGTCATCGCCTTGGAATAGCTGAACCCCAGATGCGTGCCGGCCGTTCGGCCGATGACGCCGTTCAACGACGGACCGACCTTGTTCTGGTCCTTGTCCGCGACGTGGCAGACCTTGCATTTGGCAAACACCTTCTCACCCGCCGCCGCTTCCTGTGCCTGGGACTGGGTGGTGACAAAGGTAGCGACGGACACGGCGGCGAAAAATGCGACTGCGCGCATGGCATTTCCTCATTGATCGTGTGAGTGCGCTGGATAATTTACGCGTGTCGATGCCTAGACCGCCGGCATCCGTTTTTGTGCGGGAGAGCGAACTATTCGTCCTTTCCCCCGGGACCGGCAGCACCTACACGCCTCGAAAAGCTAGACTGCCGATGAAGGAAGTCAATCGTACAAAGGTCCTGTTTCGCTGCGCTTGTCGGCTGTGGGGGCAGCCGCCATCCTCGCCTCAAAGCCGGTTGTGATGAGCGACCTTTTCGTTCCACCAAAACTTTCCGGGCGTGACCTGGTCGCCTTACGGCTCGAATGCGGATTACAAGGTATTTCGCAGCCAATGGCCAATAGAAATGGCGGCACTGTGAGGCACCGCCACGCGTCCCTGTTCCGCCTGACTAAAAGCAACGTACGTCGGCTTCAGCCTGCGCGCGTTTCAGTTCCGCCCGCGCCGCCTTCGCTGGCGCGCTTTCGCGAAACAGCCCTGCCGCCTCCCCTGTCGTCAACGACATACTTTTGAAGGTCTCCGCCCTCTCATAGTGATCGTAGGGGAGGATGGAGGCGATAACATCGATCGAGCAGGAACAGCTTTCAAGCGCCTGACGTGTCTGGCCATTTGTTTGCATGCAGCCGAGCACGTAATCGGCAATCGTTGCCGTCGGGTAGTCTCCCGCGGCGCTGGCCGGGTTCGCAAAGGCCAGTGTCGCCGAAAAGACCAGCGGTAGGATAAAAGATCCAACAGATCTGATCATGAGGAGCCTCCAGTTGGCCTAGACACGATGTATCCGGACAAGATCATCGCCCCAATTGGCGACGTACCGCAAAGCCAGTCAAGCTCTCATGGCCTGCTTATAGGACCAAAGGAGGAATGCCCTGTCGACCGGCAAAAGGTGGATTCACGGCCCGCTGCGCACCCCACTTCCAGCGGTCATTTCATGCCTCGCCCACTATCGGCAACCAACCAGGCGCACGCATACTTACCTCGAAGCGACCTTGTAAATTACACGGAAATAAATTCCAACCCGAATTGCATCAATAATACAACAACAATATGGAGATTATATATCTCGCCGTCGGCAGTCATTGTCGCAATAGTGCCACACAGGATACTTCTCTTGTTTGTATCTTTATATTGCTGCGCACCATAATAGATATTGCACCGCAACATCACCTCAGGGTTTTTGCTTGCTTGGCCTTTTGCGATGACATAGCTTTTTCCCTGTTTCCGGCTTCAAGAGCGCCATTGTCAGGGAGCGGTGGCAGTCTTTCGAAGGCCAAGTGGGGCGGGCAATAACGTGCCCTCTGCTTGTCGGGGTAGGTCGTGACAGCTGCCGGAAATTACTTCCCCACATGAATCGCTTGGGCAGGCCCCTTGTGGGCTTGACGATTGATTCGTCACTGTGAACCTCGGGAGGATTTCGGATGCGTGTACTTGCGAAAACTACCTACATACTGACGACCGCGGCTTTTTTGTCGCTAGGCGCTGCCTATACGGCTTCGGCCAATGAGGACCTTGCAAAGCTCGCATCGGATGCGAAGAACTGGGCGATGCAGACGGGTGACTACGCCAACACCCGCTATTCCAAACTCAACCAGATCACTGCCGACAATGTAAAGAACCTGCAGGTCAAATGGAGCTTTTCCACCGGCGTGCTGCGCGGTCACGAAGGCGGGCCGCTGGTCATCGGCGATGTGATGTATGTCCACACGCCGTTCCCAAACAACGTCTATGCTCTCGACCTCAAGAACGACGGCAAGATCCTGTGGAAATACGAGCCCAAGCAGGACTCGAACGTCATTCCGATCATGTGCTGCGACACGGTCAATCGCGGTGTCGCCTATGGCGACGGCAAGATCATTCTCAACCAAGCCGACACCACCGTCGTCGCGCTCGACGCCAAGACCGGCAAGGTCGTATGGTCTGTCAAGAACGGCGACCAGACCGACGGCGGAAAGGGCGAATCCGGCACGTCGGCACCCGTAGTCATCAAGGACAAGGTGCTCGTGGGCGTCTCCGGTGCTGAGTTCGGTGTTCGCGGCTGGCTGGCCGCCTACAATCTGAAAGACGGCAAGCTTGCCTGGAAAGCCTATTCGGAAGGTCCTGATGCAGACACCCTTCTCGACCCCGAGAAGACGACCCATCTCGGCAAGCCCGTCGGAAAGGATTCCGGCACCAACACCTGGGAAGGCGAACAGTGGAAGACGGGCGGCGGCACGACATGGGGATGGTATTCCTATGATCCCAAGCTGAACCTGGTCTATTACGGCACCGGCAATCCCTCGACGTGGAACCCGGTCCAGCGCCCAGGCGACAATCGCTGGTCCATGACAATCATGGCTCGCGACGCCGATACCGGTGTTGCCAAATGGCTCTACCAGATGACCCCGCATGACGAGTGGGACTATGACGGCATCAACGAGATGATTCTCGTCGATGGCATGGAGGTCAACGGCGCCAAGCACGACGTGCTGGTGCATTTCGACCGCAACGGCTTTGCCTACACGATGGATCGCGCCACCGGCGAACTTCTCGTCGCCAAAAAATACGATCCGGCAGTGAACTGGGCGACGGAAGTCAACATGGATCCCAAGAGCGACCAGTACGGCCGCCCGCAGGTCGTCGCCAAGTATTCGACCCAGCAGAACGGCGAAGACACCAACTCGACCGGTATCTGCCCGGCCGCGCTTGGAACCAAGGACCAGCAGCCGGCCGCCTACTCGCCGAAGACCGGGTTGTTCTACGTGCCGACCAACCATGTCTGCATGGACTATGAGCCTTACAAAGTGAGCTACACCGCAGGTCAGCCCTATGTGGGCGCCACCGTGTCGATGTATGCGGCGCCCGGCGGTGACGGCAACATGGGCAACTTCATTGCCTGGGATGCAGCCAAGGGTGAGATCGTCTGGTCGAAGCCCGAGCAGTTCTCGGTGTGGTCGGGCGCATTGGCAACAGATGGCGACGTCGTCTTCTATGGTACCCTCGAAGGCTACATCAAGGCGGTCGATAAGGACGGCAAGGAACTCTACAAGTTCAAGACCCCGTCCGGCATCATCGGCAACATCACGACCTACGAGCATGACGGCAAGCAGTACATCGCCGTTCTGTCCGGCGTCGGTGGATGGGCCGGTATCGGTCTGGCAGGTGGGCTGCTTTCGCCCGATAACGCCGCTGCCTGGCATGGCGCCGTTGATCAGGGCCGTGAGCAGGGCGACCAGGCCGCAGTGGTTGGAACCGCCGGCCTGGGTGCCGTCGGCGGCTACGCGGCACTTGCCGACTATACGACGCTGGGCGGCCAGCTCACCGTCTTCGGCCTCCCGGACTGATAACCGGGAAGAGCCTTACGACTAGGTTCGAAAACGAGAGCCCGGGTCACCCTAAGCCGGGAACCGGGCTCTCGATTGCGCCCACCCAACACCGATCAATGCCGCTGCACGACGGCAGCCAGTGTCCCTGGCAGATGAAGGAAGAGTCTGAATGATCGTTCGCATTGCAGTTTCCGCTCTCGCCCTAGTCCTGCTGCCTGTGGCCAGCTCAACTCTGGCACGGGCCGAAGACAGCATGGAAGAAGCCAAGGCGGTGAAGCAAGAAGGAGGCAAATATCTAGATGCGGACGGAAATCCGACCTACAAGATCGAAAACGGAACCGTCGATTGGTACACCTTCAGCGGGTACCGCCGGTATCACTCCGATTGCCATGTCTGTCACGGGCAGGACGCAACAGGTTCGAGCTATGCGCCTGCCCTGGTCAATAGTCTGAAAACCATGGACTACGCCACGTTCCTCTCGATCGTCGCCGAGGGCCGCAAGAATGTCGGCGGCGGCAAGGAAAACGTCATGCCTGCCTTTGGCGACAACAAGAACGTCTATTGTTACCTGGACGATCTCTACGTCTATCTGCGCGCGCGCGCTGATGGCGCGGCACCCCGCGGCAGGCCGCCCAAGCACGAAAACAAGGCTCAGGCAGCCAAGGATGCCGAAGCGTCCTGCATGGGTGGATGATATGACCAGTACTGCATCGAAGCTGCGCGTCGTGTTGCCGATCCTCGGCGCGCTCGCCTTGCTGGCGTCGAACGTTCTGGCGCAAAATGCCGGGCTTGGCGCTGCGGGCGAACTGGTGGATCCCAACATTCTGCGCGTCTGCGCCGATCCTTCGAACATGCCTTTTACTGACAAGAACGGCCAAGGCTTCGAAAACAAGCTGGCTGAACTGGTTGCCAAGAAGACGGGGCGGAAATCAGTCGCCTACACATGGTTTCCCACTGTCGTCGGCTTTGTGCGCAACACGCTGGGGGCCAACCGATGCGACATCATCATGGGCTACGCCCAAGGCGACGAACTGGTGCAGAACACCAACGCCTACTATCGCTCCGCCTATGTGCTCGTATACCCCAAAGGCAACGGCATGGAAGGCATCGAGACGATCGAAGACCCGAAACTTTCCGGCAAGAGAATCGGCGTCGTCGAAAGCACGCCGCCAACCGCCAACATGGCCGCCAACAAGCTTCTGCGGACCGCCAAGATCTATCCACTCGCGGTGGATACGCGCGTCACTCCTTCGATGGGGGAGGTCATGATCAAGGACCTGCTCGCCGGCAAGATTGACGCGGCGGTCCTGTGGGGGCCGATGGCAGGTTACTATGCCAGGGAACTCGGAGCCGATATCATCATTGTTCCGCTACTGAAGGAAAAGAAAGGCTCGCGCATGTCCTACCGCATCACCATGGGCGTACGTCCGTCCGACCAGGAATGGAAGCGGACGCTCAACCGGGTGATCAGGGAGAACCAGGCGGAGATCACCAAGCTCCTGCTGGGTTATAATGTGCCGCTGATCGACGAGCACGATAATCCGATTACGCAATAGTCGGATGTGTGAGGAGGAGGACAAACCTGCGCGATGAAAAATTGAAGAGAAAGACTTGGCTACTTTCGATAGTTTTGTTTTTCGGCCTTTCAAAACCTTGTGTTTCATTTGTCCATTTGAGACGTGATGGACGAGCCATTGCTTCGGTGCCCTGCAATGGTTGGCTAACCACCGGATCGGCCCCTTCGGGCTGGTAGAAGAGGAGAAATGTTATGAAGAAGAGCTGGACAAAACCGACCATGTGTCAGGTTGCTGCGGGTTTTGAAATTTCGCGGTATCTGCCTGCTGAGATTACTCCCAAGAAGTAGGCCGCAGAGGTGCGTGTCCCTGGCAACAGGGGCACGCATCCCCTTGCCGCATGGGTTTTTCGTGAAAGATCTTGAGGCACGCAAAGCGAGCGGGACGTTTTTTGCGGCTGCAAATTGGCTGCTGGTGGTCAGAGAAGCCGCGGGGCGGGCGTTTTCATGCGCTTGAGAATCATCGGATCGGCGGCCGGCGGTGGCTTTCCGCAGTGGAACTGCAATTATCGTCTGAGCCGTGCGGCTCGCACCGGGATGGCTGGCGTGCATTCACGAACCCAATCAAGTGTCGCCGCGTCGGCGGATGGGCTCGGCTGGGTTCTGTTCAACGCGTCACCCGATATTCGCCAGCAGATCGCGGCAACACCTGAATTGCAGCCCGCGCACGATGCGCTGCTGCGCTCGACGCCCATTCGCGCGGTGGTACTGACCAATGCCGATGTCGATCATATCGCCGGCCTGCTCAGCCTGCGTGAGCGGCAGCCTTTCGCTATCTATGCAACGACACAGGTTCTGGCGACGCTGGAGGCGAATTCGATTTTCAATGTCCTCGATCCGGCGCTCGTGCCGCGACGCATCTTGCCACCGGCGCAAGAACTGGCGATCTGCGATGCAGACGGCCACGACACCGGCGTGGCTGTCGAGAGCTTTCCCGTGCCCGGGAAGATAGCGCTCTATCTCGAAGAAAGAGGTCAGCCGGATGCGAATTTCAGCTCTGACGCCGGCGACACGATC
Organism: Mesorhizobium sp. M1027; assembly: GCF_040318745.1. Lineage (NCBI taxonomy): Bacteria > Pseudomonadati > Pseudomonadota > Alphaproteobacteria > Hyphomicrobiales > Phyllobacteriaceae > Mesorhizobium > Mesorhizobium sp. M1027. The sequence goes on along the minus strand of NZ_JAMYMW010000013.1, from coordinate 101,922 downwards.
GGCGTCCGTATCGCCGGTGCCGGCAGTCGCGGCTCCGTCTTCTACATCCCCGGCTGCGCCCGCATTGATGCGACCCTGCGCACGCGTCTAGCCGATGCCGCATGCCTTCTGTTCGACGGCACGGTCTTCACCGACGACGAGTTGATTGCTGCCGGCGTCGGCGAAAAGACCGGTGCGCGCATGGGGCATCTGGCAATATCGGGAGACGCAGGGTCGATCGCCGGCTTGGCCGATGTGAGGATCGGCCGTCGTGTCTTCGTCCACATCAACAACACCAATCCTGTTCTGGACGAGAATTCTCCCGAGCATGCAGCAGTCGCAGCGGCTGGCTGGGAAGTGGCCCGCGACGGGATGGAGATGGAACTTTGAGTGATTTCCATGACGCAGCCAGCAACGGGCTGTCCTCCAGAGAGCTCGAAGCCGTGCTGCGGCAGGTCGGTGCCGAGCGCTATCACAACCGCCATCCTTTCCATCACAGGATGACCAGCGGTGCGTTGTCGAGGACCGAGATGCAGGCCTGGGCGCTGAACCGCTATTGCTATCAGGCTGTCATTCCGCGCAAGGATGCCATGATCCTCGCGCATGCCGAGGATCCGGCGTTTCGCGCCGCCTGGCGCAAACGCATCGAGGATCATGACGGCGAGGACGGCTGGAGCGGCGGTATTGCGCGCTGGTTGCACCTGGCGACCTCGCTCGGTCTGGATGCCGAAGCGGTGAAGAGCGAGAGGCTGGCCCTGCCGGCGACACGTTTTGCGGTTGGCGCTTACCTCTCTTTTTGCACGAACCGGACCCTGCTGGAGGCGGTCGCGTCGTCGCTGACCGAGATGTTCTCGCCGCTCATCATCGGCGAGCGGGTACCCGCGATGCTGGCCAGGTACGATTATATCACCGAGGACACGCTGGCCTATTTCAGCCGACGGCCCGAACAGGCCTCACGCGACGCCGACTTCGCTCTTGCCTATGTGCTCGAACATGCCGACACGGCGGAACGCCAGCAGCGGGCGATCGATGCACTCGTGTTCAAATGCGATATACTCTGGGCCATGCTCGACGCGCTTCAACACGCCTATGGCGAGCCGGGCAATATCCCGCCCGGCGCCTTCCGTGCGGAGGCCCCATGATGGCACTGCGCGAAAGAGCCATGGTGTCGCCGCAGTCGGTTCCATCGCTGCCGAAGCACGTGCGCATACAGTATGACCCCGTGCGTCAGGCGTTCGCCGTGCTTTCGCCTGAAAAGGTGTTCTGGCCAAACGACATCAGCCTCGACATATTGCGCCGCTGCGATGGGCGGTCCACGGTCGGCCACATCATTGCCGGCCTTGCCGCAGATTATGATGCCAAACAGGAGGCTGTGGCGGCCGATGTCATTGCCTTCCTGCAGGAATGGTCGGACAAGCTGCTGGTGAAGCTATGAGCGAGCCCCCTCTCCCCCCGATCGGCATGCTGGCGGAACTGACGCATCGCTGCCCGCTGCAATGCCCCTATTGCTCCAACCCGCTCGAATTGCTGAAGGCCAATCGCGAACTCGACACGCAGAGCTGGCTCGACTTGTTCTCGCAGGCGGCCGATCTTGGCGTTCTCCAGGTGCATCTGTCTGGCGGTGAACCGACGCTGCGTCGCGATCTTGAGCAATTGATCGCCGGGCTTTCGGCGCGTGGCGTCTACACCAACCTGATCACCGCCGGCGTCGGCATTGCGGATGGCCGTATCGAGGCATTTGCCGAAGCCGGGCTCGACCATCTGCAACTGAGCTTTCAAGGCGCACGGCCGGCGACCACCGAGCGCATCGGCAATCACAGGGGCAGCCACGAAAAGAAGCTGGAAACGGCACGCCGCGCCCGCGCGGCCGGCTTGCCGCTTACCATCAACGCGCCGATCCATCGCCACAATATCGAGGAGGTACCGGAATTCATCGATCTGGCCCTTTCGCTGGATGCGGAGCGTCTCGAGATAGCCAACGTGCAGTACGCCGGCTGGGCGCTGACCAATCGCGATCAACTGATGCCCGAGCGTGCTGCCGTCGATCGGCAGGCGGAGATCGTCGCGGAGGCGCGCGAACGGCTCACCGGCATCATGAACATCGATTTCGTCACGCCGGATTATTTCGCCATCTATCCCAAGCCATGCATGGGCGGCTGGGCGCGCGACGCCTTCATGGTGACGCCAGACGGCACCGTACTGCCATGCCATGCCGCCCAGACCATCCCGTCGCTCAGCTTCGAGCGTTTTGGACCTCGCAGCCTGGCCGCGATCTGGACCGATTCCCCGGCATTTAATGCCTTTCGAGGCACGGACTGGATGCAGGAGCCCTGCCGCAACTGTGAGCGGCGCGAGATCGACTGGGGCGGCTGCCGCTGCCAGGCGATGGCAATCGCCGGCGACGCCGCCGTGACGGACCCGGCTTGCGCGAAATCGCCGATCCATGCGCGCATGGCAATGCTGATCGACGAAGCCCAGCGCGCTGCGACGGTTCCTTCGAAGGACGAACTGTTCGTCTACCGGCGTATCGGCGTCGTCACCGAGCCGGCCTGACTGCCGACCTATTCCTACGGACTTAGCCTCGTGAAAGCCGTTCGGCATGCCACGTCATATGGTCCTGCATGAATGTCGAAATGAAAAAATAGGAGTGATCGTAGTCATCCTGCATCCGCAATTTCAACGGAATGCCTGCTTTGGAGCACGCGTCTTCGAGCAGCCAAGGCCTGAGGCCCTCCTTGAGGAAACCGTCTGACGTCCCCTGATCGACCAGGAATTCCGGGAAACGGTATCCATCCTCGATGAGCGAAGTGGCATCGTAGCGCCGCCACGAGGCCTCATCCAAGCCGAGATATTTTTGGAAAGCCGGCTTCGACCAGCCGGCTGTGCTTGGTTGCACGATCGGCGCGAAGGCCGAGCAACTTCTGAAACGCGCGGGATTTTTCAGTGCGATCGTCAGCGCGCCATGCCCGCCCATCGAATGGCCGAAGATCGACTGGCGCGCCATATCGGCGGGAAATTCGCGCCCGATCACGGCTGGCAGTTCCTCGACGATATAGGAATACATGCGATAGTTCTTGGCATACGGCTCTTGCGTGGCGTCGAGGTAGAAACCGGCGCCGGTGCCGAACTGCCAATTGTCCTTTTCATCTGGAATGTCGGCACCACGCGGGCTGGTGTCGGGACACACGACGATGAAGCCAAGTTCGGCGGCAATACGTCTGTATTCGCCTTTTTCCATTACATTCGCATGGGTGCAGGTGAGTCCGGAGAGGTACCACACCACGGGGCAACGCCTTTCCCGTGCTTGCGGAGGCACGAAAATGGCAAACATCATTTCGCATGAGCAGCTCGTCGAGAGATGAGAGTAAACGTGCTGGGTGCCGCCATGCGACTTGGCAGTCGAGACGAGTTTCAGGTGCTCTGGCATATATTCTTCTCCGCCAATTTTTTGACTGCCGACCATAGCCTCTACGACATCGTGGGCGATCGCGGCAACCTTGGTGGGCTGGCTGGCGCGCAGGGCTCTTGATCGGAGCCGGGATGGCCAACACTGCCCAGTAGCTCAGCAATGCTTCCGCGACGACGAGCTCTGCGCAAATGCACCGTGGCTTTCAGCGGCGACAGCAGGTTCGACGCGGCTATGGCGGACGAGCACGCACGGGTCATCGCGTGGGTTCGCAGCATGCGTGACCAGGGACCGAGCAAGAAAGTGTTGCGGGTGATAGTTACCTCCTCATAGGAGGGCTCCTAAGCACGACACCAACTTTCCGACTTTTAGCCACCCTGTGAGCCGACGGCTATTTCCGACCGTCGAAAGCCACGGACAGGCCCAGGGCAGTTGCTGCCTCGACGATCGCCTCGCTCAGCTCTTCGTCGGATGCGACCAGATAAGGGGCGGCTTGCCGTACTGCGTTTAATGTCGCTGTGATCGAGATGGTGTCACCACGATCCTCCCTATTGAGGACTGCGGCGATTGCCTGCTCTACTACCGGACTGACCCTCTGCACCTTACTCATCCAACCCTCCCCATAGCTGCCCATAGTGATGGTACTCTATCCATGGTTGTGTTCCAATTCGATGTACGAAAACGTACACACTCGATCGGCTGAACCGCTACGGCCAGACATCTCTAATTTCGACGGCATTTGGGATCGACCAAGCCTGGCTAGCGGCCTCGACCGGTTTCTCAGATGGCTAGCGCTGCAGAGCCATGTCAAATTGCCAGGTACGTACGCGAGCCGGTCCAGGAGCTCGGCTCGGCCCACGGGCGCCCCTGCGTTGGGCGAAGATGTCGCCTAGAAATAGCCGAGGATGGATTTTACCTCGAGATACTCCAACATGCCCTCGATCCCATATTCACGTCCGTTTCCGGACCGCTTGAAACCGCCAAACGGGGCGTGCGGATCCCAGGCCGGGTAATTGAGATGTACCTGGCCGGAGCGGATCCGCGAGGCCACGTCCCTGACGGCGTCCACATCCTGGCCCTGCACATGAGCCCCCAGACCGTAGACCGTGTCGTTGGCGATGGTGACGGCTTCCTCGATTGTGTCGTAAGGGATGATGCAGAGAACTGGCCCGAAGACCTCGTCCTGGGCAATGCGCATGGTCGTGCGCACGTCGGAAAAGATGGTCGGCCTCACATAGAACCCGACGTTCAGATCGTGCGCACGGCCCGGTCCACCGGTGAGGAGCCTGGCGCCCTCAGAAATGCCGACGCCGATCATGGTTTGGATGCGGTCGAATTGGGCACGGTTTGCGATTGCACCATGAGTAGTGGCTTCGCAAAGAGGATCGCCAATGACAATCTGGGCTGCGGCCCTTTTGGCGATTGCCTCGATCTCGGAGAGCCGCGGGCGTGGCACGATCATGCGCGTCGGGGCGCTGCATGACTGGCCGAGATTGCGGAAGGCGGCGGATACGCCCAGAGAAACGGCGCGATCGAGATCTGCGTCCGGCAGGATCACGTTGGGCGACTTGCCGCCCAGCTCCTGCGCGACGCGCTTGACAGTCGTCGCTGCCGCCTGGGCCACCGCAATGCCCGCGCGGGTGGACCCGGTAATGGAGATCATGTCGACATCCGGATGGGAGGCGAGACCCATACCCACGCCTGGACCATCACCTTGCACGAGGTTGAAAACCCCGGCAGGGAAGCCGGCTTCCTCGATTGCCTCGGCGAATAGCAGGGCGTCCAAGGGAGAAAGCTCACTCGGCTTCAGCACGATCGTGCAGCCTGCAGCGAGCGCCGGCGAAACCTTGGCGGTGATCTGGTAAAGTGGCCAGTTCCACGGAGTGATCAGGGCGCAGACACCGATCGGTTCGTGGGTGACGGCGGTTTGCCCCCGTTGCTTGACGAAGCGAAAGTCTGTCAGCACATCGCGAGCGACCTTAACATGCGTGATCGCCAGCGGCACCTGGGCGCTGCGCGCATAGCCGATCGCCGCGCCCATTTCGAGGCTCAGGCATTGAGCCAGCAGTTCGCCGCGCGCCTCGAGCAGCGCTTGCAGGCGATCGAGCAGACGCGCGCGGTCTTCTGGCGTGGTCCGACTCCAGGTGGCGAATGCCCGGCGGGCCGCTGCAACGGCCGCGTCAACGTCCTTGCCATTTCCAAGCGGAAACTGGCTCACAACCTCTTCTGTGGCGGGATTGACGACGACGCCCGTCGCGGTGCCGCTCGGCTCAACCCATTGACCGTCGATGAAGAACTTGTCCAGGTGGCCGTTGCGGGCCAGGTGTTCGAGAGGCGTCATCACCCTACAAGGTCCTTCATGCGGTAATAGGCGCCGACAATCGGCAGGAACCAAGGGCGCCCGAAATAACCGGGGATCGCTGGCCAGTCGAAATCCTTCCAGGGATTGAGCTCGGGGCGCCCGTCCATGACGTCGGCCATGATGGTGCCCATCAACGTCGACATCTGGGTCCCGTGTCCGCTATAGCCCATCGAGTAATAGATGCCATCGCGCTCTCCGGCGCGCGGCAGGCGATCGCGGGTCATATCAACCATGCCGCCCCAGCAGTAGTCGATGCGGGTGCCGGCCAGTTCCGGAAAGACCTCGACCATCGCCGCCTTGAGTATCCGGCCGCTTTTTTCGTCGGATTGAGGGTTGGACACGGCAAAGCGCGCCCTCCCGCCGAACAGAAGGCGATTGTCCGGCGTGAGCCGCCAGTAGACAACGAGATTGCGCGTGTCGACGACATTGCGACGGGTCGGCATGAGGCGCTCGAGTTGCGAAGGCGACAGCGGCTCGGTCACGATCAGAAATGCGCCGACCGGGATCATGCGCCGGCGGATCCAGCCGAGCGGGCCAACCTGGGAAATGCCGCTTGCCAATAGGACCTGCCGCGCGACGATCTTGCCCTTTGGCGTCGTTACCTCATGCCCGCCTGAAACCTTTCGCATCGCAGTGACGGGCGAGCGTTCATGGACCTCTGCGCCACGCCGGGCAGCGGCGGTCGCGAGGCCCCGGACGAACCGGCCGACATGCATGGCCGCGCTCTTGGGAAAGAGCAGCCCGCCATGGTAGCGGTTGGTGCTGACTTCGGTTCGCAGGTCCTCGCGCGCGATCATCCTGGTGTCGGGATCGACATTGGCAGCCAGTAGTTCCTGGCTGCGCGCCAGCATGTCGTAGTGCTCGGGCTTGGCGGCAAGCTTGAGCTTGCCGACGCGGGAGAAGCTGCAGTCGATCTTCTCTTCCTGCACCAACCGCTCGACCATATCGACGCCGGCGTCGAAAGCCTTGTAGAGCGCATTTGCGGCAGGCTTGCCGTGCTTGCCAGCCATGATTGCATAGTTCTGGGCAAAGCCGTTGTTGCACATGCCGCCATTGCGGCCGGACGCGGCATTGCCGATCGTTTCGGCCTCCAACAGGGCAACCCGGGCGCCCTTTTTGGCAAGGGCCAGCGCGGCGGAGGAGCCGGTCAAGCCGCCGCCCACAATGGCCACGTCGTAGTGGCCTTCGAGCGGTTTGGACGACCCTTCATTGAACGGCTGAGACGTATCCAGCCAGTAAGAGGTAAACTTCATTTTCTTGACCACCGGTGTTGATTTGAGTGGGGCGACATCCGAGCCTAGTCGCGCGCCTACCAGCCGCGCATCCGCTCCCAACGTGCTTCAATCTTGGGGCTGGCCCCGTTGACGACGCTGTAGAAATCATGCTGGGCGGCCGTCGCACACGCATGGTTGGGCAGAATCCGGACCCGAGTCCCGAGCGGCAGCTCGGGCATGGACTTTCCAGAACCGGCACGAATGGCGAGGATACCGTGTTCCTGGCTGGCCTGGGCCACGATCACATCTTCAAGCACCCGCCCCTTTTCGTCGCAGACCACGCCGTAACCCTGGTCGATCTGCTGGTTTGCGGTTCCCCGGTCGCGCGAAAGCGCCATCCATCCAGCGTCGACCAGCACCCATCCCTTTTCCGGCTTGGACCCGATCACCGTGGCCAATACGGAAATCGCGATGTCGTCGAGTTCGCACACCCCAACGCCGTGCTGGACCAGGTCGAAGAACATGTAGACCCCGGCGCGCAGCTCCGTGACCCCCTGAAGATTGCTGGCGAAATGCGCTGTCGGCGTCGAGCCGACGCTGACGATCGGGCAGGCATGGCCATGGGCGCGCAGGATTTCAGCGGCGCGCACCGTGGCTGAACGCTCGTTCTCGCCTGCCTTGACCAGCGCATCGGGCGTGTTCAAGCCATAGGATTCGCCTGCATGGGCGAGAACGCCGACGAGTTTGGCACTGGCCGCGACGACACTGCCGGCCACGTCGAGCAACTTCGGGTCGTCCGGCCTCAAGCCACCGCGATGGTCATCGCAGTCCAGTTCGATGAAAACAGATGGGGTCATACCGGTGGCTTCGCGGACGCTGGCTAGGGCATCGGCCTGCTCGACCGAATCGAGCAACAGCTTCACACCAGCGCCGGTGCGGCGACAAAGCTCCATGGCCCGCTTGGCCGAGGCCGGCGAGATGCCGACCGCATAGGTCATGTCTCGAAAGCCATGGCCCGCGAAATACTCCGCCTCGGCGATGGTCGAGACCGTGATCGGTCCGGGTTCGCGGTGAAACGCGTATCGGGCGACATCGATGCTCTTGGCCGTCTTCATATGCGGGCGCAGCACCACGCCAAGCTTCCTGGCGCGCTCAGCCAAGCGCTGAATGTTGCGTCCGAGCCGCCCACGGTCGAGAAGCAGCGCCGGCGTGACCAAGGCGTCGATCGTCCTAGCCGTCTCGCTCACTGCCAGGTTTGCGGCCACCTTGTTCATAATCTCGTTTCCTAAGTGAACGACTGGTTTGCCAACGCATACATATGGGCTGGCCCCTCGGCGACGGGTCGTTGTCCTTTGACCATGGCGGTCGCAGTGCCGGACCGCTGCAGGCCAAGGCTCGCAAGCCAGTCGCCCAATCCATCCTCGGCATAGACGTCGATGCGAACGAATTGATTGTGAAGCTTCGAAAGCTGGGCCAGGATCAGAAGCCGCGCGTCGTGGTCGCTCTCGGCTGCACAAGGGCCGACGACATAGCCGCGGCCAAACCTCCTGGCGACAGCGTAGCCTGCAATTCGTCCCCTGCGCTCGATGACCAATGCGTTGCCCACATCGGCGAGCGCAGCCACCATCGCCAGCCGGGGCATGCCCGTGGCCCGTTCGTCGAAGGCCTGGATTGCCGCGAGGTCGGAGGCTGTAGCTTGACGGATGTCGTCGCGGGTACTCCGCGTCACGGCGACAGCCAGCGAACCCTGGTGCTGAAGCACCGTGCCCCAGGCAGTGAAGCCGCGTCGCTTGTAGAGCGCCAGCCCCTCTTCGGTTGAGTTGAGCAGCAGGTTGCGACCGAGTGTCGCCTCAAGCAATCCATCAAAGAGCCGGGCGCCGTTGCCACCGCCTTGCGCGGAGCCAGTAACTATGATCATCCCGACCGAGGCATAGGACTGTCCGTAATTCCAGGACATGGCCGTGCCAATCACCTGTCCTGCCCGCTCAAGGACCAGGCCATTGCCGACCATCAGGGCAAATTCCCAATCCTCCTGACGGTAGGGCCAGGCCATCTCCTGCGACAGCTTCAGTGCGCCCGGCAAATGGCGGGTTTCCAATTCCATCAGCTCGATCGGGGCGCTGACGATATCTCTGTCATGCTCAAAGGCCATAAGGTGCAACGCTGTCAGTTGATCCAGAGTCGGATTGACGTCGGATCTTAGGGTCGCGCCCGGCGGACAGATTTCGCTGCTGTTTTGCCCCTTCAAATCAGCGGTATTATTCGTTTTATGCAGTTCCTCGGCATGCCAAATCGTGCAAATCGGGCGAGGAATACCTGGCACCTTGAATCGCAGCTTCGTGGTTGCCCGATCGGCGATGCCCAGGAGGAATTTTGGATGATCTACATCAGCGAAGAGGAGTCAGCCGCCCTCGTCACACATGAACTTGCTTTCGAGGCGGCGCGCGAGGCTCTCGTGGCGGCAGCATCGCGGCAGAGCTGGGTCTTTCCGGCTGTTCTCGGGCGCACACAGGAGGTGACCAATACCTTCTCAATCAAATCCGGTTCGTCGGGCGAGCTGACCGGCGTGAAAATTGGCTCCTTCTGGTCGGGCAACCCGGCACGTGGCCTTCCCCGCCACAACTCGACCATCGTGCTGCTCGATCAGCATACAGGTCGGCTCGGTGCCGTAGTCGAGGCCGGGAAGGTCAACGCCTACAGGACGGCCGCCGCCGACGCGGTTGCGGCCGATCTTCTTGCGCGCAAGCAAGCCAAGGTGCTGGCGATCTTCGGGGCCGGCAACCAGGCGAGCTTCGAAGTGATGGCGCTGGCACGCATCCGCCCAATCGAAACAGTGCTGGTCGTGGCCCGGCCTTCGCCGCGGCGCGACGCTTTTGTCGATCAGATCGGCGAAAGGGGACTGAAGGCGCGCGCTGCCTTGCCGGAAGAAGCCGTGCGCACGGCCGACATCGTGGTGACGGCGACACCCGCACGCGAACCGCTGTTCGATGCCGCTTGGGTGGGACCCGGAACCCATATCGTCAGCATCGGGTCGGATGCTCCGGGCAAACGCGAATTGCCGAGCGAATTGTTTCGCAAGGCACGTCTGTTTTGTGATCTGCTTTCCCAGTCCGTCCAGATCGGCGAGTTCCAACACGTGCGCGACGAAATCGACGCCGGCGTGCTTGCGGTAACACCAATCGGCGACGTTATTGAAAGGCGTGCGCTCGGACGCCACTTCGACAATGAGATCACGGTCTTCGACAGTTCCGGCATCTCCCTGCAGGACCTCTACATGGCCGACGCGCTGATCCGCGCAAAGGCGTCCCACCGCTGATCAGTTTTCGCACCGAGTCCCCAGTCCCGACAGATTTTTCGACACGGCAACAAGGTGGCCGCGCGCGATCCTGCAGTCGTATCAGCGGCGGGCGCGCCAAAGGGGTGCCCGCATGAACCACGGATCGCCCGATGTCGGCGACTAGCGTCTGGCGCGCCAGAAGGCGAGACGGTCCTGCAACCGATAGCCCTGGATAATCGCCGGCATGAACCACGGATTGCCACGATAGAGCGGGACGGCCGAAGGCGGTCGAAAGTCGAACGCAGTGCGCGACTGCTCGCCATGCCCCATCAACTTGTGGGCCGCACGCATGCCAATCCATGGCGCCCAGACCACGCCCGAACCGCAGAAGCCAGTTGCATAGACCACGCCGTCCTTCTCGAAGATGCGGGGCAGCATGTCTCGGTTCATCGCCACATTGCCGAACCAGCAATGCGAAAGGCGCACGTTCTCCAACTCCGGGAAAAGGTTCACCAGGCCCTTGCGAAGGAGAAGTTTCGGCGCCGCCGGATCGCCGAAGCGGGAACTGTCACGGCCCCCCAGCAGGATACGTTTTCCGTCGGGCGAGGGACGATAATAGAAACCGAGTTGCCGGTCCTCGGTGACCGTCATCAGCTTCGGCATCAGTTGCGTCATGACATCGGGCGCAAGTTCCTCGGTGACGATGATCCGGCTGCGGACCGGAACCAGGCGGCGGCGCAGGAAGGGAGCAGCGCCGTCGGTATAGCCGTTGGTACAGACCAGAACCTGCCGTGCGTCCACCGTCCCCGCCGAAGTCGCGACGCGGAACCCCGAACCGTTCCTCTCGATCGACTTGACCACTGTATGCGAATGGACCGTCAACCCGGATGCGAGCGCCACCCGAAGGAGCTCAGCATGGAATTTTGCGGGGTGCAGCCCGCCAATGTCCATCCGAACGGTTCCGCCGCGGTAGAAGTCGGTGCCGATATAACTTCGCTGCTCGGCATGCGGAACCGCGTAGGACTCGATCCCCAGTTTCTTCGCCAGCGTCTCGGCGCCGCGCGCCATCTTCTCATACTGTTCATATCCGAAAGCGCCCTTGAATTGGCCAACCAGTCGGAAGTCGCAGTCGAGCCCTTCGGTCTTGATGAAGTCGTAGAGGAATTCGCGTGCGACCTTTCCCTCGGCCTCGATCGCCATGGCTTTCTCTTCCCCGAAGCGCCGGGTGATCGTAGCATAGTCGGGTCGGATGCTCGCGCTCGTAATCCCGCCGTTGCGGGTGGAAGCACCCTCGCCCGGATTCATTGCGTCAAAAGCTGCGACCGAGCGTCCTTCGCGCACCAGCACAAGCCCGGCCGAAAGACCGGCATAACCGGCGCCGACGATTGCCACGTCAAGCTTCTTTGCGAGGGGCTGCCGCGGCAGCGGCATGACGGGCGCTGCTTCCCACCAGTAGGGTGTGTTCTTGTCGGCGATATGAGGCTCTTGCACGGGGCTGACTTCTCGCTGGGGTGATCTACGGTCGGTGAAACTTCAGATGTGGTCGTCTCGGACGTCGAGCGCATCACGCAGCCCGTCACCGATGAAGTTGAAACTGGTTACCGCGATCGTGATTGCAGCTCCGGGAATGATTGCCAGCCAGGGTGCGCTGCCCAGATATTGCTGGGCGCCGTTGAGCATGTTGCCCCAGCTGGGCAGTGGCGGCTGGATCCCGTAGCCGAGGAAACTGATGTAGGCTTCCATGAGAATGGCGCGCGCGACCGTCAAGGTGGAAGCAACGATAATCGGCCCCATGGCGTTGGGCAGTATCTCGCGGAACATGATGTGGGTGCCACTCAATCCCACCATTCGCCCGGCCAGGACGAACTCGCGTTCTCGTAACGAGCGGACTTCCGCTTCGACTATGCGGGCAACCTCCATCCAACTGGTGAGGGCGATAATGACGGTGATCATCACAGGACTGGGCTTCAGTGCGGCAGCCAGCGCCAGCAGCAGAAAGATCGATGGGAATGACAGGAAACCATCGACCGTGCGCATCAGCATGGCCCCGACCCAGCCGCCGCGATAGCCGGCAATTACGCCGACCAGCGTGCCGATGAGCGTCGACAAAACCATGGCAAAGAAACCCACCAGCAGCGAGATTCGTCCCGCCATCAAAAGCCTTGCCGCCACGTCGCGGCCAAGCGGATCGGTACCTAGAAAGTGGTAGCCCGTCAGCGGAGGGGCAAAGCGGGCCCGCAGATCGATATACAGTGAGTCATAAGGCAGGAGATGGGGGCCGAGGACGCAAGCGAGGCTCAGGAAGATGATCATCGCCAACCCGAGCAGCGCCAAGCGATGACGCATGAAACGACGTGCCGCGCGGTTGTTACTCCATCGGCTTGGAGCTGCATTTGCGGTGAGAGCGGTCATATCGGCTGTCTCCTGTCGGGGAAGTTGCGCGCTCAAGCCAGGCGAATGCGCGGATCGACAATAGCGACGACAATGTCGGCGATCAGGTTTCCAAGCAGAACGAGGATGGCGGAGAACATCAGCAGCCCCATCACAACCGGATAGTCGCTGTAACCAAGACTATCGAGGAACAACCGTCCCATTCCTGGCCAGGTAAAGACGGTTTCGGTCACGAGCGCGCCGGTAAGGACGCTGGGAAGCTGCATCCCGGCCAAGGTAATCATCGGCAAAAGTGCGTTGCCGACGACATGCTTCATCAGAATCCGGCGTTCACTCAAGCCTTTGGCCCGGGCCGTCTTGACGAAATCCTGGCTAATGGCGTCGAGAGTCGCCGTCCGCATGTAGCGGCTCCAGATCGCGACATGGACCAGCGACAGCACGATACTTGGCAGGATCAGATGGTGGAGATAGCCCAGGATCGAGGCATCGCCGATCTCGGACATATTGCCCGCGGGCAGCCAGCCCAGCTTCAGGGAAAAGACGTAGATGCCGACGAGTCCGAACCAGAAGGTGGGGACCGATAACGCGACCATGGCGCCGACAGTTGCAAGATAGTCGAACAGCGAGTAGCGGCGCGTGGCGCCGCGGATTCCGATCCAGGCGCCAATGGAGATTGCAATCACGGTTGAGGAACCCATCAGCAGCAGCGTGGCAAAGAGATGGCTGCCGATGACCTCCAAGACCGGCGCTCCGTCGCGGAAGGAGTGACCCCAGTCGCCCCGCACCAGCCGCCATGCCCAGTCCAGATATTGGATCCATATAGGGCGATCGAGGCCCAGCAGCCCCTTGAGACGCTCGATATCCTGCTGGGTCATTCCGGGATCAAGCCCGAATTGGGCTAGCGGGCCGCCGGGAAGGAGATTCAGAATGCCGAAGCCGATGATCGAAACGATCACAAGCAGCACCAGGCTCTGCAAGAGGCGATTGAGCAGGAAGCCGCGCATTCGAGTCCCTCCATTGTGGGTTGATGATTTTAGTCTGTTGCCGCCGCCGCGGCGGAATCGGGCTGGGCGGCGGCAACTGCGTCTAGGCCTTCCACTTCCAGGCCGCGGCATTCCACGACGCGGTGCGGGTGTTGGCGTTGGGCTCGAAGCCGTCCAGCCCCTTCTTGCGCCCGAGGACGATTGTGTACGCGAACAGCGGCAGGAAGGGCAGATCGTGGCGCACGACTTCCTGCACACGATTATAGATCGCGCGCCGTTCTTCCGGATCGAAGCTGCGAGCACCCTTTTCGAGCAGGGCATCGACCTCAGGATTGGAATATTGCCCGGTGTTCGAACCGTGTCCGCCTTGAGCGGCGATTGCCTTCGTATGGAGCCGGTTTGTGGCGTCGGGGTCGGCGGCAATCAGATAGGTGACGCCCACCATGGCGGTGTCGAATTGCGATTTCAGCCAGAACTCGCCCCACATGACTGCAGCCGGCAAATTCGAGATGGTCATCTCGACGCCTATCTCGGCAAACGTCTGCTGCAGGAACTGCTGCGTCTGCTCGCGCAGGTTGTTGCCGGAAGTTGTCGAGTTGGAGAAGGACAGTCGCACCCCATCCTTGGCCCGGATTCCATCCGGCCCCGGCACCCACCCGGCCTCATCAAGGATTTGGCGCGCCCGGTCCAGATTGAATTCCTGAACCGGCAGGTTCGGGTCATAGTAGTAGGACTCCTTCGGCATGAAGGTCTCGGTGAGGGTACCCACCCCGTAATAGATCGTGTCGACAATCGCCTTCCTGTCCAACGCGGCGTAGAGCGCCTGGCGCACTGCCAGGTCCTTGAACTGCGGGCGGCCCAAATTGAGGTAGATCGACTCCAGGGATGCCCCTGTCTCCAGTGTCACTACGCGGTCTGGTAGTTCGCGGGCTTCAGTATAATGGTCGGCGGTGATGAACGACTGATCGACAAGGTCCACGTCGCCGCTCTTGAACTGAGTGTAGAGCACGGTCATGTCGGGGATGTATTTGAAGATGAGCTGCTCGACATAGGGACCTTCGCCGGCGTACTCAGGATTGGCGACGAGCTCGATATGATCGCCCGCAACACGCTGGCCCCATTTGAATGCTCCGGTGCCGACCGGCGCCTGGTTGAACGCGGCTGTATTCGGATCGGCTTCTTTCCCCAGAATGTGCTTGGGCACGATGAAGGTTTCGGCCAAGAACGAAAGATAGGGCGCGAAGGCCTCCTTCATCCGCCATGTGATCTCGGTGGGCGAAACCACTGTGATGTCCTGCACGAGCGAATGGCCGCTCGTGCGCCAAGCCCGAAACTTCGGGTTCGTGATGAGCTCAAGGGTGAATTTCACGTCTTCGGCCGTGAAGGGCTCACCGTCGTGCCAGCGGGCATTGTCACGCAACCGGATGCGCCAGTTGAGACCGTCCTCCGAAATGCCGCCGTTCTTCTGGCTTGGCACCTCGGCCGCGAGGTTTGGATGTAGACCACCTTGGGGATCCATGCGGACCAGCGCGTCGAAAACCGAGAAATGGATCGCGTCATCGACTTCGATATGCGCCATCAGCGGATTGAACACGGTCGGCTCTTGGGAGAGGCCGACGACGACGCGCCCGGCCGGCCCTGCCGGAGGGGTCTTGGCGAAGGCGGGCTTGCCCAACAGATTGGGCGCGATGAGGCCTGCAGCCCCACCTATCGCCATCAGTCGCAGCGCTTCGCGCCTCGAGTAGTTGGACGTAGTCGATGAATTTTTGGTCATGGTAGTTCCTCTCTTGTTATTTCTTATGCGTTTGCTGCTACTGGACGGGCATTGCCCGGCCGCTCTCCTGGAATCGCCGCTACCAGTTGGCGCGTGTAGGCTGCTTGCGGGTTCAGGAATATTTGCGAGGGCGGTCCGCGCTCGACGATCCGGCCCTTCTGCATCACTGCGATTTCGTCGCAGATCTGGCTGGCGACGCGCAGGTCGTGCGTGATGAAGACCATCGACACGCCCGTCTCGCGCTGGATCTGGTCCAGAAGCTGCAGGATCTGTGCCTGGATCGACACGTCGAGTGCGGAGACCGCCTCGTCGGCAATCAACAGCTTCGGCTTGAACATCAGCGCACGAGCGATGCCGATGCGCTGGCGTTGCCCACCCGAGAACTCGTGCGGGTAGCGGCCAAAAGCGCCGGCATCGAGACCGACATGGGCCAGAAGCGCACGCGCTTCATCGCGCGCTTGGACATAAGGCATCCCGTGCGCCAGCGGGCCTACCGTCATGATGTGACCGACCGTCGAGCGTGGGTTCAGAGAAGCGAAGGGATCCTGGAAGATCATCTGGATCCGCGGTCGAAGCGGGCGGAACTTCGCTTCGGAAAGCTTGGCTATGTCACAGCCTTGAAACAAGATCTCGCCGCCGTCATTGTCCAGCAGCTTGATCAGCAGCCGGCCCAGCGACGATTTCCCCGAACCGCTCTCGCCTACGACCCCAAGCGTGCGGCCGGGCGCCAGTTCGAACGAAACCTCGTTGACCGCTGTCACAGTCCGTTGCGCGCCGAACAGCGCGCTGCCACCGCGATAGGTCTTCACCAGACCCTCAACCTTCAGGATCGGCTCCTTGCTGGCAGCGTCCGGACGGGGGCGATCTTCGCCGGTCAAATGCGGTACGGCTGCGATCAGGCGCTGGGTATAAGGGTGCTTGGGCGACTTCAACACCTGCTCGGCGCTGCCTTGTTCGACGACATGGCCCTTTTCCATCACCACGACGCTGTCGGCGATCTCGGCCACCACGCCGAAATCGTGGGTGATGAACATCACGCTCATGCCCTTGCGCCGCTGAATGTCACGGATCAGTTGCAGGATCTGAGCCTGGGTGGTGACGTCGAGCGCGGTGGTCGGCTCATCGGCAATCAGCACCGTCGGCTCAAGCGCCAAGGCCATGGCGATCATGACGCGCTGCCGCTGCCCGCCCGAAAGCCGGAACGGGTACTGGTAATACATGAGTTCGGGATCTGGCAGGCCTACTTCAGTGAGCAGTTCGATTGCGCGGTTGCGACAGGTTTGTGGCGTGCCGAAGCCGTGCGCTGCCATGACCTCGTCAATCTGCGCGCCCACCGTCATCAGGGGATTGAGCGCCGAGAGCGGGTCCTGAAAGATCATCGACACGACCCGTCCACGCAGGTTGCGCAGCTTGTCTGGCGACATGCCGACGATGTTCATCCCTTCCAGCTGGATGACACCCGATGAGAGCCGGATCACCTTCGGCAGAAGCCCCATGATCGCGTTCGCCGTCACCGACTTACCCGATCCGGACTCGCCTATGATGCAAAGGATCTGGCCGCGTTTCAGATCGAAGGAAATATCCTTGACAGCATGGGTCCGTTCCATGCCTTGCGGCAAATTCACTGTGAGGTCGCGCACCGAAAGCGCCACATCGTGGGGGGCTACAGCCTGGATGCTTGCGATCATCGAGATCACCTCCCCTTTCAACCGAGCGCGTCCACCCTGTTGCGGACCGCTTCATCGCCCTTTGAGCAGAAGCGCCTCACCCTAGCGGCCGTAGTCCGGCGTTCTCGGCGCTTCGCGCGCTGAGGCTGCGAGAGACGGGTTCTGCTCATCCTGGCGGCTCCCTTATGAAATCCGATCCGTGTACCGGACTCTGTTCCCTTTTTCTTGGAGAACTCTCCGAAGGAGCAAGCCTTGCCTGTCGAATGTCCTCTGGAGCCTGCCTGCCAAAAGGAAGGGTTGCTCCGTTCTTGCAGCCAGTCTGACTGTTCTGTTTCCGCAGAGTCTTCGAAACTTGGCCCTCGCGCGGCAGGAACTTCTGAAAAGAACATCCAGTTCGGCATTTCACTCTGTTCCCGTTTCGGCGCGGAAACCGGGATCAGGCAACCATATCCTTTATTCGGCAATACGTGGCCATGAGGGATAGGACCAAAGATTTCCGGTGTACATCGACACCATTTGCGGGCCATGGCGCCCAAACGGATTGGTGACCGTGCGGCCCATCGCAATGTCGGCCAAGGCGCTGCCGATCAAGGTCGACGACTGCGCCGTATGCCGCCCATGCCGCAGATGACGCGACTGCATGAAATGTACTCCAGCTTGCCCACGCAGCGAGCTCTTAGCGCAATAATTGCCTGTCCTGGGGGCTGCTAAACGCAGGAAATTCCGTCCAGGCACAAACTCCGCAGTCTGCCTCTGCGGGCGGCAGGTTAGGATGGTTCAAATTACCGGAGTCCCATCCATGCCCGCGCCGCTCATGCACATCGACTGCAGCCCTTCCCTCCCTCGCGAGGCGGACGTCGTCGTCATCGGCGGCGGGGTGGTGGGCGTGTTCAGCGCTTACTATCTGGCGCGCCGCGGCCTCAAGGTTGCTCTGGTCGAGAAGGGGCGTATCGCGGCCGAGCAGTCCAGCCGCAACTGGGGTTGGTGCCGCCAGCAGAACCGCGATGCGCGTGAGCTGCCGATGGCGACCAAGAGCCTCGACCTCTGGGAGAAGGTAGCACAGGAGACCGGCCAAGACACCGGCTTTCGCCGCTGCGGGCTCCTCTATCTCTCACAAGACGAAAATGAGCTGGCAGGCTGGGCGAAGTGGCGCGATTTTGCGAGAACGGTCGGCGTCACCACGCACATGCTGAGCGCGGAAGAAGCCACCGAACGGGGCAGAGCGACGCGCCGCAAATGGAAAGGTGGCGTGTTCTCGCCAACCGACGGAACGGCGGACCCTTCCAAGGCAGTGCCGGTTGCAGCGCGCGGCATCATGGCGGCGGGAGGCACCGTACATCAGCACTGCGCGGCGCGCGGGCTGGAATTGAGCGCCGGCCGGGTGAGCGCTGTCGTGACCGAAGCGGGTAGCATCCGGACAAAGACCGTGGTCATGGCCGGGGGCGCGTGGGCGTCTTCCTTCTGCAACCAGCTCGGTGTGCGTTTTCCGCAAGCTGCCGTGCGTCAGTCCATTCTGGCCGTGGCGCCAGGCGCAAACGGTCTGCCAGATGCCCTGCATACCGCTCGCATCTCTCTGACGCGGCGCAGCAACGGTGGATACACGCTGGCGATCAGCGGGCGGGCGCGTGTCGATCCAACGCCGCAACAGTTCAGGTTCAGCCGCGAGTTTGTACCTATGTTCGCCCGCCGCTGGCGCAATCTCGCCCCGGGCGCCTTCGAGGGCTGGCGTCAGGGCCACGAAAGCCTGCGCAAATGGACCCTCGACGACATCACGCCAATGGAACGGAACCGGATTCTCGACCCGAAGCCCGACATGGGGCAGATTCGGCTGACATATCGGAGAGCCTGCGAATTGATCCCCGAACTCCAACGGGTGGCGATCTCCGATGTGTGGGCGGGTTATATCGACAGTACACCCGACGGCATTCCCGCAGTCGGCGAAGTGGCGGGGATTCCGGGCTTCATCCTGGCGGCGGGATTCAGCGGTCACGGCTTCGGGATTGGTCCCGGTGCGGGGCATATGATCGCCGACATCATCGCAGGCAGCGAGCCTATTGTCGATCCGCGTCCTTATAGGCCCGAGCGTCTGAAGACCGCTGCGTGGGGCAAGGTCGCTGAATTCTGAGAAGACCGTCTTGCCAAGGTACAATCGGTCGCACACGAGATTGAGGCACGATGCGGCCAGCACCAAAAACAGGGAACTGACGATGCGCGAATATGAGATTGCCGCCATTCCTGCCGACGGGATCGGGCCAGAGGTCATTGCCGCAGGTCTCCAGGCGCTTGAGGCGCTGCAGCAACGCTGCGGCGACTTCAAGCTGCGCGTCCAGCACTTCGACTGGGGCTCGGATTACTACAAGGCCCATGGTCGGATGATGCCCGAAGATGGCGTGGCGCAACTGAAGCGCTTCGACGCCATCTTCTTTGGCGCGGTAGGCGCTCCCGACTTGCCCGACAATATCACGCTCTGGGGCCTCCGGCTGCCGATTTGCCAAGGCTTTGATCAATACGCGAACGTGCGGCCAACAAGAATATTGCCCGGGATTGTTTCGCCTCTGGCGGGTGTTGGCCCTGGCGATCTGGATTGGGTGATCGTGCGGGAGAATTCCGAGGGCGAGTATTCGGGCCACGGCGGCCGCGCCCATCGCGGCCTCCCCGAGGAGGTCGGAACCGAGGTCGCGATCTTCACGCGCGTCGGCGTCACCCGCATCATGCGCTATGCATTCCGGCTGGCGCAGTCACGGCCGCGAAAGCTCCTGACCGTGGTTACGAAATCCAACGCTCAGCGTCACGGGATGGTAATGTGGGACGAAATCGCAGCCGAGGTGGCGCAAGAGTTCCCTGACGTCGCGTGGGACAAGATGCTAGTCGATGCTATGACAGTGCGTATGACGTTGAAACCTCGGAGCCTCGATACGATCGTCGCCACCAATCTTCACGCCGACATATTGTCGGACCTTGCAGGCGCGCTCGCGGGCAGTCTCGGCGTTGCACCGACCGCCAACATTGATCCCGAGCGTCGCTATCCCTCGATGTTCGAGCCAATTCACGGCTCGGCATTCGACATCGCCGGCAAGGGTATTGCCAACCCGGTCGCCACCTTCTGGACCGCTGCCCAGATGCTCGAACATCTGGGCGAGAGCGCAGCGGCCGTGCGGTTGATGAGCGCTGTGGAAACGGTGACGAGTGAAGGCGTGCTGACGCCGGACGTGGGAGGGACAGCGACCACGCAGGAAGTGACGGACGCCGTCTGCCGAGCGATCCGCGGTTCGAACATGTGACAGGTTTCCAATGAAGCTCGACAAGATCGACATCAAGATCTTATCCCAACTGCAAAAGAACGGGCGAGTCACGAATGTCGAGCTTGCCGACCTTGTCAACCTTTCGCCGAGCCCTTGCCTGATGCGGGTGAAGAAGCTTCAGGCGGAAGGCTTCATCACCGGCTATTCCGCCCAGATCGATGTGTCCAAGCTCGGACAGACTCTAACGATCTTCACCGAAGTCACGCTCAAGCACCATCAACAGAACGACTTCGCGAGATTTCTTACCGCAATTCAGAAAGTCGATTCGGTCATCGAATGCCATCTGGTTTCAGGCGGATACGACTATCTTGTGAAGTTTGTCACAGCAGGCATCAGCGAGTACCAGACGATTATGGAGCGCATGATCGAATTGGATATCGGAATCGACAAATATTTCAGCTTCGTCGTGCTGAAGTCACCGATCGTGAAATCCCATTTGCCTCTCGACATCATTTTCGACAAATGAGAATGCAGCTCCGGCTCGGTCCTCAAGCGGCGGGCGCTCGTGCCAAGCTCCATCTTGTTGCGCGCGGCATTTGTCGAATGACGATGTCACGTTTCGGGGGAGGCCGTCATTGCCACCCTGTCGTCAAATGGCTTGAATATGAACTGTATAGGCAGGTAGCGCGCACAGCTTGCGGAGTTGCGACAATCTCGCCTCGGGTCACAGTTGGAGCAAAGGCAAGAGGCGAAAAGATGAACAAGATTGACACTTTGATCCACCGAAGAGCTGACGATCGCCGGATGACTGCGCAAGCCTGTGTATCGCGTATTCTCCGGAACGCCAAAGCCCGCGGCGTCGATATCTCTGTTGTCGGATCCCTCGCGAAAAACCGTTTCCGCGTCCACTCTGACGTAGATCTGCTGGTGCACGGACGCACTGATCCCGCGCGCCGGGCCATGGTGGAGCGCTTGGTCGCAGACCAGCTTCGGGGAACGAACATTCCTTATGACCTGATCTTTGCCTCAGACGTTTCGTCCGAACGAGTGCAGGAATTGCTTAATGGCAGCGTTTAAGCATCCGGCGTTCGCAAAACTGTCGCCAAAAATCGACCGCGCTGCGAAGGAACTGCAGCAAGCGAGGAATATCTGGCGAATCGGAGTGAGCTGTCACTCGGCAAATGGGGCGCGATCGCAGCAGTTCGCTGGGAGTCCACAATGTCTACAACAGCATCGAGGACATCCTGCTCAGCCTCTCCAACGATATAGACGGCCTCGTTCTCCAAGGGCCTACGATGCACCAGGACGTGCTCGATCAGATGTCGGCGGAAATTGCAGGCATCCGACCGGCTGTGCTCGACCCCGAGCTTTATCAGTCCTTGAGTGAGTTAAACGGATTCCGTCACCTGGTGAGGCATCGGTACGGTTTTGACCTGAAAACCGACAAGGTGCAGGAAAGCCTCGACAGGGTAAAAGAGGCATTTCCGTCTTTCCTCGAGGCCATTGTTCACCTGGAAAGCACTCTTACTTAGGAAAACACGCACGACAGTGATGGCCGCGGCGACGGCTCAGGGGGCCGGGTGGTCCCTGAACCAATGGCTCAGTCGTGTGCGCCGGAAGAGATTCTGCGGGCGTTGACCCCTGAGAATTGTCGGCTGGTGGCGCTGATCCATCGGTATCGACCGCAAAGCATCACGGAGCTGTGCAGGTTGGCGGCGCGTCCGCAGCCGAACGTATCCCGCTCCTTGGCGGCCCTTGAGCGGGCGGGAATTGTCTCAATGGCGGGCTCCAGGCCGAAGAGACCCGAACTCGCCGTGCAACGAGTCACGATCGACCTCGCTGAGCTTCAGAATGGCCGATGCGAGGTCGACGATTCGTGGAGACAAATCGCCCGACCATCATCTTTGCTGCGCGATGGGTGACAGGGGCAAAAGTCGATCAGTGGGTGCGCCGCTGACCAGGTTTGGCAAGTGGCAGACGTGAAGCCTCGGTGACGCCGAGCCAAGCGTTCGTACAGCGGAGAAAGAAGCGTCTGGGCTGATACTTAGGCCGGGACACATGCGAAAGACCCGGGCGGCGTGAGTTTAGCCCTGGTCAATGCAATGCGCCCGCTGATCATGCCTTCATCGCTGCCCGCACGTCCTTATCTTCGAGGGTTTGGTCCAGCGTCATCCGCGTGCGTTCAAGGATTTCATCAATATCGTCCTCGGTGCAGCAGAGCGGCGGCGCAAAGCCGAGGATGCCGCTGTTGAAGGCACGGATGACAAGGCCGTTTGCCCACGCGCGCTCGAAGATGCGGCGCCCCGGATCGGCCGCCGCCGGCAGCGGTGTCTTGCGTGCCTTGTCGGTGACCAACTCGATTGCTGCCAGCATGCCGCGACCGCGAATGTCGCCAACCAGCGGGTGGTCGGCGAGCGAGCGAAGGCCTTCCATCAACCGCTTCCCCACCTTCCGCCCATTCTCGAGCAGGCCATCTTCATAGAGACGCAGACATTCGAGCCCGACCGCCGCGCTCACGGGATGGGCCGAATAGGTATAGCCATGGCCGACAGCCGCTTTGCCGGCTCCGTCCGCGATCGTATTGTACACATGGTCCGACATGAAGACGGCGCCCATCGGCACGTAGCCCGAGGTCAGTCCCTTCGCCGTGGTCATGAAATCCGGCACGACCTCGTCTTCCTCACAGGCGAAGAGAGGGCCTGTGCGGCCAAAGGCAGTGATAACTTCGTCGGCAATGAACAGAATGTCGTGTTCCTTGCACACGGCGTGCAGAGCCTTCAGCCAACCTGTCGGTGGAACGAGGACACCGCCCGAACCCTGGATGGGTTCGGCGTAGAAGGCCGCAACGCGGCCCGCGCCGAGTTCTGCAATTTTGGCCCGCAGGGCCGCGACCGATGCGCCGATGATCGCCTGCGGATCGGAACCGACTGGATTGCGATAGGCGTAGTGCGAGGGAATCTTGTGCTGCCAGTCGTAAGGCACGCCGAAACCCGCGTGAAAAGCCGGGATCGCGGTCAGACCTGACCCTGCCGTCGAGGATCCATGGTAGCCGTGCTCCACGGAGATGAACTGGTCCTTTTGCGGCGTACCCTTGGCATGGTAGTAATAGCGAATGAAGCGGATCGTACTGTCGACTGCGTCGGAGCCGCCAAGCGTGAAATAGACATGGTTCAAATCGCCGGGCGCCAGCTCGGCAAGCCTGGCAGCAAGGCGAATGGCAGGCTCGGATCCCAACCCGAAATATCCCGTCGCATAGGGAAGCTCTCTTAGCTGCTTTGTCGCTGCTTCAATGACGCTTTCCTGGCCATATCCGATATTTACACACCATAGACCGGCGAATCCGTCCAGCAGGGTTTTCCCGCTTGCATCGGTCACGGTTGCGCCTTTGGCGGATTTGAGCACCCGCACGCCCGTCTCCTCGTGGCTCCGATAGCATGAAAACGGGTGAACCAGATGTGCGCGATCGAGTTCGATCAGTGAGTTTGCCAGCATTTGCTTCCTCCGATTCAGCGTAGTGCCTGACTTACGAGAGCGTAAGTCCGGTGTGGTGCGGTTTCGTCCTTCAGCTCGTTTTCCAGCGTGATCTGCTGCGCGGTCACGGTTCATTTCGGGCCTGAATTCGCCTAGGCCGAAGATAGCCCGCCGCGGACAGCAGTTCCTCCCGACCAGAACCTGAGCGATGGGCGTTTTGACTTTCCTTTGTCGCCGGCGCCGCATCTTATGCCGACGCGCGGCTGAAGGATCGCGCTCCGCCGAAGCTCGAAACGAACTCAGGCGCAACTCTCTGCCAAAGCTCTCACGCAATACAAAACAATCTGCTTCAGGGCGCATCGAATGCGGCGACTAGTCTTCTGCGGTCCTCATTATGATCCTTGCTGTTAAAGGCACGCGGTGCCGACAGGATTGGAAGGATCGACGCCCATGACCCAGTTCAGACCGAAATACATCACCTTCGACTGCTATGGTACGCTGACCAACTTCGACATGGCCGGTGCGGCGAGACGCGTATACGGCGCGCAGCTCTCCCCAGCTGGGATGGCGCAGTTCATCAAGGATTTCTCGGCCTATCGCCTCGACGAGGTTCTTGGCGCCTGGAAGCCGTACAGCGAGGTCGTGCACAATTCCGTGGAACGGACCTGCAAGCGCAACGGCGTCGCATTCCGGCCCGAAGATGCCCAACGCATCTATGCGGAAGTGCCGACATGGGGTCCGCACCCGGATGTCCCGGCGGGCCTGGCCAAGGTCGCCAAGGAGATTCCGCTGGTGATCCTGTCGAACTCCATGAAGAGCCTGATCATGTCGAATGTGGAGAAACTCGGCGCACCCTTTCACATGGTCATCACGGCCGAGGAGACCGGCGCCTACAAGCCGCAGATGAAGGGCTTCGAATATATGCTCGAGAAGCTAGGCTGCGGCCCGGAGGACATCACACATGTGTCGTCTTCATTCCGCTACGATCTCATGACCGCCTATGATCTTGGCATCAAGAGCAAGGTCTGGGTGAACCGCGGCCATGAACCTGCGAACCCCTTCTACGAATATACCGAAATCAAGGATATCGGCGGTTTGGCCGGCGCCGTCGGGCTGGAGCCTGTTCGGGAATTCGCCTAACTTTGTTTGCTGGCGCAGTCGCACCAGGCTGAGGCACTCCCAGACGTTAATAATCACTGGTCGCGATAGAGAAAGGGGCGGTTTTCACCGCCCCTTTCTTGTGGTTCCAACGCTTTAGGGCTGCAAGTGTTTCCACCTGCGTGCAAGATAACTAGTTAAGCCCGCCAACATGAAGCGCCTTGACCTCGAGATATTCCTCGATGCCGAGCTGCGATCCTTCGCGCCCCACTCCCGATTGCTTGACACCGCCGAAAGGCGCAACCTCGGTAGAGATCATGCCTGTGTTGAGCCCGACCATACCGAACTCCAGCGCCTCGGCAACACGCCATGAGCGCTTGAGGTTGTCGGTGTAGAAGTAGGCGGCAAGGCCGAACGGCGTACCGTTCGCAATGGCGATGGCCTCTTCCTCCGTCTCGAAGCGAAAAAGCGGCGCCACTGGACCGAACGTCTCTTCCGATGCCAGGAGCATCCCCGCAGTAGCTTCTCCCAGCACGACGGGCCGTGCATATTGCTTACCCTCCGGCATCGTCTCGCTTTGGGCGATGATCTGCGCGCCTTTCGCCTGAGCATCGGCGATGTGACGCTCGATCTTGTCGATCGCGGCTGCGTTGATCATCGGGCCGATCTCAGTGCCCTCATCGGTCCCTGCGCCAACCTTCATCCGCGTGACGCGCCGGCTCAGCTTTTCGGCGAAAGCGTCGTAAACGCGTTCCTGCACAAGAATCCGGTTCGCGCAGACGCAGGTTTGACCGCCATTGCGGAACTTGGATGCGATCACCCCTTCAACTGCCTTATCCAGATCGGCGTCGTCAAAGACGATAAAGGGTGCGTTGCCGCCAAGCTCCAGGCTCAGCCGCTTGATGGTATCGGACGCGCCGCGCATGAGCAGCGCACCGACGCGGGTCGAACCGGTGAACGAGATCTTGCGCACCGTCTGATTGGCCATCAGTTCGTTGCCGATTTCGACGGGCATGCCGGTCACAATGTTGATCACGCCTGCAGGGATACCTGCCCGTTCCGCCAGAACGCCGAGCGCCAGCGCCGAGAATGGCGTAAATTCCGACGGCTTGATGACAACCGTACAACCTGCGGCCAGCGCCGGTGCTACTTTGCGTGCGATCATCGCGTTGGGGAAATTCCACGGCGTGATGATGGCGCAGACGCCGACGGGTTCTTTCAGCACCAGAATGCGGCGATCGGCCGTGGGTGACGGAATGGTCGAGCCACCGATCCGGCGAGCTTCTTCGGCGAACCATTTCACGAAGGAGGCGCCGTAATGGATTTCCGCCAATGCCTCGGCAAGCGGCTTGCCCTGTTCCAGCGTCAGCAGGAGCGCGAGATCCTGTTCGTGCTGGCGGATGAGGTCGTGCCAGCGTTCCAGAAATCCTGCACGCTCGGCATGCGTCCTTTTCTTCCAGCCTTTGAAGGCCTCGGCCGCGGCATCGATTGCCGCTCTCGTCTCGTTCTCCCCCATTGCGGGAACGGTGCCGAGAACACTTTGGCTGGCAGGGTCAATGACATCGACCGCGCCCTTCGTTTCCGCATCCCGCCAGACACCGCCAATCAGCGCCTGCTGGCGAAAAAGGTCGGAATCGTTGAACATGCCAACCTTCGTCATCGCATTCATGGTCTTTTCCTCTTCCCTTTCAACTTAATCCTGCCAGCACGGCCTGCGCGATCGTTTCAGTCCTGTCCTTGCCTGCGATCGTGCCAATCCCCCGCGCGGTTGCGGACTCGATTGCCGACATCACTTCCGCCGCAGCGTGCCCCTCGCCCAGATGCTCGAGCATCATGGCACCGGACCAGATCGCGGCGATCGGATTGGCGACGCCGAGATGCGCGATGTCGGGCGCCGAACCATGGACCGGCTCGAACATGGAAGGCACGCTGCGATCGGGATTGATATTGGCGGAGGCGGCGTAACCCAGCCCTCCCTGAATGGCCGCTCCAATATCGGTGAGGATGTCGCCGAAAAGGTTCGATGCGACGATTACGTCGAGGCTTTCCGGCGCCAGGACCATACGGGCGGCAATGGCGTCGATGTGGTAGTGCGAGACCTCCACATCGGCATAGTCTTTCGCCACCTCGCGCGTGACCTCATCCCAGAAAACCATGGAGTGCTTCTGCGCGTTGGATTTGGTGACAGATGCGAGCTTCTTGCGACGCGCCCGCGCCTGTTCGAAACCGAAACGGATGATCCGTTCGACACCCGTACGCGTGAAGATCGCAGTCTCAACCGCGACCTCATCGGCCGTGCCGGAATGAACGCGCCCACCGGCGCCGGAATATTCGCCTTCCGTATTCTCACGGATGCACAGGATATCGAAACCATCGGAGCGGAGGGGCCCCTGAACGCCCGGCAACAGCCGGTGCGGTCGTATGTTGGCGTACTGCGTGAAGCCTTTCCGGATCGGCAGGAGCAGTCCGTGAAGCGATACTGAGTCGGGCACTTCCGCGGACCAGCCCACAGCGCCGAGATAGATCGCATCGAATTTTCGGAGTGTATCGATGCCGTCTGACGGCATCATTGCACCGGTCTCCAGGTAGTAGGCGCACGACCACGGGAATCTTATGTCATCAAGGACGAAACCGCCCTGCTTAGCCGCCACTTGCAGCACCTGCCATGCCGCCTGCGTCACGTCCTTGCCGATGCCGTCGCCGGGGATCAGCGCTATCTTGTAGGTCTTCATGGATGGAGGTCCTCATTCGCACTGGCGTGGCCCGAACAGTAGTCGACCGCCCGCCGCATTTTCCGTCGAGGTTTATGCCTCCGACGGCGTCGAATCGCGTCAGGCGGAACCTGAAAAGCCGATTGTTCTGGAACCGCCGCGCGCTATTCGGCCGGACCTTGAGCACTGAACTCAGTCATAAACGCAGACGTAGATCTTGCGTACGGTCTCGATCGTGCGCCAGACGCCGACGAAACCGGGTTTCATCACGAAACTGTCGCCGGCGCGGTAGGTCTTGGTCTCACCGCCCTTCTCCTCGATTTCTACGAGACCCGAGACGATGTGGCAGAACTCGTAGATAGTGCCCTTGATCGAATGCGTCTCGCCGGGCGTCGCCTCCCAGACGCCGGTCAGAACCTTCTCACCTTTCGAGGCATCCTGCGCCCAAGTCTTGAAGGATGGATTGCCGGAAATGAGCCGCTCCGGAGCCGGTAATGCCTCCTTCGGCGCAAAGTCTGGAACTGTGTCGATCGTGATCAGAAGTGACATGTGATGATTCCTGGTTAGTAGCCGAGTGTCCGATCGACGAGGCCGATCAGTTCTTCTCCGGCGCGGTGGCGCCGAATGTTGTCGACGACGGATTGTGCCGCCGTATGCGGTTGCGTCACCGAGGCGATGTGCGGCGTTATCATCACCTTCGGATGCGACCACAGCGGATGGTCTTCCGGGAGCGGTTCTGGATCGGTGACATCAAGCATCGCCGCAGATACGTGACCGGTGTCGAGCGCGTCGATCAGCGCGGCCTGGTCCAGTTGCGGACCCCTGCCGACATGCAGCAGTTGAGCCCCGGCGGGCAGTAAGTGGAAGAACTCCGCGTCGAGCATGCCGTGCGTTTGTTCCGTGAGCGGGAGCAGGCAGACGAGAATATCCGTTTGCTTCAGAAAGCCCGCGAGTTGGTCCGTGCCGTGAAAGCAGGCGACGTCCTCGATCCGCTTTTCGCTGCGGCTCCACCCGGCAAGCTGAAACTGGAACGGCTTCAAACGCTCGATAGC
Organism: Mesorhizobium sp. M1027; assembly: GCF_040318745.1. Taxonomy (NCBI): domain Bacteria; kingdom Pseudomonadati; phylum Pseudomonadota; class Alphaproteobacteria; order Hyphomicrobiales; family Phyllobacteriaceae; genus Mesorhizobium; species Mesorhizobium sp. M1027. The sequence goes on along the minus strand of NZ_JAMYMW010000013.1, from coordinate 73,295 downwards.
CGCGCGGGCCAGCATGCCAAGGCCGAGAAAGCCAACCCGGCGTTCGGCCGCCTGTCGAGCGGCAATCGGTTTCCAGAGGCATCTTTTCTGCTGCTCAAGATAAGCGGGCATCTCGCGGTGGAGCGCCAACACGCCGAGCGCAACGTATTCCTGCATCATGCGTATGATGCCGTCCTCGACCATGCGCACAAGCTTCACATGGCTTGGCACCACGTCCTGCTTGAACTGGTCGACGCCCGCGCCGATGGAAAACAGCACTTCCAGATTGCGGTAGCGCGAGATCTCGTCCGGCACCGTCCAGGTGATGAGATAGCGCACCTTCTCCGGCTCCATCTCATCTCCGGAATGGAAGAAATCCAGATCCGGGAGCTCGCGCGCGAATATCTCGCGGAAGACCGCAGCACGCGCCGCATCGGAATTGAAAAGAAACGCCATGGCGACCGCCCTTCCTTCAGGCCGCAAGACGCGCGCCAAGCCCCTCGATCATCTTCCGGCAAGCGGCGAGTTCACCGATCTCGATATACTCATTGGGACGATGGGCACGGCCGATGTCGCCAGGACCGCAAATGATCGCGTCGATGCCGGCCTGCTGGTAAAGCCCGGCCTCCGTGCCGAAGCTGACGGCTGTGAGCGGCTCCTGCCCCGTCAGCTCGGTCAGAACGGCCGCTAGCGCGCTCCCGTTCGCGGGCGCGAGGGCGGGATAGGTGCTCAACTCGTGCCACGCCACATCGAAGCCACTGTCTCGCAGGGCGAAAAGCCGGGTCTTGACAGGCTCAAGCAGGGAGGCTGGAGAAACGCCGGGCACGGCGCGCACCTCGATATCGGCTGTGCATTGGCCAGGGATGATGTTGACCGCCTGTCCACCGGCGATGACGCCCACCTGCAAGGAAGAATATGGGGGCTCGAAATTTTCATCGAGCGGCCCGTCGGCGAGGGACTGGCCGTAGACCACGGCGTATGTGATGACGCTGGCCATGGCGTGCACAGCATTGAGTCCGAGATCGGGGCGTGAGGAATGGCCGGATCGCCCGATCACCTCGAGCCGCGCGGCGGCCTTCCCCTTGTGCGCGCGCACAGGCTGCATCCTGCTCGGCTCGCCGACAATGGCGCCAAGCGGCCTCTCGCATAAGCTCGGCAACGCGGCCAGGAGATGCGGCACACCACGGCACCCCGCCTCTTCGTCATAGGAGAATGCGAGATGAACTGGCTGCCGCAGGTTCATCGCCGCAAGTCCTGGGAGCGCGGCCAATGCGCAGGCGAGGAAGCCCTTCATGTCGGTGGTGCCGCGGCCGTATAGCCTGCCGCCCTCGCGGCGCAGGACGAACGGATCCGAGCTCCATTCCGGCTCGCCGGCCGGCACGACATCCATATGTCCGGAGATGATGTAGCCCCGACCCTGGCGCGGGCCGATCGTCACGAAGAGGTTGGACCGGTCGCCCTCGGGACCGGGCAGAACCGTCACCTCGGCTCCGGCTGCCTGACAGTAGTCGCGGATCCAATCGACGATCGCGCGGTTTGGCGTGCCCACAACAGAGGGAAATCCAATCAGCGTCGCGAGGATTTCATCCACGTTCATGGCGGTCCGCTCTAATCGCACATTATCACCGGGTGCAACCAGCGTATCCGCAGGCAGCAGAGTTCCCTGCCGAATTGCGTCATGCTTTGGCCGAAGATTGCGAAAAAGCACCTCGAACCAGCGAAACCTGCTGGCTTTCCCGTATAATGCTACGGCAAAAGAGGCATGTCGCGACATGGCGATCGATCACAACGTCACACCGCGTGCCTTGCGCATTTGTTGAAGGATCGACTGAGATGCAGAGATCAGTACGCCTGAAATCCTTCGAACTGGTCGCGCGGGACATCAATGATGTCGACGTTGAGCTGCTGCACGCGCTGTCGATCTCAGTCCGCTGGCCTCATCGGCCGAAGGATTGGAACCTACTGCGTCGCGCCGGCCAGGGCATCGTTGCCGTTGACGGTATTGGGCGCGTTTTCGGCAGCGCGATGTGGTTTCCTCACGGGGACGATTTCGCCACCATCGGCGTAGTGATCACAACGCCCCGCACGCAAGCGCAAGGAGGCGGCCGATGGCTCATGGACCTAGTCCTCGAGCAGTGCGGCGATCGCAACTTGGCACTCAATGCTACCCATGCTGCCTATCCTCTTTATGTCTCACTCGGTTTCACGACCGAGGCGACTGTATACATGCGCCAGGGGGAAGTCCCACCGATCCTCCCAACAGTGCCGTCCCTGGACGGTCAATTGCAGGCGCTGTCGAGCGACAGGCTAAAGGAGATCACGGCGCTGGACACCCGCGCGTTTGGGACAAACCGCGAGAGGCTGCTCACGTTGCTCGCGGCCGATGCCTCAATCTGCACTTTGAGCCGCGGCAGCGAGATCGTCGGCTATTCCATGTGTCGCGAGTTCGGGCGTGGTCACGTGATCGGCCCGATGGTCGCGGGAAACGATCTCGACGCGGTTCATCTTACAGCCGTGCATCTGAAGGGACTGGCAGGACGATTTGCCCGCGTCGACACCCGCGAGAAGGATGGCGTGTTTGCCGCGTTTCTCCAGCAGTGCGGCCTCGGCATTGCCGAGACCGTTACGACCATGTCCAAGGGGCGCCGCTTTCTGAACCGGGAAGACAATGGGCCTTGGGTCTATGGATTGGCGGGCCACGCCTTGAGTTGAATGCAAGCACGCTGTCGCCTTCAACCAGCGGTCAGAGGACCAGGTCGATCACTGCGGGCGTCGATCAACCGGCTTAATGCGGTTGCCGTCACGCGGCCGGAACGGCTGCCGCCTCGAATCTGCTCCGAAGCCCGGATTCGGTCTCCGCTGCCGGCATTATGAGCGTCCGACGCCCATCCGCCACGCCATCCACGATGACATGGCCGATGCCACGCGAGCACGGCTCGATGCGCGCGTTGAGATGATAAATGTCCCGCAGCAGATGTGAGGTGATGATGTCCCGCGTTGGCCCGCATGCGACCAGCCGGCCGTCCGCGATGACCATTGTCTGATCGCTGAAGCGCAGGGCCTGATTGAGGTCATGCAGGGCGATCAGCACGACCATGCCTCGCGCCCTGGCAAGTTCCCGCATGAGACCGAGCACTTCCACCTGCCGCGACAGATCGAGTGCTGATGTCGGTTCGTCCATCAGCAGGACCTCCGGCTCGCGCACCAGTGTCTGTGCCAGGCTGGCGAGTTGCCGCTGGCCGCCGGAAAGCTCGCCAATGTTGCGGAAAGCGATGTCGGCGATGCCGAGCGCCGCAAGGGTCTCGTCGATGCGAGCCAGATCGTCGTCGCCCACAGACCAGCCCATACCCTGCTTGCGGGCGAGCAACACTGACTCATAGACGGTGAGCACCGCGTTGGCGGACGTTTCCTGTGGCATGTAGCAGATGCCGCTCGTCCCGCGAATGGCCCCCTCGACATGCATTGCTCCCGGTCCGTGCAGGAGGCCGGCGATTCGCCTGAAGAGCGTCGACTTCCCGGCGGCATTCGGACCGATCACGGCCACAATGTCTCCGCCCTCGAACGCTGGCGTCGTCACATCCCGAAGCCGGAGGCTCGTGCCGTAGCGCGCGCCGAGCGCCTCAAGCCGGATCATCACCATGAGCGCCTCGTGCTGGACAGGATGAGCGAGATGAAGAAGGGGATGCCGATCAGCGAGGTGACGATGCCGATCGGGAAGACCGTCCCCGGGATAAGCGACTTGCTGACGACCGAGCTGGCCGACAGGATGAGCGCGCCCGCGAGGGCCGAGGCGGGCAGGAAGAAGCGTTGGTCCTCGCCGATGACCATGCGCGCGATGTGCGGGCCTACGAGGCCGATAAAACCTATGGTGCCGACGAAGGCGACGGGAATGGCGGCGAGGAGGCTCACCAGGATGAGCGTCTCGAGCCGCAGGCGACCGACTTTGACGCCGAAGCTGGCCGCCTTGTCCTCACCGAGCCTCAACGCAGTCAGCGCCCAGGCGCGCCGGGCGAAAATGGGTAAGACTGCGAGGAGAATGAATGTGGTGACCGCAAGCTTAGGCCAGGTGGCCTTGGTGAGGCTGCCCATTGTCCAGAAGACGACCGCCACCAGCGCTTCCGCCGACGCGAAAAACTGGACGAGCGCGAGCAGGGCGTTGAAGGTGAAAACCAGCGCGATGCCGAGCAGCACGATGGTCTCCGCGCTGACGCCGCGCTTGACGCTCAGCACGTGAATTAGGAAGGCCGCCAGCATCGCCATCACGAAGGCGTTGATCGGCACTACATACTCGACTGCGGCGGGGACAAGCCTCACCGCGAAGGCAAGCGCAAGCGCGGCGCCGAAGCTCGCGGCGGCGGATATGCCGAGCGTGAAGGGGCTCGCCAGCGGGTTGTTGAGGATGGTCTGCATCTGCGCGCCGGCCACGGCGAGCGCCGCCCCTACGACAATCGCCATCAGGGCCACCGGCATGCGGATGTCCCAGAGCACCACGCGCACCTGCTGCGGCACGGTGTCGGGGAACACAAGGGCCCGCACGACCTCACCGAGGTCGTAGCGGGCGGGACCGACCGCAAGGTCGACGCACAGGCTGAAGAGCAGAGCAGCGCCGAGGCCGGCAAGGATCAACTGCCGCCGCCAGACGAGAGCGCGGTAACGCCCTCGTCCATCGGTGCTGTCGAGCGCGGTGCTGACGGCCGCCGATTCAATCGACATCGGTCAGCGAGACCCAGTGGCCGGGCCTGTATGCGATGGGCAGGAATTTCTTGTGCAACTCGCTGAAGGTCACCTCAGGATCAAGGTCGGCGAAAAGATCGGGATGCAGCCACTTCGCCATCTGCTGGACGGCCACGAACTGATAAGGACTGTTGTAGAACTGATGCCAGATGGCATGCACCGCGCCGTCCTCGACGGCCTTCACGCCGGTCAGAGCCGGCCGCTCGGTCAGCGCCTTCAGCTTGCGCACCGCCTCCGCCTCATCACGGCCGGGGCCGACGCCCACCCAGGCACCGCCCGATACATAGGCGTCCCACGAGCCGCCGGTGACGATGATCTGATCCGGGTCGGAGGCGATGATCTGTTCGGGATTGAGTGTGCCGAAGGTGCCGGGGATGATGTCCTTGGCGATGTTGTCACCGCCTGCCATCTCAACGAATTTGCCGAAATTGTCGTCGCCGAAGCTCATGCAGCAATCGTCTGAATAGCCGCCGGCGCGTTCGATGAAGACCTTGGGCCTTTCCGGCTTGGCCTTCTCGATTACGTCGGTAACGCGCGCGATCTCGGCGGCGCGCCAGGTGATGAATTCCTCGGCGCGCTCCTCCTTGCCGAACAGCCTGCTAAACAGGCGCATGCTGGGTTCGGTGTTGGTAAAGGGACGCTCGCGGAAATCGACATAAACCAACGGAATGCCGGCAGCGGTGAGCTTCTCGATATACTTGGCGTCTTCCGTGGCCTGCTTCGACTCGATGTTCATCACGATGACGTCGGGCTTGAGCGATATCGCCTGCTCGACGTCGAAAGTGCCGTCCTTGAAACCGCCGAATGTGGGGATATTCGCCATCCTTGGGAATTTTTCCAGATAGGCGGCGTAGTTGTCCGGATCCGCTTGGCTGAAATCCTCGCGCCAGCCAGCGATGCGCTTGAACGGATCCTCGGTGTCGAGCGCCGCGACGAGATAGACCTGCCGGCCCTCACCCAGGATTACCCTCTCGACAGGCACGTTCACCTTGACCTGGCGGCCCGTGATGTCAGTCACTGCAACCATTTCGGCCCTGGCGGCCAGCGTCATCGACAGAGCGACGATAGCGGCCGCCATCGTCGCTGCTGGGATCTTTCCGAAATTCATCGCGCCCTCTCTTGAAATGGATCAGCCGGAGGTGGCTTATAAAAGATGACTTCAATTCTCAAGAAATATCTTTTAGAGCCATTCCAGACTGGTACGACGACAAGGGGTCTGGAATGGCGGGCGAGCCCAATTATTCGCTGCGGGACGAGATACGCGACTATTGGTCGACGCGCGCCGGAACATTCGACCTTTCGGTGGGGCATGAAATCTTCTCACAGCGGGAACGCCTGGCCTGGCACAGGCTGATACTCAAGCACTTGGGGCGCGGGGATGGGCGTCGCGCTCTCGACCTCGCTTGCGGCACCGGGGTCATATCCCATCTCATGCACGACCTGGGTTATGCCGTGACCGGGCTCGATTGGTCAGAGGCCATGCTTGCCCGCGCGCGTGCAAAGGCGACGCAGAGGGAAAGCGGCATCCGGTTTCTGATCGGTGACGCCGAGCGAACCCTTGAAAAAGCAGAAAGCTACGACGTCCTCGTCACTCGTCATCTCGTCTGGACGTTGGTGGATCCGCGAGCGGCATTCGCCGAATGGTTCTCGCTGCTCAAGCCGGGCGGACGGCTGCTGATTATTGATGGTGATTTCGTCAGTACGACCTGGCTAACCCCTCTGCGACAAGTCCTGGAAAGGGCGGTTGGCCGGACGGTCGGGCCGGTCCACGAACTGGATCAGGTGATGGCGGACCGCCATCGCAGCATCCTGTCACGGCTGCACTTTTCGCGCGGCGCCAAAGCGGACGAGGTCTGCGCGCTTCTGGTTGAGGCTGGCTTTGAGATGCCCGTGGTCGACACCCGGCTCGGCGCAACTCATCGTGCGCAGGCGCGGCACATGAACTTCCTCAGGGCGCTGGAACGCTCGACGCAGCATCGCTACGCGATTTGCGCGACCAAGTCGGCCTGGTAGTTGGGGAATTCTAACGATTTCCACAACCATCTATCGGCGATCGTCGGCTCCCACCCCGCCATTCTGATCTGACATCCGTAGCGCAGACAGAATCCGATTGCTCGCAGCGGCCTCTAAAGACGCGACAGCACAGGGCGAAAGACCACCGCGGAAAGAGACTTAGAAAAGAAGCTGTACGGATTGTCCCTGCGCCGAGAGCAGTTTGACGGCCTTCCGGTCAAACGAGACGAAAGTCTCCCCGCCAAGCCAGCCGCCGTCAAAAGCGATCACGCCGTCCGCGAAATCGCCGCCGGCATCGAGGACTGACAGCCCTGACTCAACTGCCGGCCGGTTGACGACAACATTCGCGGTGTTCAGCAACGCCCGGATCGCCGCGGCAATATTTTCGCGCTCTGTCTGGTACTGCCGGGCCAGAACCCGGGCGAACTCGCACAAGCCTGCAAGCTCACGGCCACGATGTCCGCTTTGGCCAGCAGGTCGACGGCAATGGCGGCCTGCGCGTCATCATCGGCGACATAGGCGCGCAGCAGCACATTCGTGTCGGCCGTCACCCTCATTTCTTGCCGGACCCGGCCGCCGCGCCCGCTTCCGCTATCGCCTCGTTGATCTCCTCGATGCTGAGCACCCGGCCGTTCGTCTTGCCTCTGAGGAAGCCGTGGAGGTCCCGGAACGACCCGTTCGCCCGTGCAGCCCTCAATTCCGCCCGACCGTCGGGCAGCAGATCAAGCTCGATCTTCTCGCCCGGTTTGATGCCCAGATGTTGCAGCACGTCATTGCGGAACGTCACCTGTCCCCTTGTCGTCACTGTCAACGTTGCCATGTTAAACATTCCTGTTCTCGCGATAAGATCATGCAAATCTGCATTATTATCAATGCAGATGGTCGGGGGGCCAAAGCTTGGCGTCCATGCGGCGACTGAATGGCATTGATGCCTTTTAGAAAGCCGTCAGGCATCGTGGATTCGCGCTCGCCCCCTCGTTCGACTGATTCTGATGTTGGCCGAACCGGTTGATCTGCCCCCTGCGACGTCGGAGTTGTACAGGAGCCCTCTTTGCCGAGCAGATACTCTACGTCGCATTTATTGGCCGTAAGTTGTCAGTCCGCTACGTCAAGGTCGAGCCGGAGATTGAGAAGAACGGAGCCATCGCCGCATAGCGTGTGCCTGCGTGGGTCTGGACGGACCCACTCATGCGCAATATGAATTATCAATGGAGATGAGGCCTGCCGTGGCGCTCACATTTTCGCGGTGTCGCTAAGGCAGGTGGCGCTCGTTCAATGCTGCTGCGCCGGGCGGTTGGCCTTCTGGTCTAACGCTGCCCGCAGAAGTGTCGATATCAGGGGATCTGGTCAATGACCGACAACAAGCCAGACGTTACCAAGGATTGGCAAGCGACGCAGGGCCAGAAGTCCTCCGCCACGCGTCTTCGCCTTTTCGCCGCACTCTCGTGGATCGTCGCCATTGGCGGCGAGATCTACGGAATCATGCTGCTTCGCCAGAACAAGTTCGACCAGGCACACCTGCCGCTGGTCATCGGCCTTCTGGTCGGCATCGCGATTTTCGCAATCGCCGGCAACTTGCTGTGGAAGGCGGCCACCAGGCACGATCCGGCCCGTGCATCCGGCGCGGCCAGGTTCTTCTTCCAAAACCAGCTCGGCGCAATCATCACGCTGATTGCCTTCCTCCCGCTGGTTTTCCTGATCCTCACCGACAAAAACATGGATCCGCGGACCAAGAAGGTTGCCGGCGGCGTCGGCGCTGCGCTGGCCGTGCTCGCGACGGTCATGGGGATCAGTTTCAACCCCCCGTCGGTCGAACAGTACACCCAGGATATGAACGCATGCGCAGCCCAGATCAAGTCGGGGCAGCCCACCACCGCCTGTTCGCCCGATGTCGCCGCTCAGGCGCAGGCGATCGCGACGGACACCGCCGCGGTAACGGCGGCGACGCGGGACGCGAGCCACCCCGCCGGTCAGGATGTCGTCTACTGGATCGCGCCGGAAGCCGGAGCCGCGAAGTCCGCCGAGCCGCATGTTTTCCACCTCTGCGCAGGCGTGAGTCCGCTGAAGGGCAAGACCGTGAATAGTGGCTCAGTGACGGAGGCCTACGCGCAGAACGCCGTCCGCATCACGAAACAGATCGATATGGAACAGAAGCAGTGCGGGTTCACCCCCACAACCAGCACCAACTGAACCTGCCTGCGCTCGATCGCGTCTATCGGGGCCACAGCGCCAGCCCGGAGAACAATGATGCATAGATGGACGGTGTGTATACCCGTAGAGGGTTAAAGGCCCCTACGATCGGCTTTAGAGGAGACTACGTCGATGACGAACGTGCGCGCCCTTGTCCTCGAACGCCAACACGAACTCAAGCTGCGTGACATCGATCTGCCACAGACCGTCGGCCCGGGCGAAGTTCGCATCAAAATCCACACTGTCGGCATCTGCGGCTCCGACGTGCACTACTACACACATGGCCGCATCGGCCCGTTCGTGGTCGAAGCGCCGATGGTCTTGGGCCATGAAGCCGCCGGCACCGTCGTCGGAACGGGTGAAGGCGTCGAGCATCTGAAGGTCGGCGACCGCGTCTGCATGGAGCCGGGTATCCCCGATCCCAATTCGCGGGCGAGCCGGCTCGGCCTCTACAACATCGATCCAGCGGTCAGGTTCTGGGCAACGCCGCCGATCCACGGCGTGCTGACGCCCTATGTCGTCCACCCCGCCAACTACACTTTCAAACTGCCCGACAATGTCAGCTTCGCCGAAGGCGCGATGGTGGAGCCCTTCGCTGTCGGCATGCAGGCGGCGGCCAAAGCGAAGATTGCGCCGGGTGACACCGCGGTGGTGATTGGCGCCGGGCCGATCGGCACGATGGTGGCGATCGCCGCGCTCGCCGGCGGCTGCGCCCGCGCCGTTGTAGCAGATCTCGCCCAACCCAAGCTCGACATTGCCGCCGGCTACCAGGGTGTGATCCCGATCAACGTCCGCGACAAGAACCTGGCGGCGGAGGTCAAGCGCCTGACCGATGGCTGGGGCGCCGACGTGGTGTTTGAATGCTCGGGCTCGTCCAAGGCATGGGAGACCCTGCTCGATCTGCCGCGGCCCGGTGGTACCGTGGTGGTGGTCGGCCTGCCGGTCGCGCCGGTGGCGTTCGACATCGCTACGGCCTCTACCAAGGAAATTCGCATCGAGACGGTATTCCGCTATGCCCACCAATATGACCGGGCGATCGCACTGATGGGATCGGGCCGCGTCGATCTCAAACCATTGATTTCGGCGACCTTCCCCTTCGAAGACTCCATCACCGCATTTGATCGCGCGGTCGAAGCCCGGCCGGCGGACGTAAAGCTTCAGATCCGATTGCCGGATTAGGCGAGTTCCAAAGCTCCGCGCTGTCCTCCCGATCTCCTCGATGCGTTGCGAAGCTTCCTGGGCAGCCAAGGCTGGCTGACGGCAGCCCTGAGCGCTTTTGGTGCTGATGCACGGCATCTACCGGCGGCGTTCCCTCCAAAAACAACTCTATACCTGGCGATGACGGCATCCTCTGGGGCCAGGAGCAAACTCCTTGAGTGCTGAGGGAACCGACACTTGACAAATCGGCGGCCGTCCGACACGTTCTTAACAAAAGGCACAACAAACTTACAAAAGTTCAAGTTGGCACAATCTGGCCGATAGGGAGAAGGCCGATGCGTCTCTGTGACCGAGCGGAGATTTGCGCGTGAGCACGGTGACCGTGACCCGCGAAACGCCCAGATGGGCCCTGCCCAGGTTCATGACGGCCGAGCATCCTTTCCCCTGGCTCGCGCCGATCACGGTGATGCTTCTCGTTTTCGGCATCTACCCCCTCGCCTATTCAGTCTGGCTGTCGTTTCACAAACGCAATGTCGTCTCCCGGCAACTTGACTTCGCCGGGCTCCACCAATGGACGCGCGCCTTCTCGGATGCGCGTATGTGGCATTCGCTGGAAACCACGCTGATCTACACCTTCGTCGCCCTTGCGGTTCAGCTTGCGGTCGGCATCCTCATCGCGCTTCTGCTTGACACCGATCGCAAAGGTTACGGCGTGCTGCGGGCGTTGATGACACTGCCGCTGGTGGTGCCGCCTGCGGTGACCGGAATGATGTTCCTGCTGATGCAGGACGGCTCTTTCGGTGTCCTATCGTTTTACCTCTATGCCCTCGACCTGATCTCGCCGGCACAGCCGATCCTGACGCAGCCCGGAACCGCATTGGCGGCGATCCTGCTGGCAGACATATGGCAGTGGACGCCGTTCATGGTGCTCATCATCCTGGCAGGGCTTAGGGCGCTGCCGAAGGAACCGTTCGAAGCCGCGGCGATCGACGGCGCCACCGGCATCCAGACGTTCTGGCGGCTCACATTGCCGATGCTGCGCAAGGTGATAGCGGTTGCGGTGCTGATCCGCGGCGTCGATCTCTTTCGCATCTACGACTACGTCTACATCATCACCGCTGGCGGGCCTGGCACGGCCACCGAGACGCTTTCATTCTACGCGGGGCGAATCTACTTCACCGGAGACTTCCCCTATGCCGCGACCCTGTCGCTGATCGTGCTCGTCGTCTTGATCGTCGTGTCGAACGTCTTCGTCAGGCTGTTCAAGGTGAGGTTCTGATGGAGTCGTCGCGCGCCCAAACGATCGCCCGTGACGTGCTCGCCGTCCTGGTGGTGGCGATCTTCATGTTCCCGATCGCGTGGTGGGCCCTGTCGTCCATCAAACCCTATTCGGCGATCTTCGATCGCAGCGGACCGGTCTACACCGGTTTCACGCCGACGCCGGACAACTACCGCGTGACGTTGCTTGGCGTTTCGCGCGTCGACATCGGCATGGAACAGGGCGGCGAAGCGGCCGGGGTCATCAAGGGGGGCGCGAGTTCCTATGATTCCCGCCAGTCGTTGCTCGACAGTGCCATCATAGCCGTCGGATCGACGGCGCTGACGCTGCTGCTGGCAACTCTGGCCGCCTATTGCCTGTCGCGAATGCAGTTCAGCGGCCAGCAGTCCTTCCTGTTCTGGATTCTCTCGCAGCGCTTCATGCCGCCAATCGCGATCGTCATTCCGATCGTTTTCATGTTCCGCGATCTCGGCTTGCGCGATACCTATACGGGGCTCATCCTCGTTCACAGTTTGATCAATCTGCCGCTGGCGGTTTTGCTTTTGAAGTCGTTCTTCGACGACGTCCCGCGCGAGGTCGATGAGGCGGCGCTGATCGACGGCGCGACGCGCTGGCAGACGTTCCGGCGCGTGGTCCTTCCCATGGTCAAGGGCGGCATCGCTGCGACGGCTGTGCTGTGTTTCATCTTTTCGTGGACCGAGTTCCTGCTCTCACTGTTCCTGACAACGTCGATCCGCACCGTGCCGGTGAAGATCTCGACGTTTGTCACCTCGACCGCAACCGAGTGGGGCTACATCACAGCGCTCGGCACGTCCGCGATCATACCCAGCTTCATCTTTATCCTGCTGGTTCAACGGCATCTGGTCCGCGGCCTCACCCTCGGGTCCCTGAAGGAGTGAGGCGCAGGCGAGAAGAACGACGACAAAAAACGCAACGGAGGAACGATCATGAGCTTCAGAGAACACGACAAGAAGACATTCGTCGCCGATACCTGCAACGACTTTACGGCGCGCCGAATAACCAAACGCGACTTCATGAGGAAGATGGCGCTCGCCGGTGTCGGCTTTTCTGCCTTCGGATCAGCCATGCTAGGTGGCGGCCGCACCAATCGGGGGATCCTGGGCCTCGGGGTTGAAGAAGCCCGCGCCCAGGACGCCGATATGTTGAAGTGGCTGGCCGATGTCGGCAAACCGTATGCCGGCACCAAAATCCGCTACACTTCGGAAGCGACGCCGCCAACGATCGTCGCCAACCAGCTTGTCGCGGGTGAATTCACCAAGGCCACCGGCATTGAGGTGGAAGTCGAGATCGTGCCGCTGGAGCAGGTTCTCGCCAAGGCGACGCAAGATGTGCAGGGCCAGCTTGGCACCTATGACGTCTACTATCTCGATCAGTCCTGGATGGCGACGTTTGCACAGGATGTCGTCGATCCGCGCGAGTATTATGACCAGAACAAGAACCTGGCGATGCCCAACTTCGACTGGGACGATTTCTCCAAGCCGCTGGTCGACGGCATCGCCATGTACAACGGCAAGCAGTGCGGAATCCCGTTCGATATTCCGATCTTCATCCTGATGTACCGCAAGGATCTTTTCGACAAACACAACATTGCGCTGCCGACAGACCTCGACGCTTACCTCAAGGCCGTGCAGGCGCTCACAGAGGCAGAAAAAAGCAACGGCATCTTCGGCACCGCGTGCCAGGCGAAGTCCGGCCACTATTCGCTGGAATGCGACTGGACCTTCGCCTTGTGGGGCCATGGCGGGTCGATCTTCAACAAAGACAAGAAGTTTGTCGGCAATGACGAGCGCGGCGTGGCCGGGCTGCAATTCTATCAGGAGCTGGTCAAGAACTCGCCGCCCTCGGCGACGACATGGACCTGGGACGGCCAGGGACAGGCACTGACACAGGGTCAGGCCGCGATGGCAATCACCTGGGGCGAAGATTTCCCCGGCTTCGACGCCAACGATTCCAAGGTCAAAGGCCTGTTCGAGGCCCTGCCCGCGCCCAAGGAGGTTCCCGGTCGTCGCGCCGCCGCCGATTGCGGCTTCAACGAAATCCCGGCCGTTGGTCACCAGGGCGGCTCGACGATTTCGCTGTCGCAATATTCCAAGAACAAGGAAGCGGCATGGCTGTTCATGCAGTGGGTCTGCTCGAAGGATGTGATGGCGCGGGTATCGACGCTCGGCGGCGGCGCCTCGCCGATGCGCAATTCTTCCTTCACCGATCCTCGCGTGAAGGCGAAGGCCGTCGTCGGGCCTGGAACGACACGCCACTTCGACGCGATCAAATACACGATCGACAACCAGATGGGATCGGAGCCGGACATGCCGATCTGGGCGGATCTGTCGAACAACGACATTCCGGTTGAGCTCGGCAAATTGCTTACTGGCCAAGACTATGGCGGCAATGCCAAGGCGTGCCTCGATGCCATTGCCGGCATTGTCGACGGCAAAGTCAAGGACGCCGGTCTTTAGCGACTCGTCGGTGATTTGGGCGAAGGCGGCTTCCACCGCCCTCGCCCTTTGGCAATGTGGCGGCAATGGTTCCGGATCTCGTCATCGGCATCGATTCCTCGACCTCGGCAACCAAGGCGATCGCCTGGGACCGCAATGGGCTGGCCGTGGCTGAAGGTCGTGCACCGCTTGCAATGTCCAACCCGCGTCCGGGCTATTTCGAGCAGGATCCGGCCGAGTGGTGGGCCTCGACGGTTACGGCGCTTCGTGCTGTCGTGGCAACAGTTTCGCCGGCACGCATTGCCGCCCTTGCGATTGCTAACCAGCGCGAAAGCTTCGGCCTTTTCGACGAGCAGGGCCAGGCGGTCGGGCCGGCGACGCTCTGGCTCGATGAGCGCGCCCGGCAGAAGGTACGCCGCTTCGGCGAGAGTTTCGGCGCGGCACGCGTCCACGCAATATCCGGCAAGCCGCTCGACGTCATTCCTTGCCTTTACCGCATGATCTGGTTTCGCGAGGAAGAGCCCGAGATTTTTGCCCGCGTGGAGCGAATGGCCGAAGTCCATGGCTATCTGGTCTTTCGCTTGAGCGGCCGGTGGGTGACGTCCACCGCATCCGCCGACCCGATGGGCATACTCGATATGCGAGCTATGGACTGGTCTAACGAAATATTGGACGCCGCGGGCGTGGCGCGGGGAATGATGCCGGACCTGGCGAGGCCCGGCAGCGTTCTGGGCCAACTGACTTCGGAAGCCGCCATACTGACGGGCCTGCGGGAGGGCACGCCGATCGTCGCCGGCGGCGGTGACGGTCAATGTGCCGGAACGGGCGCTGGCGTGTTGCAGCCACGATGCGCTTACATCAATCTCGGCACGGCGGTCGTCTCCGGCAGCTTTGGCACGGACTACGTCCATGACCAGGCCTTCCGCACCGAGTCGGCGGTCGCCGATGATGGCTATATCTACGAGACGTGCCTTCGCGCCGGCACTTTTCTCGTCGACTGGATGGCGCGCGAAATGCTTGGCGTCGATCTGCATGGCGCGAGCGGCCTGGCAGCGCTCGAGGCCGAAGCCGCTGCCAGCCCGATTGGCGCAGGCGGCATAATGCTTCTTCCCTACTGGCAGGGCGTCATGGACCCGCACTGGGACAGTACGGCCCGTGGTGTGATTGCCGGGCTGTCCGGCTCGAGCAGCCGCGGCGACATCTATCGTGCCGTGCTGGAAGGCATAGCGCTGCATCAGGCCGCGACAAGTCAGCGGGCCGCTGCAGCTGCCGCCCAGACCATCGGCCAATTCATAGCCATCGGCGGAGGGGCCAAGTCCGACCTGTGGATGCAGATTTTGGCGGATGCACTTGATCGTCCCGTAAAGCGTTCGACGACGGTGGAAGCCTCCTCGCTTGGCGCTGCGATGGCGGCGGCAAAGGGCGTGGGCTGGTTTTCCACCATCGCCGAAGCGTCGCTCGCAATGGCCAGCGAGCCGGCCAAAACCTTCGAACCGGACGCGAAACGGGCCGCGCTCTACGCCGACCTTCTTGCGATCCATGCCGATCTTTGGCCAACGCTTTCAACCTGGAACCAGCGTCTCGCGGCCTTCATGGAGACCGATCATGGCTGAAGCGAGCAACTGGAACGCCTTGATCGAGGACGTTGTCGCAGGACGCTGGACAGATCCCAAGACAGGCGCAGCCGCGGTCCTGCCGTTCCAGACAATCGAATTGCTGGAGACGACGGAGGGCCGCGAAGGGGATCTCGTTGCGCCCCTGGCGCTAGGCAGCCGCATCGCCGTGGTCTCCGACATCAACACCGTCGATGTGATGGGCAGGCGCGTCGCGAAGGCGCTGCGTGCCATCGCCGAAATCGACGAAATCGTGCTGCCTGACGGCCTCGACTGCGATGAGGCAACGATCCAGATGGTCAGGGAGAAGACGCGTCACGCCGAAGGCGTCGTGGCCGTCGGGTCCGGCGTCCTCAACGACAGCTGCAAGCATGCAACCTTCCTCGACCAGCGGCCCTATGCCGTCTTCGGCACAGCGGCCTCGATGAATGGCTATGGCGCCTCGACAGCGTCGGTGACGTTGGCTTCGGGACTCAAGATCTCGCTGCCCTCGCATGCTCCGCGAGGCATCTTCCTGGACCTTGGCGTGTCGGCGGCAGCACCCAGTTGGCTCAGCGCCGCCGGGCTTGGCGACAGCCTCTGCCGCTCCACCGCCCAGATCGATTGGTGGGCTTCGCATCGGCTGTTCGGCACTTACTATTCCGAGGTGCCTTATCTGCTTCAGGCGGGCGATGAGGAACCGATGCTGGCCCATGCGCCTGGCCTTGCCAGGCACGACATCACCGCCGTCGGGCATCTCCAGCGCGTCCTGACGCTGTGCTCGATGGGCGTGTGCTTTGCCGGCGTTTCCCATCCCGGGTCCATGGGGGAGCACCAGATCTCCCATTGGGTCGACATGTTCGCGCAAGCACATCATCCAGGCACCACGCACGGCCAGCAGGTCGGGGTTGCCTCGCTGGTCATGGCGCGGCTGCAAGCGCAGCTGCTGGACATGGAAGAGCCGCCGCAGGCAAAGCCAACCGTCATCGACGAGGCGGCGATGCTGGCCCGCTATGGAGCGCAGCTTGGACCACTTTGCATTGCCGAGATGAGGAAGACAGCACTCGACGCCAGCCAGACGGAAATCTTCAACCGGAAACTCGCGGAAATCTGGCCGGCCCTGCGCCAGGAGGTTCGGCCAATGGCAATGCCGGTTGCCCGCATGGAGGCAGCCCTCAAGGCTGCGGGGGGGCCGGTCACCGGCGCGGAACTAGGCCTGCCGCGCGCGCTTTGGCACGATGCCATTCGCTATTCGCGAGAAATCCGCGGCCGCTGGTCCTTCGTCAATCTGGCCGCCGATGCAGGACTCCTGGAAGAATTTCTGGAGAGCGAATGGTGAGAGCGCATCCGATCGCCAATGGCTCGCATGGCGAAAATGGGCTCCAACCGGCAAGGGCAATCGAAGGGTAGCAATTTATGGCATCTGTCACCATCAGCAACATAAAGAAGGACTATGGTGCCCTCTCTATTATCGATGGACTCGATCTCTCGATCGAAGATGGCCAGTTCGTCGTTCTGTTGGGACCGTCCGGCTGCGGCAAGTCCACGTTGTTGCGCATGATAGCCGGTCTCGAGCCCATCACATCCGGTGAGATCGCCATAGGCGACAGGGTCGTCAACACGCTTCATCCCAAAGACCGCAACATCGCGATGGTCTTCCAGAATTACGCGCTTTATGCGCACATGACCGTCTTCGACAACATGGCCTTTTCCATGCAGTTGAAGAAGCGCCCAACCGAAGAAATCAAACAGAAGGTCGGGTGGGCGGCATCGATCCTCAATCTGACTCCCTATCTGGAACGGTACCCCCGCCAGCTTTCGGGCGGTCAGCGGCAGCGTGTCGCCATGGGCCGCGCCATCGTGCGGGATCCAACTGTGTTCTTGTTCGACGAGCCGCTGTCCAACCTCGATGCCAAGCTGCGCGTGCAGATGCGCACCGAAATCAAGGAGCTCCACCAGCGGCTGAAGACCACCACGGTCTATGTTACGCATGACCAGATCGAGGCCATGACCATGGCCGATGTCATCGTCATCATGCGCGACGGCCGTATCGAGCAGATCGGGCGCCCGCTCGATGTCTACGATCACCCGGCAAACCTGTTCGTCGCTTCTTTCATCGGCTCGCCCGCAATGAACATGTTGCATGGCGAGGTGGCATCCGAGCGCGACGCCTGGGTGGTGCGGACCGACGAGTTATCCCTCCCGCTGCCGCCAGGGGCTGCGGTCCGGCCCGGCCAAAAGGTGATCTACGGCATTCGCCCCGAACATCTTCGACCCGTGGCCGACGGGCGCGGCATTCCGGCCACGATTACGGTTGTCGAGCCGACCGGCCCCGAAATCCACATCTTTGCCAGCATGGGCAACACCGCGATCTGCTCGGTGCTGCATGACCGCATGGAGGTCTCTCCTGGAGCTGTAATCCATCTGGAACCGGCGCCTGAGCGAATCCACCTGTTCGACCAAGGCAGCGGCGAGCGACTGGACAAGGGAAGAAGCTGAATGGCCCAGGTCGTTATCCTCGGCGCCGGCGTCATGGGCTCTGCCATGACGCTTCCGGCCGCTCACGCGGGTAACCGCATCACTCTTGTCGGCACCCATCTCGACGAGGAGATCGTCGACTCGGTGGCCAGCACCGGTCGTCATCCGCGCCTCAACACCACACTGCCTGATGTGGTGGCCGCCAAGTCCTGGACCGAATTCGGGGCAGCGATGAACGATGGACCCGATCTGCTTGTACTCGGCGTCTCGTCGGCCGGCATTCCTTGGGCGGTCGAGCGCATTGCAGAAAGCATCAAGTTGCCGGTGCCGATACTGATGATTACGAAAGGACTTGCAGCAAGCGACGAAGGCGTGGAAATCCTGCCACATCTGCTTGCCCGCGAGATCGAGCAACGCACCGGCTTGTCTGTCCCGGTGATGGCCGTTGGCGGACCGTGCATTGCCGGCGAACTGGCGGCACAGCGCGATACGTCTGTGATCGTTGCCGGACACGATACCGACCAGGTGGCCGCGGCCTCCCGCCTTCTGCGCGCGCCTTTCTATCATGCGCGATCGTCATCCGATCTCGTCGGCGTCGAGATCTGCGCCGCTTTCAAGAATTTCTACACACTCGCCGTTGGGGCTCCCGTCGGAATGCTGGAGCGCGACGGCAAGGCGCCCAATGGTGCGCTCATGCACAATCTTGCCTCGTCACTTTTCTCGCAGTCCCTCGCGGAGATGGCGATTCTGGTCGATGCTCTGGGCGGAAAAATCGAAACAGTGCTGGGGCTGGCAGGCTCCGGCGATCTTTATGTGACCTGCCAGGCGGGCCGTAACGGTCGCATGGGGCGCCTGCTTGGCCGCGGCCTGCCCTATTCCGTGGCGAAGCGCGAACATATGAGTTCGGACACGGTCGAGGGAGCGCAACTGGCGCTGGACCTTGGTCCGACTTTGAAGAATATGATGGCCCGGGGTGTACTTCCCCATGATCGCCTGCCGCTGACGAGGGCCATCATCGACGCGGTTTGTCACGATGCTCCGCTGGTTTTGTCCTTCGACCGCTATCATCGAGGCTAGCGGAGCCGGGGAAACTCGATTGATGCCTCATATCGATGAGCACATGGCTCGGCCGAGCCCGCTCTGGACCCGCTGCCGCGGAGTGGACAGGATGATCTGATGGAGAAACCCGCACGAAAGAAGCGCGACGGCCGCCAAGCTGTAACGAGTTCGGTCACGGCTGATCGTGAGGAAGGGCTGCTCGTGCGCGCCGCCTGGCTTGCTTACGTCGGTGACCTCACGCAGGCGCAAATTGCCAAGTCTCTTGGCCTGACCCGCCTTCGCGTCAACCGGATGCTGGCGCATGCGCGCCAGCGGGGGATCGTTCAGATTCGCATCAATTCGAAGGTGGCGAACTGCATCGAGCTGGAGCACCGGCTGCGGGACGCCTATGGTGTCTCGGATCCAATCGTGGTTCCGACACCACCCGATCCTGCGCTGGTGCCACAGGTCATCGCAGCCGCCGCCGGTGAGGCCCTGTCGCTCAGAATCCGCGACGGGATATCGGTGGGCGTGGGATGGGGACGGACGCTCCAGCTTAGTCTGCGGTCAGTGACCGTACGCCCGGTCAAAGGAATGTCGGTCGTTTCCCTGCTTGGTGGGCTCACGCGCGGATCGGCGATCAACATCTATGAGATCGCTTCGCGGCTCGCGGCGCTTTTCGATGCGGAATGCTTCTACATCGCAGCACCGGTGTTCACGGACACGGAGGCCACGCGCGATCTGCTTATGCGCCAGTCCATTCTGGAAGACGCCTTCACCCATGCCCGCGACGTTGACGCCGCTTTCGTTTCGGTGGGCGCGGTGCACAAGGACGCCACCATCTTTCGGATCGGACTGGTAGGCGATGATGATCTCAAATCGCTCCGCGAAGCGGGAGCCGTCGGCGATATTTGCGGCCACTGGATCGGCGCCGACGGACAACTCGTCGATCACCCGCTGAACAATCGCGTTATCGGCCTCGCGCCGGAACATCTGCGCGACATCGACACTGTGATCCTCCCCTCCGGTGGCCTCGACAAGGTTCCGGTGCTGCGCGCCGTGTTGCGTCTGGGAGTCGTCGATGTGCTGATCACCGACGAGAAAACCGCTGAGGCGATCCTTGCGCAAAAGCCGTAGCGCAGACTGACCTCTACCAGCAGCGCGGCTCGCGACTGATCGCTTCTTCGCGTCACAGAACCTCGTGGATTTCCTCGATCGAAGTCTCGCCGATCCGCTTGTCGAGAACGATCTCTCCACGCGCCATGGCCACGACCCGGTCGCAGCATTCGAAAACATGATGCATGTTGTGGCTGATGAAGACGCTGGTGATGTTCTGGGCCTTGAGCGCGCGAACGAAGCCAATCACCTTTCGCGTCTCCTTCACCGAAAGATGATTGGTCGGCTCGTCGAGAATCATGACTTTCGACTTGAAGTGCATGGCCCGGGCGATCGCCACGCCTTGGCGCTGGCCGCCCGACAGTTCGCCGACCAGCGCGTCCGGCGACCTCAGATGCAGATCGACGTCGGCGATCGCCTTGACACTTTCATCACGCATGCGCTTCTGGTCCAGGATGCCGATGCCGAAAACCGAGCCCTTCACCGGCTCGCGTCCGATAAAAACGTTGCGGGCGATGGTCATGGTCGGCACCATCGAATTGTACTGGTAGATCGTCTCGATGCCGCGATCCATGGCGTCGCGCGGATTCGAGAATCGGACCGGTTCACCTTCGATCCTGATCTCGCCGCCATCGGGCTTTTGGGTGCCTGACAGGATGTTGATCAACGTCGATTTGCCGGCGCCGTTGTCGCCGACAAGGCCGAGCGCCTCGTCTGGATAAATGTCCAGAGTGACGTTCTTCAAGGCGTGGACGCCGGAATACCATTTCTGGAGTCCCTTGATCGCGATGATGGGTGCCGCCATGATCAGGTCTCCACCTTCATTGCCCTGCCCCGCTTTCGCAGCCAGGCATTCACGACGACCGCGAAGATAGTCAGGAAGCCGATTGCCATCTTGAACCAGTTGGCGTCAACCTGGCTCAGCACCAGTCCGTTGTCGATGACGCGGATAAGGGCAGCCCCTATGATGCCGCCGAAGATAGTGCCGATGCCGCCAGCCAGCGAGGCGCCACCGATGACGGCAGCCGATACGGCTTGCAACTCCAGCCCCTCGCCGATCGAGGGCAGCGGCGCGCCGAGCCGCATCACCTGAATGGTGCCGGCAAAGCCGGCGAGCACAGAACAGATCATGAAGCAGGCGACCTTCACCCGGGCCGTCGGGATGCCCATCGATTGCGCGGCAGGCAGAAAGCCGCCGGTGGCGCGCACCCAGTTGCCGAAATTCGTGCGCGACAGAAGCACCGTCGCCAGGATTGCCACGGCGACAAACCAGAAGAACGACATGCGAAAGAGGTCGCCCGGCCCCACATAGATCGTAAACAGCCATTTGGGCAGAGCGTTGGCCGGGATGACAGGAGGGAAGCCGCCGGAGATTACCACCGTCAGCGAACGCGCGATGAACAGCATGCCAAGCGTGGTGATGAAGCTTGGTATCGCGAAACGAATCGTTATGAACCCGTTGAAGAAGCCGATCAGGGCGGCGATCGCGAGGCCGGCGGCAAAGGCCGGCGCGAACGGCACGCCGGCCGCCAGCATCACCGCCATCGTCATCGGTGTCAGCGCAAAGACCGAGCCCACGGAAAGATCAAACTCGCCGCATATCATCAGCAGGGTCACGCCGATCGCGACCAGCCCCATTTCAGGCAGCAGCCCAAGCATTCCACGCACGTTCTGTGTGTTCAGAAATACGCCGTTCGAGCGTATCTGAAAGACGAGAAGGAGGAGGAGCAGGAACACGACCGCGGCAAGCTCCGGCTTCTCCAGATAAATCTTCATCAAGCGCTTCATCATTCGCTCCGGCTTGGGATTGTTTGCGCTGGCTTGCCGCATCGGCAAGGGGATGGCGGCAGTCTGTCTTCTACCGCCCTTGACCGGGAGATGCGGTGGCAGGATGAGGGGTGGAGCTAAAACGCCCAAAGGCCACGCGGCCTGCCCCCCACCCTTGCCCCTCCCGTAAAGAACGAGGAGAGGACGCCGGCTTCGCCGCCTACCGCACGCCTTTTGCGGCCAGTTCCTTGAGCTTCGGCACGTCTTCCTTGACGATGATGCCCTTGCCGGTGTCGATGTCTGCCGGCAGCAAACCGACGTTCTTGGCGAGATAGGATTCCATCACCGGCATGAAGCCCTGCATGTAGGGCTGCTGGTCGACCTGGACCTGGATATAACCCGCTTCCATCTGTTGCAGGACTTCCGAGACGATATCGAAGCCGCCCATCAGCACCTTGCCCGGCTCGACGCCGCGATCGATCAGCACTTGGGCCACGTAGGCATGCCAAAGGCCGGTGTCGAAATACACCGTGGTGTCCGGGTGGGCAGACAGATAGGCGCCAACTCGATCGGCGACGACGGCGCCATCTGTGCCGGTGTCGAGCCGTTCGATGACTACTTCGCGTCCGCCATTCGCGGCCTTGTATTCCTCAAGGAACTTCATGACACCGGTAGCGCGCTGTTCCGACCAGTTCTGACCGGGCGCGGAGACGCCGACGAGCGCCCTGATCTTGCCTTCCTTGGGGAAGAACTCGGACATCTTCTTGCCGAGTTCGTAGCCGGCGGGAATGAAGCCCTGGCCGACGAAGGCCTGGCGGGCATTGCCGGCTGCACCCTCGGTGTCGTCGACGTTGGACGCGATCACCGTGACGCCGGCAGCGCGGGCGTCGGCGATGATCTGGTCGAAAGCATTGTTGTCGACGATCGAGGTGATCAGCGCGTCCGGTTTTGCCGCGAGCGCCGCCTGCATGTTGGCCGATTGTTGCTCGATCGAGCCTTCGGTCTGCGTGAAGACCATCTGGCAATTGGCCTGGATCTTGGCGCAGGCGTCGTCAAACCCCTTCTTCACCGCCTGCCAGAACGGGTTCGACGCCGACGAATGATGCGTGAAGACGATGTTCATCGGCTCCTGTGCGCGCGAGCCGATTGTCGAGCCTCCAGCCAGTACTGCTCCCAAGGCTGCCGAGATAAGTAGCTTCTTCATGGTTCTCCTCCTCCGTAGAAAGCTGCTTCAGGTTCATTTTCAGAGAGTCGATGCGTCAGTCACCCGTCGAAGCGCCGTGAAGGCGCGATCGATCTCCGGGTTCAGTTCCATGCCGAGGCCCGGTCCGGGAGGCACGGTGATCATGCCGTTCTTCACCTGCGGCAAAGCGGTCACAAGGTCGCGGTACCAGGTCTTGTAAAAGGCCCTGACACTTTCCTGGACAAGCGCGTTCGGCGCATTCAGCGACAGGTGGGTCGATGCGCCGAGCACCACTGGACCGGTGCAGTCGTGTGGCGCGACCGGCAGGTGCCATGCCTCAGCCATGGCAGCGATCTTGCGCGCCTCCGAGAGCCCGCCGCACCAGCTGATATCGAGCATGATGACACCGGCGGCTCCAGTTTCGAGAAGGTCGCGGAAGGCCCAGCGGGAACCGAGCGTCTCCGAAGCCGATATCGGCGCCAGCGAAGCCTCGGCATAGCGTTTCAGGCTGGACAGGCTGTCCATCCTGATCGGATCTTCGTGCCAGAAGGACTTGTAGGGGGCAAGCTCGCGAGCGATCTGCATGGCCGGCAGCAGCTGCCACATTGAATGGAATTCAACCATGATGTCCATCTTGTCGCCGACCGCATTGCGGATTTTCTCGAATGGCGCCAGCGCGGAATTCAAGTCGGGCTGCGATATATACTGGCCGCGCGTTTTCTCGGCGGCCATGTCGAACGGCCAGATCTTCATGGCCGTGATGCCTTCCTCCAATAACGAATGCGCCAGTTCGTCGGCGCGGTGAAGGAAGCCGTTCAGATCATCATAGGCGTCGCCGGGCTTATCGAGCCCGTAGTTGGCCGTCGTCTGGCCCGTGGCCTTCTTGATGTATTCGGGTCCGGCACAGGTGTTGTAGGTCCTGATCTCGTGCCTGGTGAACCCGCCGAGGAGCTGTGCGATCGGCTGACCCGTGGCCTTTCCAAACAGATCCCAAAGCGCGATGTCGAAAGCGGAATTGCCCCTGACTTCCGCGCCCGTCGATCGGAAACCGAGATAGCCGACAAGATCGGCGGCGAGCAGGTCGATCTGCAAGGGGTCGCGACCGATCACGCGCGGCGCGACATATTCGTGCAAATAGGTCTCGACGGTCTCGGCCATGAAGAAGGTCTCGCCCAGTCCCACGAGGTCTTCGTCCGTGTGAACCAGGACCCAGAGAAGGTTCGGCCGCTCCTTGAGCCGCAGCGTTTCCAGTTTCGCGATCTTCATTGTGCCCCCGTCCTCAGGCGATGCCGGCCGCCAGCAGGGCCTTGACGCTCTCGTCAAAATGCCTCGCCATCAGGTCGCGAGCAGACTGGGGATCACCGGTCTCGATAGCTTCGGCGAGCTCGATATGGATCTGGATCATCTCCAACTGCTCGGCATCCGAAGGGCGGCTGCGCCAGCCGATCGGCCAGGTCTGGCGCGATACGCGCTCGAACGCGCCTACGATGAGGCTAAAAACCGGATTCTTTGCCGCCTTGGCGATTTCGAGGTGAAAGGCGAGATCGTGCTCCATGACCTGTTCCGGTCGCTGGAAATTCTCGCGCATGGCAAGCGCGTGCGCCCTGATCCTTTCCACTTCGTCGGCGGTTCTGCGCAAAGCCGCCAGCATGGCGGTGCGGGTCTCGATCGTGCGGCGCACGTCGTAGATTTGCTGCACCGTGATCTGCTCGGTGTGGACGCCATGCTCGATCACCAGCGACATGGCGCCATAGTCCAGCTCGGCGACGGTAGCCCGCCTGCCTGCCCTGAGGTCGATAAGCCGCATCGCGGCGAGCGAGCTGAAGGCCTCGCGCACCACAGTACGCGAGACGCTCAATTGCCTCGAAAGCGCGGCCTCGCTGGGCAGCCGGTCGCCTGGTCCGAGTTCATGCGTGCGGATGTGGCGCGTGATCTCGCCGATCGTATTGCTGACCAGGCTCGCTGCGTCGGAATGTTTTGCGGCTACCACCGTGCTCACGCGATCTCCAGTTCAGAAGGCAAACCTGTATGGCAGGTTTTGCAGATGTGTTGATAGTACTTAGAAAAGCTGTATGTCAAGCTCAAGTCATTGCCGGGAGACCGTCGGCATCGTCGCCCGGAGAGCGGTGATCCCACGCTTGCATATCCGCTGCTCTTGATGCGACAGACGGCGGTCGGCCGGGTGCGGCGCGCCTGCATGATCGGACAGGCAATCATCTCGCTTGGGCAGGCTGGACAGTCTCATCGTGAACCCCGGCGGGCGCCCGACCATGCCGTCGGAAAATATCTCAGCGGACTATTCCCTGATATTTCGATCGACGCACCCCATATGGGTGGACAGAGTGTCACTTGAGGATTTGCCTATGCTGATTTCGCGTTGGGGACGGTTTGCAGTTTTGTTCGCCGGATTGTTCCTGGCATTTTCCATGGTCGCTGTGGATCACGCCGATGCGCGCCGTGGCGGCAGCTTCGGCAGTCGCGGCATGCGCACTTTCCAGCCGGTCCCGCCGACCAGAGTCGCGCCGCAACCGGCCGCACCGGTCGAGCGCTCGATGACGCCTAATGCGGCAACGAACAATGCGGCCCGTCAGCCGCAGGCATTCCAGCGCCCCGGCTTCTTCAACGGCCTCGGCGGATCAATGATGCGGGGGCTGCTTCTCGGCGGTTTGATCGGCGTTCTTCTGGGCCACGGTTTCGGCGGCTTGGCCGGCATGTTGGGTCTTTTGCTCCAAGTACTGCTGATCGGCGGCGTGATCATGCTGGCGATCCGCTTTTTCCGCTCGCAATCGGCATACAACCCAGCGCCCGCTACGGCCGGTGCCTCGCGGGGCATCGGGACCTTTGGGCGAAACGCAGCAGCTGGGCCCGAGCCGAGCAACGCTACAGCTTTCCCCATTCCAGGCATCGGGTCAGGATTTGGCGGAACGAGCCAAGGCAATCCTTCCCAAGCCAGTGCCGATGAGATCGCACTCACGCAAGCCGACCTCGACACGTTCCAGCAACGGCTGACGGAAGTTCAGGAGGCATTCGGGCGCGAAGATCATGCTGCTTTGCGCCGGTTGGCGACGCCCGAGATGGTCTCCTATCTGTCCGAGGAACTTGCCGACAATGCCAAAAAAGGCGTCAGGAACGACGTGTCGGACGTCAACCTATTGGAGGCCGATATTGCGGAAAGTTGGCGGGAGGGTGACCGCGACTACGCGACGGCTGCTTTGCGCTATGAGTCTCGCGACGTAACCCGCGATCGCATCAGCGGCAAGATCGTTGAGGGTCAAGCCGATCGGCCGACGGAGACAATCGAACTGTGGACCTTTGCGCGCCAGAACGGCGCTGAGTGGAAGCTCGCCGCGATCCAGCAGCCTGGCTGATGTGCTGGCCTGATCGAATGGCTGCCAGGAGACTTGTCCAGTTTTGCCAGCTGCGCGCTTGAAGGCCGGTCAGCCGAGGTGAAGCAGCGAGCTCTATCGGCCCAGCGGCAGCTTCGAAGTCGAAAGCAGTTCGGCCTCATCCATCACTCCGGCCGTAATTTGCAATGATGCGACGCGAGCGCTTCATGCTCTATTGGGCTAGATGTCAGCGGCTTTCTGGCCGCGTCTTACGGAACCGTTGGCAACGCGATCGTCGGCAATGTCGATGTGCGCTCCACCACCTTCGTCGCGGCGTTCGGTTAGAGCCCACCCTGCCTCATGTTCGAGGTTTGGAAGCGTCGGCACTGCGCGAGCTTCTTTCAAAAAAATGGTAGGGCCCGCCGCCAAGCGCGAAGCCATCGTGCATCTGCAGGCCACAATGGGAGTGTCGGAGCGGCGGGCCTGTTCCTCTGGCGGCCATCGAGGCGTCGTTAGCCGCACTTTCCGCGCACCCCTGTGCGCCGCCACCAATCTCGCGTAGACATGCCTGCCGGCATCCGGCGCTGCGACGTGAGAACCTCATGCGAATCCTGTTGCCTGTGTTCTTCCTCTGCCTGACCAGCCTGTCGCCCGCCCGAGCCGCGTCGGGCGATTGCGGCGATGCCGCCGCCCTGGTGCAGCAGGCCTATCCCAAGGCCCAAAAGAGCGCCGACGGCGCGTCGTTCACGCTTGTACCCCATACGAGCATCGCCTCAACGCTCCCGGAGAGCGATGCGCCATTCGGCCTGGCCTGCAAGATCTGGCCGGCTCATGACGACCTGCTTTTGGTCGCGGTACCGCTGATCGACAGTGCTAACGGCGACCACCTGCATGTCGGTGACATCGAGCTACTGGTGGTCGATAGAAAGAGCCTGCGGGTGCGCCAGCGCCTGCTCCAGCCTGGACTGATGACCGATGATGCCATCGCGATCCGTAAGGTGGAATTCGACACCGGCCGCTATGCACTGGCCCCTGAGGTCACCGCCTTCGGCCTGCGCATCGAAATGGCAAACCATTCGCAGGCTACTCCCTTCACTGAAACCGACCTGCGGCTCTATACCGTCGCCAGCGATGCGCTGCGCTTGGTGCTCGACGGCCTCGTGGTGGCTGGCCATGGCGGCGAAGGCGATGCCAGTTGCGCTGGATCGTTTCATTCCAGCCAGGTCAGCCTGGCGATGAGCCCGGCGCGCCACCACGGCTATCGAGACATCATTGCGGTCGAGCGGTCGAATACCGACAATCCCTCCCCCGACCAGAATGGCGAATGCCAGTCCCATCCCGGCAAGCCTGTGAAGCGGACCTACCGGCTGCGCTATGGCGGCAGCCGCTACGCGGTTCCCGCGGCACTCAAGGTGATGGGGTTGTGACGCCGCCGCACACGTCCCTGCCTTGGTTCGTCAATGGGATCAATTCCAGTTGAAAGGGTATCGACCGTTAATTCTCTCGTGGTAGGAGCCGCTCAAGGGGGCTCTTCCCAAAGGAGCTGATGATTTGTGGTGGTCAAGATTCAAAAGGGGTTTTGCAGGAACGTGGGACGACAGACTTGACGGGCTATTCTCCGCAAAGGTCGACTACGCCGGAAAATCCATTCTCGATGTTGGCTGCAATATGGGGGTTGTCGCCTATGAGATATCCAAGCTGAAACCCAGTTCGATCCATGGGATCGACATTGCCAAGCCGCATATCGAGACTGCAAAGATGTTGTTGAGCGGCTCCCCGGTACATGCCCGGTTCGATCGCCTGAATCTTGGCAGCCGGCGCCTCGGCAATATCCTTCTACCGAAATACGATATCGTCCTGCTGCTGGCCGTCTATCAGCACATGCAGCGCAACATCGGCCCAGGCAAGGCGCGAAGGGTGCTTTCCAATATTGTGAGGCGCACCTCAAACGTCGTTGCCCGCGTTCCGCCTGGAACGGATGGCGAATTCATCGAAACGCTTTCTGACGAGGGGTTCCAGGTCAAGAGCACTCACACATCGCCCCTTGGTAGTCATGTGCTCGTGCTTGAGAAACCTGCCTTCGGAAATCGACAGCCATAGAGATTTCGCATCGCCAGTGGCAATCTGCCCCACTAACATCCCATGTGTCAGCAGCGGCACAGACCCGCTGCTGGCTGCAACTCAGCGCGTTGGGCGCCGATTCGCCGGGAGAACATCTCGCGGCTGGACTTCGCGCCAATGCCGTTGACGTTGGAGAGTCGCGGCTGCGGTGTTCTCTGCCGCTGCCTTGACAGACAGGATGCCCCCGTTGGCGTAGGTGACGAATTTGGCCGCCATGGCGAGAGCATCGCCGTCCCGCCTCGGGTCAGCGCGCCGCCGGTGTCGAAATTCAGCCATATGCGCTATCAGCTCGCAGGCGCCCGTCCAGCGCTCTGGCTCAGGGCGCCGGGCGAGTGAACAGGGTTCGGAATAGCTCCTCAGCACGCCGCAGTCCTACATCTGTCAGAACCACTGACTTCGCCTTGTTTGCCGGATTCGCGATCAGCCCCTTCTGGTGCAAGCGATCCAGAGCATTCCAATCCAACCCCTTCCAGGCGCGCCTCTCTTCATGCAGCGTCAGCCAAAGCAGGCCCATAACGGCATCGTCGATCTTGTCGGTGTCGATCTCCATGCAAGCAGTTTAACACGCGAAAGCGCCGCTGCCACGATCCACACCGTAGGGTTATTCCTCGCAACGGTTCGACCGAGAATAAATGTTTCACCGAGGCGTCGCATGCGCGACGGTGTCATTTGGGGGGACGAGCCGGGATGGGATCCGAGTTCATCATGGTGGCTAAGCGGCCGTGGCAGCCCTTGCCACTGGCAAATGAAATGCGGATTGGCGAAATCCTCGCCGTCGCTCTGGTTGCGCTGCAGGCGAGCGGCTGACCGTCCAGCGTGCGCGTCATGCTGCCGGCAGCGCGCAGTACCGCGTCACCCCGCCGCGGTGTCCCATTCCATAATGCGACCGAAGCGCGGACACGTTTCGCGGGACGCTTTCTTTTCCGACGTGCTCTCCGACCGAAGTCTCGACCTTGCTAGAGGTGAATTTTTGACCCCTGAGCGGTTATCTCGGAGCGCATTCCGGCCACAACCGACGTTGCGACATCCCTTCACTGATTCACTGTCCGTCTGCGGCAGAATGCGAAATCCGCTGTGAGCGTCGGGGCTTAGCAACAACCGCTCAAGGTCGGTCCGACTTGCAGGGCTGACGTGTTTTCATCGAGCCAAGACTGACTCTGGTACCGTGCCGGGAATGAGCTATAGTTCACATACTAAGACGGCCGGGCGCTTGCACAATGGCTGGACTGGGCGAACAGATTGCGCGTCAGCAGCGCACCATGGGACCGCTCCTGGTGGCGGCAGTGGTCATCGGCCTTATCGGTCTGCCCGTCGCAGCCTGGCTCGACCTCCGAGACCTATCGGAACGGATGCTGCGCAGGCAAGCCAGCGAAATCAGCCGCATCATCGACGAAATGCGCGGATTCTACGGCAGCGACGTCGTGGGACGCGTGCTGCAAGCAAACGGCGCCGTGACTGCGACGCACAACTACCGGGACGTGCCGGGTGCGATCCCTATTCCAGCAACCCTCTCGATTGAACTCGGCAAGCGCATCAGCGTTCACGACGGGTCCGTCAAATATCGGTTCGTCTCGGATCTGCCCTTCAAAGGTCGCGCCCCCCACCAGCTCGATGTATTCGAGCGGAATGCAATCTTGGCTTTGCGCGCCAACCCGAAGGAGCCGATCATCGAAGTCTCGGGTTCACTGTTTGACCGGCAGGTCCGCGCCGCGGCCCCTGTTGTAATGGGACAAGTCTGCGTGACCTGCCATAACTCACACCCGGACAGCCCCAAGACGGATTGGAAGGTAGGGGATGTCCGAGGGATCCAGGAGATATCAGTCAATCAGCCTATCGCTGCGAACATCCTCACTTTCAAGTATCTGCTCGTATATTTCGCCTTCGCGGCGGCGGCGGGCCTGACGTTCATTCTCCTGCAGCGTCGGCAGTCCGCGTTGATTCAGGGCATCAACAAGGAGCTTTCGGAGGCAAACGACTTCCTGGCCGCGATTTCATTGAAGATCGCCAAATACCTTTCGCCTCAAATCTACAAAAGCATCTTCAGCGGCCAGAAGGACGTCACCATCGCGACCGAGCGCAAGAAGCTCACGATCTTTTTCTCCGACGTCAAGGATTTCACCGCGATCGTGGAACGGCTCCAGCCCGAGGACCTGACGCTTCTCCTCAATGAGTACTTCACCGAGATGTCGGCGATCGCCCTCAAACACGGCGGCACTGTGGACAAGTTCATCGGCGACGCGCTTCTTGTGTTCTTCGGCGACCCCGAGACGCAAGGCGTCGAGGAAGACGCGAGAGCCTGCTTGCGCATGGCTGTCGACATGCAGCGTCGGGTGGAGCAGTTGAACAGGGTGTGGCATGACCGCGGAGTTGAACGGCCCTTCCGAGCTCGCATGGGCATCAACACGGGCTATTGCAATGTTGGGAACTTCGGTTCCGACGATCGGATGGACTACACGATCATTGGGGCCGAAGCGAACTTGGCGGCCCGGCTGCAGTCGATTGCCGAGCCCGGCGGCATCTGCCTCAGCTATGAGACTTACGCGCTCGTGCGCGACCTTGTCCGGGCGCGTCCGTTGGCACCGATTGCGATGAAGGGGATTAGCCGGGAGGTTGTCCCCTACGAAGTCGAGGGCCTCCTGGGTGAACTGGCCCAGCGCCCTCAGGTCATCAGCGAGCACACGACTGGCCTCGACTTGTTCCTCGATGTTGAGGCAATCGACGAGAATGGGGTCGAGCGGGCGAAGAAAAGACTTTCGGAGGCGCTCCTAGCCTTATCCATCCGAAGCAAGCCCGCCGCATTTTAGGTTCTTGAGCGTGATCCAATCTGGGACCGTGGCCAGCCACATAAGTCGGGTTCGAAGCCGCCCTCATGCGCCGCCGGTATTGACGCACCCGGCTGGTATCACGAAAAATACGACGAGGCCCGCAAGGACTTGATCATGACTGGTCGTGCCATGCTGCAGACGCCTTTAGCTTGATGTGGTCGCTGACGTCGCCCCCAGGCCGGATGGGGAGCGTTATCGTGGTGTTTACACGCCTCGGTCAGCACCTGAGATCGCGGTCATAAGTCACTGTAACACATTCGCTTTCACACATGGGGCTGGAACTGCGCTTACGTCGCGACAAGTCGTGCGAGAGGAACGCTGACAGGTCTGACGCGTTCCTTTGGTTGCGCAGTCATCGTCTAGCCAGATCCAGCCGCCTTGCCGCTGGCGATAAAATGCGGGTTGGCGAAATCCTCGTCGTCGCTCTGGTTACGCTTGCCGTAGGCGAGCGGCGCACCATCCAGCGTGCGCGTCATTCCGCCGGCAGCGCGTAGCACCGCGTCACCCGCGGCCGTATCCCACTCCATAGTGCGGCCGAAGCGCGGATAGACGTCCGCCTCGGCGCCGGCGACAAGGCAGAATTTCAGCGACGAGCCGACCGAGACGATCTCGGCCGCGCCAAGCGCGCGGATATAGGCGTCGGTCTCCGGCGTGTTGTGGGAGCGGCTGGCAACGACGGTCAGCGGCATCATACCGGCCCTTGCCGAAATCGGTTGGCGATCGACGATCACATAGTTGTCATCAATCTTGATCGTTTCCGCTTTGCCCGGCCGGCCGGAAAAGAAGCGGCCGGTGCAAGGCGCGAAGACAACGCCGATCTCCGGCACGCCATCGCGAACCAGCGCT
Source organism: Mesorhizobium sp. M1027 (assembly GCF_040318745.1). Classification (NCBI taxonomy): domain Bacteria; kingdom Pseudomonadati; phylum Pseudomonadota; class Alphaproteobacteria; order Hyphomicrobiales; family Phyllobacteriaceae; genus Mesorhizobium; species Mesorhizobium sp. M1027. The sequence goes on along the minus strand of NZ_JAMYMW010000013.1, from coordinate 41,194 downwards.
ATGTTGACAGTGAAATCGGTCCTGCGGTTGACGAACTCCTTGGTGCCGTCGAGAGGATCGATCAGGAAGAAGGCGTCACCGAGATCCGGTGCCATGATGCCGGCCGAAGCTTCTTCCTCGGCCACGCACGGAATCTCGGGAAATGCGGCGCGCAGCCCGGCAAGAATAATCTTCTCGCTCTCGCGGTCAGCCTCCGTCACCGGCGAACTGTCCAACTTGCTGTCGACCGCACAGCCGGCACGAAAGACGCGCATCACCTCGCGTCCCGCCGCCAAGGCAAGGTGCTCGAAGACGGCGAGCATTGCTTCGTCGTCAGATACCGCCGCCGCTGTCATATTGGTCTTCGGCAATGTCCCGCTCGTTCAGCCAGTGTTCCAGGGCGTCCACCATCTCCTCGGCCGATCTGCCGAGTGTCTTGAGATGGATTTCGGGCTTTTCCGGCACCTCATAGGGTGAATCGACGCCGGTGAAATTCTTGATCTCGCCGTTCAACGCCCGCGCATAGAGGCCCTTCGGATCGCGCCTGGCACATTCCTCGAAAGGTGTGTCGACAAACACCTCGATGAATTCGCCATCGGCCATCAATTCGCGCGCCATGCGCCGCTCCGCGCTGAACGGCGAAATGAATGACACGATGACGATCAGCCCGGCGTCGGCCATCAGGCGCGCGACTTCGGCAACGCGGCGAATGTTCTCGACACGATCGGCGTCCGTGAAGCCGAGATCGCGGTTGAGTCCGTGACGGACGTTGTCGCCATCCAGAATGTAGGTATGACGGCCGGTGGCGAACAGTTTCTTTTCAAACAGATTGGCGATGGTCGACTTGCCCGAGCCCGAAAGCCCGGTGAACCAGAACACGGCCGGCCGCTGGTTCTTCATATCGGCACGCGCGCGCTTGCCGACATCGAGCGACTGCCAGTGGATGTTTTCGGCGCGGCGCAGCGAATGCAGGATCATGCCGGCACCGACCGTGGCATTGGTGATACGGTCGATCAGAATGAAGGCGCCGGTGGTGCGGTTTTCGGCAAACGGATCGAAGGCGATCGGCGACCGCGTCGAGATGTTGCAGATGCCGACTTCGTTCATTTCAAGCGACTTGGCCGCCTCATGGGCAAAGTCGTTGACGTTGACCCGGTACTTCAGGTCGGTGATGGTGGCACTGGTCTGGTCGGTTTCGGTGCGCAGAATGTAAGAGCGGCCGGGCAGCAGCGCATGTTCGTCGAACCAGACGATGTTTGCGGCGAACTGGTCGGCGACCTGCGGCCGCGCCGCCGGCGATACTAGCATATTGCCGCGCGAGACCTCGACCTCGTCGTCGAGGACAAGGGTGATGGCCTGGCCGGCAATAGCCTGCTGAAGATCGCCGCCATGCGAGACGATGCGCCTGACACGGGAGGACTTGCCGGATTTCGCGACGACCACCTCGTCGCCCGGCGCAACCGATCCGGACGCTATGGTGCCGGCGAAGCCGCGGAAATCGAGGTTGGGACGGTTCACATATTGGACAGGAAACCGGAACGGCAATTCGACCGCGGCCTCGTCGACCGAGACGATTTCGAGATGTTCGATCAGCGTCGGGCCGGAATACCAGTCTGTCCTAACGGAACGGCCCGTAACGTTGTCGCCGTAGCGGGCCGACATCGGGATGGGCACGATCGTCCGGAAACCGAGCTCACGTGAGAACTGCCCGTAATCAGCGACGATCCGTTCAAAAACTGCTTCGTCGAAGCCGACAAGATCGATCTTGTTGACGGCGAGCACAATGTGGCGGATGCCAAGCAGCGAGGCAATGATCGAATGCCGCCTGGTCTGGCGCAGTACGCCCTGGCGGGCATCGATCAGCACGATGGCGAGATCCGCCGTCGATGCACCTGTCGCCATGTTACGCGTGTACTGTTCGTGGCCGGGCGTGTCGGCGACGATGAACTTGCGCATCGGCGTGGCGAAGAAGCGATAGGCGACGTCGATGGTAATGCCTTGCTCGCGCTCGGCCTCGAGGCCGTCGACCAGCAGCGCGAAGTCGACGTCGTCGCCGGTGGTGCCGTGCTTGCGCGAATCGCGCTCGAGTGTGGCTAACTGATCCTCGAAAATCTGCTTGGTATCGGAAAGCAGGCGCCCGATCAGCGTCGACTTGCCGTCGTCGACCGAGCCGCAGGTCAGGAAGCGCAGCAGCGACTTTCGTTCCTGCGCCGCCAGATAGTCGCGGACGCCGTCGGTCGGGGCGAGGCTCTTGGCCATGATGTGGCGCATACTCAGAAATACCCCTCGCGCTTCTTCTTTTCCATCGAGCCGGCTTCGTCGCGGTCGATCAGGCGACCTTGCCGCTCGGACGTGCGCGCGGTGAGCATTTCGCCGACTATCGCCTCCAGAGTGTCGGCGTCCGAGTCGATCGCGCCGGTCAGCGGATAGCAGCCGAGCGTGCGGAACCGCACCATCCGGTTCTCCACTGTTTCGCCGGGCCGCAGCTGCATGCGCTCATCATCCCTCAGGATAAGCATGCCATCGCGCTCGACCACCGGCCGCTCCTTGGCCAGATACAGCGGCACGATCGGGATGTCTTCCTGGAGAATGTATTGCCAGATGTCGAGCTCGGTCCAGTTCGACAACGGGAACACCCGGATCGATTCACCGGCAGCGATGCGGGTGTTGAAAATCTTCCACATCTCCGGCCGCTGGTTCTTCGGATCCCAGGCATGCTGGGCGTTGCGGAACGAGAAGATGCGCTCCTTGGCGCGCGACTTCTCCTCATCGCGTCGCGCGCCGCCGAAGGCAGCGTCAAACCCGTATTTGTCGAGCGCCTGCCGCAGCGCCACCGTCTTCATCACATGCGTATGCGTGTTGGAGCCATGGTCGAACGGGTTGATGTTGTCGCGCACGCCGTCTTCATTGACATGGACCAGGAGGTCGAAGCCGAGCTTTTGCTGCATCTGGTCGCGAAAGGCGATCATCTCGCGGAATTTCCAGGTCGTGTCGACATGGAGAAAGGGAAAGGGCGGCTTGGCCGGATAGAACGCCTTCATAGCCAGGTGCATGAGCACGGACGAATCCTTGCCGACCGAATACAGCATTACCGGCTTGGCAAAGGCTGCGGCCACCTCGCGAAAAATATGGACGGATTCGGCCTCAAGCCGCTGAAGGTGCGTAAGTGCGATGTTCATGGACTGCGAGCGTTCTTTCGTACCGATCCACGGAAGGGGCAGACTGCACTTCCGGACAATCTATTCGTGCGGGCGTTCTAGCAGATCGTTCCTGTCCAGAACAATGCAAGACAAGCCGGCGGCGGATGGTTCGGGAATGAATTTTCCATACAGCCGATAAATTCGGGAAATTTCTGCTCAGCGAGCGATTGCACTTGGTAGAGGAAGGAAAATGTTGCCTGAGCCTCGGAACCCGAGAGCCAGGAACCGGCTCCCCTCACAGCGGTCCGCCACGTTCTGGCGACACCAGCCGTGGCAACGATGTCATTAAGACGAAGTGCCGATGGGGACAAGCAACTTGTCACCGTTGTGATCGATCTCCATCATCTCGCTCTTGCGGCTCAAGCGTTCCGCAAATCCTTTGTGGAAGATGATGGCGTTCATATAGGCAAAGGTCATCGCCAGCGCACCGGTTCGCAACGGATAGTCAACCAGCGAGTGAATGAGAAGAAAAGATACCGAGAGGAATGCCGCTTTCTGCAGTGGGTCACGGCGAACCCTAGCCAATGCAGCGAAAAGCAGTACGAAATAACCTGCCATCAGCAGGATAGCCAGAACTCCACCTTCGAAGGCTATTTCAAGATATTCATTATGGGCATGATTGACGTATTGCCTGAAAATCATGCCCTCCCTTTCGTATATCTGATAGGCCTTTTGAAAATTCCCAAATCCGACGCCCGTCGCCCAATTGTCCTTGATCCCCTCTATCGTCGTTCGGGCAAATTCTCCGCGCCCGAACGTCGGATCGATTGCCTCCACGTCGATCTTCGTCCACGCGCCTATTGTGTAGATCGAAAGCCCAACAAAAATAAGCAGAACGCTGAACCCGCTCGCCCTTGAACGAGCTGAGAGGAAGACCCCAGACAATACGGTGATCGCCAGCCCGATCAGAACACCGGCACGCGAACCGGCTGCTAAAAGCAGCAGCAAAAGTGTGACCAGTCCAAGCGACCCGGACAAAAGTCGCCCACGGAAGAGACCATGATAAACGACGAAGGGAATCGAGACAAAGAGCAAGGCCGCAAAATGATTCCGGTTCGCAAAAAGCCCGGCATTGATCGTAAAAGGCAACAGCCCGACAATAGCGACGTCGTCGGAGAGCGAATATTGAATCGCTCCCGCCAAACCATTGCAGATAACACCCATGAAGAAAAACGGAAGGAGCGCGCTGACCTGCTCGGCACGCAAACGCAATACGGCCAAAAAAAACGCTGCGGCGGCCAGCAGATAAAGCAGGCATTCGACCGTGCGGCCAACCCCAACGCTGATGAAGCGAAAACGGCTTTCTCCAACCCAGGGATGTCCGAGCAGCAGTTCCGGCCGCAACCCATTGAATATGGCTGCCGGCAATGGGACGATTTGCAAAACCGCCAGCGCCACGGTGAAGACCGGCAGCAACAGAACAGGCCGGGGGATTCTCTGGTCGGCGGTTTGCGAAAAGACGGCCGCCGCCGAAACTATCGCCGCGACCTCGATCAGAGTGTCTGTGTAAAGGCCGCTCGCAGTACCACCACCGATCAGCAGCGATACAAACAAGACCGTGCCGAGGAGATATTTATCCCATTCCGACGGCCGGTCGTTCAAGATGGAAGTCTCTCAACGCTCAATTTGTGCATTATCAAGGTGCCGACATATCGAAATCGCCAGCTCTCGGCAATGGCGGCGGTCTCCAGCCTCAACACTTGCATTCGACATGTGTCCGGACCAACCGAAAAATCTTGGCTCATGGTCTGGCGATTGAATGTGCCTTCGGGAATATTGAAGCGCGCGATTTCACTGCCGGGACATCTAATTGACCAGAATAATTCCTTCGGAAGCTTGAGATTTCTCGCTGATGCAACCAGGGAAATCCTATAGGATCCAGGAGGCAGCTCGATATACTGCTGCAGAGCGGAATTCTTCACCGGCGTGTTCAAGAACCGGACTGTCGCCCCGCCCTCACCCTCCACCGCATCCTGGGATGTCGCAAACGTCACCTCCAGGCCGGACTGATCATGGACCTGCCAATCAAACGGCCTGCCGCTGGGGATCGGTTCGAATGTGCTGTTGAAGACGTAGCCGGCTAACTTACGCTCCTGGTCAGACAAGGTGAAAAGAAACAGCCGATACGCTTGTTCAAATTCCCTTTGACGGATGTAACCGTTGATCACAATGGCTAACTCACCCAATTTCGGTCGCGCGTTCGGTCCAGTCAAATCGAGCAGCAGTCGGTTTGCGTAGTCGAGTCCCTTGGGATTATTGGCCAGTGCAACGAAGAGGCTGGGTCTCCAGGGCGTCTCCGCCGTAATAGCCGTCAGCATGGCCTGATATCCGTCGGGATTCGAAAGGATCGCCGGCAGGCCATCGGCGATCGCCGGAAATTGGTCTGGCCATCGTCGCAGCAATATGTCGATTTCGCCGACGGCCTTCGACAAATCGCTCATCTCCGTCGAATGGCCAATAGACCTCTGGAGCGCATGGATTTCCGTTTTGGATAACTTACGAGCCTGGTCGAACAACTCATAGGCTTCGTCTTTCTCGCCTTGTCGATATTTGATCTCGCCGATCAGGCTGTAGAGACGTGCGTCGGCCAAGTTGAAACGAAGCGCATCCTTGGCCTTAGCAAGCAAGGCTTCGAGATCCGGAGTGCCATTCGCATCGCTCAGATCATCGGTAATCTCGCTTATCAGCGCATCGACGTTCAGCGGATCCAGCGCTAGAGAAACGACTGGTGTTTCCGTTTCAAGTAGCCGACTTAGCCCGATCGACGAAGCCGCTAACACTAGAACGGATGCGACGAACCAAACGCTTGAACGCCGGAGATTTTGCATAAGCGGGCTGGTCTGCTCCATCATCCACTTTGCCCTCAATCTTCGCTGTATCCGCCCCATAGTCGTAATACTGGTAGTTCATGTACTTGTAGGCGTAGTTGTAGTCGAACTTGTTTACCGCGAATTTTGACATCGCGGCTCCAACAACGTTGGCACCAGCGGCTCGCATACGCTTCAACGCTGCCTTCGCAGACTTGCGTGTCACCTGATTGGTGGAGATGACCATCAATGTACCCTCGGCAAGCCGGCTGAGGATGGGCGCGTCCGAGAGGCCGACGATCGGCGGCGCGTCGATGATTACAACATCGAAGCGCTTCCCGAGATTGGTGATGATCAGAGCCATCTTCGGTGACGAGAGCAGATCCGCGGGATTTGGCGGAATCGTCCCAGAAGTCAAAACGGTGACGTTTGGATACTTTGTCGCCCTGAAAATGCTCGCCAGATCCTCTTTGCGGACAGTGTTGGTCAGCAAATTGCTCAGGCCGATTGTGTTGTCGAGACCGAACAGGCGATGAAGATTCGGTTTCCGAAGGTCCCCATCGACAATGAGAACCCTTGCACCGAGTGCTGCAAAGTCCTGCCCGAGCTTGAACGATGTCGTCGACTTGCCCTCCGCGGGCTCCGAACTTGTCACCAGCAATGAACGCGGTGCTCCTTCGGCGCCGGAGAACTGCAATGACGTTCGAAGCGAGCGGTAAGCCTCTGAGAGCCCGGATTTCTGATCGGTGATGCTGGCTATGAGTTCGCGGTCGTCGACGAGCGGCAATATGCCGAGCATCGGCAGCCCGAGTTCCTTTTCGATCTGCTCGGGATTGGTGAAGGTGTTGTTCAACAGCTCCATGATGTAAATTATCGTCGCGGTCAGGACAAGGAAAAGAAACAGCGCAATAGCAAGATTGATGCTGAGACGTGGAGAGTATGGGCGATCTGGGAGCGCAGCAAAATCAACGATGGCTGCACTCTGCGTCTTCAATTCCGAGCTGACGCCGACTTCGTTGAGCTTGGAAATAAGACTGTCGTATTGCGACCGGTTTGAATCAACCTCACGCTTCAAGATCGTGTACTTGATGTTCTTATCGTTGAACACGACCTGTTGCTTTTCCATTTCAGCAAGCTTGCTCTTGAGGTCAGCTTCCTTGTTCTGCGCCTCCTGATATTTCAAGCGTAGCGAATCCGTAATGGCCAGAACGCCATTGTTGTAGAGCCGCTGCAACTCTTTGATCTGTGCCTGAAGTTGCTGCATTTCAGGAAAGCCGGGCTTCAAAATACCCAGCTTCTGTTGGTACTGGCTCGTCAAGTCCGCAAGCTTGTCGCTCAGCTTCTGCAGGCCTTCGCTTTCCAAGACCGGCCCGAGGCTTGAGCCGCGGCCTTTATCGATCTGGTCCACCGCCCGTCCTGCATCGAGACGGTCCTGGATTGCTTTCGCAAGTGCCTCGTTCAGAGCCTCGATATTCGAGCCTATCAAGGACTTGTCGTCGCCGGTTACCGTGATGCCGGCATCCTTGGCGTAGGCTACCAGTTCCTCTTCCGATTTCTGGAGCTTCTGCTTCACCTGCAAGACTTGCTCCTGGATGAACTGGCGCGCCAGGTCGGACGTTTCACTGGTCTGGTCGAGGCGCTGATCTATAAAGCTTTGCGCGACCTGATTGGCGACATCGCTTGCGTATTTCGGGTTCTGATCGGCGAAAGTGATCGACAGCAGACTCGTGTTGGTGACCAGATTGACCGTGAGTTCATTCAGAATGCGCTTTATCGCGATCTCTTCACGTTCTTCGGGCGTCTTCTGTTCGATGGAAGGTGACTTGGAGATTCCGAAGGCACGATAAAAGATATTGGAGAGCGAGAAGTTCGGCGTAGGGAAGAGGAAGTCCGGTTTTTCGCTCAGACCCAATTGGAACACGACGCGCTGTGCCAATGCGCGGCTTTTGAGCTTTTCACGCGCGGTGAGAAAGGCCCGTACATCCGCATTTTCAGAAACGACCTCGATGTCCTGGAAGACCTTGGCGGAAGGCACCAGCACTTCCAATTGCGTCGTCGCCTGGTATTTTGGCGTCTGCATCATCGTGACGATGACGCCGGCGACAAGCCCGGCCGCCACCATCATGACGAACAGCCACCGATACTGGACGACGTAGAAGAACAGCTTGAGCGGATTGAATCCCTGTTCCTGCTCCGAATGGTCGCGGCCATAAGGGCTATAGTTGTGCCCACCGTCATAGTAGAGGTCGGCGGACACGGCCTGGCCATGTCCTGGACCTGCAATTTGGTGCTGCCTGTTGCGATCGAGCATGGCGCGAGGTGTTCCTAGATTTCGACTATATTCTGCTCGGCTGCGACCTATAACCCCGGGACCACGGCAATTCGGGCTGCACTTGAGGCTATGCCGAGCGCGTCCTTGAGATTGTTCACCGCTATCTTCGCGCTTGATGCGAAGACGACGACCTTGTCGCCACCGTAGATGCGCGGGTTACGGGCCTTGCCGGCACGAATGGCTTCCACATTGTAATTGGCGACCAGCGTATTCGTGCCGATGTTACGGTAGATGAAGACCTTCTTTGCGTCTCCTATCGGACTGAAATTTCCTGCCAGAGCGATTGCGTCCAGAAGCGAAGAATTGCTCGACACCGGATATATGCCGGCCTTGTTGACCTCTCCGTCAACGGTTATGCGTTGCCCAATCGATTCCTTTACGAAAACCGTCACGTCGGGCGACTGCAGATAATTGGAACCGTAGGCAGTTTCGATTTCCTGCTCTAGTTGGCGAACGGTTTTTCCTGCCGCGGTGACAGTCCCGATAAGCGGAAGCGAAATTTGTCCGCCGGCGTCGACTTGAACGGTTCTGTTTAGATTATCGACCTGGAACACATTGACCTCCAGCACATCGTTCGGAGACAAAGGCTGCTCGCTGCCGTTCTGGGTGTTTTGTGGCGCAGGCAGGTCTTTTACCACCTGCAGAGCGCCACCGCTACCAAGTGGCGTCGACGATGACGTCAATTGCAGCGCATCGACCGAACTCGACGAAGACGGTGTCGTCGACGAGGTACTCGTGCAGGCCGACATTGCTAAAGAAGCGAGCACGACGAATGTAGTGCCCACATGGCTTCTTGCGAAACGAAAAATGCCCATCATCACGCTGTCCCGCCCTTGAACAAGCGACCAAATCCTCCAAAACGGCCACTGTTGGCGGCGTTTGGCTTTTTCGGACGCGCTTTTCCAACCGGCTCGATGGGCCGGTTCGCCAATATTTCGCCTGGACGTTTCAACACCATGTTGCGGGCCTCGTCTTCCCCGCACCGCTTGGCAGCAGCAGTAACCGCCTGCGAAAGCCCAGGACGCCGGCGCGTAGCGCTATGAGTATCCGATGCGATGATATCCACCCTGCCTTCGTCAATCAGCTTTTCCGAATAGTAAAGCGCCGTACGTCCAAAAGCACCAACAATCGAATCCGCGGTAAGCTGGATGAGGCAGCCGACCGCATTCAATCTCTCGATAACGTCGTAATTCGTTTTGATCCAGGTCAAACGCTCCGGATGGGTAAGAATCGGGATAAAGCCGGCATTTATCAGGCGTAGAGCAAGATCCTCCATTCGTGGAGGTAGAACATGATGCGGCGGCTCGAACAGAAAATAGCGGGACCTGTTTAAGGTCGGCACGCTGCCCGCCGCCAATTGGTCCGGAAGATCCGGCGCTATGTGAACGTCTGCACCGACATAGAGAGCAAGTGGTATGGCGGCGTCGCACAGCGCCTGGTGTAACTCTTGAACCGCCCGAACGATGTTCGATGTTCCGTTTTCATATACGCCGGGCGTCACGTGCGGTGTGCAGGCCATGTGGGTCGTTCCGTCGGCCACCGCCAATCGAGCCATTTCCACCGATTCGGCAAGATTGGGTGAGCCGTCGTCGAGGCCAGGCAAGATATGGGAATGCAGATCGATCATGGGCGTTTGTGACTACAACGAAGCAACATGGCGGCGTCATCGCAAAAAACCGCTGATGCGTCACCCGCAGGGCTGCGAGCGACGCGCTTGTCAAGCTCATGCAATAGGATGAATGCCAGGTCCCAGCTACTGGCTGACAGAGTCGTCATCATGCAGGCCGATGATCACCGCCGCACCACCGACATCAGCGCCGCCCAACAGAACTGGAGCAAGGCAAGCCTTACGCCTGAGGTATCCAGCGCTCCGCTCATGCCGCCTACAACTGGATCTACTTTGATCGTCGCCACAATGTCGAGCCTGCAGTTCACGCCGACACGCCGCAAAACCGAAGACCTCGGCCCGGTCGCGTACAAATGCCCGGATGGACAGGCGCTCCGGTCCTCATCCCGTCATATCCGCCGGCCTCAGACATCCGCACGTCGCCTTAGGCCTAAGCCTCTCCGATCATTACACCAACGTTTAGCCCAAGGCACCCCTGTCAGCAACAACAGGCACGCAGCAGAAGCACTCTGCGCCTCCGCCGCCATTATCCCGCTATCTACAGCCAGCTCAGTTGCTGACGCCGTGACCTTCGTCCGCCGTTGCAGCCAGAACACCAGCCCCAAGAGCCATACCGCCAAAAATGAAGAGCGGCGTGTTGTTGTTTGTGTTAGCATTACCCGTCTGAGCGGTCTTCTCAGAACCGAGCACATTGAGGCAAATCTTGTTCTCGACGCGCGAGATATCGAGCGTCGAATTCGCCGGGACGCTCAGATTACAGCCACCGACCTGAACCGAAGCCGAGCCTTTGGCGCCAACCACGATACGGCTGCCGAAATCAAGCGCGCCGCCCGCTTGCGCCGGGCCATAGCCAGCCACCTGCGAGATCATTACGTCGCCATTGACGTGGCCGAGCGATCCAATCGGATTTGCGCCGTTATAGGCGGTTGCACAGGTGCACGACCCATCCTGCGCGAAAGACGACACCGGGGCGAAGCCGGCCAACACAACAACTCCGGCCAACGCACTTTTCAAAACTAGGTTCATCCGCATCAATCCTTCTGTCCCACGTTACCTGAGGCCCACCCAACCGCTAAGGTACTCAAAAGCGCGTAACAGCTTTCTGCGCCAATTCCAACCCATTTCGCAAATGCGAGATAATTTTTGGTTTCGGTGTGGTTGATTGAACACACCATTAGAATATCGAAATGTATCATCTTTACTGTCGGCCACAATAGAGCGCGTTTGCCAGCGAGCCGATCCGGCGTTCCTTGGGGCGCTGGCGTCAGCTTCGTTTCGACGGCTACGCCACGGGTCCGCAGGAGCTACGAGCCCGGCGCGTAAGACTTGTAGGTCGAGCCCGCCTGCGCGGGCTGCCCTCACAGAATGCCTGCCTCGACGAGCTTTGCAGCCCGATCCGTGCCGTCGGAGATGAGGCACTGCACTACGGCGGCGTCACGGAATTTCGGCGCGACATTGCCGTCGCACGGTGTCCCCAAGCCTACGGATTTGCATGTCAAGGCAAGTCCTTGATAGTCCCGGCGCACGGCCTCGGTGACCATTGCGCGCATTGAGGGGGCTTGGTAATGCGACGCCGCGCAGCACGATCTTGCGATCACCGACCCGCAGATCGTCGATTGATTGGACGGCGAGCTTGCCGTTGAACGATGTGAGCACCTGCAACCGGCTTCGGCGCCGGCGCGCGAATATTCGTTCCCTTGTTGATGACGATGAAAAGAAAGCCGCCCGCAAACGCCAGCGCTATGAACGCAAATACGGCCATCTTCCCGATCGACAATTCCCCACTGCCGATTCAGTTAATCAACGCGCGGCGGTTTTGGTCTTTTCAAACAAGGCAAGCAGTGCTGCCGCATAATCCCGTCGGCGGACCTGTTGCCGGCCTTGCAGCACGGTGACACTGTCGCGGACAACAGTCGGGCGTTGCCCGATTTCAAGGAGATGCTGCGCCAGGATTTCGGCGTTGTCCGGCGGGAAGAAGAGCGCGTCGGGAGCCTGCTCGCGATGCAGCCGGATGTCGGACAGCAACATGGGCGCGCCCAGCGACTTCGCCTCTTCAACGGTGGTCGACCATCCCTCGAAATGGGAGGGGTTTATCAGACAGTCCGTTGCACCTATCAGGGCGACGACGTCGTCATAGGGGATCAATCCGAGGTGTCGAAAATGGCTCTCAACCCTATACGTTTGCGCAAGGCCCATCAGACGCTTGAACAAGGTCGGGTCGCGTGGGTCCGTCGTGCGTCCGGTGAGGACTATCGGCGGCAACGAGCCCAACGCCCCAAGCCGGTCTATATGCCTTAACGCCTCGACGACCAGCCCGTGATTCTTGTGCATCCAAAACTGGTTAGGCAGGAAAAAGAAGCGCTCGGGCAGATCGTGCGCCCGGCGTGCAGCTTCGGTGCGCGTCATGACGGCGCCTGGATCGAGATCGATGGCGAAGCGCACCACGGCGGTCTTGCCGCGCGAGGCCGGGTAGAATGTTTCGCAGTCGGCGAGCGCGTCCTCGCTCGAGAGCATTATCGTGCGATTGCCGGACGTCTGCAGACGGAAGCCGAGATCTCTGCGCCACCAGGCTGGAAGCGGAAAGAGATGCGGCAGGCGACGGTGCTGAAAGTCAGGTATCCAGGAAATGACGGGCAGCGGAAACCGATTGCCGAACCACTGAGCGACCTCAAAGACAACATCGATGTCTTGTGCAACGACAATATCCGCGAATGCGCGATCACTTCCCCCAGCAAGTGCGATCAGCCCTCGCTTGCCAAGCCCGGCGCCCGTGACCCGGTCGTCGACGATAGCCGGCGCGGCCAACATGTGATCAAAGGATGCGCCTGCGCTCGCGTGCTGCTCGGGCGTCAAAAACAGCTTCGCCTGAACCTTACCGCCCAACTCGGAGGCGATGACGCTCAGCATATTGCGCAGATAGGACTCGCCGCCTGACCAGGATCCGCGGCCGATGAGCGTGAAGCCGACGGTGATCAAGGCGCGAAGCGTCGCAGACGGCCGACTGGTTCGGCGAGAATTTCGGCACGATACCAATCGACATAGCCGGCAATGCCCCTGCTGAGCGGCACCTGCAACTGGAGCCCGTCCGGGACGCCGGAGGGATCGGAGATCAAATTGACAGGGTCGCCGGGTCGGGACTCTCCAGAAAACGAGAGGCGATAGTTCCCTCCCCAGGCTTCCAGGACCATCCCGGCAATCGTGCTGACGGACGCGGCGGCGCCCGCACCGCCATTATAGACAGCGAAGCTTGCTGCATTGGCGGGCAAGACGCGATGGATCAATCGCACGACATCCGAGACATGGTGCCAATCGCGCATTTCCGCTCCGGTGCCACCAAGCACAATGTCGGTTTCGCCGGCCGCGAGCCTGCCGCAGAGGTCCCAGAGAAGTTGCTTGCGCAGCCCCTCGCCATAAACGGAGAAAAGCCGGGCTACCGAGACCGGCTGCCCGTATGACGCACAATGTGACCGGCCAAGCTCCTCAACCATGCGTTTGTGGTAGCCGTAGGGGGAGTAGGGATCGAGCGTGGCGTCGACCCTGATCGAGCCGATATGCCCGCCGCCATAGACCGCAGCGGAAGATGCAAGAACGACAGGTGCATCGGGTGCGTGACGGCGCAAGAAATCGAGGACACAAGCCGTGGAGCCGACGCTTTGTTCAAAGTCCTTCAGCGGCTCGGCGATCGACTGGCCAACCGTCGCACCGCCCGCAAGATGATATACGGCCGCCGGGCGACCATATGCGGCCAGAGCAGCGCCCATCGTTTCCGCGGTCACGCCGCCGGAAAAAAAAGCGCCGCCAGTTGCGATGGCGAAGCCAGGCGCTTCGCTTCGGCCGAAGCCGAGGACAAGGTGGCCTTGCTGGGCAAGAAATCGCGACAGATGCAGGCCGATGAAGCCGCCGGCGCCAGTCACCCAGACAGGCTTAGACTCTTTTGATTGCGTCAAGAAGTCAGTCCTTCCCGTGTTTGTGGCAAAGGAAAGAGACCAGGCGCCCAGGCCGACGATCAAGTGATGCCGCGACACTGGCGACTGCACCAAAAGGCACAGGCGAAAGTGCCAAGCGAACAAGCGGGGAAAACGGACCAAAGATCTTGGCGAGCCTCTCGCGAATCTCAGATGGTGTCATCGGGTCATAATTCACGACAGACTGGAACGAGATCAATTCGCGATCGATCATCAGCCCTGCCCCTTCGAGCGCAGCGCGGTAGTCTGCTAGCGTGAAGGCATTCTCCCCGCCGTAGAGATGATGCAACGGATGAGCGCGCAGAAACGGCTCCAGCTGTTCCGGTCCGGAAATCACATGGTCGCGCAACGACAGGAACGTCGCGCCATCGCGGGAGAGCCGCGCAACTTCGCTGCAGAAAGCCGGCAGGTCATGGGCATGATGAAGCACCTGCCGTGCGACGACCAAATCATAACCTGCGGCGGACAACGGGATCGCCTCACCGAAGGCTTCGATCACATCGATGTGCGTGCCGGTCTTTTCGGCAAGCGTCCGGATCGCAGCGGCACCTACCAGCGCACTTGGATCGGGCTCGACGGCGGTTACCGACCAGCCTTCGCGCGCCAGGGCATAGGAGAGGATACCGTTGCCAGCGCCGAGGTCGAGGGCACGGCCTGGCTTGCGCGGGATCATGCTGCGGACCTCGTCGAACTCCGCGCTTTCGCGATAGCGCTGTGCGGCCACGACCGGATCGTCGAAATAGGCAGCGCGGGCGAGCTCTTTCATCGAAGGCTCGCTCATGCACCAGCGGACGGCGTCTTCCCAAGTCATGGCCGCTTCAGGCATCGAGAGAAACCATATGCTGGATCATCTCCCTGATTTTCCGGCGACATCTGCGTGAGGTGGCGCGTTCTTGATCACAATGATCTCGCTCTCCCGCCAGATCAGATTGCCCACGACGGCCGCCGCCAAGGCATAGCTCGACGAGTGAGATAGCGCTTCGGTCATAAGCCCGCATGCTTCGCCCTTTCACCGTTCCAGGATAGTTTTCAGCGTCGGTGAGAAGCACGGCTCAAGCCTCTGTCACTTTTGCAGCAACGCGTCGATCACGCTTTGGTCAGGAGGTTGTTCTGAGCGTTCAGCTACGCTACCGTTTCCGGACTCGTCAAGTTCAGATCACGAGAATTCGAACCGAGTGAATTTCGACCACAAAACTCGCTGGCGAAACCGGATACCGAGCGGTGGCGACAATTCGCAAGCCTTCAGCTCGCCGCAATCTCGGGACCTTCCGGGAAAGGTTCGCCGGCAGGAAGCGCGGGCCTAGCCGTTCCGTCGGATGGACCGGTCGACTCAACCGTCGCCATGAGAGCCCCTCAATTGATAACCATAGATGACGAATGAAAGCGCGATTGAAGAGAGGCATTGGCGTCGCATGATTCCCAATGAAAAGTTCTCCCTGTCCCGT
The DNA here is from genome assembly GCF_040318745.1 of Mesorhizobium sp. M1027. Classification (NCBI taxonomy): domain Bacteria; kingdom Pseudomonadati; phylum Pseudomonadota; class Alphaproteobacteria; order Hyphomicrobiales; family Phyllobacteriaceae; genus Mesorhizobium; species Mesorhizobium sp. M1027. The sequence goes on along the minus strand of NZ_JAMYMW010000013.1, from coordinate 25,839 downwards.
CGCCGTCTCGTGACAGGAACCTTGGCGCTTGGTGCCGCGACTGTCTTTGCTGCCGGGTCGACCGCCTCCCCCGTCGGTAATACCGGGTACCCCCGGGCCAGAAACACGACAGCGACCGGCGGCCTTGTCGTCTTCGGCGACGATGGTACGGACGTCGCCGCTTGCGTTCGCGCCATGGCCCGGATTGAATCCATGGGAGGTGGCACCCTAATGTTCCGCCGCAGGGCCTATAACTGGTCCTCGACGGACCTGAAAGCGCTGGGCCATCCGGGGATCGCGATACCGGCCAACTGCACCATCGACGGCAACGGATCGATCATCAACATTACCGGATCGGAACATACCTTCTACGTTTTTAGCGCTGTCGACGTCTCCAACGTCTCCGTCGCCGATCTGACCGTCATCGGCAATAGCATGTCGAACGGCTACAACAACGGCGCCTTCATGAAGTTCGCCCTTAGCCCGGCCGCAACGGCCAGCATCGATACGTTCACGATGGACACTGTCGAACTTCAGAATTTTAAGGCGCCGTGGTGGGTCTTCGTCTGCAATGAAAATCCTTCCAGTCTCGAGGTGCGGCATATACGCATCAACGGCGTGCGGGGCATTTCGCGGCCGGGCAACTCGCTCGACCCGGCGAACCGTGGCGCCAATTCAGCCGTCGTCAACATCAGCAGCGTGGCGTCCGAAGCCGCCGATGCAGCCCGGGCGATCGTTCGTGACGCCATCGTCACCGGCTTCTACGCCGAAGCGACGCACATCAAGCAAGGCATCATCTTCGACAACAATGTCCACGACAGCGAGATCCGCAGCGCCGTCGTCCACAATGCCGGACTGATGGGAGGCCATGACGACACCGGCTGCTACGCGCTGCAGATCTATGGCGCCAACAACCGCAACATACACGTCACGGATCCCGTTCTGATATCGCCGCGTGACAATGGCATCTACGCGGCCAACGGCTCCGGCCTGGTCATCCAGAACGCGGCGGTGCGCGGACAGACCAGCACCGCCGACTGGACATTACCCAAGGCCGGGATCTCAATAAACAGCGTCCGAAACGTCGTGATTTCAGGCGGAACGTTCAACAACAACGTGACGGACCTCTATCTCGGAATCCGCGGCAGTGGAGCCAATGTCCGTGTCGAGGGCGTGCAATGCGCCGGGGCGTCCAAGGCTGGTATCTTGTTGCAAGGCGCTAGCGCTGAGGTCGGCGGAGTGACTATCACCGGGGCGCGGGTCGCCGCTGATGCGACGGCGCATGCACTCCTTTCCCCAAACGACACTATTCACTGCGTCAACGACGTGCATATCGCCGATTGTAACTTCGCCACCAAATCCCTCACCGCTGTGGCTGTGTCCGCCTCACCCACGCCGGCTCGAAACTGGAGTTTCAGCAACGTGATTTGCACATCGCGTGGGACACCGTTCCAGGCCACTCAATTTGGCGGGCGGATGACGATCCAGCGTATGCGGCTGGTGCTGTTGGATGGCGGTACGGAGGGGTACAGTGCTTTCCGCTGCTTCGGCGCCGGCGCTATGATCGTGGACGGCTTGACCATCGCCGACCAAAAAGTCGGCAGCACGATGGACACGCGGGGTTTTATTGGATCGTTGACGAACATCCACGCTGAGAATTCCCACACCCACCCCGTCGCAGCCTCGGTGGGGACCGTCCGGCCGACATTCCGGGGCTTTCCAGGCGCCCGCATTCAGAATCTAGCGCCGGGTGCGGGAGGGCACCGAGAATGGCAGTGGCAGCACGGAGGATGGGTAGAGACGGGGTGAGCGAACATGTTCCCCTACTACCTATAGCAATCTGTCAGCAAGCCTCCTTGTCCTTCTGCCATGTGAGGCCGTACGAGTAGAACGATGGGGTTGCTCGTGCGCCGGCCAGCCGACCAGGGAACGCCAGCCAGGTCACCAGAAAAACAAGCCTCGCCAAGGGGATAAGAGCCTGGCCTTCATCAGGAAAGTCGGGACGGCATGGCGTGATCCCGATAGGCCACCCCCTGCTTGCGTGACGCGTGAGGCTGCGGCACGCCATAGGCTATCATCATAACCATAATCAGACCGCCGCCGGTAATGAGACTGGTGAAAAGGGACGAGTTCCCCAAGGACATAATAAACGGGATGGAGACGGTCGCCGCAAACGGCAGGCGGTCTGGCGTCACGACCTTGTTCGCAAAGCTGAGAAGGACGCCGAGGACGGCGCCCATCATGACCACACCCGCCATACCATAAGCTGCTACTCCGTCCGTGGCCCAGAAATTGGCGTTGGCATTGAATCCGGTTCCTCCAACAAGACTGGAGCCAACGACATATCCAAGCGGCGCCTTGTAGGGATAGTCAACGATCATGTTGATGATGTTGACATGCGACCAGTACGTCAGCGGACTGCGGGAAAACACATCCGCATACACGCCCGTCATCGCACCTTGAATGCCGAGAGTCCGCATATAAATCAAGGCGACGGCATCCAAGGCGGCCCCCACGGGCTTGTAATCGGTAGCGACAAGAATCGCAAATGCGGACGACGTCAGCGCGGCAAAGCCGAATGCAAGACGAGATGTTGAAATCTCACCTTTTCTGAGCACGAAAAAGTAAAAGCCGAACGTCACGAGCAGGATCACCAGCATCATCTTTCCGGCGAAGGCCATGAAGACTACGATCTGTCCTGCAAGCCCGATCGCTATCGCCCATCGCCGCGTTCGGTCGAACAGCCCGATCGCCAGCAGATAGGGGTTCATCGCATTCGACAACCACCCCGTCAGATAGAGTGCTAGTGTACTAGCCTGCACGGAGCCAAACTTGGCGCGCTGGTCGTAGATTTCGTCCATGCCGGAGAATGACATCATTCCCCTGTAAGTCGCGATATAGAAAGCAATGGCAGCCAGATAGAACGCGAGGAAGAAAAAGAAAAAAGTGGTTACCGAAACCTGACGAATGAGAGAATACGACTTGAAATGGAGTACCTTCGGGATATAGAGCACCAGGAAAAATGACGCAGCCACTGAAACAATCAACCATGAGGCGTCAAATGACGTATATCCTTGCCTTGCAACGATGAGAATCGAGGGGATAAAAATCGTCAGATATAGCATCCAGCAAAAAAAATCAGAATACCTCTTAATTGAAATCGGAAGAATTAAAGAAAATGCAGCTATTATGCAATAAGCAAGAACGGCATCATTTGCGCTGTAGACATAGCTAAATCCGAGATAAAAGAAACTGACAGATGCCCAATCGATATAGACATCCACAAACATGATGACGTAGACAGCCACCCAGAGCGGGACGAACATCCGCGCGTAGCTAATATTCTCCGATCTCAGGTATTCCAATTGCCCCGTCCTTATCGAGCTGATATGCGGCGTAGGTCCCGTATCGTCCAAGCCTTACCGCCGCCAAAAAGGTGCGTCCATAGCTAATTCGCCCTCCCGCCCCTCCTTCCTGGCGCTCGACCTGCTGCGCGGGGCATCGGCGCTGGTCGTCATGATGGCACATCTGCGGGGCTATTCGCTGCCCGCCTACGGCGCGCTGCCGGCCTCCGACCAGGGTCTGATCACTGCTTTGTTTTACGCCGTCACTCGTCCCGGACATCCGGCGGTGATGGTGTTTTTCGTGCTGAGCGGATTTCTCGTCGGCGGGCAAGTCATCCGCCATGTGCGGGACGGACGCTTCGATCTCCAGCGCTATGCCGTCGATCGGGCGACCCGGATATTCCTTCCGCTAATACCAGCCCTGTTGCTGACGGCCCTTGTCGCAATCAGCGTTGGCTCCGCCTTTCCGATCCAGGACGTTGTCGCGCATATCGCCGGCCTCAACGGCATCGTCGTCCCCACCGTACGGGCTAACGCACCGTTGTGGAGCCTTGCCTACGAGATCTGGTTCTATGTGCTGATGGGCTGTGCCGGATACGCGTTTTCGCGACGCTCTCTGCCCGCCTGGTCGTTCTTCGGGCTGGGCGCCGCCGCCTTGGTCTTCAGCGTCCTCGAAGCTCAATACTTGCTGTTTTGGCTGCTTGGAGCGCTCGTGGCCGCCTACCCGCCGCGATCATTGTGGGTCGCATATACCGGGGTAGTAGCCTTCATAGGCGGGATTTTTGTTTCGCAAATGATGTCGGATGGCGGGCCTTGGGCCGGATACGCAACAGGCCCGGCCGATGCGATCATGTGCGCCGGGCTCGCCGCACTCCTTCCGGCCCTCTGTCACGAGCAGGCGAATCGCATCCTCGAGCCCGCGGCGTGGCCGATCCGAAGCTTGAGCGCGATGTCCTACTCGCTCTACATCTTTCACTATCCGGTGCTCGTCTACCTGACCGCCAACTACATGCCCGCGGCACCAGGGTTGGGTGATGGAGCCATCACATCACTGGTCGTCAAGGGTGCCGTCTGCTTCGCAGTGTGTTTGGTTTTCTATCTGCTCTTCGAGCGAAGGACGGTCGCTTTCCGCAACCGGATCAACGGAACGGTTTCGGCCTAGCGTCAAAGCCTGTATCGGAGCTTGTCGACGCCCGAGAGAAACAGATTTCGCATCATTGCCGCCCACTCCGCCGACGGCCAAGATCGCAATGGATATGTGTGGGGCGCGCTGCTACAGGCCTACAGACGGTTCGGCGATCGAACCATCGCTATACCAGCTCGAGAAACCGCTCAAATTGGCGTTTCTTGCTGTACTCTTCACGAATTGCGCGATGCCCGGCCCAGCCGATCGCGTCCCAGCTTCCATCGTTCAACTGCCGTTCGATTCTTTCCGATGCGTCCTGCGGCTGCTCGTAGACGGCCATAGTTTCTCCGTCGCGCATGGGTGCTGGATAACTGCCGGAGTCGGAAACCAATAGAGCTCCGGCCCCCATGGTTTCGAAACAACGCATATTGCCACGGTCTGGGCCTGCCATGTCGATCGAGGCATTGACCACGACCTTGGCTCGTCCAAGCTGTTCGTACATTGCGCGCCCGAACACGGGAGGCGCACTGACGTTGCGGATCGCGGGCGGGCGGCGCACCGCTTTCAGAGGACCGAACCAGCCAAGCGGCGTCTCCGCAAGCGGCGTATACCGTGACAGATCCAAATGGAAAACAACGCGGCGGCGGCCGGCAAGACGTGCAACCGCTTCCAGTATCTGCCTTCTGCGTTGGTGATGGCGGCTGTAGCCGCCGAAGAAAAGAACATCGATGTCCCTGTTCCGATTCTCGGCCACACTGTCGAGTTCCGGATCGTGAGCTGGAATAAAGTGAGCCGTCGTGGCGCCCTGCTCTTCCCAGAGCTGCCGCATCGACGGAAAATTGCAAAGCACGAGATCATAGCCGGAAAAGTCAATCTTGCCTGGCGCGGCGCGCCAGGCAATCTTGCGTTTCACGTGCCCAGGCAAGCGGCTCACAAAAGCGGCATCGTAGCGGAATGGATCGAGATTGTAGAAGACATCCGTCTTGTGATGCTCGATCTGGGCAAGAAGGATGTCGGCCAGCGGCGTATCGTTGCCCAGGCCGTTTTCGCGTGCCCACGCCCGCTGCAGCGATTCGTCGTCGCCATTGGTAAAGAACGCCTCCGGACTGTGCTCAAGAATCGGCAACAGAATATGTGCCGCGCCGTAGCGATCGTTCAGAAACACGCCCCTCTGCTGCTCGAAGCTGCTGATCCCCGCCACGAGGCCAGTAAGGCGGGGCCTATAGCTTGAGGCAATCCCAGAATTCTGAAAAAGTCGCATGATTCCGTTCTTGCTATTGCGTGGGTTTTGTAGCGCTGATGACGAAGCCGGAACAGAAAATGCGCCAGTTCAGCAATGCGCAGAGATTCTCGAACAGAGCGACGGAAAGGTACGCGGGCAAGAAGAAGGCAAAATAGTCGCTGGCACGGTAGAACGACTTGGCGTCCACCTGCTCGAATCCCTGACTGCGAAACAGTTTTGTCATGTCCGAAGGGGAGCAATGGTCGAAAAACGCCGGATAGCCCGTAACGCCGACTGCCGCTGGCCTGAGGTATGGGATCAGCCATCTCTGCATAACGGGTCCGACGATCCGCAATGCCACCGAATAGGGATGCCACTTCGACGGGACATAGTGGTGCATTACGCCGCCCGGCCGGAGCGCCAAAAACATCGAGCGCGCCGCCGCCCTGTTGTCGGGTACGTGCTCCATCAAGGTGATCGAAATGAGCATGTCCGCTTCGACATCAACGGGCTGCTCGATCGACTGGACGACAAATTGGTCGTAGATGCGATAGCAGTCCGGTTTTTCCTCGATGTCGAGACCGATATAGGTGAAACTGGTACTTCGCTCCAGAAGCGGCCTGTCGATACCGCCGACCTCGAGGATGGCCGACGGCTTTAGGCGCGCAACATCCTCGGCAATGCGCCGCTCAAGCTCCGCCTTGTAAGACGGCGCACCGAAAACTCTGGGAAAGCGGCGTTCGAGCCATGCTGCGGCGTCCCTGTTCCAACCAATAAACGACCTGAGAATCACCGCACCCCTTGTCTGCAAACCGGTAAAGACCGGACATCGAAAATCATAGTGCTGTTACGGCTTGCAATGGCTACGTTAGTTCGCCTTGCTTTTCTCGTCGCATGAACTGGTCCTTCACGTGATTCACGAAGGCGTCAGGAAGGGACGCATTATCGCGGAAACTCGTTTCGCGGGTTGGATCGTCATTTACCACGACAATCGCTTGGTTTGGGTAGGTGATCCGCGGAACCTGCCCAAAAAAAGCAGCCCACAGGTTGAAGTTCGAGCCGGCTCCGATGATCGCACTTGCCTGAGCCATTTCCAGCATGTGCGTTACCGACTCCGCGTCATTCGCCCGGAGCACGTCCGGGAGACGAAGGAGTGGCACAAGCTCGGTATCGTCCCCATCGGAAAAGACACGGGCTGGCATGCTCGTGCCCAAGGCCTCACGAAGAGCAACAAGGCTGTCGCAGTACCAGTCGATCGGAAGCCGTTGATTATGGGTCTTGGCCTCCACTCGATTCACGTCGAAACGGGAGAAGTCGCCAAGGCGGACATGGACAGCCACGAAGGGCGCGGCCGACGCTTCCGGCAGGTACTTTTTGCGGGTAATCCTGCGAAAGGCGTCGTAGAGCACGCGCCCATGGCCGCGGACTTCATGGAAATGTTTTTCGAAGTTTGACGCCACGGTGTTCTTGAAGACAACGACTGTGTTTCTGCCGTCAAATGCCATTGACGCAGCTGTATCCGAGGGAATCTTGCGTGCCGCTGCGAGAAGCACGGTGCGCCACGGCTCGCCCACATAGCCGTGATTGGTGAAAAGCTTGAAATATTCGCGCCGGTCCCGCTCACGGCGCAAATAGGGACCTATGCGCGGGCGGAACCAGCGCGGTCCGAGCATCTGTGCATCGTTGTTTCGACACCATGTCTCACAACGCGCCCAGGCGAGCATGCTGTGACCAAGACCGAAACGGCCGATATCTGGATAGCCATAGAGATGTGCCATGAGCGTCTGCCTTCTCAGTGCCAAAACTCAGTCGATGTCCGGCAGACGGCGCCGAACCGATGGTTGAATTGCTCAGCGAAGACGGGGCTCACCCTCATTGTGTCGTTTTTCCGTTCTCTGTTGCCTGCAAGCTGACCATTCTCGTCGCACGATCAGCCAACACAAGGTGAATGGCATAGGTTACAGCGGTGGCAAGCGCGTACCAGACCATGACAGTGGTTGGATTGTCGACCCCTACCCAGCCGAGTCCGCCGAAGACACACAAGGTGAAAAGAAACCGGCATATTTCCCAAGTGAATTGAAGCGACTGGCGGTCAATAACGACAAGCGTCATGGTCAACGCCGTGGCGACGAAGCGCACATACGCGATTGGAAATCCAATCACACAGAGTTTGCCGGCCATGGTCCAATCCGCCCCGAAGACTAGCGGAACGAGGCTTGGCGAAAGTATCATCCCGAGCACTGTCGGCAACAGACCGATGGCAAGAAGCTGAAAGAGCGAACGTCGAAACGCCCTGTTCAAGCCCTGCTTGTCGGTACGATAGAGTGTTGACAACTCGCCAGTGAAGACCTGCGAAACGGCCACCGCGATGACGCCAACCGGCATCAAGATAAATCGCTCCAGGAGGGCGTACTGCCCCGCGACTTTCAGGTCGAACAGCGCAACAAAGGCGAATGGCGCGACCGCAGCGCTAAGAGATGACAAAAGTGTTCCCGGAAAAGTGAGGAGGCCAAATTTCTGGAAACGAATGGCCGTAAACCTCATCTCGGAAAAAGAGATTCGAGAAATCAGAGTTCGCCAGAGTTTGCCGCTCCCAAAGAGGACGGTGATTGCCCCGAAGGCTCTACCGAACACATCGGCAAGAACGAGACCAACTCCAATGAAAGGAAGAAAGGCAAATCCAAGCGCGCCAAATGAGAACCCCACCGATTGCAAGATCTTAGACCGTGCGCTTAGACCATAGTTACGCTCGCGGATTGGCAAGAAGGTGAGCATTTGGTAGATCCCCGCTACGGCCATCGCGACGGGTAAGAAGAAGATAATGCCGTGCAGAGATGGCAGGGCACCCGGGATCAACAAATTGGCAACGCCGGCAAGAAGAAGGGTCGTCATGCTGGTCAAGATGCAGAGCCGAAATGTCAATTTTAACAGATTTTCAAAAACCCTTCCCGGTCGCGCGCTCAAAATTGCAACCTCGTAGCGAAATGCGACAAACATAACCGCCACATTCAGTATCGAAATATAGATCTGATATCGGCCGAACGCTTCAGCATCATAGAGCCGCGTCAGGGCAGGAAGAGCAGCAACGGCAATGGCCTGCGCAATCACTGACCCCGACAGCACGGTCAGGATGCTTCGAAACATGCCAAATCGCCAATTGTAAAAATCGAGACAATTTTCCCCTGACACAAAACATGGCCGGCAAACGGCCGAACGGTCGCGGAGAGAAAATTTCCTAGGCCAGGCCGTTCCGTAACGAGGTTCAGGACATAAACTCCGATCGGCTTATTCTTGCGATTATCCATCGGTGGGGTTCTGCGCCTTGTGGATGTCGTTGGTTGGTTCGCGCACGGCCACGGTGTATCGCGAAACTCGGTGATCGCAAGTCTCGATGCATATACATCTCGGGGCGCACCCGCTAGGCACCCCGCGCCCATGGTGTTCAATGAGCTACAACGCCTCGACGACTCGCCACCGAGATTGCAGCCACCTAAGCGAGACTATCGTTGCCAGAGTGCGGCTTCGAGAAAAATTGTCCGAGTTTGCGCATTGGCTTTGCAACAAGCGCGTAGTCAAGAGGACCCGATCCGAGCCAGCGGCGGCGTGCCCGCAGCGCTTCCAGATTGTGCCCGATATGCGAGGCAAGGCTTCGCGTGCTGGCCCCGCCTACCATCATATCCACAAGCACGTGGCTAGTCGCAGCGATTCGGAAACCGTGGAGTTCAACGGCTCTCAACATCCAATCATAATCCGATGCCACTTTGAGGCTGAGGTCGAATGCACCTACCGCGTCCGCAACCCGTCGCTTGACGTAGAACGTTGGATGGGCCGGCATCCATCCGGTTCGAAAACCCTTGGTGGGTCGGGCCGCGGCACGCCAACGGCGTACCACGCGCTTGGTCAGATGGTCTTCGACAAAATCCAGGTCGCCATGCACGATGTCGGCCTGTTCGAGCCCTGCCGAGATCCGTCCCAGCGCGGTACTATCGTGGAAGCAATCGTCTGAATTCAGCACTCCAACCGCATCTCCGGTATAGAGGCGCAGCCCCTTGTTGAGCGCATCATACATCCCGCTGTCGGGCTCGCTGACCAGGCGGATCTGGTCCTGTGGGTACGATTGGACTATCCGCAGCGTATCGTCCGATGAATGGCCGTCGATGATCACCAGTTCTTTGTCGTAATGATTCTGGACTAGGAAGCTGTCAATCGTATGCCTGATCGTCGCCGCGGAGTTCCAACAGACGGTCAAGACCGAGATTTTCATATCAACCCGGTCCGACGCCACTTACTGTGCCGCAACGCGAATGCGATCCTCATCGAGGCGCCGATGTTCGGATTCCCGTCTTACCGTTTCGAGGTCGGACTGGACCATTTCCTGGACCATTGTCGCCAGCGACGTTGTTGCCTTCCACCCGAGAACGCGCTCCGCCTTCGAGGCGTCGCCGATCAGAAGTTCTACTTCGGTGGGTCTGAAATAGCGCGGGTCCACCTCGACCAGAATGGCGCCGGATTTCGCATCGATGCCTTTTTCATCTATGCCGGAACCAACCCACTGGATCTCGGTCCCAACCTCATTGAATGCAAGCTCGACGAAGCGACGGACCGAGTTCTTCACGCCGGTTGCAAGGACATAGTCGTCGGGTACGTCGTTCTGAAGAATTCTCCACATACCCTCGACATAGTCGCGGGCATGCCCCCAATCCCGCTCCGCTGACAGATTGCCGAGATAGAGTTTGTCTTGAAGGCCGAGGCTGATCGCGGCAGCTGCGCGCGTGATCTTGCGGGTGACGAAGGTCTCGCCGCGCATCGGGCTCTCGTGGTTGAAAAGGATGCCGTTGGAAGCATGGATGTTGTAGGCTTCGCGGTAATTCACTGTGATCCAGTAGGCATAGATCTTGGCAGCCGCATAGGGCGAGCGGGGATAAAAAGGCGTCGTCTCCCGTTGCGGGATCTCCTGCACCTTGCCGTAGAGCTCGGACGTCGATGCTTGATAGAAACGCGTCTTTTTTGTCAGGCCAAGCAGCCGGATCGCCTCGAGCAGACGCAACGTGCCGATCGCGTCGGCATTCGCCGTGTATTCCGCGGTCTCGAAGCTCACCTGGACATGCGATTGTGCGGCGAGATTATAAATCTCGTCTGGCTGCACTTCCTGGACGATGCGGATGAGGTTGGTGGCGTCGGTCATATCGCCGTAGTGCAGCGACAGCCTTACGTCCTTTTCGTGGGGATCCTGGTAGAGATTGTCGATGCGACCGGTGTTGAACGACGACGACCGCCGCTTGATACCATGGACATTGTAGCCCTTTGCCAAAAGAAGTTCCGCCAGATAGGCGCCATCCTGGCCGGTGATGCCGGTAATGAGTGCGGTTTTCCTAGTCATTGTGCTTCTCCGGGGTCGGTAAGACGATATTCTCAACGCTGATCAGCGTAGCTTTGGACATTACAAAATACCCACTTCAAAAACTGAAGATGTGAGGCTTGCGAGCGGCGGCTTGGTTACGTCGACTACTGATCTTTGTCGCCTTGTCAACGTGCGCCAAAGCCCGTCAGCATGGTTCGGATGGTACGAAACACGATCAGCACGTCGAGCCAAGGGGAGAAATTCTTGATATAGTAGAAGTCGTAGTGAAGCTTTTCCAAGACATCGTCAACAGCCGCGACGTGGCCTTGGTTGACTTGCGCCCATCCGGTAATGCCAGGCCGCACGATGTGCCGGTATCGATAGAATGGCAGCTCCGCCTCGTACCACTTCGAGAGCACGAGCGCTTCCGGCCGCGGACCGATCCAGCTCATCTCGCCGCGCAAGATGTTGAAGGCCTGCGGCAACTCGTCGATCCTGGATTTTCTCAAGAACTGCCCCAAACGGGTGATGCGTGCGTCGCCGGCCTTCGTAATGGCCGCTTCCTTCTCGTCGACAGCTATGTCGCCGAGCTTCATCGTTCGAAACTTGTAGACCTCATAGGGATGGCCTCTATAGCCCATTCGCTTCTGTCTAAATAGCGCCGGTCCAGGCGAATCGATCTTTACAGCGATCGCCACGAACAACAGCAATGGCGAGAAAACAACAAGTACCAACAATGCAGAGGCCCAGTCTATCGCCTGCTTTATTTTCAGGTAAGCCTGGTTTGGATTCAAGGAGCCTAGAGTATTTTCAGAAAGATGCTCGATCTCCACCCTGCCTGTGAGCGACTCGCTTATTTGCTTGACATGATAGACCGGCGTTCCCGAGAGCGCGCTATCGGCAATATACCGCTCCCATTCATCTGAAAGGTCGGCTCGAAGATCGGCCACCACGCCGCTTGCGTACTCGACGACCGTGTCAGGTGAATGAATTTTGTGCCAGCTAACGCCTGGTATGCTCTCCAGCCTGTTGACGTCTCCGCCGGGAATTATCGCCAGTCGGTGTGCGTCGAGCCGCCGGGTGGCCAAGCTCAAACCAAAATACCACAATGTCGATTGAATGAAGCTCGCCGCCGCCTGGAACCGGCTGTAATCGAACCTGAAGAAGAAGATCGTCGCGAACACCAGGCCGTAGGTCAGGGCGAAGGTTGGCAGGATGTAGCCAGCCGCTGCAACGCCCGGAAAATTGCCGATGCGCTTGTAAAAGAAATAACCGGTCGTGTGAGCAATAAATGCCGCAAAGATCGTGACCTGCAGGTTCGGTGTCCGGATCACCTCCTGATCGACTGACAGGCGGATCAGCGCCGGCAGCAAAATCGCGAATGTCAATCCGCCAAGCAGCTGAAAGCGCATCCGGAGCAGCAGATGTCGTTTGCTGGGTAAATGGATGGTGGTGGCGATCAATTTGAATCCCGCGAATCAACCCGGACGTTCACCTGACAACAAGCCGCTCTCGGCCGACGCTCGAATAGGCTATGCCTTCCCTAACGACGTCCTCGCCGCGGTAGACGTTTCGCAGGTCGACCATCACCGGCATCGCCATGAGTGCACGGAGCCGCTTGAGATCCAATGACCGAAACGCATTCCACTCGGTGACGATGACGATTGCGTGCGCGCCGTCGGCCACCGCGTAGGCGCTTTCCCCGAATTCAATGCCCTCGATCATTTTGCGCGCCTGCTCCATGCCGGCCGGATCATAGGCCTTGATTGCAGCGCCGGCATCCTTGAGGGCCTGGATGATGGCCAATGAGGGCGCATCGCGCATATCGTCGGTGTTCGGCTTGAACGTAAGGCCCAGGATACCGATGGTCTTGCCGCGAACCGAGCCGCCGCAGGCCTCGACCACCTTGCGCGCCATGGCCCGTTTGCGCTGGTCATTTATCGAGACCGTCGTTTCAATGAGCCGCACCGGGCTTGCCGCGTCCTGCGCGGTCTTGACCAGCGCCAGCGTATCTTTCGGGAAACAGGAACCGCCATAGCCCGGCCCGGCATGAAGGAACTTTGCGCCGATGCGGTTGTCCATGCCGATGCCGCGCGCGACGTCCTGCACATCGGCTCCCAACCGCTCGCAGAGATCGGCTATTTCGTTGATGAAGGTGATCTTCATGGCCAGAAACGCATTACCGGCATATTTGGTAAGCTCTGCCGTACGCCGGCTCGTGTAGAATATCGGCGCGACATTCAGCGAGAGCGGACGGTAGATCTCGCCCATGACGGCTTTGGCCCGGTCGGCATCGGTGCCGACAATGATGCGGTCGGGCCGCTTGAAGTCCTCGATCGCCGATCCCTCGCGAAGAAATTCCGGATTGGAGACCACCGCAAAATCGGCAGTGGGATTTTGCTCGCGGATGATCCGTTCCACCTCATCGCCGGTCCCGACGGGAACGGTCGATTTCGTCACCACGACCGTAAACCCCTTGAGCGCGCGACCAACTTCGGCGGCCGCGTCATAGACGAAGGACAGGTCGGCATGGCCATCGCCACGCCGCGATGGCGTGCCCACGGCAATGAAGACGACATCCGATTGAGAAATAGCATCCGCCAGATTGTCGTCGAAACGCAAGCGGCCTTGCGCAGTGTTGGTGGTGACGAGGTCGTCAAGCCCTGGCTCGTAGATCGGTATCTTGCCGAGTTTGAGTATGGCAAGCTTTTCCGCATCCCGGTCGACGCAGCAGACCTGATGGCCAAAGTCGGCGAAGCAGGCGCCCGAGACGAGCCCTACATAGCCGGCACCAATCATTGTTATTCGCATACCGCGTACCCTCAATCAGCGCCGACGAGACGATCTCGCCAGACAGCGCCTAGTCCCACCGAAGAACGGCTACCGCACTCCCGGGTGAAAACCCGAGAGCCGATCCTACAACATTTGCATCGCCTCGCCGCACCTTGATGCTTACGGCTATGCGATGGCGACGAGATCCCTGGTATCCAGATCGACAGGTATCTCGCCATTCATGATGGCAACCAGAACCCGAGCTCTTCCGGCTGGATCGAGCCGGTCAAGGCGACCGATCATTTCGGCGAAAGGGCCGGAAAGGATCCGAACCGAAGCGCCGGCTGCGAGGCCGCCGCTGAAATCGAGCAGGCCATGCCTGCCGGTCAATGCAATGAAGCGCTCTACCAGACCGGAGGGGACAGGCAAAGGCCGGTCCCCCTGCATGACGAGGGAGCGCACACCGAATGTTCCATTAATCGAGCGCCAACGTTGCAACGCGACGTCCAGGGCGATGAACATGTAACCGGGGAAATAAGCCGCAACTCGTGTTTCGAGCCGCCTGGCATGACGCACGGTCTTCTCGCAGCGAGGCACAAAGGGCTTGAACCCCTGGATCCGGAGATGCCGCTCGGCAACGTGCTCCTTTCCGGGAAAGACGCTGGCCGCATACCAGCGGGTTGCCGGCGCGGCGGTCGGCTCAGGCGACGGGATTGTTGCCTTGCTCGTTGTTTTTTCCGCGCTACTCACGTGTCTCCCTTCGGCGGTCGGCGGCATGATCTCAGGTCAACGGTTACGACAGTGTGTGGATACCAGCAAACAACCAAGCCACTAGAGTCAAGGCGGTTGGGTTAAGAATTTCCTACACATTGCCCAGAAATTTAGCTGTGCCTAAATAATCACCGAGCCGCTTTCTTTTTCAGCTGGCTGAGATGCTATGTCGAGCAATTTATTTCCATACGGAAGTGCTTGGTTACGCTGGTCGTGACGAATCGCCCGTTGGTTCTGGTACTTAGTCCGTCGACTTGAAGCTAATGTGACGGAAGGCGTCGCGTACAAGCCTGCCGCCAGCGACAAAGATCCTGCACGGTCATACCAAGTACGGCGAAAACCATTCGGCAGGTTTTCGCGCAGAACGGGTTACTATCGAGTCATGGGGGTTCAGGCAATAACATGGCGACAGCGATGCAACGTGCAGGTCCGTTTTTGATTTAAGTTCCGCTCGACCGGCTTCACGAACGCTTCAGCAGCGACCAGACAGCTGGCACCAGGCTCGCGGCCAGCGCAACCTTGATCAGATCACCGACGATAAAGGGAACCACCCCGAACTGCCAGGATTTTTCCGGGCCGATCAACAGCGCCAGCCAGGCAAAGCCCATTGCCATCATGACGATCTCGGCCACCAGCATGGCATTGAAGAGCTTGATAGGATGGCGATCCCAGCCACGGTCGGCAGCCCAGCCGACGATCGCGGCCATGACGACGAAGCCGGCTAGATAACCGCCGGTCGAACCCAGCATGTAAGCGATGCCGATGCCTTTTTCCGGCGTGCTCTGGAAGACCGGAAAGCCCATCGCGCCCTCAGCCATGTAGAGAAGCAGCGTTGCGACGCCGAGGCGCATGCCGAAGGAGGCAGCGATCAGGAAGACGGCGAGCGTCTGCATCGAGATATCGACCGGACCGAGCATGACCTTGGTCTTGGCCGACAAGACCAGCAGCAGCGTTCCGGCGAACGCCAGCAGAAGCTGTCCCGCCAGGCGGGCTGCGCCTTTTTCGGGCAAAGCGAGAGAAATGAGCGGACGCATCGTCGTTGCAATTGCCATGGTCTTCCCCGTTCCGGATCGCCGCCGAACGCGGCCTTGCGTTTTCCTATATTGGCTTCCGTGCTAAGCGGCAATCGGTTTTGCCCTCGCCCCAAAAAAGGTCGCGACGTTCGCATGGCACTGAAATTCGACACACACTTCGACCCTGCCTACGGCCAGGGCGTAGCCGTTGCACCCGACGTCCTTCGGATCACCGCCAGGAACCCAAGCCCGTTCACCTTTCACGGAACCAACAGCTATATCGTCGGACGTGAGACACTGGCGGTGATCGATCCCGGACCGGATGACGAGGCACATCTTAGAACACTGCTCGAAGCGATCGGGACCAGGCCGGTCAGCCATATCTTCGTCAGCCACACGCATCGCGACCATTCGCCGCTGGCGGCGCGGCTGAAGCAGCGTACCGGTGCGGCGGTTCTGGCGGAAGGCCGACATCGTCCGGCGCGGCCGTTGCGTACGGGCGAGGTCAGTCCGCTCGATGCCAGCGCCGACACCGACTTTGCTCCTGGCATCGCGCTGCCAGACGATATGGTGATCGACGGCGACGGCTGGGCGATCCGGACGGTGCTGACGCCCGGCCATACCGCCAACCACGCAGCCTTTGCGCTGGAGGGAACCGGCATCCTTTTCTCGGCCGACCACGTCATGGCGTGGGCAACCACGATCGTCGCGCCGCCGGACGGCGCGATGGCGGACTACATGACATCGCTCAACCGGCTGATCGAACGCGACGACCGGCTGCTGCTGCCCGGCCATGGCGGGCCGGTGACCGAGCCGCGCAACTTCATGCGCGGATTGAAAACGCATCGCAAAATGCGCGAACGGGCAATTCTGGAGCGGATCAACAGCGGCGATCGGGCAATCAAGGACATGGTGGAGGTGATCTATCGAGATACCGACCCGCGCCTGCATGGCGCGGCCGGCCTGTCGGTACTTGCCCATCTGGAAGACCTGGTGGCGCGCGGCCTGGTCCACACCGACGGCGCGCCGGCTATCGACGGCATCTATTCGCCGGTAAAGTAGTACCCTCCCGACATCATTCCGCCGGCGCCACGCCCACCTGGCCGGCGACTTCCTGGTCGAGTTCGGCAAGAAAATCGGTGATGCGCGCTGCATTGTCGCCAAGATCGTGGCGGCCGTAACGCGAGGCCGAGCGCATATCGACGATGACCACGTCGCCGTCGTCGGTCACGCGGATGGCGACATCGGCTGGAAGGCCAAGCAGCAAGCTCTTGGCCAGCGCATCGACCGTCACGTCGCTTTGCCCTGCTGCCTCGGGAAACGGCGCCATGAGTTGCCAGCCGCGCCGATCGAGCACGGTTTTGACCGCCTCCAGAACGCGATCGAAAGGCAAGGTGTAGCTGCGTCCGGTAACGAGCGGATAAGCTTCGATTTGCAGGCGCTGCTCGCCGGGCGTCGGCGGCAAAAGCTCGTTCATGTCCTTTGATCGGGTAGAAATATCGAGCACCGGCGGGTCGTCCAGATCCGTCGAGATGTCGCGCAGCGGCGGATAAGTCGCCGCCCAATAGGCCGCGACGCCGTAAGGAATGAGCACCAGAAGCGCCAGCAAGGCGCCGGCGGTCAGGTCGTGGCCGCCCCGATCGCCGAAATTCCACAATCGCGCAAAGGCAAATCCGGCAAACAGAAGCGCAAATGCGGCCAGCAAGGCGACAATGCCAAGCACCCATAGGAAAGCTGGGGTCTCGACGAAGTCATAGCGATGGCCGATGAGAGCGGTCAGCAGCAGGACTGCCGAAAACGCGCCGGCGCGCCGCGACCAACCGGCAGCCCTCGACGTTTGTCGCTCCGGAATTCCCGTCATTGTTTTCCGCGCTGCCCCAACCCGAACAAAGGCATAGTGCCTTTCAGCGGCGGCTTGAAGGCGCAAAGACGCCGCATCTCCGGTCAATCCGTCGGCAGGTGATAATTCTGGAACTGCTGGCGCAAGGTAATCTTCTGGATCTTGCCGGCAGCGGTGTGTGGGATTTCGCCGACAAAGGCGACGTCGTCCGGCATCCACCACTTCGCCACCTTGCCGTCCATGAAAGCGAGGATATCCGTCTTGGTCGGCTCCCTGCCCGGCTTGCGGACGACCACGAGCAAAGGCCGCTCGCCCCATTTCGAATGCGGAATGCCGATGGCGGCGGCCTCTGCCACATCGGGATGGCCGACCGCGACGTTCTCGAGCTCGATGGTCGAGATCCATTCGCCGCCCGACTTGATCACGTCCTTGGCGCGGTCGGTGATCTGCATATAGCCGCAGGGATCGATGTGCGCGACGTCCCCGGTATCGAACCAGCCGTCTTGATCGAACTGTTCGGATCCGATGCCGCCATAGTAGGCGCGCGCGACGGCCGGCCCGCGGACCTTGAGCCGGCCGAAGGTCTTGCCGTCCCATGGCAGTTCGTTGCCGGCGTCGTCCGTCACCTTCATTTCGATGCCGAACGGTGTAAAGCCCTGCTTCTGCTGGACGCCGAGGCGGGCCTCGCCCTTCAGCCCGGCGTAGTCCGGCTTCAGGGTGCACAGCGTGCCGAGCGGCGACATCTCGGTCATGCCCCAGGCGTGGACGACCTGGACATCGTAATTGTCCTGGAACTTCGTCGTGATCGCGCGTGGACAAGACGCGCCGCCTATGACGACTTTCTGGAGATAGGGAAGTTTCTTCCCGGTCTCTTCCAGATGCTGGAGGAGCATCATCCACACCGTCGGCACAGCGGCGCTGAAGGTCACCTGCTCGGTGTCGAGCAGCTCGTAGAGCGAAGCGCCATCCATCTTGCAGCCGGGCATGACCAGCTTGGCGCCAATCATCGGCGCGCTCTGGGCAAGGCCCCAGGCATTGGCGTGAAACATCGGCACGACCGGCAGTATGGTATCGCGCGACGACAGGCCCATGGCGTCGGGCATCGCCTCGATCATGGCGTGCAGCACGTTCGAACGATGGCTGTAGAGGACGCCTTTCGGGTCGCCCGTCGTACCCGAGGTGTAGCACATGCCGGCGGCCGTGTTTTCATCGAATGTCTTCCAGGCGAAGTTGCCGTCGGCTTCAGCAAGCCATTCTTCATAGGCAACCACATTGGGCAGCGCAGTCTCCGGCATATGCGCCGTGTCGGTCAGCACAATAACCTGCTTCAGCGACTTGACCGCACCGGCGATCTTTTCGAGCAGCGGCAGGAAGGTCAGGTCGACGAAGATCGCCTTGTCCTCCGCATTGTTCATGATCCAGGTGATCTGCTCGGGAAAGAGCCGCGGGTTGAGCGTGTGATAGATCGCGCCGACACCCATGATGCCGTACCAGGCCTCGATGTGGCGCGCGGTGTTCCAGGCCAGGGTCGCGATGCGGTCGCCAAGCCCGAAACCATCACGCTCGAGCCGCTCGGCGACCTTCAGGGCACGATGATGGATTTCGGCATATGTGCTGCGCACGATCGGCCCCTCGATCGAGCGCGACACGATCTCGCGTCTGCCGTGCTGCCTCTCGGCGTTGTCGATCAGCTTATGGCAAAGCAGCGGCCATTCCTGCATCAACCCGAGCATCTTGTTCCTCCCGTTATTTTTTTGCGCCATTGTGGGACGAACCGGCGGATTGTCCAGCGGTGACCGGGCTGGAGCGGTGCATAGGGCGAAATGAGGCCGAATTCGCCACAATCCGGCCATCCTCGGCGTTAACGTTGATTAACGGGCGGGGCGCGATTGGCTAATGAAAGAGGTGTCGCATGGACGCGCAGCTCGACGACGAAGCCCTCGAAAATACGCTTGCTGAAAGTCTGGCCGATCTGGTTGCAGCAGATGTCGCGCAGGCCGATCTGGTGCCCGACGCCAAAACCGTTTCCGAAGATGAATTCGTCGAGGTCGTCGGTGGCGCCCTCGAGGCGGTCGGCGGCACGCTCTTGTTCAAGATGTGCGTCGAGAACCAGGGCGAAGCCCAGCACGTCGCTGCCGCCTGCGTCGGCGATGGCGGCAATCGTCAATTCCTGCTGCTCACCTTGCCGACCAGCGGTGGTGCGCTGAAGGTCGAGACCACCTCGAAAAGCACCAATCCGGTGGCCGGCATTGCCGCCGCCTATGCCGGGCTGATGGACGCATTCCAGGCCGCGGCCTGATTTCCAGGCGGGCTACCGGAGGCGAGCGCAAGACTTGCCAACTGCGGGCGACCCCGCCAGGTGGCAGGCAGCTCTTGCGCGAGGCTCTTGCCAGACACATCTTGGGTTGAGGCAAGGAGATCCGACATGGACCAGATCGCAAACCCGGCACCCGGCTTTCAACGCAATCCGGACAAGGTCATTACCGTCAAGCCTTATAAGGGCACCGTGACGGTGCGCGCCGGCGATACCGTCATCGCCTCGTCCAGCAAGGTCAAAGTGCTGACCGAATCGCCCTACCCTCCGGTTTTCTACATTCCGTTCGACGACATCGACTTCAAACAGCTTGGCAAGACCGAACACTCGACCCATTGCCCCTACAAGGGCGATGCCAGCTATTGGAGCGTGCTGCCCGCCGGCGATGCCGGCAAGGACGCGATGTGGGCCTATGAACGGCCCTTCGACGAGATGGCCGGTATCCGCGATCACGGCGCGTTCTATCCAAACAAGGTGACGATCGAGGCCACGCCCGGCTGATCAGTCGGTGGTGCCTTCATCGCCGACGCCGTCGGCCTCGTCGAGCCGCACGAAGGTGAGGCCCTTCGCCTTCAGCGCCAGAAGTCCCTGCACCACGCCTTCGCCGGCCGCATGGGTCGGCTGGTTGATGTGAGCGATGATGACGTCGCCGTCCTTTGCCGCGGCAATGCGCCGGGCGGTCTCTTTTGGACCGAGCAATGAGCCGCCGTCGCCGTTGATCGAGAATCCGGCGATCTTGAAACCAAGCTTGCGTATCATCGCGATTGCCGACGGGCTGTATTCGGCGGTTGCGCCGCGAAACCATTTCGGCGCGGGTTCGCCGGTCGCGGCAAGAGCGGCAGCACCTGATTCGACCTCGGCCAGCACGGCCTGCGGGCTGCCGGCACTGCGAATGCCGTAGATCTTTTGCGGCGTGTCGACGGCCGGGACGTGGCGGCCGCCATGGTTTTCCAATTCAAACAGTTCGGGATGCGCCCGCATGATCTCGACGGCGGCGGCGTTGTGTTTCAGCCAGATGCCGGTGACGAAAATGGTGGCGGGAATCTTGTTTTCCACCAGCGCCGAGAGAATCCTTGTATCGGTCCGCCCGCCGCAGGCATCGAGCGTCAGCGCGACGCGGCCGCCGCCCGCCTCGGCCTTGATGTGCAGCGTCGGTTCGACGAGCAACTGGGCGTTGCTGGGAGAAGCAGCCCACAGCGATATCGCAATGGCGCAAAAATGCTTTTGGAACAGGCGCATTGACTATTTCCAGGTCGCCGGATCAAAGTTGAAGCGGCGACCCCAAGACCGGCATCAAGGCGGAAATCGGGACGATGCCCCTGCAAAAGCGTCGGCAGCGGCAATTTGACCACCGGCCTGACCTTTGGCAAGCACGAGGTCACAATGCGTGCTCGACGTCCTTAACCGTACGTGAAAGGATCGCGCGCACCGCGTCGACAACCGCTTTAACCTCTAGTCGCCAGACGCAGCAAGCCTTGCTCGGATCGGGACCGCGGCACAGGTCCCTGGCTATGCACTCGCAAGGCATGGAGGGCCGCGGCGTAACACTGGCCACGCCGACAGGACCCCAGACGGCGGGGTCGGTCAGGCCGAAGAGGCCGACAACCGGCGTTCCGGCGGCGGCCGCCATGTGCATCGGGCCACTCTCGTTCCCCAGAAACAGGCGTGCCTGGCCGAGGACCGCCAGCAGCGTTGCCAGCGACAGCGCCCCGACCAAATTGACGACCGGCGAAACGGCCTTGGCGACGATGCGCTCGGCAGATGCCTGTTCACCGGGGCCGCCGACAAGCAGGAAGTCCAACCCGGTCTGTCGCGAGAGCTCGTCGATCGCCAGCGCAAAACGTTCCGGTTGCCATTGCCGGCCCCGGAAGCTCGCTCCCGCATGAACGGCTATGAAGGCGTTACGCCGCAGATGATGCCGGTCGAGAAGCGCCAATGCCTTGGCGGTCTCCTGCGGCAGCGGCTCAATCGTTGGGACCGGCGCACGCAACTCTACGCCAAGCGCCTCAAGCGGCGATAGATAGCGGTGGAGATAATGCCGGCCACCAAAGCCAAACGGCTTGGCCAGGACGTTGGCGGGCTGGCGTTCCAGCCAGCGCAACGGTTTTTCAGGAGGATCATATCCGACGCGGGTCTTGGCGTTGATGAATCTCACGATGATGCGTGAGGTTCTGGAATCGGCCAGGTCGATGGTCAGGTCAAACCGGAACCGGCGCAGAGCGCGCACCATCGCGTAAAGTTCGCGGCCACGCTCCAGTGGGGTGCCACGCATCCGGGCGCGCCGGAACGCCACCACGTCCGAGGCGATGCCATGAGCCGTCAGGAAACTGGCAAAGCTCGCCTCGCAAAGGAACACGATCCTGGCCTTTGAATATTCGAGGCGCAGGTTTCTGGCGAGCGCCGAGGCGAGGACAAGATCGCCGATGAATTTCGTCTGGAGGATGAGAATCGAGCGGACGTGCGTGGGCGGGTTCTGCAGCATCTGTTTCTGGCACCGGGGCGGGTTCGGGGGCCGGAAACTGGGCAGAAACGATGTCGGGATTTGGAGCCGTCACCGCACGTTCGCGTGAATTTGGTTACAAATCGGTAAGGTCAGATGCCGGTGGACTCCAACTCCTATCCGCGGCCGTTCTTTGCAACCTTCACTGCCGCCTGTGCGGCGGCCAGCCTGGCAATCGGGACCCGATAGGGCGAGCACGAGACATAGTCGAGGCCGACCTCCTCGCAGAAATGGATCGACGCTGGATCGCCGCCATGTTCGCCGCAAATGCCGAGCTTGATCTGCGGCCGCGTTGCCCTGCCTTTTTCGGCCGCCATACGCACCAGTTCGCCGACGCCCTCGATATCGAGCGACACGAACGGATCCTGCTCGATGATGCCTTTTTGCCGATAGGTCTCGAGGAACGAGGCCGCGTCGTCGCGCGAGATGCCGAAGGTGGTCTGGGTCAGATCGTTGGTGCCGAAGGAGAAGAATTCGGCCGCCTCGGCAATGACATGAGCGCGGATCGCGGCGCGCGGCAGTTCGATCATAGTGCCGGTCAGAAAGGTGATCTTGACGCCGGTTTCCTCCATCACGCTCTTGGCGACGGCATCGATGCGCGCCTTGACGAATTCGAGCTCCTTCGCCAGCCCGACCAGCGGCACCATGATCTCCGGGACCACCAGCGCGCCGGCCTTCCTGCCGGCCTCGACGGCTGCCTCGAAAATGGCGCGCGCCTGCATCTCGGCGATTTCGGGATAAGAGACCGCAAGCCGGCAGCCGCGATGGCCGAGCATCGGATTGAACTCGTGCAGCGCTTCGGTGCGCCGCCTGAGCTTGTCCGGCGATACATTCATGGCAGCGGCGACCTCGGCCACCTCCTCCTCGGTCTTCGGCAGGAATTCGTGCAACGGCGGATCGAGCAGGCGGATCGTCACCGGCAGGCCGGCCATGATCTCGAACAGCTCGAGGAAATCCGAGCGCTGCATGGGCAACAGCTTGGCCAGCGCCGTTCGCCGGTCCTTTTCCGTATCGGCCAGGATCATCTCGCGCATGGCAACGATGCGGTCGCCGTCGAAGAACATGTGTTCGGTGCGGCAAAGCCCGATGCCTTCGGCGCCGAAGGAGCGCGCCATGCGCGCATCGAGCGGCGTCTCGGCATTGGTGCGCACCTTCATGCGACGCACGCTGTCGGCCCATTCCATGATGGCGGCGAAATCGCCCGAGAGTTCCGGCTGCAGCATCGGTACCGCGCCTTTCAGCACCTGGCCGTTGCCGCCGTCGATGGTGATGATGTCGCCCTTGCGGAAGGTCGCGCCCATCGCCATCAGCGTGCCGGCTTTGTAGTCGACGCGCAGCGAGCCGGCTCCTGATACGCACGGCTTGCCCATGCCGCGCGCCACCACGGCGGCGTGGCTGGTCATGCCGCCGCGCGTCGTCAGGATGCCTTCGGCCGCATGCATGCCGTGGATGTCTTCGGGGCTGGTCTCGATGCGGACCAGGATCGCCTTGCGGCCTTGCGTCTTGGCTTCCTCGGCGTCGTTCGAGGAAAACACGATCTCGCCGGTCGCAGCGCCCGGGGAGGCCGGAAGGCCGACGCCGATGATATCGCGCGCCGCCTTCGGATCGATTGTCGGATGCAGCAACTGGTCGAGCGAGGCCGGATCGATGCGGGCGACGGCCTCCTCCTTCGAAATCAGTCCATCCCTGGCCATGTCGACGGCAATCTTCAGCGCGGCCTTGGCAGTGCGCTTGCCGGACCTGGTCTGCAGCATCCACAATTTGCCGCGCTCGATAGTGAATTCGAGATCCTGCATGTCGCGGTAATGTTTTTCCAGACGGTCGGAGATGCTGACGAAAACCTGGAAGGCTTCCGGCATCAGCTTCTGCAGCGACGGCTTGTCTGAGCCGGCGGCAATGCGCGCCGCCTCGGTGATGTTCTGCGGCGTACGGATGCCGGCGACGACATCTTCGCCCTGCGCATTGACCAGGAACTCGCCATAGAGCTGCTTTTCGCCGGTCGAGGGGTTGCGGGTGAAGGCAACGCCGGTGGCCGAGGTGTCGCCCATATTGCCGAAGACCATGGCCTGGACGTTGACCGCCGTGCCCCAGCTTTCGGGGATCTCGTGCAGGCGCCGGTAGGTGATGGCGCGGTTGTTCATCCAGCTGGAAAACACCGCGCCGATGGCGCCCCAGAGCTGCTCGTGCGGATCCTGCGGAAAGGGCTTGCCAAGCTCCTCCTCGACCTTGGCCTTGTAGAGCGCGATCACGCCTTGCCATTCGATGGCTGTCAGCTCGGTGTCGAGTTCATGGCCGAGGCCACCCTTCTGGTCTTCGAGGATTTCCTCGAACACCTCATGGTCGAGGCCCATGACGACATCGGAATACATCTGGATGAAACGGCGGTAGCTGTCGTAGGCAAAGCGCGCATCGCCTGAATCGGCGGCCAGTGCTTCCACCGTCTCATCGTTAAGGCCGAGATTGAGCACGGTGTCCATCATGCCTGGCATCGAGGCGCGCGCCCCTGAGCGAACCGACACCAAAAGCAGTTTCGAGGGATCGCCGAAACGGCGTCCGGTCAGCCGACCGATATGGTCGAGCGCGACCGCAACGTCCGCCTCCAGCGAAGCCGGGTACGTGTGGCCGTTGGCGTAATAGGCGTTGCAGACCTCGGTGGTGATGGTGAAGCCCGGCGGCACCGGCAGGCCCAAGCTGCACATTTCGGCAAGGTTGGCGCCCTTGCCACCGAGCAGATTGCGGTCGCCGGCACGGCCTTCCGCGGCGCCGTCGCCAAAGGTGTATACCCATTTGGTCATGCTTGCTCCCCGGTTGCAGGAGATTGGAAAGGTTTGGCAAATTGAGCGATATGATGCTGCAGTGCGAAAGGCAAGGCATCGGCCAAGCCGGCCGGCCTCTACAATCGATTAAGGAAAAGCGGCACAGAAAAGACTTGCTTTTGGAAAGCTTTGTTGTAGAACATAACGAGAACAAAAGGCAGAACGATGAGAATGGCCGGAAAGCTCGATTATCTGCAAATGCCGGCGACAGGCGGAACGCTGGACAGCGTGAAGGCCTTCTACAGCGCAGCCTTCTCATGGTCGTTCACCGATTACGGGCCGACCTATTCAGCTTTTGCCGAAGGGCTGGACGGCGGTTTTCAGGCGGATGGCCAAGATGCGCCGGCAAGCCGCTGCCCGTGATCTATTCCGAAAGGCTGGAGGAAACACTAAGCGCCGTCGAGAATGCCGGCGGCACCGTCGTCAAGACGATCTTTTCATTCCCCGGCGGCAGGCGGTTCCATTTCGTCGATCCGGCCGGCAATGAAATGGCGGTTTGGGGTGAATAGGTCCGTTCAAAGTGACGACTGCAAAACTGGCGGGTCGGTCGCGCATAGTCGATATGTCGGCATTGAGCTTTCTCGCGGCTCGTCCTATAAGGCCGCGCGCACAGCGGGCACGCTCCGGCTGTTGGGGCGTCGCCAAGTGGTAAGGCATCGGTTTTTGGTACCGACATTCCCAGGTTCGAATCCTGGCGCCCCAGCCAAGCGTACGGGGGGTACGACCCGGAGACATGGGTAACAGAATGTACCTAAGACATGGGTGACAACCTCGTGCCGAACGGGTTGTCGATGGTCTGCA